>NZ_JBSGJA010000001.1:121377-1079136 GCF_053605345.1 Amycolatopsis sp. NPDC003865 | reverse complement strand
CCCGCCCGGCGCGACCCCGCCGGAGCACTGCACGTCGACGTAGTAGACGGAGCCGGAGAACTGGCGCACGGCCGGCGCGTCACATTGGTTGTCCAGACGGGGGCCACGGCGCCAGCGCGGCGTCGGCGGCCAGCCACGGCCGCTCGCCGACCACGTGGCGTTGCAGATCGTCGACCGGGGCCTGCCCGGCGGCCGCGCGGTATTCGTTGACCTTGGCGCCGAAAAAGCTGTTCCAGCGCCGCGCGTCTTCTTCCCACAGAGCGCGGTTGTCCTTTTCCCCGGGCGTCCGCCACGGCATCGGCGGCGGCGCGTGCAAGTCGGAGGGCAAGGTGATGGGGCAGAAACTCGCGTGGACGTAGGCGGCGCCCAGCCGCTGCGCGATCGAGCGCGTCGCGAACTGCAGGGCCCCGCCGGCGACGAGGACGTCGCAGCCCTCGGCGGCGACGGAGATCGTCTCGAACTGGGTCGTGACGGTGTCCTCAGTGGACTTGCGGATCTGCTCGGGCGTCGGCTTGCCCCGGTGCGCCGACGCGGTCGAGCGCAGTTCGGGGCCGTCGGCACGACGTCGAAGCCCCGCTCGTCGTCGCCCCGGATTGTGGACCCGCGCCGGGGTCTTGTCGCAAGCCCGGGGGGGGGCGGCTATACCTTGGAATGGGAGAGGAGACCATCGGCGTTCTTCGCCCCACCGAACGGCGCCGCCGACGTCTTCCGGACTGCCGTCCGGGACGATCGCCCACGGTTCGCCGGGGTACGGGTTCTGCGACGCGAACGTCCGCCCGGAGCGGGCTTGGACCGCTTTTCCTTTGATCAACAGGGAAAAACGCGGGAGTTCTTCGCCGGCGGCGGTCCTCCTCGACGTCGAGGCGTGCCGCTCTCAGCCTGCACCCGGACGGGGGCCTGACGTAACCTTTTACGAAGAACCCGGACCGGTGGGAAAAACCCGGTCGGCAGGAGGTCGGGATGACACTTCGCAGCGTTCTCCTCGAAGACGAGGTCATCCTGTCCGTCGACGGGGTGTTCGACGGAGGTTTGGCTCCCAGCTACCACCGCGCGGTCGAAGACGCCTTCGCCGCCGGGGCCCGCCGGGTCGTCGTCGATCTGACGATGGCCACGGCGGTCGACGGCGGCGGAGCGGCGGTCCTGGCCGCCACGGCGGCCGGCTGCGCCGCGCGGGACACGCATCTGATCATCGCGATGCCGCGCGGCGTCGAGGCCGAGGTCAGGGACCCGGCCCAGGTGAGGCTGCTGTTGCGCAGCTTCGAGCCCTGGCAGGACGCGGGCTGACTCACGCCGGGCGGACCCGGACCGTCAGGCGGAACCGGCGCAGCTCGTTTTCCGGCGCCCACGGGCGGGCGTGGCGCGCGACCAGCGTTGTTTCGCCCGGGGCGTCCGCGTGCAGGACGAACCGGTGCTCGCCCGCGGAGCCGGCCCGGTCCGGGGTGCCCGGGTGGCGGGTCTCTTCCACCACCCGCAGCGGCGGCCCCAGGTCGTCCAGCATCCACTGGTAGCCGGTACCCGCGTTCTCGGGCAGCCGCAGCTCGAGCCGCTCGCCGGGCGCGACGTCGGCCGCCGCGCCGTCGGCTTCGAGCGTGAGCACCTTCACCAGAGGTAGATCTCGTGGACCAGGCCGTCGGTAGCCTCGGGGTAGGTGATCGAGCCGGCCAGCCGCCCCGACGAGGCGAGGGCCAGCAGCGCCTCGTGCACGCTGTCGCTGTTCGTCGCGAGGCGCTTCCAGCCGACGCCGTCGACGTAGGCGTAGCCGTTGCGGTCGGAGTTGTTGGTCCAGAGCGCCAGTACCTTCTTGTTCGACTGCCAGGCCGTGGCGGTCGCGGCCGGGGCGGACGTCTGCGGCGCGCCGGGCGGGCTGAGCACCGGGGCCACGCTCGGTTCCGCGGTCACGGTCGTCGTCGCGGCGGTCAGCTGGTCCGGGGTGAGGGGCTGGGGCGCGTTGTCCGGGCTGGCGCCGGGTGCCACCGCCGCGGGCGCGGCGGACGGGCTGGTCGATGCGGCCATCTCGCGGCTCCTAGAAGACGTAGGTCTCGATGATCGTGCCGTTGTTGTTGAACACGTTGACCGGACGGCCACCCTGCTTCGCGACGACGAGCTCGGTGAGCATCGCCTTGTTGACCACCTCGTCGTCCGAGGCGAGGTGCAGCCAGCCCAGGTCCTTGAGGTAGGCCCACGTGTTGCGGTCCTGGTCGTTGCTCCACAGCCCGAGCACCGAGGTCGAGCCGGTCCACGAGCGCAGGTTCACCGCGCCGACCTGCTCCACCTGCCAGGTCTCGATGCCGCACTCGCCGTAGGCGATCCGGAAGAAGCCGCCGTCGCCCCAGCCGGTGCTCCAGCTGTTCTTCGCGATCCAGCAGCCCTGGGCGTCGTCGTAGCCCACGAGCGTGACGCAGTGGCCGCCGGCCAGCGCGCCGGTGACGTGGCGGTACACGCCCGTCTGATACGAGAAGAAGTCCTGGTACACGAGGAAACACGCGATCAGCGCGCCGCACGCGGCGAGCTTTTCCTTCATGGCCGCCGGGTTGCCGGTCAGCGCGGCGTACGACGGCGTGGTCGCGAGCCGGTTCGGCCAGTCGGCGTTCAGCCTGGCGCCGGACCGGTTGCGCGCGCTGTACGGGAAGTAGTCCTCGTAGGTGATGCCGACGTCGTGGCAGGCCTTCAGCGCCCGGTCGGGCATCCAGCCGGTGTCGCACGTCGCCCCGTCGTTCGAGCCGTGGGTGTAGAACAGGTGCGCCTCGGACAGGTCGAGCTTGAGGCCGGGCTGGCCGCGGGTGAACGCGGCGACCGTCTCGATCGCGGCCACCGTGCCGAAGGAGACGCACGAGCCGCAGTCGCCCTGGTCCTTGACCGGCGTCACGTAGTTGGCGCCGCCCGCGTTGCGGCTGTCGAACTGCGCGGGCGCACCGGCACCGGACCCCGCGCTCGCGCGGCCGGCTTCCCCGGCGGCGAGGGACTTCGCCTGTGATTCCAGGTCGCGCCGGTCGTTTTCCGGCGGGAGCGGGACGCCCAGGCGGTGGCGGCGCTGGTCTTCTTCGAGAATGGTCATGGAGTTCTCGCCCATGACCCACGGATGGCCTTGTGCGGCCAGTTCGGTGCGAACCCGGTCGAGCTCGACCGGCGACGCGGGGGCTGCGGGATCGGCCATGATGACTCCCCAAGGTCGGTGGCGCTGTGCCCGACCCGTTGTACGCCGGGGCCGGGCGAGGTCACCAGGGCTGTCATCCCTTTGCCGAGCAGTGAGTTTTGTGGCGCGGAAAGTCAGGAGATCTCGATGCTTCCGCCGTTTTCGGGATTCGTTTCCCGCGGCAGTTCTTCGGCGAAGATCGTGTCGATCTTCCGGGCCGCGGTCCGCAGTTTCGCGACGCTCGCGACGAGCAGCAGGAGGACGGCGGCGGGGACGACCAGCAGCACGGGCGGCCAGCCGGCGAAGACGACCACACCGGCGGAGACCAAGCCGAACGCGAGGAAGAGCACCCTGGCGACGACGCGCGGCCACGCGGGAAGCGGCTTGGCGTGCCGCCCGCGAGGTGTTCCGGAAACCGGCCGCGCGAGGGCAGCGTGGACGCTCATCAAGACCTCCGTGGAGTCGGGGAACCGGCCGGGACGGGGATTCCCGGCGGAGTGCCGCGGCCAGGCGGACACGTGGTGGTTGTCGGGTCGCGCAGGGTTCCGGTTACGGCTCGTTATTGGTTCGAGTCCGAATTCCGGAAAACAATTCCGCGCTATTCAGGAGCGCTTTCCGGCACTAGGGCCGTTGGACCCGGATCACGCCCGGCCGGAGGTCCCGGGGCCGGGACCTTTGCCCTTGCCGTGGATCCGCGGAGGCGGCGGGCCGGCGGGCTTCGGGTGCTGGGGCGGCGCCGGGCTGGCGTGGGTCACGGCGGCGGGTTCGAGCTCGGCGGACTCGGTGGCGCGGGGCCCCGGGCCGGGTGTCCCGGAGGCGGCGAGCGGAGTGGAGGAGGGGGTGGCGGGCGCGGGCGAGCTGGGGGCGGGCGGCTGAGCCGGGGTGCTGGTGCTGTCCGGCGCGGAGAGGAGGAGAGCGGAAACGGCGGCGACGGCGGCGGCGGTCAACCCGGCGGCCGCGGTGAACCGGCGGCGGTGCGCGGGTTCGCTCGCCGGCGAGAGGCCGATCGCGGAGAGGATTCTCCGCGGGGCGACCGGGTGGGGCCGGCGGGTGTCGGGCACCGTGGGGGCGGGGGAGCGGTGAACGGCTTCGGGTGCCTGGGCAGGCGCCGGGGAGCTGGGCGGGAAGCCGGCTGCGGGGGGCTCGTGCGGGGCGCGCTCGCCTGAGTGGCCCGCGTGGCCCGTGTGGCCCGCGTGGCGATCTGGCGCTGAGCTGGCCAGGATGCCGGCCGCCGAAGTCTCCAGCGGGGCGCGCTCTCCCGAGTGGCCCGCGCCGGCACCACTCGCCGCCGCGAGGCGCTCTCTCCTTCCGCCGCCCGCCGGGGCCGCGCGGTGGCGCCTCAGGACCTCGCCCAGCCGGCCCGCGGGCCACGGCCGCGCCGGGACCGGTGCGTGCAGCAGCGTCCGGACCTCCGCCGCCGTCGGGCGGTCGGCCGGTTCGCGGCGGGTCATCCGGCGCACCGTGTGCGCCAGGGACGGCGGCAGCCCCTCCGGGATCCGCGGGGGCCGCGTCAGCCGTGCCATGGCCGCTTCGACCATCGTGCCCGGGTACTCGCGCCGGCCCGTCAAGCACTCCAGCAGGATCAGCCCGAGCGCGTACACGTCCGCCGGCGGTCCCGCCCGCTCGCCGCCCACCTGCTCGGGCGCCAGGTACGCCGCCGTGCCGGGGACCACGCCCGTGCCCGTGATGTGCGTCGTGTCGAGGGCGTGCGCGATGCCGAAGTCGCCGATCAACGGGCCGTCCGCGGACAGGAACACATTGGCGGGCTTGAGGTCCCGGTGGACGACGCGGCGCGCGTGCACGTGGGCCAGCGCCTCGGCCAGCCCGTCGGCCAGCGCCATCGCCTCCGCCACCGGCATCGGGCCGGACAGCAGCCGCTCCGCCAGGTTCTCGCCCTCGACGAGCTGCATCACCAGGTACGTCCGGCCGTGCTCGGTGCCGCTGTCGAGCAGCGCCACCACGCCCGGGTGGGTGATGCTGCCCTGGATGCTCATCTCGCGCAGCCGGCGCCGCTGATCCAGCGCGACGGCGTCCCGCGCGTAGATCTTGACCGCGACCTCCCGCCCGAGCCGCAGGTCGTAGGCCCGGTACACCCGGGCCGTCCCGCCGCTGCCGACCAGCCTGCCGACCTCGTACCGCCCGCCCAGCAGGCCGGGCGGACGGTCGTCGTCGAAGGAGCGCGGGGCGGTGGCGAACTCGCCGATGGCGAAGCGCGCACACGTGACGTCGTCCGCGTCGCCCATCGGCGCGTTCCCCGTTCTGCCGGCTTCGTCGGCCACGGCCGCGATGTACCCCGATCCCGTGACGGGCAAACGTCAGAAGATCACGCGAAAGCGTCCACCCCGGTCAGCTCCGCCGACAGCGTCCACAGGCGACGGGCCTCGTCGCGGTCCACGGCGTACCGGCGGACACCCGACTCGGCCAGGCCTTCGGCGTCGTCCGGGGCGAGCTCGGCGACATCGCAGTCCTCGAGGTACAACCCGCCCAGCCCGGCCAGCTGCGGTGATGTCGCCGCCCAGACCGTCGTCGCCGCGCCCTGCTCCGGCGTCTTGAACCGCATCAGGAAGTTGCCGGCTTCGTCGATCCAGCCGCGTTCGATCATCTCCTCCTTCGGGAGGTGCCGCTGCAGCGGCGTCATGATGCCGCCGGGGTGCAGCGCGAACGCGCGCACGCCTCGCGAGGCGCCCAGCTCGTCCAGCCGGACGGCGAAGAGCACGTTGGCCGTCTTGGCCTGCCCGTAGGCCGCCCACTTTTCGTAGCCGCGCTCGAACTGGACGTCGTCCCAGCGGATCGGCGAGTAGTGGTGGCCACGCGAGGACAGCGAGACGACGCGGGCGCCATCGGCGACGGCCGGCCACAGGCGGTTGACCAGGGCGAAGTGGCCGAGGTGGTTGGTGGCGAACTGGGCTTCCCAGCCGGGCCCGACGCGGGTCTCCGGGCAGGCCATCACGCCCGCGTTGGCGATCAGGAGGTCGATCCGCCGTCCGGTCGCGAGGAAACGCTCGGCGAAGGCGCGGACGCTCTCGAGGTCGCCCAGGTCCAGCTCGCCGACCTCGACGTTCTCGAAGCCGGCGAGCGCCTCCTCGGCGGTCTCGCGGCGGCGAGCCGGGACGACGACGTGCGCGCCGGCGCCCACCAGGGCACGGGTGGTCTCGAGGCCGATCCCGGAGTATCCGCCGGTGACGACGGCGAGCTTGCCCGTCAGGTCGGCACCCGCGACGGCCTCGGCGGCCGTGGTGGTGGCGCCGAAGCCCGAACCGATCTTGTGCTGTGCGGTGGTCATACCCCGACGCTACGAGCTGGAGTGCGCTCCAGCGCAAATCGCGGACGCGCCCGAAAGAGGGGACAATCGGGGGCGAGAGGCAGCCGACCCAGGAAGGCTCTGATGTCCGACTACTACGGGAACCAGCCCCAGGACGTCCGCCCGGGGATCGACGCGCGCCGGCTGTGGGCGGGCGGGGTGGCGACGGCGGTGATCGCGGCCCTGCTCGCGGTGGTCGGGTTGCTCATCGCGCGTGGCGTGTTCGAGGTCGAAGTGCTGGCCCCAAAAGGCGAGGGCGTCTGGGGCAACGCGAGCACCACGACGTACGCGCTGGTCGCCGCCGCGGTGGCCCTGCTCGCCACCGGGCTGATGCACCTGCTGAGCGTGGCCACGCCGGCGCCGTCCCAGTTCTTCGGCTGGATCATGGTGCTGGTGACGCTGATCGCCGTGGTCCTGCCGCTGACGTTGACGGTCGCACCGAGCGCGAAGATCGCCACGGCCGCGATCAACCTCGTCATCGGGCTCGTCATCGCCGCGGTCGTGAACAGCATGGCGGCCAGCGCCCGGACCCTGCACCGGCGCCGGCAGAGCGCCGCCCCGCCCCCGGCGACCCGGCAGTACCCGCAACAGCAGCCCCCGCCGACCCGGTACTACGACCAGTGACCGCCGTGGACGTACGGGAGACGAACCGCCGCGTGATCGAGCAGTTCCGGGCGGGCGGCGAGGTCGAGGGCATGCACCGCGAGCGGCTGGTGCTGCTCACGACGACGGGTCGGAAGTCCGGCAAGCCGCGCACGGTCCCGATGATGTACCACCGCGACGGCGACCGGCTGCTGGTCGTGGCGTCCAACATCGGGGCACCGAAGCACCCGGGCTGGTACCTGAACCTCGCGGAGGACCCGCGGGTGAAGGTGGAGGTGGACGGCCGCGAGTTCGAGGCGGAGGCGCTGCCGCTGCTGGGGGCGGACTACGTGCGGATGTGGACCGAACTCGAGAAGCAGTACCCGTTCCTGGCCGACCACCAGGCCAAGGCTCGGCAGGCGAAGCGGGTGATCCCGATCGTGGAGCTGTCCGAAGAGGACTGACCGAGGTCAGTCCTCTTCGGACGGTGTTACTTGCTCGCCACCCGGCGGTACTTCGCCGTCGCCAGGGGAGCGAACACCGCGATGATCCCCAGGCAGCACAGGATCGCGTACAGCGCCGCGTGCTCCGCCGGCCACCCCGTCTGCGCCGGGCCGAAGCGGTTGCCGAACAAGTCCCGGGTCGCGTTGATCACCGCCGTGAACGGGTTCCAGTCCGCGATCGCCTTCAGGAACGGCGGCAACGTCCCCGTCGGGACGAACGCCGAGGAGATGAAGCTCAGCGGGAACATCCAGATCAGGCCGAGGCTCTGCGCCACCTCGACGCTGCGCGCCGCCAGGCCGATCAGCGCGCCCACCCACGACAGCGCCCACGCGAACATCAGCATCACCAGGTAGCCCAGCAGCGCGTCCCAGAAGCTGCCGCGGATGCGCCAGCCGACGATCAGCCCGCACGCCGACATCACGACCAGCGCCACCACGCTGACCACCAGGTCGGACGTCGTCCGGCCGAGGACCACCGCGAGGCGGGACATCGGCAGCGACCGGAACCGGTCGATGATGCCCTTCTGCAGGTCGTTGGCGAAGCCGATGACCGTGAACGCCGAGTTGAACGCCACCGTCTGGGCGAAGATCCCCGCGATGAGGAACTCCCGGTACGCCGCGCCGCCCGCTTCGCCGCCGATCGCGTTGCCGAACACGTAGGCGAACAGCAGCACGAACATGATCGGCTGCAGCGTCGCCGCCATCAGCCAGTCCGGGTTGCGGCGGACGTTCATCAGGTTGCGCCAGGTGATGACGCCGCCGTCGGAAATGCCTTTCGCGAGTGTGCTCACTTCGCCACCTCCTCGGCCGAGGCGCCGTGGCCGGTCAGGGACAGGAAGACGTCGTCGAGGGTCGGCCGGTGCAGGGCGACGTCCTGGACGGCGATGCCCTGGGCGTCGAGCCGGCGCAGGGCTTCGATGAGCGCCTTCGGGCCGGTGTCGACGAGGATTTCCGCGCGGCGCGTGTGGTCGTCGCCGGCCGGCTCGCCCGTCCCCACCTCGCGCAGCACCGCCAGCGTCGCCGGCAGGTCCGCGGGCGAGGCGACGACCAGCTCCAGCCGCTCGCCGCCGATCTGGGCCTTGAGCTCGTCGGCCGTGCCGCGGGCGATCACCCGGCCGTGGTCGATCACCACGATCGAGTCGGCCAGCTGGTCGGCCTCTTCGAGGTACTGGGTGGTCAGCAGCACGGTCGTGCCGTCCGCGACCAGCTCCTTGATGACGCCCCACGTGTCGAGCCGCCCGCCCGGGTCGAGGCCGGTGGTCGGCTCGTCGAGGACGACGACGGTCGGCTCGGCGACCAGCGCGCCGGCCAGGTCGAGGCGCCGCCGCATGCCGCCCGAGTAACCCTTCGCCGGCCGGTCCGCGGCCTCTTCGAGCGCGAACCGCGCCAGCAGCTCCCGGGCGCGCGAGCGGGCCGCGGGCTTCCGCCTGCCGTAGAGGCGCCCGACCATGTAGAGGTTTTCGAACCCGGTGAGGTTCTCGTCGACGGCCGCGTACTGCCCGGACAGCCCGATCCGCTGCCGCACCTCGTCGGGCTGGGCCAGGACGTCGTACCCGGCCACGCGCGCCGACCCGGAGTCGGGCCGTAGCAGCGTGGTCAGGATGCGGACCGTGGTGGTCTTGCCGGCGCCGTTCGGGCCGAGCAGGCCGAGCACGCGCCCGGCCGGGATGTCGAGGTCGACGCCGTCGAGCGCGCGGGTCGAGCCGTAGGTTTTGACGAGCCCGCGCACCTGGACGGCGCTGTCCGGTTCCGGCATGGCGGTTTCCCCTCTCGGTGACCCCGCCAAGCTAGGCCAGCTCGTCCGCTTTGTCCTCCGGGTTTATCCCTGAGCCGCCGAGAGGGTGACGGCGAATTCCGGCGGCGTCCGCAGCGTCTGGAAGACGACGCAGTAGCGCTCGGTCAGCTTCTTCAGCGTGGCGAGCTGCTCCTCGGAGGCGTCGGTGTCCAAGGTGAACGACAGCCGGATCGCGCGGAAGCCCACCGGGGCGTCCTTGGCGACGGCGAGGGTGCCCCGGAAGTCCAGGTCGCCTTCGGCGCGCACGCGCCCGCCGCGCACCTCGAGCCCCAGTGACGTCGCCACCGCCCGCAGCGTCACGCCGGCGCACGCGGCGAGCGCTTCCAGCAGCATGTCGCCCGAGCAGGCGAGGGTGCCGTCGCCGCCCGTCGCCGGGTGCAAGCCGGCCTCCACGATCGCGCGGCCGGTCTCGACCTTGCAGGAAATTCCGAGACCGTCCAATTCGGCGTCGGCGTGCAGCGTGACGAGCGCGCTCTCGGGCTGCTCGCGGTACTTGTCCTTCAGCGGGGCCTGGGTCGCGCGCAGCTCTTCGGTGTCCATGCGCCCGATTCTGCCCCCGGGAACGGCGAAACGGGGAGACCGGCAGCCCGGTCTCCCCGTCTCAGCGGTTCAGCTTCAGCTCAGGGTGACGGCCACGTCGTCGATGACGAACGAGGTCTGCAGCGAGCTGTCTTCGGTGCCGCTGAACTTCAGCGCCAGGGTGCCGCCGGCGGCCGACGAGACGTCGATCGTCCGGAGGGTGTACCCGGAGGCCTTGTTCAGGTTGGAGTAGCTGCCCAGCGTCGCGCTGCCGTTGGTGACGGTCAGCTTGTCGTAGGCGGTGGTGGTGGTCGTTTCCGCGGTGTCGATGTGCAGGTAGAACGTCAGGCTGGCGTGGCAGCCCGCCGGGATGCTCACCGACTGGGCGACGGACTCGGTGTGGGTCGAGCCGTAGCCGTCGAGCCAGGCGCTGTACGTGCCGCCGTGCGCCGCCTCACCCGAGGACGCCCACTGGCCGATCGCGCCGGTGGTGCCGGTCCAGCTGCCGCTGCCCGACTCGAAGCCGCCGTTGACGATCTTCTGGCCGGAGCAGCCGCCGGTGGTGCCGACGGTCCAGGTGAACGACGCCGTGCCGGTCTTGTTGGCCGCGTCCTTCGCCGTCACCGTGACGTTCGAGGTGCCCGCGGTGGTCGCGGTGCCCGAGATCGTGCCGGTGGAGGCGTTGATGGACAGGCCGGCCGGGAGACCGGTGGCCGACCAGGTGTACGGCGCGGTGCCACCGGAGGCCGACAGCGGCAGGTTCACCGAAGCGCCGGTCGTGGTGGACTGGTTGCCCGGGTTCGAAACCGTGACGGTGCCGGTCGCCGAGCAGGTCGGGTCGGCCGACTGCGCCGGGACGGAGATCGCGTCCCACGCCGCCTTGACGGTGTTGAACTCGGTGCAGCTGCCCGGGAACAGGTTCTTCGCCGCGGTCAGCGTCCAGGTGCGGTACTTCAGGTACGAGCTGCTGGAGGTCTTGAGCAGCATCGCGTTGTAGAAGATCTTCAGCGCGGTCTGCACGCCGAGACCGGTGACCGTGGAGCTGTTGCAGGTCGAGCTGGTCGGCTGCCCGTTGGTCGGGTTGGTGCCTTCGGCCAGCAGGTAGAACCAGTGGTTGCCGGGGCCGGCGGCCGCGTGCACCTCACCGTTGGGAACGCTGCTGTCGTAGCAGTTCTTGTCGCCCAGCGCCGAAGGGTTGTACATGTTGCGGATCGGGCCGGAGCCGACGAGGTTGACCTGCTCGCCGACGAGGAAGTCCGGCACGTCGTACGGCGACGGCTCGTTCGCGAACCACTCGGTGGAGGCGCCGAAGACGTCCGCGACGAACTCCTGCGTGCCCGCGCCCGAGATGCCGCCCGGGGTGTGGTCGTCGATACCGTGGCCGTGCTCGTGCGCGACGACGTCGATCGAGCCGATCCAGCCGCCGGCGGTGTTCTTGCCGATCTGGACCTGGGTGCCGTCGTAGTAGGCGTTCTGGTCGTTCAGGCCGACGCGGATCGGCCAGCCGCCGCCGCTGCCGTCGAAGCTGTTGCGGCCCAGCCACTGCGAGAGCATCTTGTTCTCGGTCTGGGCGGCGAACAGCGCGTCGACGCAGCCGGTTTCGCGGTTGCTGGCGGTGCCGTTGCCCCACAGGTCGTCCGGCCCGCTGAACGTGGTGTTGTTGGCCGCGTCCTGGCAGGACGTGTTGGTGATCGTCGGGTCCTTCAGCGAGTACGTGCTGCCCGAGTGCGTGGTGTCGAGGTGCACCGGGTTCGGGCCGTTCCACGCGCTGGTGCCGTCGCCGTTGAGGACGTGCTCCTGCGTCTTGAGCACCTTGCCGGTGGCGGCGTCGACGATGACGTCGAGCCGGCTCGGGCCGTCGGCGCCGCGGCCGACGACGGTGCTCTTCCACGCCAGCGCCGGCGTGCCGAGCGCGTACACGACCTGCTCGGCGGGGCTGACGCTGTCCACGGCGGACAGCTGCTGCCGCGCGGTCGCCTCGGCCGCCGCCTTCGTCACCTTCGCGCCGGTGGTGGCGACGTTGATCGTCTGGTCCTGCGCGACGGAGGTGCCGAGCACCTGGCCCGTCGAGTTCGTCGCGACGACGAAGTCACCACCGACGACCGGCAGGCCCTTGTAGCTGCGCTCGTACGGGATGTACTGCAGCCCGTTGGTCGAGGAAATCGCTTTCTGGGCCTGGAAAACGTCGTCCGCGCTCGCGTGCAGCGCGGCCGGCCTGCTCGCCACCAGGCCGGCGGCCGCGGTCGCGGCCTGGGCCACGGCGCTCGGGGCGGCGTCGGGGGTGGCGTTCGGGGTGGGTTGAGCCTGTGCGGTGCCGGTGATGCACAGCGCGCCGACGAGGACGCCGGTTGCTGCCAAGACGACAGGACGTCTCAGATCCATCGAGGAATTCCCTCCGGGCAGGGTGAACCAGGCCCGGTGTCGAGGCCGGGCCGGATCAAGGGGACGAGAGGTGGGGCAATGGAACGGAAATCAGAATCCGGTGCCGGAGCCTCGTGAACAAGCGACGAACGTACGGTCTTATCTATCGATAACAATACTTCCCAAAAAGGACATTTCTCCTCATTGGGATTCGGGGTGGTGACCGTCCATTAAGGACTGGACGGGGATCACCGCCGTTCGGGTGATCTTTCCCGCGTCCGAAACGGCGAAGGCCCCTTCGCCGCGGGTGGGCGAAGGGGCCTTCTTGGTACGACTGTGTCAGGCGGTCGTCTCGCGCTTCGGGAGCTTCCAGCCCGGGCGCACGAAGTGGCAGGTGTACCCGTTCGGGATGCGCTGCAGGTAGTCCTGGTGCTCCGGCTCGGCCTCCCAGAAGTCGCCGGCGGGGCTGACTTCGGTGACGACCTTGCCCGGCCACAGCCCGGACGCGTCGACGTCGGCGATGGTGTCCTCGGCGACGCGCTTCTGCTCGTCGTTCTCGAAGAAGATCGCCGACCGGTAGCTCAGGCCGATGTCGTTGCCCTGGCGGTTCTTCGTCGTCGGGTCGTGCACCTGGAAGAAGAACTCGAGCAGGTCGCGGAACGTGGTCTGCGCCGGGTCGTAGACCACCTCGATGGCCTCGGCGTGCGTGCCGTGGTTGCGGTAGGTCGCGTTCGGGACGTCGCCGCCGCTGTAACCGACCCGGGTCGAGACCACCCCGGGCTGACGGCGGAACAGCTCCTGCATGCCCCAGAAGCAGCCGCCGGCCAGGACGGCCCTTTCGGTTGACGTGGTCACGGCGTCACTCCTTCTCCTCGTGTGGTGCTGCCACCTGTACAACTTCGGTGGTCAGCCGATGATTCCACGGGAGTCTTACGGAGGTGTGACGTCACCCCGCCTGCAGCTTCGCGAGGGTGAGCACCTCCCCGCCGATGCCCCAGCCGCCGTCGGCGACCTCTTCGACCAGCACCATCGTGTTCGCGCGGGCGCGGTCGCCGTAGATCTCGGCGTAGAGGTCGGTGGCGCGGGTGACGAGCTGCTCCTTCTGTTCGGCGGTGAGGGTGCCGGCGGGGACCTTGAAGTTGGCGAACGGCATGGCTGCGTCCTTCGGTATCGTTGTTCTCGACTTGACGTGATCGACGCTAACACGTGGCGCGAATCGCCGCTACCCTCTTGTTGATATCGATGGTATCCGCTGGTAGCGTCGCCGGAGTGGACGTACGGACGCGGATCCTGGAGGCGGCGGCCGAGCTGCTGGCGCGCTCGGGCGAGTTCTCCACGCGGGCAGTCTGCGAAGCTGCGGGTGTCGGCGCGCCGGCGCTGTACCGGCAGTTCGGCGACAAGGAGGGGCTGCTCGCCGCCGTCGTCGACCACGCCTTCGAGGCCTACCTCGCCGGCAAGCGGGCCGCGAAGCCGTCCGGCGATCCGGTGCGGGACCTGCGGGACGGCTGGGACAACCACGTCGCGTTCGCGGTGGCGCACCCCAGCCACTACCGCCTGCTGTACGCGGGCCTCTCGACCCCGCCGGGAGCGGCCGCCGAGGCGCACGGCCTGCTGCTCGCGGTCCTCGAGCGCTGCGCGGCGGCCGGGCGGCTGAAGGTGCCGCCGCCGCTCGCCGCGCAGATGGTGATGGCGGCCAACGCCGGCGTCGCGCTGTCGATGATCACCCGGCCGGAGCTGTACCCGGATCAGGAGTTTTCCGTGCGGGTGCGCGAAAGCGTGCTGTCCGGCGTCCTCGCCGACGATCCGCCGGAGCCCGGTGGCATCGCGGTGACGGCGACGACGCTCGCGGCCCGGCTGACCGAGGCGGCGCCGCTGTCGGCGGCCGAGCAGACGATGCTGCGGGAGTGGCTGGCGCGCTTGAGCGTCCACAATGGACATTGAGCCGGACGGACCTGCCGGGTTGGGCCGTTCGCTTGCGGCGCGAGGTTTCTTCGCGCTCCACACGGCCGTCGCGGGGTGGTGGTGGGACGATGAGCCGGGGCTGCCCCGAATCGGCCCCGGGGAGGCGCGCCATGCGCGAGCACGACGAAGCGGTGCCGGAACGGACCAGCGGCGTGCTGGTCATCGAAATCCGCGGCGAGCTGGACATCGACACCGTGCTTCGGTGGACGACGCTGATCGAAGCGGCGCTTTGCGAATTGCCGGCGCCGCACCTGCTGGTGCTGGACCTCGCGACGCTCGAATTCCTTTCGGCGCGCGGAGCGAGAGGGCTGCTCGAAGCGGTGGAATGCTGCCAGGGCCGCGGAATCGACGGCTGCCTGATCGTCACGCCGGGGAGTGTGGCCGACCGGGTGGTGCGGCTGACGGGTCTCGGCGACCGGGTCAGGGTGTACCCGAACCGGCTGACGGCGATCGCGGCCAGCCAGCCGGTGGCGATGCGGTGGTTGCCGGGCTGACAGCGGTGGCGGCCGCCGGGGCCGGTGGCGGTTGCCGGCCGCGGTCGGCGGGCTGCTCCCGCCCGGCCGCCGGCGGTTGCGGTGCGGCTGGTCCCGGCCCGCCGCGGCCGGTCGCCGGGTCTGCGCCGGCTGCCGGAGGCTGGTCTTGGCCGCCGTTCGTGGTTGGCTGAGCCGGCTGCCGGGGGCTGGTCTTGACCGCCGGTCGTGATCGGCTGAGCCGGCTGCCGGGGGTTGGTCTTGGCCGCCGGTCGTGGTCGGCTGAGCAGGCTGCCCTGCCCTGCCCGGCCCCGCCTCAAGCCGGTTCCCTCACCAGCTCGACCGCCGCCTCGGCGAACGCCCGTACCCGCGCCGGCTCCTCCCGCCACACCAGACCCCACTCCAGCGGGGGCGCGCCGGCCAGCGGGACGTACGCCACGTCCGGCCTCGGGTAGTACCTCCGGAGGTGGGCGCCGACCGGCAGCACGCCTTCTCCCGCCCCGGCCAGCGTCAGCAGCTCCTGCAACCCCGCCCGCGGCCGCGTCACCGCGGCGGGGGCGTGTTCGTCCAGCCACGGGTCCGGCAGGGCGCAGCGCAGCACCGTCACCCGTGCGAGGTCCGAAACAGCCACCGTGTCGCGCCGCGCGAACGGGTGGCCCGCCGCCATCGCCAGGAACCGCCGCTCCCGCACCAGCACCGGGCCGGTGACCAGACCGGGACCGTCCAGCGGCAGCCCGGCCAGCACCACGTCCACCTCGCCCTCGCGCAACCACGGCAGGACCTCGGCCGGGCGCGCCTCGCGGAACTCGACCTCGCAGCCGGGCATCCGCCGCCGGAACAGCTCGGCGACCCCGGCGAGCAGCTGACCGCCCGCGGCGTCGCCGAACGCGACGCGCAGCGTGCCGGTGACCCCGCGCCCGGCCTCGACCGCCCGGTCCAGTGCCGCTTCGACCGCCGCCCACGCCGGCCCGAGGTCGGCGAGGAGCTGCCGTCCCACCGGCGTCAGCTCGACGCGGCGGCTGGTCCGGGCGAACAGCGGCGCGCCGATCCGCCGTTCCAGTTTCCGGATCGTCTGGCTGACCTGCGCGGTCGACACGCGCAGCCGCTCCGCCGTCCGGCCGAAGTGCAGCTCCTCGGCCAGCGTCAAGAACGACTCGACCTCGCGCGTCTCCGCCATCGAAACCCCAGCATCGTTGAGTCGTGCTTCACGATCGTGGCACAGAAGCGCGTTGATCGGCTGGGCGGGCATCGCGAGGCTGGGGGCATGGATCTTCACGACCGCACCGGAATCATCGACGCGCTGTACCGCTTCGGCCTCGGCCAGGACCTCAAGGACCGCGAGCTGTTCGCGTCGTCGTTCGCCCCCGACGCCGAGCTGGACTTCCGGCCGGCGGCCGCCCGCTGGGGTGCCGAGCCGCCGCTGATGACGGGCCGCGACGCGATCGTCGACACGATCCTCGCCCTGTTCTCCGGCCGCGTCGACACGACGCACCAGGTGACCAACCCGCGCGTCACCGTCGACGGGGACACCGCCCGGCTGACGGCCCTGGTCGAAGCCCAGCACCTGCTCAGCGCCGACCACAGCACGCACGCGCTGCTGAAGAACCGCTACGACGTGCACCTGGTCCGCGACGGCGACCGCTGGGTGATGCGCCGGGTGGTGATCGAAAACGCCTGGTACACCGGCGATCCGGCCGCGATCTTCGGCTGAGCTACTCGCCGCGCATCGACCGGCGGATCTCGGCCAGCCGGTCCTTGGCCGCCTGGTCGCGGTCGGCGATCTTCTTGTCGAGGGTCTCGGCCGTGTTCTCGGTGCCGAGCCCGGCGACCTCCACCGAGCCGACCGAGGTCTGGTACCGGTTCTCGATCTTGTCCCGGACGAAGTCGAAGCTCGGGACGCCGCCCGCGCTGTAGTCCGGGTCCGGCGGCGGCGGCGAGGGGATCGCGATCGCGGCGGTCGGCGTCTCGTCGACGAGCTCGCCGTCCACGACGTTCGCATCGTCCTGGGGCTTGTCCATCTCCCGACTTTAGCGCCGGTGCCCGCCCGCCGGCTGCGCCAGGAACGCAGCCGGTCGTCGACGATGCCCCGCTGCAGGTCGAGCCCGGATGAACTGAAGATGAACGACAAGTGAGATCCGGCCAGTGGGTAATTCGGCCGTGGGGCGGCCCGGCCCCGGTGGGAAATGCTCTACGCGCACAGCCGGTGTCCGGAGGGAGCAGACCATGAGTGCCGGGGCCTACCGCGCCGAAACCACGGAAATGGGGACGGTCGCCAAGGCGGTCGAGGAAGTGGGGTCGTCCTTCCTGTCGACCACGCGCGACCTGGAGGGCCTGGTGCTGGACGCGTTGTCGTTCGCCGGCATCGGCAGCGGGGTGGCCGCCGCGAACTCGGCCCTGCACTCGACGCTGGGCAGCGCGCTGCAGAAGTTCCTGAGCCTGATCACCAACGTCAACCAGAACGTCCAGACCGTCGCGAACGCCTACAACGCGGCCGACTCCGACGTCGCCCAGGCCTACGGCGGCGGCCAGGCGCAGACCGCGCAGGGCGGCGGGGGAGCGGCGGCCGCGGCGGCGCCGCAGCAGCTCGACTCGCGCGTGGTCGACTCGATCATGCGCTCCGAAGGCGCGACGGGTGAGCAGGGCGGCGTGCCCGAGGCGTACGGCTTCCGGCAGAACATGCACAACGGCTACGACCGGATCATCGCCGCGCGCGAGCAGTACGGCATCGGCAGCGCGGAGGAACGCGCCGTCGTCTCGGACCTGATGACGGCGAACGCGCGCACCGCGGGCGCGCTGAACTTCACCGACCCGGGCACGCAGGCCGCGATCATGTCCGGCGCGCACATGCGCGGCGCCGGCGGCGTCCGCGCGATCCTCAACCACATGGCGGGCGACGACATCGTCCGCAGCTCGCGCACGATCAGCGACGCGGCGGTCCAGCACGCGCAGGGCCTCACGCCCGAGCAGTTCCAGCAGGAGTTCCGCGACGCGCGCATCGAATACGACCGCCAGATCTACGGGGACACGACCACCCGCCAGGGCGGGCACACCGCGAACTGGTGGGACCGCTACGGCAACGGCCTGACCCAGCGCTACGACCGTGAGCAGAACGAGTTCCTGCAGTTGTCGCAACCGCGGAACTGATCCCCGGTTCGAAGATCGGAAAACTGGGCACCCTACATCGCGTAGCCGAACGACAACGGGAGGCACACGATGAACCGGAGGATGATCGCACTACTGGGCGGGGTCGCCGCGATGGCGGGGACCGTGGCGTTCGCGGGAACGGCCGAAGCGGCGTCGACGCCGTGCAGCGCCGAAGCGAAGGCCTGCGTCCAGCGCAGTTCGAATACGGCGTGGCTGACCGACGGCGCCGGTCACGTCACCTACGGGGGTGTTCCGATCACCGTCGGGCTGCCGAAGTACCCGACGCCGCTCGGGAAGTTCCACGTGCAGTACAAGGACATCGACCACTACAGCAAGCAGTACAACGGGCCGATGCCGTACTCCGTGTTCTTCACGACCACGGGCGTCGCGTTCCACCAGGGCAGCCTGAAGGTGAAGTCGCACGGGTGCGTGCACCTTTCGCACGCGGCCGCGGTGACGTTCTACAACTCGCTGCACCCGGGTGACGTCGTCGAGGTCGTGCGCTGATCCGTCCCGTGTGGACGGTCGAGCAGCGCGCCGGCGACGGCGCCGAACACCAGGTGGTCCAGGACCTGCGGGGCGTGGGGAAGCGCCCGCACGGCCGGGTAGGCCCGGCCGGCCGCGCACAGGTCCAGCGCCGCGATCGCGAGCCCGCTCGCCGCGCCCCGGAGCGTTCCGAGGCGGTGGCGGCGGGCGATCGCGGCGAGGACCCCGGTCCAGAAGGCGGAAACCAGGACGTGCGCGACCAGCCCGGCGGCGATGCCGGGCCGCTCGCGCCGGCCGGGGAGCAGGGTACCGGCCGCGCGGCTCGCGGCGAGCGGATCACGGCCGGTGAGCAGGGCGTGGGCGGTGGACGGGACGCCGCTGACGACAGCGGCGACGGCTCCGGCTCGGACGGCGCGGCTGATCATCGGCTCGGCGGCCGGGAACGAGTCGTTCCTGGCGTGTCCGGGGCCGGGGCAGTGGCCGCGAAGGCGTCGCCGGTCACCCCGCCGCCAAGTACGCGGCCACTCGGATCCGCAACCCCCGCACGTGCGGCAACGCGATCGTGAACTCCGTCGCGGGCCGGTAACCCGGCCACCGGTCGCCGTGGGAGCAGGGGCCGGCGAAGTACACGAAGCCGTCTTCGTCGTCGTAGCGGCCGGGGGACCAGCGCGCGGCGTCGCCCGCCCGGCGGTCCGCGCACGCCGCCCGGGCGATCCAGTAGGACTCGTGCTTCATGACGCGGCGCAGCTGCGCGGCGAACCCCGGCAGCTCTTCTTCCGGCAGGCCGAGACCGCGGGCGCTCCAGACGCGCGGCGTGCGGTCGGTTGCGCGAGCGGGGCAGCCGAGCGTCACCTCGCCACCCGTGTAGTGGCGGGTCCAGCGCGGTTTTTCCGTTGCCAGCGCGGCGAATTCGGGTCCGCCGGTGATCTCCAGCGTCATGGGGGAACGATAGTCGATCACGCGCGCGGGGGTACCGCCGCGCGGGTGTCGATGTTGGATCCCATGGTGTATACAGTATGCAGTAGGCTACCGTGGGCAGAGGAGGCCGCCATGTACACAGTCACCAACCCCGCCACCGGTGAACTCGTGGAGGAGATCCCGAACGCGACCGACGAGGAGGTCCGCGCGGCGATCGACCGCGTCCACGGCGGCTTCGCGGCCTGGCGCGCGCGGCCGGTGGCGGAGCGGGCGGCGATCGTCCTGCGCGCGGCGGAGCTGTTCGCCGAACGCGCCGGCGAGCTGGCCGCGATCATGACCCTCGAGATGGGGAAGCGGATCAACGAAGGCCGCGGCGAGGTCGGCGTCGTCGTCGACATCTTCCGGTACTACGGCGAGCGCGGGCCCCAGCTGCTGGCCGACGAGCCGCTCACCCTCCGCGGCGGCGAGGCCGTGCTGACGAAGGAGCCGATCGGGGCGCTGCTGGGCGTCATGCCGTGGAACTTCCCGTGCTACCAGGTCGCCCGGTTCGTCGCGCCGAACCTGGTGCTGGGCAACACGATCCTGCTCAAGCACGCGTCGATCTGCCCGCGTTCGGCGGCGGCGATCGAGAGCGTGCTGCGCGACGCCGGCGTGCCCCCGGACGCGTACGTGAACGTGTTCGCGTCGAGCCGCCAGGTGCCGTGGATGCTCGCGGACCCGCGCCTGGTCGGGGTGTCGCTCACGGGCAGCGAGCAGGCGGGCATCTCGGTGGCGGCCGAGGCCGGGCGGAACCTCAAGAAGTGCGTGCTCGAACTCGGCGGGTCGGACCCGCTGATCGTCCTGGACACCGACGACCTGGACGAGACGGTCAAGGTCACGGCGACGGCCCGGATGCGCAACTGCGGCCAGTCGTGCAACGCGCCGAAGCGGATGATCGTGCTGGGCGAACTGTACGACGAGTTCGTCGACCGGCTGGCCAAGCGCGTGACGGAGTACTACGTACCGGGCGACCCGGCCGACCCGGCGACGACGCTGCCCCCACTGGCCTCGAAGGCGGCGGCGGACGAGGTGGCGGCCCAGGTGGAGACGGCGATCCGCGAGGGAGCGACGCTGCGCGCGGGCGGGCACCGGGTACCCGGCGGAGGCGCGTACCTGGAGGCGACGGTGCTGACGGACGTGACGCCGGGGATGGCGGCGTACCACGAGGAGATCTTCGGCCCGGTGGTGCTGGTCTTCCGCGCGGAGACGGAGGAAGAGGCGATCGCGCTGGCGAACGACACGCCGTTCGGCCTGGGGGCGAGCGTGTTCGGAACGGACCGCGAGCGGGCAACGCGGGTGGCCCGCCGGATCGAGGCGGGGATGGTCTACCTCAACAAGTCGGGCGGATCGGAGGCGGATCTGCCGTTCGGGGGGATCAAACGGTCGGGCATCGGGCGGGAACTGGGCGCGTTGGGAATCGAGGAATTCATGAACAAGAAACCTATACGCCTCTGACCTGCTGTTTTGTTGGGTTTGGTCCCGCCAGGCCGTCGTCAGGCCGTCTCGGAATCCTGGGCCGTCTGCGGCGGGCGGCGGGGCTTGAACACGCGGTTGGTGGCCGCGCGGGCCCGCTTGTGGCTCGACGGGACGAGGTGGGTGTAGATGCGGAGCGTGTATCCGGGGTCGTGGTGGCCGAGGTACTCGGCGACCTCCTTGATCGACACGCCGTTGGCAAGCATCGTGGATGCGAAGAAGTGGCGCATGCCGTGCATCCCGTCCCGGCGGTCGACGTACTCCAGGCCAGCACCCTTGAAGGCCGGCCGCCAGATGTCCTTGGTGAAGTTGGAGCCCTTGATCACGTTGCCGATCGGCTGTTTGGCGTAGACGCTCCGCTTGGTCACCCGGCCGATCAGCACTCGTACGGTCTCCGGTCGGCCGCCTGGTTCGAGCCAGGGAAGCGTCAGCGTGACCGGCTCGAAGGTGGCCATGTAGTCGTCGATGTCATCAAGCACGCCTTGCCCGAGCGGGACCACCCGCGTCTTGCCGCCCTTCGGAGGCGAGAACACCGGCTGAGTGCCGATCCACCGGATCTGGCGCTGAACGTTGACGATCATCTCGTCCCGGTCGACGTCGTCCGGGCTGAACCCGAAGATCTCCATCTGACGCAGCCCGAGGCCGGCCCCGAGCGGCACCGTGACGGTGTACTCGGCGGGCAGGGCGAGCCGGACGGCGCGGACCCGGCTATCCGGCCACGGGATGACCTTCCGTTGGACAGGCTTGGGCCGCTTGACGCTCTTCGCCCGGCACGGGTTCGCCCGGATCTTCTTGTCGTCGTAGGCCGCCTGGAGGATGGCGGACACGGTGTCGAAGAGCACCGCCCGGGTGGACGCCATCAGGCCGCGCCCGCCTTCACTCTTCGGCCGTTCCAACCAGTCGAGCCAGTCACGAATGGTGTCGGTCTTCGCGGCCACCTTGAGCGGCTTGTCGCCGAGGAACGGGAAGATCCCGGTCTTGAGATGGTTGCTCACGGTCTGCCGGGTCCCCGCGTCGGCGGACTGGCCCTTGCGCCACTGGGTCGTGTAGTCGCGAAACTTCTCTTCGCCGGACTCGGCCGAGATGTACTCACCGGCGAGCACGTCGTGTTGCATCTTGGTCAGGAAGGTTTTGGCCTTCGTGAGTTGCTTGTCCGGAAAGGACTTGCTCCGCTCGTTGCCTTCGGGATCGTAGTAGCGGACCTTGTACCGGTCGCCCTTGCCGAACAGTTCGGTCTTCTCGCGGACAGGGTGACCCTTGGCGTTGAAGACCGGCTTACCGTCCTCGTCTTTCTTCTGCCGCCACCATCGATCTTGCACATGGCCTTTCATCGTTTTCTCCTATCCTGGTTGGGTTTTGATGCGGCTTAACCCCATGCCCGAGGTCGATCGGGCATGGGGTGTCGTAGCCGGGACCTTCTATGCGGCACCGTCATGGCTGAGCTGGTCGATCCAAGCTCGTACCGCTTCGGGGGAGTACCGGACGTGTTTGCCCATCCGAATCCAGGCGGGGCCGTAGCTCTTGAAACGCCAGTCCCGCAGGGTCTTCTCGGGTATCCCGAGGAAGGTGGCCAAGTCCTCAGGCGTCCACAGGCCCTCGATGCTCACCACCTTGATCCGTGCACTCATGTCTGCCCCCTCAGGCCGCCAGAGATGGAGTTGCCGAAGTAACTTCGCCCGGTGGTCCGGCCGCGAGTAGCGCTAGGTCGTACTCCGCCTTCCACGTGATCCGCTCCGAGATGGCATGCATGACCAGTTGGTCCCGTGGCGGGCAGTGGGTATCGCCCGGCTCGACTTTGCGCCACACGAACCGATCCGGGGTCGGTTCCGGCTTGCTGATTCCGACCGCCGCCAACGCCGAGAGCACGAACCCCCGGCGGTCGGCCTTGTGATCGGCCACCGTCTTGCCGGACCACTTGCGCGACACGAGGACTCGCCGCCCCGGTAGCCCGAGGGTTGACCGACGATGCGCACGCCCCTTGCAGTGGCCCGGAACGGTCTTCCCGTTCGCTCCCTTCGGGTTGATGCCATACAGCAGCCACACCGCGCAGCGCGGCGAGCACGGCGTCACGGCCAGGTGGGCATGAAGCATGTCGTGGTGGTCCCGCTGGCCGGCCGTGTCCGCGTCGACGACCTCACCGGTCGACTTCGTGAGGTACTTGGTCAGGTAGCCGATGTGCCGCCCGGCCTCCTCCGTCCCGCCGAGGATGCCCTTCGAGTGCACCTGCGTGCCGAACCGC
This sequence comes from Amycolatopsis sp. NPDC003865, assembly GCF_053605345.1. Classification (NCBI taxonomy): domain Bacteria; kingdom Bacillati; phylum Actinomycetota; class Actinomycetes; order Pseudonocardiales; family Pseudonocardiaceae; genus Amycolatopsis; species Amycolatopsis sp. NPDC003865. The sequence goes on along the minus strand of NZ_JBSGJA010000001.1, from coordinate 1,056,211 downwards.
ACGACATGAGCCGGTTCCTCTACGACAGCCACCGCGTCGTCCCACGCCGGTAACAGCTCCCGGGTCTCCGGGTCCACAAAGGAACGGGAATCGGGATCCCACAACGGGTTCCGATCCGTGTAGACCAGTTCATCGTGAGCAGGCCACCACACCTGGTGGTAGGTCGCTTCGGTGACGAGGCGGATGGTTTCGTGCGAGATCGCGCCCCGCAACGCCGTGTGCAGATGCGGGGCCGCCCGTCGCTGCGGCTCGACCGTGGCGAAGTACTGCACGTCCCAGCCGACGACCCGGCGCAGGTTCTGCCACCACCGATCAACCAGCGCCGCGAAGTGCACCGCATCCCGCGCCGCCCGCCGGTAGTCATACGACGCCGGATCGACCGGGGACCCATCGGACCGGACACGGCCGTAGGTGTCGCAGGTCAGCGTGACGAACATCGACGGCCGGAACTTCCCCGCGAACTCCCGCCCCACCGTCGTCTTGCTCACCTTCCGCCGAGGCAGGTTCGGCGCGTCCTGCCGCCGCTTCGTCGAGCGCTTCACCGCCTTCCGCTCCACCTCATCCAGCGAAGGCAGCCGACCCGTCATCCCCGAGGCCCGCAGCTCCGCGTCCACGCCCGCGACCTCTGCCCGCAGCTCTTCGGCCTCGGACTCGTCCCCGGCCGCCATGACGTCGCGGTAGTGCGCCGCCAGGTCGGCCCGGTAGGTCAGCAGCTCGGTTTGGGTCTCCGAGGGCTTCTCACGGGTGATCACCGGCTCTTCGGTCAGGTGCCAGCCTTCCCGGCACTGGGCTTGCCGTAGCGCCTTCGCCTTCCGCGCGCACGGCAGGCACACCGACTCGACGGTGGAGCCGCAGGGGACGGGGACGTAGCGGACTTCGCCGGTTTCGGTGTCGCCGACCTCCATCGTGAACGGCCGGGTACACACGCCGTGCTTCTCTGCCGTGGCCTTGACGACGTCGGCGGAGAGGGCGCCGCGGATTCGCTCGATCGGGGTGGCCGGCACCGCCTGGGCCTGCGTGTCTTCGGTGGTGGTCATGCCGACCTCCCTTCGCCCGTGCGTCGATCGGCGAGGCTGATCACCTGGGCGCCGCCGTTGGTGACGTAGTGCTCCAGTTGTTTGATCGTGTGATCGGGCACCCATCCGGCCCGCACGCGCAGCGGTTCGCGGATGCCTTCGCCCCAGACGTAGCCGACCCCGGCCGCCGATTCCGGGATGCGGTTGGCCCACGCGCCACGCTCGTACGCGCCGTCGCCGAGGACCATCGGGACCTGCGTCTTCGAGGTCAGCCGCATCGCGATCCGCCGGGGCAGCAGCTCCCGCACCGGCACCGTGTCCTTGGTCGGTTCCTGCACGTAGCCCCGGACGGTGAAGCCGAGTGCCCGGCCTTGGGTGGTCAGGATCGCGACCTTCTCCACGATGGCGTCGCGGGTCTTGCGGTCGGTGTACTTGGTCAGCGCGCCGATCTCGTCGAACTCCAGCAGCTCCACCGGGTAGTCGGCGGAGATCGGTACCTGCCGGGTGTGCCCGGCGAACTCGCGCTTGCGCGTCTCCAGCTCGTCCAGGAGCGCGTCAAGGACCTGGACCGCTTCCTGTCCGCTCTGGCCGTAGCGGGCGAAGATCCCGCGCCCGTAGGACAGCTCCATCGCCTTCGGATCGATCCCGGACACTCGCACGAGACCGGCCCGGATTGCCGAGGCCGCCGCCACGAGGGGGCACCACATCACCGAGTTCTTGCCCGACCCGGTGGCCCCGGCGACCAGGGTGTGCGCGCCGGTGCCGACGAGGGGGAGCCGCCAGGGCTTGCCATACTCAGTCGACCCGGCGAACACCGACCGCAGGTCCACCCCGGTCCCGTCTACGGAGACCATCTCCGGCACCGGCAGGCAAGCGACCGGGGAGGCGAGCAGGTCCCGGCGCATGAAGTCGATCGACACGACGTCGGGCTCGAGTTCCCGGATCTGGCAGCGGGTGACCTGCCGGGCGACCGCCAGCGCGCGGGCCCCGTCGTCGAAGTCCTCCGGCTTCTGCCCCGGCACCAGCCGCACCCGGACCTCATCCCACGAGGCCCCGGACCGGACCGACAGCAGCGTGGGCACCGCGACCCCGGCTGACCGGTCCTGACTGCGGGCGACCGTGTTCCGGCCCCGTCGACGCCCGACCAGCGACACCGTGACGTCGACCGGCACCGACGCGTCCCGGACCACCAGGCCGCAGGCGGTGAGCCAGCCGGCCAGCTTCCGGCCGTAGAGCGCCCAGCGCAGCCACCAGCCCCGCAGCCACCGGCCACACCACTGGTCATAACTCACCGCGTCCAGCCGCCACCACACGAGCTGCACCAGGCCGAGCACGACGAGGGTGATTAGGAGGGAGAGCCCACCCAGCCACCGGCACCAAGCCCACGCCGCGACGAGGGTGAGGCAGGTCCGCCAGTGCGTCACGAGTTGCCGAACAACCCACCCGACCGCCCGGGCCAGGCCCCAGAGCACCATCCCGACGACGGCGAGCGCGGCCAGCATCTCCGCGAGGCCGGCCAGGGCACGCCCGATCTTCGCCAGCACCCACAGCAGCACGGCCAGGCCACCGCCGACCGCCATCAGCGTCATCACGCCGTGCGCGTCCATCAGCGACCACCCCGCACATCAGCCGTGCGGAGCACCAGCGGCAGCATCCCCAGGCACGGGGCGCACTTGGTCTCCCCGGGCAGCAGACGCGCGAACTTCTTGCATTCCGCGCAGCGCATCCGGGTGACCCCGGTTGACTGGCGTTGGTTGTCATCATTTATCGTTTGCATCGTTCACTTCTCCAGTGGACAGACGCAGAACCGGAACAGGTTGGTAGCCAAGGGCCGGTTCTGCGTTCTAAAAGGGACACTTGCGGGCACGTGGGGACGCGTTTATCCGCCACACGTCCCCACGTGCGGAATTGCCGATTTTTTAGTTCTTCTCAGGCCTGCCGGTACTGTCCTCGTGAGCGGAGCCGGACCCCCTCGGTGAGCAGGATGTTGCGAGTTTGGTTGTAGCTCATGCCATACATGGCAGCGACTTGCCGGATCGTTCGGCCGTGCTCGTACGCGTTGACCAATCCCGGCGGAGTCGGTGGCAGGCGGATCTTCGGCGGCCGCAGCACAACTTCGGCGTCGATAAGAGTGGTCCGCACCTTTCGGTAGCTGAACGGATACTCTGCCACCAGAGACTCAATCGTCTCACCGTCGGAATAGCGCTTGACCAGCTCGATCGCGACCGCCGGATCTACCTCGCTAGTCACCTCTCCTCTCCGAAACCCGATCGCCATTCCGGCCGTTTCGTCAGCTTCTCGACTTGACGCATTTCGTAGCCGACCCAGTACAACGCCTCCCAGTGGTGACGCCGGTCGGTCTCCGCGACCCGTTCGTACATCGCCGCGTTCGCCCGGTGAAACGCCACCCACTCCGACGTGTTCGCGTCGACCTCGGGGCGCAGCACGAACACCGCCTCCCGGGCGTCAGCCAGCGTCATGACCTCGTCATGCGCCTTGACCACCGTCGCCGTCTCCATCAGATCCGACCGGTGCCGCCGCGCGAGCCGTCAGTAGAGCCGCCAGATCGTCCACGCCGTCGCGGAGCCGGAGAAGGAATGCCACGCAGGCCGGCCACTGCTCCAGATCCTCCGGAACCGTGAGAGAGACCACCGACGTCGCGCCGGTCACGACCAGCATCGGAGGACTGGCCGGATGAGGTCCGGTCTCCTCCACCGTCACCGAATCCCGGGACTCGACCCTCCACGTCACGCCGAACCCGTCGACCCGAAGCACCATCACCGTCTGCCTTACTTGCCCAATCCCGTGCCAGCTCGGCGAACCCTTCGGCTGCCGACTCCAGAGCCGCGACACACCACCACGGCAGACCACGCGTCCGCGCCAGTTCATGCCACGCCCGCGACACCCGCCGCGCCGCATGCGACGTGTTGAGCGACGACGTGGGCGAGAAGACCCGCGTGCCGTGCTCCCAGGCCGCCATGTAGTCGCGGTACGCCGATTCCCACGCCCGGACCAGCTCGTTGAACGCCGCAGCGTCGCGAACCGGCCCGGACGCGTTCATGCCGCTCACGCCGCCTTGGTCGCAGCTTCGCCAGCCGTGGCGGAGCGCGCCGACTTCGAGCCTGAACCGCTCCCGGCCGCCTTGAAGCCGGTCGCCCGGAACGTGTACGACTGGTACTTGAACTCGCCCTGGCCGGCCACCTTCGGTTCCGCCGTCAGCCCCTCCAGCTCGATCGGACGCATGCCCGGCAGGGCTTCGGAGGTGGCCGGGACCGGCTGAACGTCCGCCAGCAAGGTGATCTCGAACGAGGCCCGCTTCGCCTTCGTCTCATCCGGGTCGGTCACCGTCGCCTTCCACTGGCGCTTGCCCGTCACCTCGTCCACTCGCTGCCGAGCCGGGCGGCCTGCCGTCCGGTCCTCGCGAGACTGGTACTCCGTGTCCGCCGTAACCTCGCCGACCATGACGAGCCCCTGCGGGAACGCCTGGTCGAACGCAATTTCGAACCTGTAACCCTTGGCGATAGCCATTTCACTTGCTCCCTGGATCTTGTTTTCGGTCAGTCGCTTCTGGTGCCTGGTCGTCGACTCGTGTCGTTGTCGAGTTCAGTGCGGCCCGTACCGCTTCGAGTTCCTTGCTCAGCACCGCAATGGCGTCCGAATCCACAAGCAGGACTACCGGGAACGCCTTGCCGAACCGGATCTCGGCTCGGTTCGCGTACGAGAGCGCGCGGACCCGGATGGGAAGATCTGCCGTGACGTGGATCTGGACCGTGTCACGCATGCCGGTCGCGCCTACACCGCAAGCCGACGCAGCGCCCGCGTTCCCACATCACGCGTCCGGCCATCGAGCACGGGCCCCACGCTTCGAGTCGTCATGCCTGCCTTCCTCTCTTCGCCGCCGGGCGAACCCCGGCAATCTGCCCTCCAATCTCCGGCAAAAGGCGGGACATGATCACCACGTGGCGGGACATCTCGGGACGTCCCTGGTACGGTCGAAGACGTCCCTAAAAGTCCCAAGGGGTGCTGATGCCGAACGAACGCCTGCGTGACGCGCTGCTGCGCAACGGCCTGACCTTGGAACAGGTCGCCAAGGCCGTCGGCGTCGACCAGAAGACCGTTGAACGCTGGATCACCAAGGGGCGCCTGCCGTACCCGAAGCACCGGCACAAGATCGCGGCGATGGCGCGCGAGTCAGAGACGTACCTGTGGCCGGACTCGGTCGCGCCGGAGCGCAAGGCCGAGACGGCGGCCGCCGAAGTCGTGCGTGTGTTCCCTCACCGCAACGCCATCCCGGTCGAGCTGTGGGACCGCCTGATCAGGGAGGCGTCGGAGACCGTTGAGGTCCTGGTGCACGCCGCTTTGTTCCTGGTCGAACGCCCGCGCTTCATCAAGGACCTGACGGCCAAGGCTGCGGCCGGCGCGAAGATCCGGCTGGCCTTCGGTGACCCTGAGGGCGACAGCGTCGCGCTACGTGGCGAGGAGGAGCAACTTGGCGACGGGACGCTTCCGGCACGTATCCGTAACGCGCTGGCGTTCTACCGACCGCTGATCGGCGTGGAAGGCATCGAGATGCGGTTCCACAACACGACGCTCTACAACTCGATCTTTCGGTTCGACGACGAGATGATCATCAACACACACGTGTACGGGTTTCAGGGAGCACATGCCCCGTCGCTCCACCTGCGGCGGCTCTCCGCCGGGGACCTCTTCGAGACGTACTCGGAGAGCTTCGAGTCGGTCTGGAACCTTGCCAAGCCAGCCACCTTGTGAGGAGGCAGCATGACCCGAGTCGACTACTACAACGACCCGAACGCACCCAAAGCGAACAGCATCGCGGTAGCGGTCTCTGTGTTCATACAGGACGACACAGGCCGGATTTTGATGATCAGGCGCACTGACAACGACCTCTTCTCTATTCCAGGTGGTCAGTTGGAGCTCGGGGAGACGCTAGCGCAAGCAGCGGTTCGCGAAGTTCGAGAAGAGACCGGAGTTTCGTGCGAGATCGTGAACGTGATAGGAGTCTACTCGAACCCGAATCACGTCATTATGTATAGCGATGGCGAGGTTCGCCAAGAGTTTTCTATTTGTTTCCGCGCGACTTCGTTGGGCGGTGCACTGCGTGGCAGTGATGAGAGCAGCGAAGTCCAGTGGGTTCCTGTCAGCAAGCTCGAAGACCTAGCCGTGCATGAGTCGATTAGGCTGCGAATTTCGCATGCCTTGAGCGGGAGTCGTGACACATTCTTTTCGTAAATATCATCTGAGTCCATGGCAGTGGGATAGTCGACTGGCAAAGGCAATAGATCGTAAATGGAAAATACGAATTTCTTCTCGGATGACCCGATTAAGTCCAATGGAGAGGATCGAATCGGTCGGCTAACCTTCGCGGGGCAAATTGCAGAGATTTGCGAACAGGTTGGCCAACAGAGTAAAACCTCTGTCATGGCACTGATTGGGCCGTGGGGTAGCGGAAAGTCGTCTCTTCTTGAGTTGTCCAAGAATGTTCTAGAAAGTCGGTCCGATCGCTGGAACGTGGTAAACTTTAACCCCTGGTTATTTTCTGACATAGAGAGCCTGCTTGGCAACTACTTTAGCACGCTGAAGTCTGCGCTCCCGGAAGACAAAGGTGAAAAAGCGCGCGAGAAGTTGGCTAATTATGCTGAGGCTCTTTCTCCGTTGGGCAAGCTAGCCTCGTTGGCCGGTTTTGATGCTAGTGGGATTGCCAAGAAAGTGGGGGAGGTGATCCGAGGGGACACGTCAATAGATAAACGTCGACAGGGGCTTGAGGAAGCTCTTGAAGTCTACGATAAGAAGATCTTGGTCGTTATTGACGATATTGATCGACTCCAGCCTCAAGAACTTCTGCTTATTTTCAAGCTCATACGGCTCATCGGTCGCCTGCCAAATATCTACTACATTCTTGCCTACGATGAGCGTACTGTGCTAGGAGCGCTGCAACGCTCTGATCTTGTCTATGAAAACGCAGAACGGGCTCACGACTACCTAGAGAAGATTGTTCAGATCCGACTGGACCTGCCTCCGTTGCATCCCGAGTATCAGGAGGCGCTGATCGATGAGGGTCTAGAGAACTTCTTCTCGCGATTCGATGTGTCGTTTTCTGATTCTGACCAGCAACGCTTTGGGTGGGTCTACCACTCATACCTCAAAGATGACTTGCGTGAGCCGCGGGCCATCAATCGGTTTATCGCGCAATTATATGCTATGTATGCCCTCGTGCACGGAGAAGTCGACGTGGTCGACTTTCTTATACTAACATTTCTGCGCACTTTTTACCCGGGTCTTTATGGGAGCATTCTAGCGAACCGTGAAGAACTTGTAGGCCAGTCTCTACGGCTTGCCGCAAGGAGGGCGACGCCTGAAGAAAAGAAGGAGCGATGGTTAGGTATAGCTGCGGAATCCCGCGTTCCGCAGCGAGCGCAGGAAAGAATCTTGAACCTGTTAGTTAATCTTTTCTCTGACTGGTTCAGTGGCCACTCATCTGGTGGACGAACTGTGCGGTCGGTTCAAAATGGAGACTATTTCGACAGGTATTTCCACTTCGGAGTTCCGCAGTCTGATATCCCTGACTCTATTGTTTTGCGAGCTCTGGCGCAGATGCCAGACGGTGACGGCGACGAATTGCGATCAGTTGTCGGAGCAATGCAGAGAAATCCATCTCGTGTACTGCGGAAAATTAGCGCGATCAGTGATCAGGGGGCTCTGGATAACACGTCAGGGGTGTTCGCCTTTTTGGCTGGGCAATATAGTATTCTTCCGCCTCGATCAGGATTCCTCGACTCGCCGGACGTTTCCCTTCAGATCGTTGCTATGGACCTGCTTGTCGCGCTCGATAAGCGAGAAGCGACGAGAATTTTGATGCAGGCTATTGATAATGGCGACCTAACGTTCGTGGCTGACATTACCATGCGTGCAATCCGGAAGTCGAATGAAACCGGTAGGAATTTTGAGTGGGTGACGGAAATTAAGTCCGTCGTGGTTGAAAGGCTTGAGCAGCGTTCCTTGGAACTTGGCCGGCAATCCATAGGGCGCATATACAGTGATTTCCCAATTATCTACCGGCTCAACTGGCTGCTGGAGGATAAACGCAAAATAAAAGAGATCTTGTGGGATAACATTCGCTCCGGCGAGTGGGATCTGATAGAGGTTCTTGGGAGGCTCGTTAGTGAAGGCGTATCAAGTGGTGGGACGAGGACGATCTTTGGTCTCGAAGAATCCGCAATTGAAGACTTGCTTGGAATAAATGCAGTTGTCGCAGAGTTGGGCGACGTGCTTGATCGGGAGGGTCCTTCGCTTTCGGATGCCGAGGACGTCCCTCCCACTAAAGAAAGCAAGGAGATCTATGCATTGTCTTTCATGCGAGTAATGAAGCGCAAACATTCGACGGAGTAGTCGGCTGTTCGTTGGTCGTCCAGTCATCTTGCGAAGTAGCGAGCGATGATTGCCGAATTCAGCTCTATGGGATCAAGGCGCGCCGCCGCAGGCGGCGCGCACGTCACCACCCGTGCGGCGGGCTCGCCCGCATGCGACACGGACGGCCTGCCGCTCCGCTCCGGCCGCCGGTCGCCGGGCGGCCCGCCGGAGGGCCGGCTGCGTACGCGCGCCGCCGCGAGCTGGTTGATCCACTCGTCCCCATACGCCCAGAGACGTCGGCGAGTCGATCAGTGTTACGCCGACCGGAGCACGATCAGGTGACCGCTCCCTCGTCAGCGATCGTTTAACACCGGCTGACCGCCCTCAAGGGCGCCTACGGCGTCGCTGCGCGATGGACGCAAGCGCCCACCCTTGACACCGGCCCTCCGGCGCTAACAGCAGCAGGGACGAGGAAGACGGGGCAGGGCTGCCACCAGGCCAGAGGGGCACGGCAGCAGCGAGGAGCCAGGCCGTCTACAGGCCGTCAGACGTCCAGACAGGCCCGGACGCGACCGGACCCAACAGACGCAAAAGAGCAGGTCAGAGGCGGTGCGCCCAAGAACGCCTCCAGGCCCACCGGCCGCCTGGATAGTTCATGAACAAGAAGCCCATTCGCCTTTGAGCGGAGCCGGCTTCACTCCCGTTCTTCGCGGTCCCTGACCGAGCGGGCCATCTCGCGGTCGATCTCCGCCTGCTCGCGTTTGTTGCGGTCGGAGGCGGCCGCCAAGCGGTCTCTCGCGCGGGTCACCTCGGCGCCGGCCCGGTCGAGGGCCTCGTGGTCGAATCTGGTGAGGTTCGACTCGAAGTCGGCCGCGGAGCCCGGGCTGGTCTCGAAGCGGGCTTCGTAGTGCCTGATGCGGGCTTCACGCTCGTCCGCCTGGGCTTCGCGGCGGTCGGCCATTCCTTCGCGCTCGTCGGCCCGGCGCTCGCGGCGGTCGGCCCGGCGGTCGCGGTCGTCGGCCCGGCGGTCGCGCTCGTCGGCGATACGGGCGCGTTCGTCGGCCCGCCGGTCTCGTTCGTCAGCCCTGCGGGCTCGCTCGATGCCGCCGTCCAGCTCCGCTGACTCCGACTCGCTCATCACTTCACGATACTGCCGGTGGCGGAGCCCGGCCGAGCGGCTCAGGGGATGATGCCGCGCGAATTCAGTGCGTCCGTCAGGCGCTCGCGCAGCTCCTGGGCCGTGGCCTGGACGTCGATCTCCGCCGGTGGGGAAAGCACCTTCGAAATCACCGTCGACAGGTTCTGGTACGCCGGGGTGAGCGGGCGGACCGCCGCGTCCGTCAGGGCCGCCTGGATGTCGCCCTTCATCGGGTACTGGTCGGCCATCGTCGGGTTCTCCTTCGGGTCCGCCGGTTTCGCGGCGTCCAAAGGCGCGTTGTCGCGGTAGATCGACGCGATGCTCGGCGGGATGCCGTCCACTAACGCCTGATACTTCTGCGAAGTCGCGTTGCGCAGGCACAGCGCCGCTTCGAACGCTTCCGGCTTGTGCTGCGAATACGTCGACACCGCCAGGTTGAACCCGCCGATCGTGACCCGGCTCGGCTGGCCCGCGACCACCGACGGGTACCGCGTCCACTTGAAGTGCGCCAGCTCCTGCGGCTTCTCCTTCGCGTAGGAGGCATACACGAACGGCCAGTTCAGCTCGGTCGCCGCCTGGCCGCGCTGGAACGCCTGGCGGATGTCGTCCTCCTTCTGGTTCGTCAGCGACGGGTCCGTGATCCCCGCCGTGGTGAGCTTCTTCAACAGCTCCAAAGCGCGAACCGCGCCGTCGTCCATCACCACGGACTTGCCGTCGTCGGACAGGATGTGCCCGCCCGCGGACGCCACCAGCGTGTTGTAGAAGACCACCAATCCTTCGTACTGCGCGCCGGTGAACACGACCTGGTACGGCTTCCCGGCCGCCTTCAGCTGCTGTGCCTGCGTCATGAGCTCGTCGAACGACTTCGGCGGCGACGGCGTGATCCGGTCGTCGTACCAGAGCAGCTGGACGTTCGTGTTCTTCGTCGCGCCGTAGAGCTTTCCGTTCCACTTCGCGGTGGCCAGCGGCCCGGGCAGCACGTCGCTCGTGGCCGCCGCCGCGTTCGCGCCCGTCCACTCCTCGGCCCAGCCCGCTTCGGCGAACTCCGGCACCCACGTGACGTCGAGGCCGAGCACGTCCAGCGAGGTGTCGCCCGCGGCGAGCCGGCGGACCATCTGCTCGCGCTGGCCGTCCGCGCCTCGCGGCAGCTTGTTGTAGACGATCTTGTACCGGCCGCCGGCCTCCTGCGTGCACCGGTCGACCACCGTCTGCAGGTGGTCCTCCGGCGAGATGTACAGGTTGATCGTCAGGCCGCTCGCCGACGAGCACGCGGCGAGCGCGGTCGCGGCCAGCAGGGTCGCACCGGTGAGCGGGAGGAGCTGGCGCATGTCGGCCTCCTTGCCGGACAGGCAACGCCATTGCAAGCGCTTGCATCGATGATTAGCCTTGATCAAGGCAACTGTCAATGGCGGAGACGCGGATGGTTGCAAGCGCTTGCAACAGATGGGGCAGAGCATGCCGGACAAGCTCGACGACGTGGCCCGGCTCGCGGGCGTCTCGTCCGCCACCGTGTCGCGGGCCCTGCGCGGGGTGCCCGGGGTCGCCGAGCGCACGCGGACCCGGGTGCTCGCGGCCGCGGCCGAGCTCGGGTACGCCGTCTCGCCCGCCGCGTCGAGCCTGGCCACCGGGCGGACCGGCACGGTCGGGGTGATCGTGCCCTTCGTCGACCGCTGGTACTTCTCGCGCCTCATCTCCGGGGTCGAGCGGGTGCTGCGCGAGGCCGGGCTGAGCCTGCTGCTCTACAACCTCGGCGACGACCCCGGCCGCGCCCGCTTCTTCGCCGACTTCCCGCTGCGCCGCCGGGTCGACGCGGTGCTCGTCCTTTCCCTGCCGCTGAAGGAATCCGAACGCGAACTGCTGCGGGGGCTCGGCACGCCGCTCGTCACGATCGGCACCGAGGAGCCCGGCGCCGACTCCGTCGGGATCGACGACCACGGGGCGGCGGTCACCGCGATGCGCCACCTCGTCCAGCTGGGCCACCGCGAGATCGCGTTCATCGGCGAGAACGCCCCGGTCCCGCTCGGGTTCACGACGCCGTTGCGGCGGCTGGCGGCCTACCGCGAGGTCTACCACGGCGTCTGCCGGGAGGACGGCCGTGTGCCGGAACCGGCGTTCGAGACCGGCGGCGGGTTCACCGTCGCGGGCGGGGAGCGGGCGATGGGCGCGCTGCTGGGCCTGCGCCGCCGTCCGACGGCGGTGTTCGCCGCCTCGGACGAAATGGCGTTCGGGGCGCTGCGGACGCTGCGCCGGGCCGGGCTGCGGGTGCCGGAGGACGTCTCGGTGCTCGGGTTCGACGACCACGACCTCGCCGACCTGCTCGAGCTGAGCACGGTCGCGCAGCCCGTCGCCGGGCTGGGCGAGCGGGCCGGGCGGCTGATCCTGGCGCGATTGTCCGGCGGAAAAATCGCGACATCGCCGTCGATTCTCGGGACACGACTAGTCCTTCGCGGCAGTACCGCGCCACCGGCAGGGCGTTGACCTGCGGTTTTTCCGGCGTTGCTCTGTTCGGTCGATTGCGGCCTACTCGATCTTTAGGTCAAATAATCGCCGACAAGGATTAATCGCCGTGAGGAGCTGGCTGTGCACTGGGGGTCCGTGCTCGAAGAAGGCGGGGCCGGGATGGTCCGCCCGTACTTCCGCACCCATGGCCGAACGCGTCCGACCCGGGATCTCCCGATCGAGACGCTCGTGTCGATCACCCAGCGGGGGCGGGCGGTCGTGCGGGGGAGCACGACGGAGGAGACGGAGATCTGTGCGCTGCTGCGGACCTCCCAGTCGGTCGCCGAGGTCGCGGCGCGGCGGCGGATCCCGCTGGGCGTGGCGCGGGTCCTGCTGTCGGACCTGGCCGACCGCGGGCTGGTCGCGGTGCACACCGCCCGGCGCGGCTCCGGGAACCGGCCGAGCCTCGAACTGATGGAACGCATCCTGCACGGCCTCAGCCGGCTGTGAACTCCCGGATCAGCCGGGCGAGCTCTTCCGGCCGGTCCAGCGGCAGCAGCGTGTAGCTGTCGTCGACGGAGACGAGCTCTGCCTTGGGCAGCAGGGCGGCCAGCCGCGCCCCGTGCTCCGGCGGCATCACGCGGTCTTCGCTCGCCCAGGCCACCAGGGCCGGCCGGTCGAACTCCGGGAGCCGGTCGGCCGCGTCGAGCAGAACCCCCGGGGTCGCTGCGAAAGCTCGCAGCATCCTTACTGTGTCCCGCCGGACGCCGGCTTCGTGAAGCAACGGCCGGAGCCAGCCCGCGGACACCGCGTCCCCGCGCTTGGTCAGCCACCCGAACGCGATCGGGAGCCGGCGCACCGCGCGCAGTCGCATTTGCTGCATGAACAGCCCGAACAAACCCGGTGACAGCTTCCCGGTCAGGAAGAGCGTCCTGCCGGTGAGCCCGGGCGGGAAGTTGCCGAACGCGTCGCACGAGGCCAGCACGACCCGGCTCACCCGCGGCTCGCCGGCCGCCATCACCAGCTGGACCAGCGCGCCGCCGGTGTCGACGCCGACCAGCGTCACCTCGCGCAGGTCGAGGCGCTCGAGGAACTCGGTGAGCAGCGCGGCGATCCCGGGCAGCGAAAGGTCGGCCTCGGGGCGCACCGGGTGGCGATGCGCGCCCAGCGGCAGCGTCGGGACGACACATCGGCACCCCGGCAGCGACGCGACCACGCTGTCCCACAGGGAGCCGTCCATCAGCAGGCCGTGTGCGAAAACGAGCACCGGGCCCGGCCCGCCCGTGTCGGTGTACTCGACGGTGCCCGCCCCCAGCTCGATCTCCATACCCAAAGTGAACCACGCGGTTCACAAAGTGTCGAGGGCTTCCTCCCGCTCGACCGCGCGCAGCAGCGCCTCGAACCCGGCGGCCGCGCCGGCGCCGTCCGGGCTGGTCAGCAGGTCGACGAGGAAGCCGCGCAGGGTCGCGAGGATCATCGACGCGACCTCGAACTTCCGCCGCTCCGGCCAGGCGGGCGGGCAGAACGACACCAGCGTCGGCAGGTACTGCTGCGACGCGCCCTGCCCCAGCGCCGCGTACCGGCCCGGGTCGTACATCGCCAGGCCCATCGCCTGGTCCAGCACGCGCCGCAGCTTCGTCTCCTCGTCGCGCAGGCTCACCCACGCGGCCCGGACGCGGTCGGTCAACGTGGCGGGGGACTCGGCGATCACCGTCAGCGCGTTGCCGATCCGCCGTTCCCGCAATGCGAAAACCACCTGCCGCAGCAGGTCTTCGACGCCGTCGAAGTGGTAGAGCAGCACCTTGTGCGTCGTCCCGGCCGACCGCGCCGCCCGCCGCAGCGAGAAGTCGACGAGACCGTTCTCGGCCACCTCGTCGGTGATCTTCGCCAGCAGCTCCCGGCGCCGGGCCTCGCCGCGGGCCGAGCCGGTCGATCGCCGGTAGCCGGTAGCGTTGTCCATGGCGGACAGCTTGGCACGGGGAGGGGACGCCGATGCGGGTGCTGGTGACCGGCGGCAACGCCGGGATCGGCTACTTCGTCGCCGAACAGCTGGCCTCGGCGGGTGCGGAGGTGGTGATCGGCGGCCGTGACCCGGCGAAGGCGGAAACCGCCAAGACCGCCATCCGTGCGGGAGTCCCCGGGGCGAAGGTCGCCCACGTCCGCCTCGACCTCGCCGATCTCGCCCAGGTCGCCGGCGTCGACCCCGGCCCGCTCGACGCCGTCGTCTGCAACGCCGGCGTCATGCTCGACCACCCGCCGCGCAGGGAGACCGAAGCCGGTCACGAGCTGATGTTCGGCACCAACCACCTCGGGCACTTCGCGCTGGTCGCCCGGCTGATGCCGGTGCTGGCGCAGGACGCGCGGATCGTCACCACCGGCAGTTTCGCGGCGAAGTCGGCGAAGCTGGACTTCGCCGACCTCCAGAGCGAACGCGATTACGTCCCGAAGCGCGCGTACGAGCGTTCGAAGCTGGCCCAGATGCTGTTCGCACTCGAACTCGACCGGCGGCTGCGCGAAACCGGCTCGAAGCGGCTGAGCGTCGTCGCCCACCCCGGTGGCGCGCTCGACTCGCTGACGCCGTCGCGCCCGCCCGTGCACGTCCGCACCACCGGCCAGTGGCTGCGCGGCCTGCCGGCCCGGGCCCTCCTGCAGGGCAAGGACGGCGGCGCGCGGCCGGCTGTCCGCGCGGTCCTCGGCCCGGACGTCACCGGGGGCCAGCTGTGGGGCCCGGGTGTGTTCGGGCTGCGCGGCCGGCCGAAGCTCGAAGAGCGCTGGGCGAACCTGACCGACGACGCGGCTGCCGGCCGCCTGTGGGCGGAAAGTGTCACGCTGACCGGAGTGGACCCGCTGGGCTGAATGCACAGCGCCGACGCCCCAGCTGTGCGCATCGCACGGTGACGTCACCGGGACCACTGCTTACGGTGCGGGGAACCGTTCCCCTTCCCGGATTAGGAGGTCGGCGTGGCCTCAACAGTCGGTGTCGATGACTATGCCCTCACCAGAGTGCCGGACCACGCCCGGTACTCGTGGTGGTCGGTCGCCGTCCAGCGGTTCGGCCAGGTGTCCGCCCTGTCCCAGTTCCTGCTCGGAGCCACCGTCGGCTTCGGGATGAGCTTCTGGAACGCGGTACTGGCGTTCACGCTCGGCTCGGTCATCCTGGAGCTCATCACCATCCTCGTCGGCGTCATCGGCGTCCGCGAGGGCCTCTCGACGTCCATGATCGCCCGCTGGACCGGCTTCGGCCGCGGCGGCTCGGCGCTCATCGGGCTCGCCATCGGGATCAGCCTCATCGGCTGGTTCGGCATCCAGTCGGCCGTCTCCGCGCAGGGTCTCGTCTCGCTCATCGGCGGCCTGCCGGAGTGGGGCTGGGCGCTCGTGTTCGGCCTGCTCGTCACCGCGATCGTGGTGCGGGGCTTCCACTCCATGGCCTGGACGGCGTACCTGACCGTGCCGGCGTTCCTGGTCCTCGTCGGCTGGTCGGTCATCTCCGAGCTGACCCGGCACGACCTGGGCGCGCTCGTCTCGTCGGCGCCGCCCGGGCCGTCCCTGAGCCTGCTGCAGGGCACCACGCTCGTGGCCGGCGGCTTCATCGTCGGCGCGGTGATCACCCCGGACATGACCCGCTTCAACCGGTCCACTTCGGACGTCGTCAAGCAGACGCTCGTCGGGATCACCTTGGGCGAGTACGTCATCGGCCTCTCCGGCGTCCTGCTCGCCCACGCCGTCGGCAGCGCCGGCATCACCACCATCGTGACGTCGTCGGTCGGCTGGGTGGGCCTGCTCATCGTCATCGCCGGCACGATCAAGATCAACGACTGGAACCTGTACTCGTCGGGCCTGGGCGTCGTGAACTTCATCGGCACGGTGTCCGGGCGCAAAGCCCACCGCGGCCTGGTCACGGCGGTGCTCGGCGTCGCGGGCAGCCTGCTCGCCGCGGCCGGGATCCTGGCCAGGTTCACCGACTTCCTCACCGTGCTGGGCGTCGCGTTCCCGCCGATCGCCGGGATCATGGTCGCCGAGTACTTCGTCGTGAAGAAATGGCGCGGGGATCTGGAAGCCGCCCGGGCGCGGGGAACCGTGCCCGAGGACGCGCCCGTGTGGGTGCCCGCCACGATCGTCGTCTGGATCGCCGCGGCGCTCTTCGGCGAGTTCGTCGAGTGGGGCCTGCCGAGCATCAACTCGCTCGTCGTGGCCTTCGTCCTGTACGTCGTCGCCGGGAAGCTCGGCCTGGTGCGGGGGATCGGCAGCAGCCGGACCGCCGACGCCGAACCCGCTCCCGCAGTCTGAAAAGGAGAATCCTTCGTGCGCATCGGCATCGACGTCGGCGGCACCAACACCGACGCTGTCCTGCTCGACGGCCGCCAGGTGCTCGCCTCGGTCAAGACCAGCACGACCGCGGACGTCACCTCGGGCATCGTCGCCGCGATCGACGGCCTGCAGCGGCAACGCGCGTTCGACCCGGCGGCGGTGCGGGCGGTGATGATCGGCACCACGCACTTCATCAACGCCCTCGTCGAGGCCCACCGGCTCGCGCCGACCGCGGCCGTGCGGCTGAGCCTGCCGGCCGGGGCGTCGCTGCCGCCGATGGTCGACTGGCCGCAGCGGCTCGTCGACGCGGTGTCGGGGCGCAGCTACCTGGTCCACGGTGGCCACGAGTTCGACGGCCGCCACATCGCGGAGCTCGACGAGAGCGAGCTGCGCAAGGCCGCCGACGACATGGGGGCGGCCGGGGTGCGCAGCGTCGCGATCACCTCGGTCTTCTCCCCGGTCAACGCCGAGTTCGAGACCCGCGCGGCGGAGATCATCGCCGCGCAGCTGCCGGACGTCGCGATCTCGCTGTCCCACGAGATCGGCCGGATCGGCCTGCTGGAACGGGAAAACGCGACCGTGATCAACGCGGCGCTGCGCGAGCTGGCCGCGCACATCGTCGACGGGCTGTCGGCGTCGGTCACCGGCGCGGGCATCACCGCGCCGCTGTACCTGAGCCAGAACGACGGCACCCTGATGGACGTCGACTTCGCCCGCCGCTACCCGGTCGCGACGTTCGCTTCCGGACCGACGAACTCGATGCGCGGCGCCGCCGTGCTGTCCGGGTTGGACACCTGCGCGGTGGTCGACGTCGGTGGCACGACTTCCGACGTCGGCGTGCTGCGGCAGGGGTTCCCGCGTGAGGCGACCACGGACGTGAGCGTCGCCGGGATCCGGACCAACTTCCGGATGCCGGACGTCCTTTCCATCGGGATCGGTGGTGGCAGCCGGGTGCGCGGGAACGTCACCGTGGGCCCGGACTCGGTCGGCTACGAGCTGACGTCGAAGGCCCTGGTCTTCGGGGGCGACACGCTCACCGCGACCGACATCGCCGTCGCCGCCGGGCGCGCGGAGATCGGCGACCCGTCGCTGGTGTCGCACTTGGACAAGGGACTGGTGCGCGCGGCGCTGGACCGGATCGCCGCGGACGTGTCCGATGTGGTCGAACGGATGCGGACCTCGGCCGAGCCGTTGCCGGTGGTGGCGGTCGGCGGTGGTTCGGTGCTGCTGCCGGACGAGCTGGCCGGCTGCGGCGAGGTGCACCGGCCCGAGAACTACGCCGTGGCCAACGCGATCGGCGCGGCCATCGCGCAGATCGGCGGCGAAGTGGACCGCGTCTACGTGATCGAGCCCGGCCGGCGGGAAGCCGTGGTCGACGAGGCGAAGCAGGAGGCCGTCGACCGCGCGGTCGCGGCCGGTGCGTCGCCGGCGTCGGTCGGCATCGTCGACTTCGACGAGGTGCCCATCCCGTACCTGCCCGGCAACGCCACGCGCATCCGCGTCAAGGCCGTCGGCGACCTGCAGCTGGGGGCGTGATGCGCGAGATCACCGAGCACGACCTCGACGACATCGCCCGCGGTGCCGCCATCCTCGGCACCGGGGGCGGGGGTGACCCGTACATCGGCCGGTTGCTGGCCGCTTCGGCGGTGCGCTCCCACGGATCCGTGCCGCTGGTGCCCCTGGCGGACGTGCCGGACGACGCCGTCGTGCTGCCGGTCGCCATGATGGGCGCGCCGACGGTGATGGTCGAGAAGCTCCCGTCGGCCGAGCAGGTCGGGCTCGCCGCCCGCACGCTCGCCGGCTACCTCGGCAAGGAGCTGACGCACATCGCGTGCGCCGAGGCGGGCGGGGTCAACTCCCTCATCCCGGTCGTCGCGGCCGCGCAGCTGGGCCTGCCCCTGGTCGACGCCGACGGCATGGGCCGGGCCTTTCCCGAGCTGCAAATGGTTTTGCCGACTTTGTACGGCATCCGCGCCACCCCGATGTCCATCGCGGACGAGAAGGGCAACCGTGGGGTACTGGACACTGTGGACAACCGGTGGGCCGAGCGGCTGGCGCGGTCGGCGACCATCGACATGGGTTGTTCGGCGATGATCAGCAACTACGCCATGTCCGGCGGCCAGGCGCGGGAGTCGCTGGTGCCCGGCACGCTGAGCCTGTGCGCCGAGCTGGGTGCGCTCGTGCGGTCGGCGCGCGCCGCGCACGAGGACCCCGTCACGAAGGTCGTCGACCGGCTGGGCGGGCGGCGGCTGTTCAGCGGCAAGGTCGTCGACGTCGCCCGCCGGACGGTCACCGGCTTCGCCCGCGGCGAGGCCCGGTTGTCCGGAATGGACGATGACACGGGCGCCGAGCTGGTGCTGCGGTTCCAGAACGAGCACCTGGTGGCCGAGCGCGACGGCGTCGTCGAGGCGTCCGTGCCCGACCTGATCTGCACGCTGGAACGCGAGTCCGGGGAAGCCGTCACCACCGAAGGCCTGCGGTACGGCCAGCGCGTCACGGTGCTCGCCGCGCCCGCCGACCCGCGCTGGCACACGCCCGAGGGCATCGCGCTGGCCGGGCCGCGGTACTTCGGCTACGACATCGACCCGATCGGAGTCGCCGGGTGAGCTGGACCCTGACCGAAGCCGACCTGCCCGACCTCGCCCGCGGCGCCGCCGTGCTCGGCACCGGCGGGGGCGGCGACCCGTACGTCGGGCGGCTGCTCGTGCGCGAGGCGATCCGCGAGCACGGGCCGATCACGATCCTCGACCCGTCCGAAGTGGACGACGACGCCCTGGTCGTCCCGACCGCGCAGATGGGCGCGCCGACCGTGGTGCACGAGAAACTGCCCAACGGCGCCGAGCCCGTGCTGGCGCTGCGGACGCTGGAGAAGCACCTCGGAAAGCGCGCGGACGCGACGATGCCGATCGAGTGCGGCGGCATCAACTCCATGATCCCGCTGATCGTCGGGGCCCGGCTCGGGCTGCCCGTCGTCGACGCCGACGGCATGGGCCGGGCGTTCCCCGAACTGCAGATGGAGACCTTCGGCGTCTACGGCGTCAGCGGGTCGCCGATGGCCATCGGCGGTGAGCGCGGCGAGACGACGGTGATCGACACCGGCGCGGACAACAAGCGGATGGAGTGGCTGGCCCGCGGCGTCACCATCCGGCTCGGCGGGGTGGCGCACATCGCCGAGTACGCGATGAGCGGCGCCGACGTGAAGCGGACGGCGGTACCGCAAACGCTTTCGCTGGCGCTGACCGTGGGCCGGACGATCCGGGAAGCGCGCGAGCGCAACGAGGACCCGGTTTCGCGGTTGGCCGCCGCGCTGACCGACACGCCGTACCAGCACCTACGGGTGCTGTTCCGCGGCAAGGTGTCCGATGTGGAGCGGCGGACCGAGGCGGGCTTCGCGCGGGGCCGCGCGGCGGCGGTGTCGTTCGACGGCTCGAGCAAGCTGGAGATCCTCTTCCAGAACGAGAACCTGCTGGCCACCGTGGACGGTGTGGTGCGGTGCCTC
Organism: Amycolatopsis sp. NPDC003865; assembly: GCF_053605345.1. NCBI lineage: Bacteria > Bacillati > Actinomycetota > Actinomycetes > Pseudonocardiales > Pseudonocardiaceae > Amycolatopsis > Amycolatopsis sp. NPDC003865. The sequence goes on along the minus strand of NZ_JBSGJA010000001.1, from coordinate 1,036,443 downwards.
GTGCCCGACCTGATCTGCGTGCTGGAATCCGCGACGGCCGAGCCGATCACCACCGAGACGCTGCGGTACGGCCAGCGGGTCACCGTCGTCGGCATCTCGACGCCGCCGCTGATGCGGACGCCGGCGGCCCTGGACACGTTCGGCCCGGGCGCGTTCGGGCTGCCGCACGGCTTCGCGCCCGTCGAGGAGATCGGATGAGCCTGGCCGGGAAGCACGTCGTGGTCATCGGCGGTGGATCGGGCATCGGGCTGGAAGTGGCCCGGCGCGCCGCCGCGGCGGGAGCGTCGGTGCACCTCGGTGGGCGCACGGCGGAGAAGCTGGCGGCGGCGGCCGGCTCGATCGGAGCCACCTGGCACGTCGTCGACAGCACCGACCAGGACTCCCTGGCCGCGTTCTTCGGCGCGCTCGACCGCGTCGACTGCCTGTTCACGCCCGGCGCGTCCTACACCGTCGGGCCGCTGCGCGAGCTGAGCGACTCCGACGCCGCCAGCCCGTTCGTGACGAAGTTCTGGGGCCAGTACCACGCGGTCAAGCACGCGGTGCCCCGGTTGGCCCCGGACGCCTCGATCGTGCTGATGTCGGGTGCGGCGAGCGTCCGGCCGCCGGGCGCCGCGCCCGCGTACGTCGCTTGCAACGCGGCCGTCGAGGGGCTCGGGCGCGGGCTGGCGGTCGAACTGGCGCCGGTCCGGGTGAACGTCGTCGCGCCCGGGACGATCGACGGCAACCTCTGGGCGGGGCGGCCCGCGGACGTGCGGGAGGCGAGCTTCGCGCAGTACCGCGCCGACACGCTGCTGCACCGAGTCGGCAAGGAGTCCGAAGTGGCCGATGCGGTGCTGTACCTGTTCGGCAGCACGTACACCACCGGGTCGACGCTCTACCCCGACGGTGGCTACGCCCTGCGCTGAGCTCGTCTACTGTGGTCAGTCATGCGCATCACCGCCGGTGACGTGGCCGCCCTCGAACGCGGGGTGGCCCTGCTCGGGTCCGGCGGTGGCGGGGACACCGTCACCGCCGCCGTGCTGCTGCGCCGGTTGCTCTCCGGTGGCCGCGAGCTCGTCGTTTCGCCGGTCGCCGAACTGGCGCCGTCGGCCAAGGTCGTGCCGATCGGTGTCGTCGGCGCGACGGCGGCGTTCACCGAGAAGCTGCCGGGCGGGGACGAGTTCGCGTCCGCGGTGGCGGCGATCGAGCGGTGGACCGGGGAGCGCGCCGACGCGCTGATGTCCATCGAGATCGGCGGCCTCAACGGGCTGCTGCCGCTGGTCGTGGCCGACCAGCTCGGGCTGGGCTACGTCGACGCGGACCTGTCCGGGCGCGGGCTGCCGCGGCTCGACCAGTTCTCGGTGGCCGCGACCGGCCGCGGGGTGGCGCCGGCGGCGCTGGCCGAGCCCGGCGGGCAGGTGGTCGTGCTGGCGGCCGGGTCCGACGTCGTGATCGAGCGCGGCACGCGGGCGTTCCTGGCCAGCTCGGGCGGGTGGGCGGCGTTCGCGCTGGCCCCCATCCCGGCCGGCGAGCTGGCGTCGTGCTCGGTGACGGGGACGACGAGCGGCGCGCTGGAGCTGGGCCGCCGGGTGCTCGCGGCCGGGGAGAGCCCGGCGCGCCCGGTTCTCGAAGAGGCGCTGGCGGGCTCGGTGCTGGCGCGCGGCCGGGTCTTGGAGGTGGCGCGGCACCCCGGTCCGGGCCGGCACGGCAGCCCGGGGTTCGGCCGCGGCAGCGTCACACTGGCCGACCACCGCGACGGCGGGCTGGTGCGGCTGGAGATGGAGAACGAGTACCTGCTGGCCCTGCGCGACGGCGCACCGGTGGCCTCGACGCCCGACGTGCTGTCGGTGCTGGACCACCGGACGGGGATCCCGGTGTCGTGCGACGCGATCCGCGCGGGGGTGGAGGTGGACGTGGTCCGCCTGGCGGCGGCGGAGTTCTGGACCGACCCGCGCCGGCTGCCGGTGCTGCAGCCGAGGGCGTACGGCATCGACTGCGACCCGGTGGTGGTCCCGTGAGCCTGCGCCGAGTGCTTTCCCTGCCCGGTTGGTCGGACCACGTCCGCGTGCTCGCCGGCGCCGCCGGGCTGGACCGTCCACTCGCGACCGTTCAGGCCACTTTGGACGCTTCGCACCTGCCCGCGTCCGGCGAGCTCACCGTCGTCGCGCGGCCGATCGCCGGCACCGACTGGCAGATCGATGCCCTGCTCCGCCGCTGTGCCGACGCCGGGGCCACCGCCGTCCTGTTGTCCGGGACCGAGCCGCTCGGCGCGTCCCGGCTGCTCGCCGACCGTCTCGCCGTTCCGCTGCTCGTCACCTCGGCTTCGCCGCTGGACCTGCTCGTCGAGGCGCGGCTGCTGCTCGCCGCGCCCGAACTCGACCGGGCCGGTCTCCTGCTCGCCACCCACCGCGCGCTCGGGGACCGGCTGCGGCCGCCCGAAGAGGTCGTCGCCGTCCTGCGGCGGCTGCTGCGGTCGCCCGTCGCCGTGCTCGACGACCGTGGGGTGCCGCTCGCCGGGGAAGTCGCCGGGCGCGTCCGGCTGGACGAAGCCGTGCCGCAGCGGACCGGCCTCGACGACGGCGTCCTGCTCGCCCACCCCGTCCTCCTGCAGCGGCCCGCGCTGTGGCTGGCCGCCGAGCTGCGGGGCACCGAGGCGGCGCGGGCCGACGTCGTCCCGCCCGCCCTCGCCGTCGCCGCCGGGGCGTTGCAGCGGTGGCTCCTGGCCAACCGCCTCGAACTGGAACGTGACGCGCGCTCGCGCACCGCGTTGCTCGGCGACCTGCTGCGCCTGGACACCGAGCCGGGCGCGGACCTGCGCCGCCGCGTCGCCGACGCCGGGTGGCGGCTCGGCGGCTGGCACGTCGGGCTGCACCTCGGCGTCCCGGCGGCCGTCGACACGGTCGCGCGCACCCAGGAGGTCATGCGCGCGCTGGACGTCGAGGCGGTCGTCGAGCACGGCGACGGCTGGACCGGCTGGGTCACGTTCGACCACGAACCGACGGCGGAGCGGGTGCGCGCACTGGCGACCCGGCTGCAGGCGGCGCACCGGACGTTGCGCCTGGGCGCGCACATGGGTGTCGGGCGGCCGCACCCGCGTCCGGAAGGACTGGCCGCGACGGTCGCGGAAGCCCTCGACGCCGCCCGGCTGGCCGCCACCCGCCCCGAGACGGGGCACTTCCTGCACGTCGACCAGCTCGGCATGGCCCAGCTGCTGCTGGAATGGACCCGCACGGACACGTTCGAGCCCGCGGCGCGGGCACTGGTCGCGCCGCTGCGCTCGGCGCCGGGCGACCTCGTCCGGACCCTCGCGGCCTACCTGGACGCGGAGTCGTCGATCGCCGAGACCGCCACGGTGCTGGGCGTGCACCGCAACACCGTGGCGGCCCGGGTCGCGCGGATCGAGCAGCTGCTCGGCGTGGACCTGTCCCGCCCGGACGAGCGGCTGGCCCTGCACCTCGCGTCCCGGGCGGTGATCATCTCGGGCGGGTGACTAGTCGTCGTCCCCGCCGCCGGTGACGTTCCCGATGCTGGCGGGCACGCCCTTGATCATGTCGACGACGGTCTTGCCCGCCAGGCCCGACTTCCCGAACCACGGGTCGGTCATGATCTTGATGGCCGACTCGAACCGCTCGGCGCCTTCCTTGCCGAAGACCTTGCCGAGCTCGTGCACGGAGAAGTTGCTGATCTTGTCGAACTTCTGCATGATCTCGGGCGTCACACCGTCTATTTTGGACAGCTTGTCCTTGATGACGTTGGTCATCTGATCGGTGAACGGCTTGTGCGGCTTGGGATCCGGCGTCGGCGCCGGCGCCGGGTCCGGAGTGGACGAAGAGGACGACGGTGCCGGGTCCGGCTTGGGATCCGGGGTGGCCGAGGAGGGCTTGGGATCCGGTGTGGCCGAGGACGAGGACGGCGCCGGATCGGGCTTCGGGTCCGGCTTGGGGTCCGGCTTCGGCTCGGGGGTCGCCGAGGACGACGATGGCGCCGGGTCGGGCTTGGGGTCCGGCTTCGGCTCGGGCGTTGCCGAGGACGACGATGGCGCCGGGTCGGGCTTGGGCTCGGGGGTCGCCGAAGAAGACGACGGCGCCGGATCCGGCTTGGGCTCGGGCTTCGGCTCGGGGGTGGCTGAGGAGGGTTTGGGTTCCGGGTCGGGGGTCGCCGAGGACGAAGACGGTGCCGGGTCGGGCTTCGGTTCCGGGGTGGCCGAGGAGGGCTTCGGATCCGGTGTGGCGGAGGACGAGGACGGTGCCGGATCGGGCTTCGGGTCCGGCTTGGGCTCGGGCTTCGGTTCCGGGGTAGCCGAGGAGGGCTTCGGATCCGGTGTGGCCGAGGACGAGGACGGTGCCGGATCGGGCTTCGGGTCCGGCTTCGGTTCCGGCGTAGCCGACGAGGGCTTCGGCTCCGGAGTAGCCGAGGACGGCTTCGGCGCGGGCGTCGTGTCCGGCTTCGGGGTTGCCGGCGGTGGCTTGGGGGTCGGTGTCGGGGTCAGGCTGCTCGTCGGGGGCTTCACCGCCGCGATCTCGTCGCCCGCCTTGCCCATCTTCGCCAGCGCCTTCACCAGGTCGCCCAGCTTCTTGGCCAGCTGCATCAGCTTCGTGCCGATCTTGCCCAGCGCCGTGGCGACCGTGCCGATCGTCGTCGTGATGAACAGCGCGATCGACGCCCCGAACGTCACCGGGGCGAGCGCCGCCGCGATCAGGGCGCCCTTGATGATCGTCGCCAGCAGCATCGCGATCAGGTCGCGCAGGATGCCGCGGAACGCGCCGACGATGCCGCCCGCGATCATCATGTTCTTGCCGGCCTGGTCGAGGTAGCCGCCCAGGGACGTCAGCTGCTCGGTGACCGCTTCCATGTCCTTCTTGAACTGGTCCGCGGCCTTGCCGGACCAGTCGTTCATGAGCGTCTTGAGGGCCTCCTGGTGCTGCTGGGACCACCCCTCGAGCTTCTTCTTCTCGGCCTTGAGCGCCTCGCTCGCCGCCTGGATGCCGATGGGGTCGCCCATCAGGATGTCCAGCGGCCACCGCAGGATCGTGATGTGCTCGATGAGCCAGCCGATCCCGGCCGTGAGCAGGCTGCCGATCGGGTCCAGCACGAGACCGATGGTCTCCAGCGCCATGCCCGCCGCGCCGATGCCGATCGCGACCTTGTCGTTCTCCTTGACGGCCTTGTCCAGGCCGACCGCCGCCTCGAAGAACCCGGCACCGGCCGCCGCGTTGTCCTTGTTGAACAGTTCGGAGCCGTGGAGGCTGACGTCCTTGCTCTGGTAGTCGTCGCCCACTACTCGAACCTCACGATCGACTCGATGGCGTCTTCCTCGCCCGACTGGTAGCGCTTCGCCGCCTCGGCGACCTTGTCCGAGAACTCGCCGATGGTCTTGGCGTAGTCGCCGAACTGGTGGCGCGCCTTGTCGGTCCACGTGCTCGCGCCCGCCGCCATCAGCTGGCACGCCGGGTTGATGCCGAACATGCCCGGGTCGCAGACCATGCCGCCGACGAGGTCGGCCGTGCTCTGCAGGTTGCTCTGGAGCTCGTCGAGGTGCTTCCCGAAGGTGGCCAATGGCTCCGAATTGACCTTGAACCCGCCGCCGCTCACCAGGGGTTCGATTCGTCGTCGAAGCGGTCGTCGGCCGGGGGACGGCGACGCGGGGCGGGTCCGCCGGCCGGCGGTGCGGGCGGCCGCGCCGGGGGAGCGGCGGGCGGCGGCGGTGGGGTCCGCTCGGGCTCGGGCGCGCTCTCCGGCGCCGCGAAGTCGCCGTCCGGCGGCGGGTCCGGCGGCAGGAACGACCGGACCATGTCGGTCGACTCGCCGTCGCCGTTGATGGTGGCGAAGGAGTCCGCGACGGTGCGGGCGGTCTGGCGCTGTGCTTCCCGCACGGTGCCCATGATCGCCGCGGTCAGCCGCGCCGGGCCCAGTTCGCACGCCCGGTGCCCGAGCTCGAGGTTCGTGAGCGCCCCGTTCGGCGCGAGGGTGACGGTGACCGAGCCGTCGCGGGAGCGGACGGTGGCACCGGCGGCGGAAAGCGCTTCACTCAGCGCCGCCGCCTTCGACTGCATGTCCCGGACCTGCCGCTCGAGCAGCAGCTGGAAGTCCTCGCCTGGCCCCAGGTTCGGTTGCACGAATTCGACTCCTCGCCACGCCGGGGTGCGGGGCACCGGGCCCCTGATCGCGCCAGATTAGCGCACACCGGACATTCATCTGGTGATAGTCGGGGGTATGCCTGGATGACTCCCCGATGTTGCCCGCGAATGCCCTCGATCGGGTTTGACCCGGACCACGCTCCGGGTTGCACGATCGGGTGCATGACACGACTGGACGACTACCGGGCGCTCGGCCGCTCCGGGCTGCGGGTGTCCCCGCTGGCGCTGGGCGCGATGACCTTCGGCACCGGCCCCTTCTGCGCGGACGACGACATGGCGCGGAAGGTCTTCCGCGCCTACGCCGAGGGCGGCGGCAACTTCGTCGACACGGCGGACAACTACAGCGACGGCCGCAGTGAGGAGCTGGTCGGGGAGTTCCTCCGCGATGTCGACCGCGACGACGTCGTGCTCGCCACCAAGTACTCCGGCCCGGAGTTCTCCGGCGGGGGCCCGTACTCCGACCCGCGCCGCCGCAGCAACGGCCGCAAGAACATGGTCGCCTCGCTGGAGGCGTCGCTGCGGCGGCTGCGCGTCGACCACGTCGACCTGTACTGGCTGCACATCTGGGACGGCTTCACCCCGGCCGAGGAGGTCATGGCGGCGTTCGGCGACCTCGTGCGCGCGGGCAAGGTCCGCGCGGTGGGGCTCAGCGACGTCCCGGCCTGGTACGCGACGAAGGCCGCGATGCTCGGCGGCCCGCCGGTCACCGCGTTGCAGCTGGAGTATTCGCTGCTCGAGCGGGCGATCGAAGCGGAGTTCGTGCCGCTGGCCCGGGAGTTCGGCACCGCGATCCAGCCGTGGGGCGCGATCGGCGGCGGGTTCCTGTCCGGCAAGTATTCCCGCGACGGCGCGGGCACCGGCCGGCTCACCGGCGGCGCGGCGTTCCGGGCCCTGCCCGAGGTGCGCTGGGCCATCCTCGACGTCGTGCGCGAGGTCGCCGCCGAGACAGGCGCGACACCCGCTCAGGTGGCCCTGCACTGGGTGACGCGCCGGCCCGGGATGCCCGCGCCGCTGATCGGCGCGCGGTCACCCGAGCAGCTCGCCGAGACGCTCGGCGCGCTCGACCTCGAGCTGACCGAGGTCCAGCTCGACCGGCTGACCGCGGTCAGCGCGCCGGACCTGCCGTTCCCGCACAGTGTCCTGGCGCGCCTCAACGCGGGACTGCCGGGCTAGCCGCGGCCCCGGTGGCCGCCGCCGTCGTCGGCGACGGTTTCGGCGTGCGGCTCGCCGTCGCGGCACGTGACGGTCACCCGGTTCTCGGCCTGGTCGCTCTCGAACTTCACCGACGCTGTCGTGGCCGGGCCGCGGGAGACGTCGTCGATGTGGAAACCGGGAGCCGGGCTCCAGGAGTTCAGCGTGACCAGGGCCCCCGCGCACGTGGCGACGACGGTGCCGCCGGGAAGGGTCAGGCCGCGCGGTGCCGGGTCGCTCGACGGCGAAGGTGCCGGCGGCACCGAGGTGGCACTCGAGGGCACGGTGGCCAGGGCGCGGGCGACGTCGCCGGCGGACAACGGCTGGTTCTGCGGGCCGAGGATCCCGGCGCCGACGAGGTCCAGGGCCACCGTGCCGGCGCCCGCGGTGACGGCGGCGGCCAGCAGCCACCCCGCCGTCATCAGCACCCCGCGCCCGCTCATGCGTCCACTGTGCCACCCGGGCGGGTTAAGGCATGGCTAAGGAAGGCATAGCGTTCGCCGGCCGGCCGGCGCCGCGGCTTTCCGTGGGTAGCCTCCGGGCATGGCGACCGTGCTGCTCGTCGAGGACGACCCGACCATCCGCACAGCCGTGCTGCGCGCGCTGACCGAGCGCGGGCACGCGGTGACGTCCGCGCCGACCGCGATGGCCGGGCTGCAGGCGGCCGTCACCGACCGGCCCGACGTCGTGCTGCTCGACCTGGGGCTGCCCGACCTGGACGGCCGCGAGGTGCTGCGGATGGTGCGGGCGGTCAGCGCGGTGCCGATCATCGTGGTCACCGCCCGCGGCGCGGAGGAGGAGATCGTCCGGCTGCTCGACGCGGGCGCCGACGACTACGTGGTCAAGCCGTTCGGCGGGGCCCAGCTCGACGCGCGGATCCGCGCGGTGCTGCGGCGCGCCGAGCCGGAGGAGACGCACGAGCCGGTGGTCGTCGGCGGCCTGTCGGTCGACGCGCGGACGCGGCAGGCGTCCCTCGACGGCGCGCCGCTGGACCTCACGCCGCGCGAGTTCGACCTCCTGCACTACCTCGCGAGCCGGGCCGGGACCGTGGTGAGCAAGCGCGACCTGCTCGCCGACGTCTGGAAGCTGCCCTACGCCGGGGCGGACAAGACCGTGGACGTGCACCTGTCGTGGCTGCGGCGCAAGCTCGGCGAGACCGCCCAGGAGCCGCGGTACCTGCACACCGTCCGGCGCGTCGGCGTCCGGCTGGCCGAACCGGGGGCCGAGGCGTGAGGAAACGGCTCGCAGTGCTGGTCGCGGCCGCGATGAGCCTGGTGCTCGTGGCGTTCCTCGTGCCGCTGGCGATCCTGCTGCGGTCGGTCGCCGCCGACCGCGCGGTGACCGCCGCGACGGCGAAGGCGCAGTCCCTGACGTCCCTGGTGGCGACGTCCGACGCGGCGGCGCTGCGGCCGGCGGTCGACCAGCTGAACACGACGGCCGGGCACCCGGTGACCGTGTTCCTCCCCGACGGCACCGTGCTCGGCGCGCCGGGCACGCGCACGCCGGGTGTCACGCTGGCCGCGGCGCAGGGCGCCAGCCTCACCGTCGAGGACGCCGCCGGCCGCGAAATCCTCGTCGCGGTCCAGGGCCTGCCGCGCGGGACCGCCGTCGTGCGCGCGTTCGTCGACCGCGCCGAGCTGACCCGTGGCCTGGGCTCGGCGTGGCTGCTGCTGGCCGGGCTCGGGGTGGTGCTGCTGGCGCTCGGGGTCTTCGTCGCCGACCGCCTGGCCCGCTCGATCGTGCGGCCGGTCCACGAGCTCGCGGCCGTCTCGCGCCGGCTCGCCGAGGGCGACCTCGACGCGCGGGCCGTGCCCGGCGGGCCGGAAGAGGTGCGGTCGGTGGCGGCGGCGCTCAACCTCCTGGCCGCGCGGATCCGGGACCTGGTGCGCCAGGAACGCGAGGCGGTGGCGGACATCTCGCACCGGCTGCGGACACCGCTGACCGTGCTGCGGCTGGACGCCGAGTCGTTGCGCGACGCGGGCGAAGCCGAGCGGATCACCGGCCACGCGGAGAGCCTGGAGCGCCAGGTCACGGCGTTGATCGACCAGGCGCGGGCGCGGGACTCGGCGCCCGGCTCGTGCGACGCGGCTTCGGTCGTGGCCGAGCGCGCGGAGTTCTGGTCGGTGCTGGCCCAGGACCAGGACCGCGCGGTGACGGTCGAGGTCGCGCCGGGCCCGCTGCCGGTCGCGGCCGGGCCGGCCGAGCTGGCCGCGTGCCTGGACGCGTTGCTGGGCAACGTCTTCGCGCACACGCCGGAGGGGACGAGCTACGCGATCCGGTTGACGGGCACGCCCGAGGGGGCCCGCCTGGAGGTGTCGGACGAGGGGCCGGGGTTCGCCTTCGACGACGTCGAGCGCGGCGCGAGCGGAGCGGGGTCGACGGGCCTCGGCCTCGACATCGCGCGCCAGACCGCCCGCGCGTCCGGCGGGACGTTCACGGTCACGCGGGGCGGGCCGCGGGGGGCGCGGGTCGTGCTGGAGCTCGGGAAGCCCTTAGGGATGCCTTAAGCCGTGGGCAGCGCGCCGCTATCGCCGGGTGCGTGAAGCTTCTTTCGTTGGCAGGGAACGAAAAGGAGCAGACATGCGCAAGATTCTGGTGATCGCGGCGGCCGGTGCGGCGCTCGCGGTGGGCGGGACCACGGCGGCCCTCGCGCAGTCCGGTGCCGACGACACCCCACGGGTGCCGGCGACGGGCGCGCCCTCGGCGGTCACGGAAACCCCGGGCAGCGGCGAAGCCACGGAAACGAGCCGCCCGGCGCCGGGCACGTACTCGAGCACGCCCGCGCCGAGCACGCACCCGAGCCGCCCGGCGCCGGGCACGTACCCGACGCGCACCCACGACCTGGACGACGACCACGGCGGCCGCGGTGCCGAACCCGGTGACGACCACGGCGGCCGTGGCGGCGAAGCGGGCGACGACCACGGCGGGCACCACGAGGGTGGCGACGACCACGGCGGCCGCCGCTGACCCGCCGTCCACTTCGGACCGGGGGCGGCACTTTCACGTGAAAGTGCCGCCTCCGTCAGGACTCCGCGGCGGCCCGCGCGGCTCGCTCGATCTCCGCGCACCGCTCGGTCCAGAACCCGCGGTCCCGGGCCGGCGCGCTGGTCGTCCCGTCGAGCTGTTCGCGCAGGATGTCGGCGTGCCCGGCGTGCCGGGTGGTCTCGGTCAGCCGGTGGACCAGGACAGTGAACAGCAGCACGTCCGGCCGCGGCCACCACGGCACGTGCCCGGGCGCGTCGACGGGCAGCGCCTCGATCGTCGCGTCGGCGTGCGCCGCCGCGCGGTGGTATCCGTCGATCACCTCCGCGCGCGTCTCGTGCTCGGTCGCCCAGAAGTCCCGGCCGCGCGCCCCGGCGTCGTCCCAGCGGGGCAGCGGCTCGGGGAACGGCCTGCCGAACACCTCGCCCAAGTACCGCGTTTCCCACAGCGCCAGGTGCTTCACCAACCCGAGCAGGTTGGTCCCGGTCGCGGTCAGGGGACGCCGGACGTCGTATTCGCTCAACCCCTCCAGCTTCTCCAGCACGGCCTCGCGGGCCTCGCGCAGATCGTCGTGCAGGTACCGCTTCGCGAACTCGTCGATCACGGCACCCAGCTTGCCAGGATCACCCGACCGGCACCCCGCGCACTGCGACCGGCCCCCGCGTCGGGTCCAGCTCGACGGCCTGGTCCACTCCGGACGGCGTCAGCACATCCAGGGCCTTCGGGGCCGTCGCCGGGTCCGCCGCGCAGATCGGCGCGGTCCCGCCCGCGGCGCACAGGCCGAACGTGTACTGGCCCGCCGTCGGCGTGAACGGCCGCGCCTGGTCGGGGGAGTTGCCGTCCTGCCCGGTCAGCACCACCGCGAACGTCCAGCCGGCCGCCGGGGTCCCGAACGCCGACTTCGCGACGCTCATCGTGATGTACCGCGTCGCCTGCGAAGCCTGCACCGAAGGCGTCGCCAGCGTCGCGCCCGAAGCGTCGACGAGCGCCGGATCGGCGAAGCCCTGGACCTCGATCCGACGGCTCCACGCGTCTTGAGCCGCGATCGTGTACGCCCGGCTCGGGAACGGCGGGGCGGTCGACGTCGCCGTCGCGGCCGGGTCGTGCGCGTAGATCGTCAGCAGCTGCGCGCCCAGCGGCGAGCCGAACGTCGGCGTCAGGTCGCGGACCTGGGCGCGGAACACGAGGTTCGTGCCCGAGTCGATGACCTGGAACCGCTGCAGGTCGAACGCGCCCGCGTGGAAGTCCCCGGCCGTCGGGTAGGTGAACGCGGCCGGGCCGTTGTCGTCGCCGTCCGGGTCGGCCTGGTCGAGCAGGACCGTGCCGGTGACGAAGTCCGAGCTGATCGTCTTCTGCGCGTACCCCGTGCCGCCGCCGGAGGTGGCTGCCGCCGTGACGACGTTCGCGCCCAGCGGGGTCGGCACCGTCGCGCCGAACGTCCCCGCCGCCGTCGCCCGCACCGACACCACCGACGTCGTGCCGCCGTCGGTGTTCGAGACGGCCAGGTCGACCTGGCTGCCCGCGGGCGCGGTCCCGGTGACCGCCGCGGTCGCGGTGGACACCGACGCCGGCGCGTCGAGCGTGACCGCCAGCGCGGCCGGCGGGGCGTGCGTGACGTACCGGGCGCGGACGTCGGCGGGCTGCTCGGGCAGGCGGCCGTCGTCGAGGGCCCTGGCCAGCCGCACCGACTGCGACTGGGCCCAGCTCAGCGGCGCGACCGAACCCGCGGGCTGTCCGGGCGCGAAGCCGATCGACGCCGTGCGCGGGTCCGAGCCGTAGGGCGACGCGGGCAGCGCCGGGTCTTCCCACGTCTGCTCGGGAATCAGCCCGGTGCCGCCGGTCTGGGCCCGCATGGCGCGCAGCAGCGCCGCCGCGCCGGCCCGGTCGCCGGTCTGCACGGCCTGCTCGCCGCGTTCGCCCGCGAGCACCGGCCAGAGGTGGCCGGACCCGGTGTTCGGCCCGGGCCACGGTGCCCCGGTCGGCGCGCAGTTCGTCGGGTCGGGCTCGTAGCAGTCGCCGTAGCCGTCTTCGCTGCCCGCCGCGGAAGTCCCGTAGCGGTACCAGCCCGGGCCGGTGGGCGTGTCCCGCTTGATCACCCGGTCGACGACGCCGAGCGACGCAGTGACGTCCGCGTCGTTCGCCGGCAGCACGCCGAGGCGGGTCAGCTCGAGGAACCCGGCGTCGACGACCGCGCGCTGGTCGGCGTCGACCGAGCCGTTGCCGAGGTTGTAGATCCACTCGGAGTTCGGATCGCCGTTCTTGGTCAGCCGCAGGAAGTACCGGCCGCCGTACGGTCCGTTCTGCGTGACCGTCCAGCCCTTGATGCTGCGCTGGAAGTGGTCCGCAGTGGCCCGGTAGACGCGGGCGCGCGCACTGTCGCCGTTGCGGTCGGCGATCACGCCGGCGGCGACGAGCCCGGCGATCTCGGCGGCGATCGTCGAGGGGGAGTAGCCGCCCTGTTCCTCCCAGCGCTCGGAGCCGAACGCCGGGCCGTGCGCGACGACGAAGTCCGCGGCCGCACGGATGTGGTCGGTGTAGAGCGTCCGGTCGCGATCGAGGCCCGCTTGCAACGCCATCAGGATCGGGTACGCGCTCTCGTCGAGCTGGTCGCCGCCGGAGTCGGGGGCCTTCTTGCCGTTCAGCATCGAGTTGCGCGGGAACCGGCCGTCCGGCTGCTGCTGGCGCGAGAACAGCCATCGCACGCTGGCCTGCGCGGTGTCGCGGTCACCGGCCGCCAAGAGCCCCGAGAAGCTTTCGTAGAGGTCGCGGGCGAAGATCTCGCGGTACGACCCGAAGTAGACGGGCTTGCCGCCGGGCGCGTCCCCCGCGGAGACGGCCTGCCCCCACGGGCTGCCGAGCGACGCGACCACCGCGCCGGGGAACGTCTTGTCCTCACTGGCCTTCAGCACGTTGACCGACTGGAAGTACGCAGTGGCGTCTTCGGAGTCCTTGCCTCGCAAGGGAATCAGCCCGTTGTCGTAATCGCGCCAGCCGCGCGCGTACTCGCGGTAGCTCTGGTCGAACGGCGTCCGCAGGCTCGCGCCGGCGGTCCGGACCGCCGCGCGCGCGTCGGACCCGAAGCCCAGCGCCAGGGTGACCGGGCGGCGCGGTTGCAGGTCCAGCTGCGCGGTCTGCACGACGTTGCCGTTCACCGCCGACGGCGTCCGGTCGGTCAGCCGGTGGTCGCGGTCGAGCTGGGCCAGCCCGTCGCCGGCGGTACCGACGAACCCGCTGGAGGTGCTCAGGAACCGGCGGTCGGCGCGCAGCGCGGCGGCCAGCGGGGTCCCGTAGTCGCGGGCCGGCGCGCTCGAAACCGTGTTCGGGTCGGCGCTGACCAGCGCGGACGTCGCGGCGTCCACCGAAGCCGTGTCCCCGCCGCCGTTGGCCGGGCCACCACCGCCGTTGCCGTTGATGCTCGCGTCGAACCGCACGTAGACCTTGAGGTCGCTCCCGGATCCGCGCAGCGGGTCCAGGCGGGTCCGGATCAGCACGCCGGTGCGCGCGGGGTCGGTCAGGTACTCGGTGACCAGCTTGTACCTGCCGTTGCGCGGGGTCGAGGTCACCTCGCACGCCATCCCGCCCGCGCTCGTGCGGACGGTGTAGGTCATGTCCCGCGCCTGCAGGTCGGTGAACGTGCGGCCGTCGGTGACGGCGAACTGCAGCGTCTCGACGTTCGTGTTGTCGATCACCGGCGCGTAGACGTCGGACAGCACGCCGCCCGCGACCGTGAACCACGCCTTGCTGGTGGTGTTCCGGGCGGTGCCCAGGCAGTCCTTGCGGGCCAGGCCGAAGTGCGAGAGCGCGCCCGGCCCCGGATCCGGGGCCGCGGCGGCGGCCGGGACGGGGAGGAGGGCGGCGGCCAGCACCGCGCACAGCACCACGGACGACGTCGACCGAGTCATCGGCACATCCGATCACGCCCGGTCGCGGCGCACCAGGTCCGAAAGCAGCAGCCGGAGCCGTTACCCGTGATTGAGAAACCGGACCGGTGGGTAGCAAACCCACAGTCCCCCGGGGAGGTGAACGTGGAAGAGCACGAAGCGGACGGCTGGCGGTACCGCGGCACCATTTCGCCACGGACGCTGCCGAGCCTGCGGCGGCACCTGGTTTCGTGGCTGCGCAGACGCGCCGGCGACGAGGTCGGGCGGCAGGCCGACGACGTCGTCCTGGCCTGCTGGGAAGCGATGGCCAACGTGCTGGACCACGCCTACCACGGCCGGCCGGGGCTGATCGACGTCCGTGCGCGGATCGACGAAGACGTGCTGATCGTCACCGTCGCCGACCAGGGGCGCTGGACGTCGGTCACCGAGCGGCCCGACCGGGGCCGTGGCCTGCGGCTGATCCAGGCGCTGGTCGACGGGCTCGACATGCGCTCGACCGACGACGGCACGGTGATCACGCTGACCTGGCCGTTCCCGGCCCGCCGCACCGCCTGAGCGTCAGTCCGCCGAGGACAGTCCTTCCACGAACCGCGCCGCGACGTCCCGGAGCTTCACGTTGGTGTGCTGGGACTCCGCGATCAGCCGCTTCATGGCGTCGTCGGCGGTGATCCGGTGCACGGCCATCAGGATGCCCTTGGCCTGCTCGATCACCGCCCGCGAGCTCATCGCCGTCTCGAGCTCGGCGACGCGGCGGCGGGCGGTCAGGTAGCGGCGGGTGGAGCGCAGGCCGAACGAGACGATCGTGGTGTAGAGCGCCAGCAGCCGCGAGTCGGTCTCGGCGAAGCCGTGGTCGCCGTAGCCGAACAGGTTCAGCGCGCCGGCGAGGGCGTCGTCCACGCGCAGCGGCGCGGCGAGGTAGCTGCCGACACCCTGTCCGCGTGCGTAGCTGGTGAACTCGGGCCAGACCGCCCCCGCCGTGGCGAGCGGCAGCCGGACGATCTCGCCGGTCTCGGCCGCCCGCAGGCACGGGCCTTCGCCCGCCTCGTACTGCACCCGGTCGATGTCGACGGCGCGGTCGTCGGTGGAGGCGGCGGTTTCCGGCTCGCCGTCGCGGATCGCGGTGATGCTGGCCATGTCGGCCCCGGGCACGGCCCGGACGGCTTCGGCGCAGACGGCCTGGAGGATTTCGGACTCGGACGGCTCGGTCTCGAGGGCCGTGGCCAGGTCCGCCATCGCCGCGGTCAGCTCGTCGAAGTGCTCGGGCGGGATCGGTTCGCCGGTCACTGCGGTCACCTCCGTCCGGCTGCTGCGGCGAACGATACCCGCGCCGGCGGACGAGGAGGGGGCGGTGGCTCCCGGCCCGGCGCTCGCTGCTGAACGTCGTGGGTTGGGCGCCGGGGCCACCTGGCGACAGCCGGCAGCACAACCCACCCCGCGACCGTCGCTGCCGCCCGCTTACCCCGTTGGCCGGTGGCCAACCCCTCAGCGGATCGTCACTTTCGCGACCAGGGTGAGACCCGAGACACGCAGGACGCGGTCGAGCAGGCGCGGCGCGATCAGGCGCACGTCGTGCCCACCCGCCCGGTCGAAGAGCGCGGCGATGCCGGCGCTGTCGAGGTAGGCCACCCCGGTCAGGTCGACGGTCAGCGCCACCCCGGCCGCCAGCTCACGCTCGAGGGCCGCGCTGAAGTCCGCGGCGTTGCCCATGTCGATCTCGCCGGTCACGGTCAGGATCCGGTCTCCGTCGTCGCCCGCGGAGGCGACCAGCGTGAGTGCCGTGGTCACGAACCGATTCTCCATTCCAGGGTGACGGTGGTGCCGGTCGCGTCGTGCCGGACGGAGACCGCGTCGGCGAGCGCCTCCATCATCGGCATCCCGCGGCCGCGCAGCACGTGGTTGTCCGGTGGTGCCTGCTTCCAGTGTCCGCGATCGGTCACCGTGACGACCAGGTGCGCGCCGGCGAAGCGGGCCGACAGGTGCGCGACCCCCTCGGCGCCGGGGTAGGCGTGTTCGACGGCGTTCGCGCAGGCCTCGCCGGCGGCGACGAGGATGTCCTGCGCGAGCTCCTCGCCGAGCGAGGCGGTGCCCAGCCACGCGCGCAGCCAGTGCCGGGTCGAGGCGAGGTTGTCCGGGTGCGCCGGGAAGTCCAGCTCCAGCGGCGGCACCGACCGCCGGTACAGCAGCAGCGCGACGTCGTCCTCGTAGCCGTCCGCCGGCCGCAGCCTGCCCATCAGCGTGGCCGCCAGATCGGCGAGGTCGGCCTCCCGCGCGCCGTGGGCGACCGAGGTTGCCCGGTCGATGCCGTCGTCGAGCGCCTCGCGGCGGCGCTCGACGAGACCGTCGGTGTAGAGCATCAGCAGTGAGCCGACCGGGACGACCGCCGTGGCCTCCGGGCGCGCGACCGGGACGCGGACCGCGAGCGGCACGCTGCCGCCCGCGTCGAGGAACTCCGCCGAGCCGTCCTGGTGCACGAGCGTGGCGGGCGGGTGCCCGGCGCTGCTGTAGGTGAGCGTGCCGGTCGCGGGGTCGAGGACGCCGCAGAAGACGGTGGTGCACAAGGCACCCGGCAGCCGGTCGGCGAAGCGGTCGAGCGTGGTCAGGGTGTGCGCCGGGCCGTTGGCCTCCAGCAGCAGGGCGCGGCAGGCGCTGCGCAGCTGGCCCATCACCGCGGCCGCGGCGAGCCCCCGGCCGACGCAGTCGCCGACGACGATGCCGATCCGGTCGCCCGACAGCGGGACCACGTCGTACCAGTCACCGCCCACCTCCAGCGGCGGGTTCGCCGGTTCGTAGCGCACCGCGAAGCCGTCGGGCAGCAGCGCCGGGCCGAGGATCGAGCGCTGCAGCGCGATGGCGACCTCGCGCTGCCGGTCGTCGCGGTGGGCGCGGCGCAGCGCGTGCGCCAGCGTCCCGGCCAGCAGCGCCAGCAGCGTCCGGTCCTCGATGCCGAGCGGGCGGCCCGGGTCGGGCTCCACCCAGAGCGTCAGCCGGCCACCGGGGTGGTCCAGCGTCGCGCCGGCGCCGCCCTCCGCGGGCGTCGCGTGCAGCGCGGGCAGGGACCGGACCTCGCCGAGCTTCGCGCGCAACGGCGCCGCCAGGTCGGTCCACCGCCGGTCGCCGGCGTCGGTGGAGGTCAGCTCCGGTTCGCCCTCGCGCACCCACGTCACCGCGAGCACACGCTCGGCCTGCCACAGCTCGCGCAGCAGGTCCAGCGCCGTGCGGAGCACTTCGGGCACCCCGCTGACGCCGGCGAGCCGCTGGTTCATCGCGGCCAGCGCGGTTTCCCGCTGCACCGCGTAGCGCTCGGCCGTGACGTCGCGGATCGTGCCGACGAGCCGGCGACGGCCCTCGTCGTCGTGCAGCTCGTTGTAGGAGATCGCGGCCCACACCCGGTGCCCTTCGCGGTGGCGCAACGGCAGCACGAAGTTCCCGGACGGCTCGGTCCGCGACCGGCCCAGCGCGTCGGCCACCTGCCGGTAGGCGACCGGGTCGTCGTCCGGGTCCGGCGCCCACGGGAACGGCGGCGAGTAGGGCAGGCCGTCGGGCCCGTACCCGATCAGGTCGCTGCACGCGGCGTTCATCTCCACGACCCGCCCGTCGGCGTCGCAGACGAAGAAGCCCTCCTGCATCGACTCGATCATCGCCGCGCGCCACCGCGAGTGCTGCGTCCGCAGCCGCGCCAGCCGGATGGTCGTGCGGACGCGGGCGAGCAGCTCCCGCGCGGAGAACGGCTTGACCAGGTAGTCGTCGGCCCCCGCGGCCAGCCCGTCGACGGCGGCCTCCTGCCCGGCGCGGGCGGAGAGCAGCAGCACGGGCACCGCGGCGGTGCGCGGGTCCCGCCGCAGCTCGGCGAGCAGGCCGAGCCCGTCCAGCCGCGGCATCATCACGTCGCTGATGATCAGCTCGGGCGGCTCGGCGGCCGCGGCGGCGAACGCCTCGACGCCGTCGCGGACCGCCGTGACCACGTAGTCCTCGCGCAGCAGCCGGGCCAGGTAGTCGCGCATGTCGGCGTTGTCGTCGGCGACCAGCACCCGGGCGCCCGTGGCCGGGGCCGCCCCGGCGGCGGGTCCGGGATCGTCCTCCGGCAGCCAGCGCAGCGCCTCCTGGACGTACGGCTCGACGGTGTCCGCGGCGAGCCCGCCCGCCGACGGCTCCGAGGCGACGTGCTCGGCGGGCAGGTGGCGGGTGCCCAGCGGCAGCCGGATCCGGAAAGTCGTGCCCTCGCCCGGCGTGCTCTCGACGGCCACCGTGCCGCCGTGCATCCCGACGAGCTCGCGCACCAGGGCCAGGCCGATCCCGCTGCCTTCGTTCGAGCGCGACCGCGAGGAGGGGATCCGGTGGAACCGCTCGAACAGCCGGGGCAGCTCGTCCGCGTCGATCCCGATCCCGGTGTCGGAGACGACGACTTCGGCGTGCTCGCCGTCGAGGGCGGTGCGCACCCCGATCTCGCCGTCGAAGGTGTACTTGACCGCGTTGGACAGCAGGTTGAGGACGACCTTCTCCCACATCCCGCGGTCGACGTGCACCGGCCTGCCCAGCGGCGGGCAGCCGACCTCGAAGCGCAGCCCGGCCCGCTCGACGGCGGCGCGGAACACGCTCGCCAGCTCCGCGGTGAACGCCGAAAGGTCGACCGGCTCGAAGCGCGCCTGCATCCGGCCCGCCTCGATCCGCGAGAAGTCGAGCAGGTTGTTCACCAGCCGGCCCAGCCGCAGCGCGTTGCGGTGGATGACGGCGACCTCTTCGCGGACGCGCTCGTCCGCGTCCTCCAGCGTCTTGGCCAGCTCGGCGACCGGGCCGAGGATCAGGGTGAGCGGGGTCCGGAACTCGTGGCTGATGTTGGCGAAGAACGTCGTCTTCGCCGCGTCCAGCGCGGCCAGCTCCTCGGCGCGGCGCAGCTGGGCCTGGTAGGCGAGCGCGCCGTTGACCAGCGCCGCCGTCTGCTGGGCGACGAGCCCGAGGAACGTCCGGTAGGACTCGTCGAGCGCGCGCCCGGCGCTGGCCGCCAGCACGATCACGCCGGTGGCCGCGGTTCCGGGTGCGCCGGGCAGCGGCAGGACCATCGCCTCGGTGGGCGGGGTGGACCACTCGCCCGACGGCAGCTCGCCGAAGGCGGTGGTCAGATCGGAGACCGTGCGCGGGGTGCCGTCGGCGAGCACCTCTTCGAGGGGCCAGCCGCCGGTGTGCCCGGGCCCGCCGGGGGTGGCGGCGGCGAGGGCGAGCCCGCCGTCGTCCTCGCGGACGTGGATCGCCGAGTACGGCACGTCGGCGCCGGCCCGGCCGAGCACGCCGGCGACCAGCTCGCAGGCCTCGCCGACGGTGCGGGCGATGCCGGCCTGGGCACCGAGCTCGCGCAGCGTGGCCATCCGGCGCTCGCCGATCACGCGCTCGGTGGTGTCGGTGACCGCGGTGAACACCGCGCGCACGACGCCTTCGTCGTCGTGGACCGGGCTGTAGGAGTAGGTCCAGTAGGTCTCTTCCCAGTAGCCGTGCCGGTTCATCGGCAGCAGCAGGTCCTCCGACCAGGTCGCCTCGCCGGTGGCCATCACGCTGTCGAGCATCGGGCCGATGATGTGCCAGATCTCGTCCCAGACCTGAGCGCCCGGCTTGTCCAGCGCGGGGTGCTTGGTGCCGAGCAGCGGCAGGTAGGCGTCGTTGTAGAGAAACCGCAGCTCCGGGCCCCACCAGACGATCATCGGGAAGCGTGAGGTGAGGCAGATCCGCACCGCCGCGGTCAGGCTCGCCGGCCAGCCCGCCGGTTCCCCGAGCGGCGACGACGCCCAGTCGAAGTCCCGCATCCGGGCGGCCATCTGGCTGGTGCCCGGGAAGACGGCCCGCTGGCCGGATTCCTCGCCGACGGTCATCACACTCCCGATCACGCGGCCCCGGCCGAGCCTACCCGCCCGGGACGGGCCCCGCCGCGCACGCGAACGCCACACGCACGGGTGACGCGGGCCACGGAAGCCGGTCGTGCGCGGCGGTGCGATCGACGTGTGGTCGGGACCGCCCGGCGAGCCGCCACCGGCCGAAGCGGCCCCCCGCGCCCCGGTGCGGCGGCTTCAGCCGAGCCAGGTCATCGTGACCGTCGTGCCGTCCTCGCGGTGCACCTGCGCGCTCTGGTCGGCGAGGCTGTCGATCAGCAGCAGGCCGCGGCCGCGCAGCCCGTTCGTCGCGGTGGGGGTGCGCCAGGCGCCGTAGTCGGTGACCGTCACCGTCAGCCGCCCGTTCAGCTCTTCGGCGCGGACGTCGACCGGACCCGGTTCGCCGTGGCGGTAGGCGTGTTCGGCGGAGTTGGCCATCGCCTCGTAGCCGGCCAGGACGATGTCCTCCCGGCGCTCTTCGCTCAAGCTGAGGGCGCTCAGCCAGTCCGCCAGCGCTTCGCGCAGCTCCGGCAGCCGGTCGGCCACCGCGGCGATGCGCCGGTGGAACGACGCCGGCGGCGCGGGCGCGCCCGGGGGGAGGGGGTCCGTCATGCTGGGTCCTCTCCGCGGTGGCGCACGTGGATCAGGGCGATGTCGTCGTCGTGCCTGCCGAGGGTCAGCTCGGTGACGAGCTTGTCCCAGGCTGTGCCGAGGTCGGCCGCGGCGAGCACGGAAGGGATGCCGGCCAGCAGCCATTCGACCCCGAGGGTGAGGTCGCGCGTGCGGCTTTCGACCAGCCCGTCGGTGTAGAGCACCAGGTCCGCGCCGGGCGGGAACCCGGTGCCGCGCTGGGGGAACTCCGAACCGACGCCGAGCGGTTGCGCCAGCGCCTCGCCGATCTGCTCCGGTCCGCCGTCCGGCCGGACCAGGATCGCCGGCAGGTGACCGGCGTTGGCGTAGGTCAGCGTGCCCTCGTCCGGCCGGTGCACCGCGTAGAAACACGTGACGAAGCTTTCGCCGAACAGCCCGCCGGTCAGCGCGGAGACATTGCGCAGCACCTCCGACGGGGGCAGCTCGAGCAACGCGTAGCAGCGGATGGCCGTGCGGACCTGGCCCATCACGGTCGCGGCCGTGACGCCGTGGCCGACGACGTCGCCGATGACGAACGCGGTCGCGCCGGACGGGAGCGCGATGACGTCGAACCAGTCGCCGCCCACCTTGCTCCCGGTCACCGCGGGCAGATACCGGGTGACGACGTCGAGGCCGGGCGTCGGCGGCGCGACCGGGAGCATGCTGCGTGACAGCTCCGAGGCGAGGGTGCGTTCGCGCTCGT
Organism: Amycolatopsis sp. NPDC003865; assembly: GCF_053605345.1. NCBI lineage: Bacteria > Bacillati > Actinomycetota > Actinomycetes > Pseudonocardiales > Pseudonocardiaceae > Amycolatopsis > Amycolatopsis sp. NPDC003865. The sequence goes on along the minus strand of NZ_JBSGJA010000001.1, from coordinate 1,015,085 downwards.
ACAGGCGGGCGTTGTCCAGCGCGATGGCCGAGTAGGCGGCGATGCCCTCGGCGAGGTACTCGTGCCGCGCGGTGAACCGGTCGGGCTCGGAGTGGCCGAAGAAGAACCCGCCCAGCACCTCTCCGCTGGTCGGGCTGAGCACCGAGACGGCGAGGTAGCTGCACACGGGCAGGTGTCCCGCCGGCATCCCGTGGTAGGGCGCGTTCCGCCCGAACCGCGGGTCCTTCGTGATGTCGGGGCTGCGCACGGTACCGGTGCCGTCGAAGGTCGGCGCGAACACGTCGGTGTTGCGCGGCATGGGAAACCGCTCGAACGCCGCCCGCGGCACGCCCGAAATCGTGTACAGCGTGTAGGACTCGCCGAGCTCGTTCACCAGGTTGTAGAAGAACGCGCCGAACTCGGCGCCGGTCGCTTTCGTGGCGGCGTCGGTGGCGTCCTGCACGATCCGGTCGAGGTCCAGCTGCGCGGTCAGCTCGCGGCCGGTGGAGTGCAGCGCGTCGAGCACGACCGCTTCGCCGCGCAGCTGCCGCACGGTGGCCGACAGGCGGGCGGTCGCGGCTTCGACCGCGGCGGCGACGGCCGACGGTGCCCCGGTGACCGCGCCGGTGGTGTGGACCAGCGCGCCCCCGTCGTCGGCGGCGACGGCGATCGCGGCGGTGATCCCGCGGCCCGGCACCAGATCCGCGAGCAGCGCGGGGTCGGTCACGGCCACCGCGACGCGGTCGCCGAGCACCGCGCGCGCTTCGGCGGGGTCGAGGGGCCGGACTTCGGTGGGCACGGGGGAACCGGAGGCGTCGGCGAAGGCCCGGCGCACGGCACCGAGCAGCTCGTCGAACTCCGGGGTGGTCATCCGGCGGCCAGTGCCTCGGCCAGCGACGGGTAGATCGCCAGCTCGTCGGTCAGCCGGGTCAGCTCCAGCGGGCGCAGGGTGATCCGGCCGGTGGCCACCACCCGCAGCGGTGCCGACACCGTCCGCCCGCGGTGCGCCCGCACGAGTTCGGCCATGCCCGCCGAGGCCAGGAAGGTGACGCCGGTCAGGTCGATGACGAGCACCGCGGGTTCCAGGCGCGCGGCGCGTTCGGCGAGCTGCCGCAGCTTCGGCGCCAGTGCGAGGTCGAGTGCGCCGTCGACGCGCAGCACGGCGGTGCCGTCGTGGTGGTTCAGCGCCACCGTGCCCGCTGAGCTCGCCGCGTCCCCGAGTGTGTTCCCGGTCGCGTCCGTTTCGGCCATGCGGCTCATCCTGCCTGGTCCCGGACGCCCCGCAAAGCGGAGGGGGTGCTGACACGGCGGCGGCCGCGGGGTGCGGGCATGATTGATCCCGGTTGAGCAGACAGCCTTCGTGATCACGCGCGCCCTCCGGACGTTCCGGGGCGCTGCCGAAGGCGAGGAGAAACACGATGACGGAGCACATCCACACTGAGGGCTCGGCCACCGCTGTGCCATTCGGCGAATTCCGGATCGCCCGGATGGAGCAAGGCGACGCGGTCGTCGTCGAGGTGGCGGGAGACGTGGACACGACCACCGCGCCCGCCCTCGTGCAAGCCGCGGAAGAGGCGCTGGCGGCGGCCCCGCCGCTGCTGGTCGTCGACCTGACCAGGGTGGAGTTCCTCGCCTCTCCCGGGTTGACGGCGTTGCTGACCATCCACCGCGACGCCGGTCCCGGCACCGTGGTGCGGATCGTCGCGTCCGGCCGGGCGACCCTGCGCCCGATCCAGCTGACCGGGCTCGAGGACAGCCTCTCGCTGTTCCCGACCCGCGAGGCGGCGCTGACCGCGTCGTGAGGGGCGTCCCGGCCGGGGTCAGTCGCCGGCCGGGACAGTCAGGCGCTGGATGGCCAGCAGGGCGACGTCGTCCTGGGCCGCCCGGTTGCCGATCATCGTGGCCATCAGCTTCGCGCAGACCCGCTCGGGGGCGTCGGCGCGCAGGACTTCCGCCAGCTGCCGCATCCCGGTGTCCACCGGCCGGTCCCGGCGCTCGACCAGGCCGTCGGTGTAGAAGGCGAGCACGCTGCCCGGTGCCAGGTCGAGCACCGTGGTGTGCCGGTGGGGCTCGCCGATGGTCAACCCGATCGGGGGATCCGGTCGCACGTCCACCAGCCGGCCCGGCTCGCCGGGCACCGCGACCGCCGGCGGCAGGTGCCCGGCCAGCGACAGGGCGATGCTCCCGCGGCCCGGCCCGACGATCCCGTAGGCGACGGTCGCCATCGCGCCGTGCTCGAAGTGGTTGGCCTTGCGGTCGAGCTTGGCGAGCACCTCGTCGGGGCTTTCGCAGTCGAGGGCGTACGCGCGCAGGGCGCTGCGCAGCCGCCCCATGATCACGGCGGCCTCCAGCCCGTGGCCGGAGACGTCGCCCATCACGATCCCGAGCCGGTCGCCGGGCAGGACGAACAGGTCGTACCAGTCGCCGCCGAGCCCGCTCTCCGCGCCCGGCACGTACCGCGCGCCGAAGGCCAGGCCGGGCACCTCCGGCAGGCTGCTGGGCAGCAGGCTGCGCTGCAGCGCCATGGTGGCGGTGCGGTTCTCTTCGAGCGCTTCCACCTGGATCGCCATGGCGAGGCGGTCCGCGAGCAGCTGCATCGTCGCGACTTCGGCCTCGGTGAACTCCCGCGGGGTGACGGACCCGACGTGCAGCACGCCGACGAGCTCGGACCCGGCGACCATCGGCACACCGAGCATCGCGCGCAGTCCCCGCTCCCACAGCAGCGAGTTCACGACGGTCGTCTCGTCGACGTGGTCGAGCACGACGGGCCGGCGCTCGAGCGCCACCCGGCCGGCGAACCCGCTGCCGATCGGCACCCGGACACCCTGGTGGACCTCTTCTTCGATGCCGGCCGCGGCGAAGGCGACGAGCTGGCGCCCGCTGGCCTGGTACCGCAGCACGGTCGCGGTGTCGACCTCCATCACCTCGCGCAGGCGCTGCAGCGTCTCGGCGAGCAACTCGGCCAGCCCCAGGTGTTCGGCGGGTACGCCGAGGATCTTCTCCAGCTGCTGCAGCCGGTCGTGGGCGCCGAGACTCCGGGACATGGAAAGACCCTAGCCGGAACTCCTTTGCGCGCCTAACCATCCCGGGTTTCGGCGGCGGGTCCCCGCGGGTAACCACCCGGGCGTGAGCGTCGACTTGGAGTGGGTGGCCGTGCTGCGCCACGGGCAGAGCACCGGGAACGTGGCCAGGGAAGAGGCGGAGTCGGCGGGGGCGGATGTGATCGACATCGCCGAGCGCGACGCCGATGTGCCGTTGACCGACCTCGGCCGCGAGCAGGCGAAGGCCGCGGGGGAGTTCCTGGCCGAGCGCCCGCCGGATCTCGTCGTCACCTCGACCTACCGCCGCGCCTGGGACACCGCGCTCCTGGCGACGCCGGACGGGGTCCCGGTCGTGCCCGACGAACGGCTGCGCGACCGCGAGCTCGGCGTGCTGGACCTGCTGACCTCGCACGGTGTCGAAGAGCGGTGGCCCGACGAGCTGCGGCGCAAGCGGCGGCTGGGCAAGTTCTACTACCGGCCGCCCGGCGGGGAGTCCTGGGCGGACGTCGTGCTGCGGCTGCGATCCCTGATGCGGGAGCTGAGCGCGGATCACGGCGGCAAGCGCGTGCTGCTGGCCGCGCACGAGATGACCGTCTTCGCCCTGCGCTACCTGCTCGAAGGCCTGCCGGAGCCCGACCTGCTGCGCGCGGCGAACACCACCGAGGTCCCCAACGGGTCGGTGACGGCCTGGGAGCGCGACCGCGACGGCGGGTTCACCATGGTGCTGGCCCAGGAAGTCGGCCACCTGCACGCCACCGACACCCCGCCCACGGCGGACGACGATGCCGCCGAGCAGCTCTCCTGACCCGGCGCCGATCAGCCCCGCGCTGTTGCGGGAGGAGCGGATCGGCACCGAGGACCGCGGCACCGTGCTCGTGCTCGGCGGCGCCCGGACGGTGCCGGGTGCGCCGGCGCTGTCCGGGACGGCCGCCCTGCGCGCCGGGGCGGGCACGCTGCAGCTCGCGGTGAGTGAGCGGCACGCGGGCGCGCTCGGCGTTGCGGTACCCGAGTCGTCGGTGTTCGGGCTGCCGGAAACGGAGTCCGGGGCGATCGCCGGGGACGCCGTCGACCGGCTGGCCGACGTGCTGCCCGGCGCCGGCACCGTCGTGATCGGACCCGGGCTCACCGGTGCCGGGGAAACCGAGGACCTGTTGCGGCGCTTGGTACCCGCCATCGCCCCGGACGCCCGCGTGGTGCTCGACGCCTTCGCGCTCGGCGCGCTGAGCCGGGCGCCGGAGCTGGCGAAGCCGCTGTCCGGCCGGCTCGTGCTGACGCCGAACCGGACCGAAGCCGCGTTCCTCGACGGCTGCGACGAAGCCGACGTCGACGACCTCGAGACCGCGATCCGGATAGCCGAGCGCTACGAAGGAGTCGTGCTGCTCTTCGGGGTGGTCGCGGACCCGGACGGGCGAACCTGGCGGGACGGCAGCGGCCACATCGGGCTGGCGACGTCCGGCAGCGGCGACGTCCTGGCCGGCCTGACCGGCGGCTTCCTCGCCCGGGGCGCGGACCTCGGCCAGGCCGCCCGCTGGGCGACGCACGTCCACGCCGTGGCGGGACAGCGGCTGATCCCGGACACCGGCCGCACGGGACTGCTGGCGCGCGAGCTGGTGGACGGGATCCCGCGGGTGATCGCCGAGCTGGAACGCTGACTACCGCTGGGCGGTGGGCCGCACGATGACTTCGTTGACGTCCACGCCGTCCGGCTGCCCGATCGCGTAGGAGATCGCGCCGGCGATGGTGTCCGGCGGCAGCGTCACCGCGCGGTAGGCCCGCATCGCTTCCCGCGCACCGGCTTCGGTGATGGAATCGGCCAGTTCGGACTCGACGACGCCGGGCGAAACGGTCGTGACGCGGATGCCGGGCTCCGCTTCCAGCCGCAGGCCTTCGGTGATCGCGCGGGCGGCGTACTTCGTGCCGCAGTAGACCGCGGCCGTCGGCACGACCTCGTGCGCGCCGGTCGAGGCGATCGTCACGAAGTGCCCGGTCCCCTGCCGCCGGAAGTGCGGCAGGGCGGCCGCGATCCCGTGCAGCAGGCCGCGGACGTTGACGTCGATCATCCGGTCCCACTCGTCGACGTGCAGGGAGTCCAAGCGGGACAACGGCATCACGCCGGCGTTGGCGACGAACACGTCGAGCCGGCCGTGCGCTTCGACGGCGGCGTCGGCGAAGGCGGTGACGCTCGCGCGGTCGGTGACGTCGAGCCGGTGCACGTCGGCGGTGCCGCCGGCGTCGTGGATCTCCTTCGCCAGCGCGGTCAGCCGGTCCTCCCGGCGGGCGCCGAGCACGACGTGGTGGCCTTCGCGGGCCAGGCGCAGCGCGGTGGCGTGGCCGATGCCGCTGCTGGCGCCGGTGATGAGGACGGTTTTCACGCGGTTCCTTCCGGGAAGTCGGCGGCGAGGGTGGTCTCGCGCCAGGTCTCGAAGCCGGCCCGCAGGGTGTCGAGCCGGGCGGTGGCGATGTCGTAGGCGGCCTTGCCGAGCAGCAGCCGCAGCGGTGGTTCTTCGGCGTGCACGGCGGCGAGGATCGCCTCGGCCGCGCGGACCGGGTCGCCGGGCTGGTGGCCGTAGGTGGCGGTGGTCGCCGCGCGGCGCGCGCCGGCGGTCTCGGCGTAGTCGTCGATCCGGATCGACGACTGCCGCATCGACGGCCCGGACCAGTTGGTGCGGAACGCGGCGGGCTCCACGATCGTCACCTTGATGCCCAGCGGCGCCACCTCGGCGGCGAGGGACTCGGAAAGCCCTTCCACGGCGAACTTCGTCGCGTGGTAGTAGCCGGTGGCCCCGAAGGCGGCGAGCCCGCCCAGCGACGACACGTTCACGACGTGCCCGCCGCGCCGGGCGCGCATGCCGGGCAGGACGGCTTTCGTGACGTCGGCGAGACCGAAGACGTTGGCGTCGAACAGGTTCCGGACCTCGGCGTCCTCGCCTTCCTCGATCGCGGCGAGGTAGCCGTAGCCGGCGTTGTTGACCAGGACGTCGATCGCGCCGAACGCGCTTTCGGCCTGCTTGACCGCGTCGACGACCTGCGCGTGGTCGGTGACGTCGAGCGGGAGGGCGAGCGCGCGGTCGCCGTGGTCCGCGACGAGGCCGGCGACGCTCGCCGGGTCGCGGGCCGTGACGGCGGCGCGGTGGCCGCGGGCGAGCACGGCTTCGGCCAGTGCGCGGCCGAGGCCGGTGGAGCAGCCGGTGATGAACCAGTTTTCGGGCATGACGAAGAAACCCGTCCTTTCCGACGGTGTGTGAGGGTGGTTCAGCTCGCGGCGAGGCTGCCGAGCAGGGCGAGCGCCGCTTCGGACGAACTGCCGGGCTCGGCCTGGTAGACGACGAGCTGCTGGCCGGGCGCGCTGTTCACGGTCAGCGCCTCGTAGCTGAGCGTCAGCTCGCCGACCTGCGGGTGGTGGAACCGCTTGGTTTCGTGGGTCTTCTGCCGGATGTCGTGGCGGGCCCACAGCCGGCGGAAGTCCGCGCTCTTGACCGACAGCTCGCCGACGGTCTCGATGAGCCGCGGATCGTCCGGGTCGATCCCGGCGGCCACCCGCAGGCCGCCGACGGTGTTGACCGCGACGCGCTCCCAGTCCGGGTAGAACTCGCGCGCGTCCGGGTCGAGGAACACCAGCCGGACGAGGTCACCGCTGTGGGTGTGCCCGGCGAACAGCGCCTCGCCCAGCGCGTTGTGCGCGAGCACCTCGAGGCAGCGGCCGAGCACCAGCGCGGGCGTGTCCGGCCAGCGGTCCATCAGGCGCAGGAGGTTGGGGCTGACCTGCTCCCGGCGACGCGGGCGGCGACGCTGCGGAGCGGGCCGGGCCAGCCGGTGCAGGTGGGCGGTGGCGTCCTCGTCGAGGGCCAGCCCGTGCGCGAGCGCGTCCAGGACCTGCGGCGACGGGTTGCGTTCGCGGCCCTGTTCGAGCCGGACGTAGTAGTCGGTGCTGACCCCGGCGAGCACCGCGACCTCTTCGCGGCGCAGGCCCGCGACCCGGCGCGCCCCGCCCGCGTGCAGGCCGAGCTCCTCGGGTCCCACCTGTTCGCGGCGGGCCCGGAGGAACTCCCCGAGTGCGTTGTCCCTGGTCATGACCCGACCCTAACGCCGATCACCGGCACCTGGGTGGCCGCGCCGCACCCACCCTCAGGCGAGCCGGATCGGCTCCCCGTCGTGGTCCGGCCGCAGGAGCGTCGCGGTGGCTTCGCGGCCGTCGACGTCCAGCGTCATCACGGCGTTGCCGAAGTGCGGTCCCGACACGCAGCTCCAGGTCAGCGGCGCGGGCGGGACGCCGACGCGGCGCGCCAGCCACCCGCTCAGCCGGGTCAGCCCGCGCGCCCAGCCGGCCCGGAACAGCCGGTTCATGTACCAGGGCACGGTGTTGTGGACCGGCGAGCAGGTGAGCTGGTGCACCGGCGCGCCCGGCAGGTCGGCACGCGCGACGTACGCGTGGTGGACGTCGCCCGAGAGCACGTTCACCGACGCCGGACCGTCGTCCGCGACCCGGGCGATCAGCCGGGTCAGCCGGTCGAACGACGCGTGGAACGCCGGCCAGTGCTCCAGGTCGGCGAGCTGCCGGAACCACTCGGACACGCGCCCGATCAGCCCGGGCCGCGCGCAGAGCCGCTCGTTGACCGACTGCGCGGCCGACAGCGCGGTCGGCATCAGCCACGGCAGCGACGTGCCGATCAGCAGGTGGCCGAAGTCGCCGTCGGTCTGCTCTTCGATCCAGCGGAACTCCTCTTCGCCGATCATCGACCGCTGCCCGCCCTCGAGGATCCGCCCGGCGCGGGAGTCGATGACCAGGAGCCGGACCGGGCCGAAGTCGCGCCGGTAGGACCACCGGGTGCCCTTGGCGCCGTCGGCCTCGCGGTCGGCCCGGTCGGCGAACTCGCGCAGCAGGCCGGCGTTGTCGATCCCCGACTTCACGACCTGCTGGAAGACGTCGTCCTCGGCCAGCTCGCGCGGCCCCAGGTTGCCCAGGTGCTGGTAGACCCAGTACGACACGAGCGCCCCGCGGATCCGCTCCGGCCACCACGGTTCGCGCGCCATCTGCTCGCGCCACGCCTGCGAGGTGTTCCAGTCGTCGCGGACGTCGTGGTCGTCGAAGATCATCGACGTCGGCACGGTGGACAGCAGCCAGCGCACCGACGGTTCGCACCAGGCCTCGAAGTACAGGTGGCAGTACTCCTCGAAGTCGGCGACCTCCTTGCCCGGCGGCACTTTCGGGTCACGCCGGCCGGCGAGCCACTCCTGTGTCGCGTCGGTGGTTTCGTCGGCGTAGACCTGATCGCCCAGCAGGAGCAGCGATTCCGGCCATTCGGCCTCGTCGAGCCCGGCCATCCGGTGGGCGTAGGCGGCGAGCGCGTCCGGGCCGAGCGCGTCCTGCTCCCGCGGCTTGCGGCACGACCCGAACACCAGCCGGAACCGCGGATCGCCCGGCGTCAGCGTCCGGATCCGGCTGGGCGGCAGGTCGCTGTCCGGCTCGGGCCACACGAGCTCGTCGTCGAGCCGGACCTCATACGGCGTGCTGCGCCCCGGCGCCAGCCCGGTGAGCACGACCAGCGCGTAGTGGTGCCCGGACACCTCGAAGGTCCGCGCCCGCGCGTCGGCGACCCGGACTTCGCACGGTCCGCTCGTCTCGACCCAGATCGTCGCCGAGGTGGCGTCGACGTGTCTCAGCAGCGGTCCCAGGAGCAGCTCCGTCATGCCCCGGATCCTTGCAGCAGCAAGCCAAGCCGGCAGTTCGAGAGGTCCCGAAACTTTCCGAAAATCGTTGACCGGTCCCGGGCGGCGAACGAACGATCGTCGCAGCTGCGCCCTGCTCCCGGAAAGGATTGACTCGAGTGCGAAGACTCTTCACCGCCCTCCTCGCCGCGGTGCTGTCGATCGCCGCCGCCATCGTTCTGGTGGTCACGGCGCAGCCCGCGTCGGCAGCCGCGCTGACCCGCGTGACCGGTTTCGGCACCAACCCCAGCAACCTGAACATGTACGCCTACGTCCCGGACCACGTCGCCGCCCGCCCGGCGCTGCTGGTCGCCATCCACTACTGCACCGGCTCCGCCTCGGCGGTGTTCAACGGCTACGCGCGCGACTACGTCACCGCGGCCGACCAGTACGGGTACGTCATCGTCTTCCCGGAGGCCACGCGCAGCGGGCAGTGCTTCGACGTCTCCTCGCCGCAGGCCCTCACCCGCGGCGGCGGCAGCGACCCGGTCGGCATCCTGTCGATGGTCGACTACGCCAAGGCGCACTACAACGTCGACCCGGCGCGGGTGTTCGTCACCGGGTTCTCCTCCGGCGCGATGATGACCAACGTGCTGGCGGCGGAGTACCCGGACGTCTTCGCCGCCGGCTCGGCGTTCATGGGCGTGCCCGCCGGCTGCTTCGCCACCACCGACGGGTCGAGCTGGAACAGCCAGTGCTCGGGCGGCCAGCTGATCAAGACCGCGCAGCAGTGGGGCGACCAGGCCCGCCAGATGAGCGGCGGGCGCAGCGGCCCGTACCCGCGGATGCAGCTGTGGCACGGCACCGCCGACGACACCCTGCGCTACCCGAACTTCGGGGAAGAGATCAAGCAGTGGACCAACCTGCGCGGGGTGAGCCAGACGCCGTCGTCGAGTGATTCACCGCAGTCCGGCTGGACGCGCACCCGCTACGGCGGGACCGGCGTGCAGGCGCCGGTCGAGGGCATCAGCGTCCAGGGTGCCGGGCATTCGCTGCCGCAGAACGGGATGGTGGCGTACGCGATCGCTTTCCTGGGCTTGAACAGCGGCTCCACCACCACCACGACGACGCCGACCTCGCCTTCCGCCGGTACCACGCTGGGCAGCGCGGCGAGCGGGACCGGACGCTACTTCGGCACCGCTGTCTCGGCGAGCAGGCTCTCGGACAGCGTCTACACGGGCATCCTCAGCCGTGAGTTCTCCATGATCACCCCGGAGAACGAGATGAAGATCGACGCCACCGAGCCGAACCAGAACCAGTTCAGCTACTCGAACGCCGACCGGATCGTCGCCCAGGCGGCGAGCCAGGGCGCCCGGATGCGCGGGCACACACTGGCCTGGCACGGGCAGCAGCCCGGCTGGATGCAGAGCATGGAGGGCTCCGCGCTGCGGTCGGCGATCCTCAACCACATCACCCAGGTCGCGACCCACTACCGCGGCAAGATCTACGCCTGGGACGTCGTGAACGAGGCCTTCGCCGACGGCGGTTCCGGCGCCCGCCGCGATTCGAACCTGCAGCGCACCGGCGACGACTGGATCGAGGCGGCGTTCCGCGCCGCGCGGTCCGCCGACCCGGACGCGAAGCTTTGCTACAACGACTACAACACCGACGACTGGAGCCAGGCGAAGACCCAGGCCGTCTACCGGATGGTCCAGGACTTCAAGTCCCGCGGCGTGCCGATCGACTGCGTCGGCTTCCAGGCGCACTTCAACGCCAACAGCCCGGTGCCGTCGAACTACCGGACCACGCTGCAGAACTTCGCCGACCTCGGCGTGGACGTGCAGCTGACCGAGCTGGACATCGAAGGGTCGGGCAGCACGCAGGCGGACAACTTCCGCACGGTCACCAACGCCTGCCTGGCGGTGGCGCGCTGCGCCGGCATCACCGTGTGGGGCATCCGCGACACGGACTCGTGGCGGGCGTCGGCCACGCCGCTGCTGTTCGACGGCAACGGCCAGAAGAAGGCGGCCTACACCGCCGTGCTCGACGCGCTGAACGGCGGGACGACCCCGACGCCGACCACCACGCCGACCACCCCGACCACCACCACCCCGACCACCACCACCCCGACCACCACCACTCCGACGACGACCACCACCCCGGCGCCCGGTGGCTGCACCGGCACCTACGCCAAGACGGCGGAGTGGAACGTCGGCTTCAACGGCCAGGTGACGGTGACCGGCTCGAACAACTGGGTCCTGACGATCACCTTCCACGCGCCGCAGAAGGTCATCGGCAGCTGGAACTACACCGGGACCTGGGACAGCACCGGGTACGTGCTGACCGCGCGGCCCAACGGCAGCGGCAACGTCATCGGCTTCACCGTGCAGCACGGCGGGAACCTGACGGACCCCACTGTCACCTGTTCGGTGGGCTAGAACAACCGGCCGACCTCGTCCGCGGGCGGTTCCTCGAGGCTCAGGAGGAACCGCTTGCGGGCGAGGCCGCCGGCGTACCCGGTCAGGCCGCCGCTGGTGCCCACCACCCGGTGGCAGGGCACGATGACGCTGATCGGGTTCCACCCGTTGGCGTTCCCGACGGCCTGCGCGGCGCCGGGGTCGCCCAGCTCGGCGGCCAGCTGCCCGTACGTGCGGGTTTCGCCGTACGGGATCTTCGTCAGCAGTGCCCAGACCTGCTTCTCGAACGCCGAGCCCCGCGGCGCGAGCTCGAGGTCGAACTCGCGCCGCGTGCCCGCGAAGTACTCGCCGAGCTGGGCTTGCGCGGCTTCGAAGGCGTCGTCGTCGCGGGGACCGAGGTCGGTGAGGCGGGGTGTCCGGAGGTGGCCGTCGAAGTAGAGGCCGGCCAGTGCCGCGCCGTCGCCGACCAGGGTCAGCGGTCCGATCGGTGACGCGATGACGGCGTGCTTCATGGCGCCAGCCTACGGGTTCAGCTGTCGCTGACCTTCACCGACAGCGAGTCGATGCTCATTTCGGCGCCGGGGGTGATGTCCGCACCGGGGGAGGTGCAGCCGCAGACCTTGTTCGGGTAGGAGCCGCCGATCGCGACGTCGAAGATGACGAAGAAGCCGTGGTCGACGGCGGCCTTCCAGGTCGCGTCCGAGACCTGGTTCTGCTTCACCGAGAAGGTCTGGGCGCCGTCCAGGTAGAAGCGCAGTTCCTCGGCGGCGGCGTCGCGCCGGTCCACGACCACCGAGTAGCTGTGGTAGCCGTCCTGGCAGCCGGCGCAGTCCTGCAGGTCGCTGGTGATGCCGTCCGGGTCGTGGCACTCGCCCTGCCACTGTCCACAGTGGAAGGTGGTGGAGTGCTTGCTCAGCGCGTTGACGTCCTCCATGATGTCCAGCTCGCCGATGCTCGGCCAGTTCGTCGCGCCGACCGGGCGGGCGTCGGCGCCCATCGCCCAGAACGCCGGCCAGTAACCGAGACCGTGCTCGGGGGAGGGCTGCTTCAGCGTCGCGCTGATTTCGAGCTGCCCGCCGGCGGGGGCGGCGAAGTCGGTGCGCTGCGTTTCGATCCGGCCGGAGGTCCACTGGCCGGAGCCGTCGCGCAGGGGCTTGATCGCCAGGTGGCCCTGGCCGTCGTGGTGGACGTTGTCCGTCGAGTTCGTGGCGGTCTCGATCTCGCCGGTGCCCCAGTTCGCCGCGCCGCCGGGGTAGCCGGTTCCGGTGTCGTAGAGCCAGTCCTGGGTGTTCAGTCCGGTGCCGGCGGCGCCGTCGAAGTCGTCCTGGAAGACGGTGGTCCAGCCGGCTTCGGCGTGGGCCGGGGCGGCGGTGAGGGTGAAGGCCAGTGTTGCCAGCACGGCGGTCAACGACTTGGTGGTGCGCATGAGGTCTCGCTTCCTCGCGAAGAATCTGGTCGTCCACGACCTGCGAGGCCGTCCACTGTCACGGTTCTTCCGCGCCCGCGTCAAGGGATGTGCCCGGAAGTACCCGGCACGCGGTACCCGTGGGCAGTCCTGGGGGAGTCCGGTTTGGAATTTCTTCCGCCGGGGCACCGCGCGGGCCGGGTGTGGCGGTGGTCTGGACCTTCTTTCGAAGGGTTGCCAGGTAACCAAATGGTGGTCATAGTTTGTTGGCGTCCACAACGAATCCTGCGAACCGTCCTCGGACGTCCACTATGGACTCCGCCGTCTCCTCAACGTGGAGGACACCATGATCTCCCGTCGCTCGTTCCTCGGCCTCACGGCCGCGACGCTCGCCACCGCGGTTCCCCTCGCGCGCGCCGCGTCCGCCGCGACGCCGGACACGTTCGGCCTCAAGCTGGTGAACAACTCCGGCTCCGGAACCGTGTACGCCTATGTCACCGGCACCACCCCGGACGGCCGGCTCGTGCTGCTGCGCGCCGACGGAACGCCGTACTACCCGGCGTCGCCCTCGGCGCCGACGACCCCGCTGCCGGAAGACTGCGCCATCCCGATCGCCTCCGGCGCGCAGGTGCCGGTGCCCAAGATGGGCGGTGCGCGCGTCTACGTCGTGACGGACGCGAAGCTGGACTTCTTCCTCGACCCCGGACCCAACCTGGTGCACCCGAGCTTCCTCAACGCCGGCGACCCGAACCACGGGAAGAACTGGTCGTTCAGCGAGTTCACGTTCAACGACACGCAGCTGTTCGCGAACATCAGCTACGTCGACTTCGTGGGTATCCCGATGGGCCTGTCGCTGACCTCCGGGTCCGGCACGTCGACGGTCGACGGCCTGCCGGCGGGCGCGCTCGACCAGATCGCTTCTTCGCTTTCCTCTTTGGGCGGCGAGTGGGCGAACCTGGTGCAGACGGGCGGCGGCGGGAACCTGCGGGTGCTGTCCCCGCACCACCACGCGGCGCAGTTCGGCGGCTACCTCGACGGCTACCTCGACCAGGTGTGGCAGAAGTACGCGGGCACGGACCTGGTCGTCGACTCGCAGAACCCGGGCCTGGGGAAGTTCACCGGCCGCGTTTCGGGCGACCAGCTGGTGTTCGGAACGGAGTCGTTCGCGAAACCGTCGACGGCGGACGTGTGGAGCTGCGACAGCGGCCCGTTCGCGTTGGCGCAGGGCGCGAGCGACGCGCGCAAGGCGATCGTCCCGCGCCTGGCGGCGGCGCTGAACCGCACGACGTTGCTGGACAACCCCAACCAGCCGACGGACGAGGACCCGGCCCGCTTCTACGGCGGCGACGCGACGAACCACTACGCGCGGATCGTCCATTCGAAACTGCCGGACAACCGGGGATACGCGTTCCCGTACGACGACGTGAGCCCGGGCCCGGACTTCAGCGGAGCGGTCTTCGCCGGCGACCCGCAGGTGCTGACGATCACGGTCAACGCGGCGCACACCTAGAGGCAGTGCGAAAACTGTCGGTGGTGACGGCTAGCCTCATGGGCATGAACACGGACGACGCGACGGTCCCGGCGGACCAGCTGACGAAGGGCCAGTGGTTCTGGCACGAGCCGGCGCCGGGCCTGCCCGCGTGGCAGCTGCAGGTGACCTCGGCGGAACTGCTGGGGGATTCCGTCGAGATCTTCACGACGGACGAGGAGAGGGAGCTGGTTTCCTACCCGCGGGGGCGGCTGGTGCGGTTGGCCGATGTCGCTTGAGGGGTTTGTGAAGTAGGACACTCCGGGGCCAGGGTTAAGGGCCAAGGGGTAGGGGCAGGGGTCCGGGCCGGAGCCGGGGCCAAGGAGTAATGGGCCGGGGACCGGGGCTGGGTCGAGTCCGAGCCGGGGAGTCGGGGGAGGGGCCGGGGCCGCGGGCCGCGTCATGCACTCATGCGCGTGCGGCCCGCTCTGCGCCCGCAATCCCTTGCGGGCGCAGAGACTTGCAGCTTCGGTCCTGCTCGCGGCCCGAGCCGCCCTTGTCTTTCCGGCCGTGTCTTTCCGGCCGGCCGGTTGCCGAGCGCCGCCCGGCTCGCGTAGCCGCGTCTCAGGCCGGGCTCTCGTCCCTCAGCGCCGCCGGGCGCCAGGTCATGCGGACCGTTGTCCCGTGCTCGCCCGACTCGATGTCGGACTGGTCCGTCACCTTGTCGATCAGCACCAGACCCCGGCCGCCCGAGGTGCGCAGTCCCGGTTGGCGGGGGCGCGTGGCCGGGATTCCGCAGCCGGTGTCCGTCACCGTCACCGTTACCGCGTCGCCCGTGCGCGCCGCCTCCAAGCGGGCCCAGCCGTTGCCCTTCGGGTAGGCGTGGGCGGCCACGTTCGCCAGCGCTTCGTACGTCGCCAGCGTGATGTCGTGCGTACTGCCCGGGTCGAGGGGCAGCTCGGCCAGCCAGTGGGTCAGCTTGCGGCGCAGGCCCGCCATCTCGTTCGGCAGCGCGGGCGCCAGTTCTTCGAACGTCGAGGTGACCACGGCGCCGGCGCTCGGGCGCGCCGGGGACGTGGTCCCGGTTTGGTCGGCGTCGGCTCCCTCGCCCGTATCGACGCCAGGTTCCGGGATATGTCGATACACGATCCGCTCCCATCGTCAGCCGCGGGTCCCCCGTTCTCGGGCTTCACTTCAGACCTACCCACCGCGACGAGGTCTTACCCGTTGTGCTTTCCGTGACGTCGCGCTAACGTGGAGGTGCTCCTCGCGGATGCCGGCCCCTCGGCCGCCCGGAGGAAGCTCTCGGATCCAGGCTCATCCGCCTCCTTCCGCCTCCCCGGCCCCGCCGTTTCGCGTGGGCCGTTCACCTCATCAGGAGACACCCATGTCCTTTCACGGAATCCTTGACACATCCGGAAAAACTCCGTTCGTCCGCACCGGCTACCGGCCGGCCCCGGACGACGTCGCACTGCCGCTTTCCCTCGTCCGCAAGCACAAACTGCGCCCGGGCGACGAAATCACCGGCACCACCGAGGAAATCCTCAGCGTCAACGGTGCCGATCCGGGCCGGTCTCGGCCGCACTTCGCCGAGCTGGTCCCGGTGCACCCGGACGAGCGCCTGCTGCTCGAAACCACCCCAGCACGCCTGCTGACGCGCGTGGTCGACCTCGTCACACCGCTCGGCAAAGGGCAGCGCGCACTGGTCGTTTCGCCACCCAAAGCCGGGAAGACGACCGTGCTGCGTGACATCGGTCACGGCATCTCGGTCAACCACCCCGACTGCCGGCTGATGGTGCTGCTCGCCGACGAGCGGCCGGAGGAGGTCACCGAGCTGCGCCGGACCGTGCGCGGCGAGGTGATCGCGTCCACTTTCGACCGTCCGCCCGCCGAACACGTCGCGGTGGCGGAACTCGCGGTCGAGCGCGCGAAACGGCTGGTGGAGCTCGGCGAAGACGTCGTGCTGCTGCTCGACTCGCTCACCCGCCTCGGGCGCGCGTACAACCTTTCGGCCCGCCCGTCGGGGCGCACGCTGTCCGGCGGCGTCGACGCGGCCGCGTTGCAGCCGATGAAACGCATCCTCGGCGCGGCCCGCAACCTCGAAGGCGCCGGTTCGCTCACGATCGTCGCGTCGGCGCTGGTGGAAACCGGTTCGCTGGCCGACACGGTGTTCTTCGAAGAGCTGAAGAGCACCGGCAACGCGGAGCTGAAACTCGACCGCAAGGCGGCGGAGCGCCGCACCTTCCCGGCGGTCGACATCCCGGGTTCCGGCACCCGCCGCGAGGAACTGCTGGTCACCCCGGGCGAACTCGCCGCGATGCGCGACGTGCGCCGCGCGCTGCAGGGCCCGCACGCGATCGAGCAGCTGCTCGACCAGCTCCGCAAGACCGGTTCCAACGCCGAGTTCCTCCTGCGCGTGACGGGTGCCGCGTTGCCCGCGGCGGCTTGATCCGCGGCCGGCCGCGTCACCGGGGCGGCTGATACGGAGTGGCACGCGGGTAGGACGGCCGCTCGGGCCCGCGATTCAGCGTGGCGACGAGAAAACCGAGCCCCACAACGACGACCACGAGCGGCGCGGCCCCCGGCGAGACAGCCCACCAGGCCAGCCCGCCGACGCCGACCACCCAGGCCACGACGAACGTGCGCTTCGCGGTCAGCGGATAGGGCTTCCGCAGTTCGCGAAGAGTGGTCGCGCCGAGCACGAGCAGCCCGGCCAAGGCCGCGAGCAGCACGGTCAGGTACACGGCATGCCTCCTTCGGGGTCGGACACCTGAGCAGTGATTACCCGTGGGAGAGGGGGACACGCCGTGGCGAGAGGCACACGATCCGCGGCGAGCGGCTGCCCGCAAACGGAATCGCAGCACCCGGCTCGCCGGGCCCCGTCAGGCGCCCCGGCCGGTGGCGCGCTGCAGCTCGTCGATCCGCGCCGAAGCCTCGGCCTTGGTCAACCCGTCCGGCACCTCCTCGCCGGCCTCCTGCGCCAACGTCTGCAGGTACGACTTCTGCGGCCCGGTCATCGGCTCGTCGCCGGTCGTCCAGTCGCTCGGGTCCTTCTCCGGGTTCGGTTCCACCTGGTCGGTCACGACATCCTCCGATCGAACACCTGTTCGCTTGGCTCCGACTGTAGCGCAGAGACCCGGCGATCGCCGGTCACGAGCCGGCCGGCGGGGCCGACGGCGCGCCCGCCTCGTGGCCCGGCCTGCCGTGCGTCCGGCGGTCGTCCTTCATCTGCTGTTCGTGCAGGTGGCGGCGGCCGTTCGTGAGCGACTCGAGCAGCGATCGCTCGAAGTCGCGGCACGCCTTGTAGTAGCCGTCGTCGTACTCCTCGACGACCTGGAACGTCCACCGATCGGGTAACACGTTGAGCCCGATCAGCTCCTCGTTCAGCCGGCGCGCCCACTCCGCGTGGCCGGCCTTCTCGAGCTTCTCGACCGCTTCGCCGAGCGCCAGGTCCGCGCTTCCGGTCAGCTGGTGGAACGAATAGAGGTGCCCGCGCGCCCGCTCGATCGTCTCGAGCGCTTCGGTGACTTTGCCGACGGCCTCGACCGTCGCGGCGTCGTAGTTGTCGACCATGCGCGGAAGATGCCCCGTTCCGCGATTTCTACACCTCGCGGAACGGGGCACCCGGTTACGCCGTGGGTCGCGTCGCGCCCGCGTACTGGCTCAGCAGCGGCGAGATCTTGACGACGTCGCCGGTGGTCGGGGCGTGCACCATCTTGCCGTCGCCGATGTACATCCCGATGTGGGACACGGGGGAGTAGTACGCGACCAGGTCGCCCGGCTGCAGCTGGTCGCGCGGCACGGGCGTGCCGAAGCCCGCCTGCGCCGACGACGTGCGCGGCAGCGAGATCCCGGCCTGCTTGTACGCCCACTGCATCAGGCCGGAGCAGTCGAACGTGCTCGGCCCGGTGGCGCCGTAGACGTAGGCGCTGCCGAGCTTGCTGAGCGCCGCGTCGACCGCCTTCTGCGCGGCCGGGGTGGCCGCCTTGACGGTCGGCGCCTTGCCGCCGGTGTCCTTCTGGGCGGTCTTGTCCGCGGTGCTGAGCGTCTTGCTCTGCGCCTCGATCTGGTCGATCTGGGCCTGCAGGTTCTTCTTCTTGCCTTCGATGTCCGACGCGAGCTTGGCCGCGGCGTCCCGGGCGTCCTGCGCCCGCTTCGCCGCGTCCGTCGCCGCCTTCTCGGCGGCGGTGGCCTTTTCGGCCGCGCCGCTGAGGTTGTCCATCGCGGCGTTCTTGTCGGTCGCGATGACCTCGAGGGCCGCCGAGCGGTCCAGGAAGTCCTGCGTCGACGTGCCGGCCAGCAGGGCCGACAGCTTGTTCATCTGGACGCCGCTGGTGAACGACGCGCCGGCGAACTTGTCGACCTGCGTCTGGTACTTCTGCTTCGCCTCGATGGCCTGGGCGCCGGCGTCCTTGGCCGCGGTGACGTCGGCGTTGGCCTTGTCGAGCTGGCCTTGCTTGGCGGTCAGGTCGTCCTGCGCCTTGAGCAGGTCCTCGTTGAGCTTTTCGGCCTGCGCCGAGAGGTCGCGGTACTTGGCCAGGGCGTCGGACCCGGTGGGTGGGGCCTGGAGGGCGGGGACGGGGGCGGCGGTGGCCGTCGGCTGGGCCATGGTGACGACAGTGATCACCGACGCCGCGGCGAGGGCACCTGACACCACGCGCTTGACGGGATGCGAACGCATTCTCGCGCGGGTCTCCTTTGCTGATCGGCCGCCGTCGGGCACCGGGGGCGAGTCGGGGGCCTCGCCTCGGCCCGGCGCGCGCTCGACCGCAACAGGAAGAGCCCGCGAAGGGGTCCGGTACCCGTCAGGGGGTATCGGCGGCGATCTCGCGTCGCCGTCTCATCGACGACCGGGGGCCGCGAGATCTCGAACAGGTTACGAAAGGAGCACGGGAACGTCCAGAGCTGGCCCATGACAACTCTGCGTGACCTCAAGAAACACGGCTGGACCAGCGGGAGCCGGATCGGTAGTGGCTGGGATTACACGTCGTGACACCGGGCCGAATGCCGCTTTTGTACGTCCCTTGTACCGCCGGGCGTGATCCTCGTGGCCGTAGTGATTCCGACCAGTGGAGGACAGGGATGTTCACGAAGGCCGCCGTCCTGACGGCACTCACCGCCGCGGCGTTCGCCGTGGCCGCCCCGGCGCAGGCCGCGCCGGCGGCCACGACGGCGCTGCCCACGGCGAACATGGAGGCCGTGCTGAAGGCGGCCCAGATCGACCCGCGCCGCGCCGACGACACCCAGACGCCGGGCGCGCACGACAGCGTCCTGCTCGTCGAACAGGCGCTGCAGGCGAAGGGCCTGCTGGCGAGCACCTACGTCGACGGCTACTTCGGCACCACGACGATCACCGCGTACTCGCAGTACCAGAAGTCGCTGGGCTACACCGGCAT
The DNA here is from genome assembly GCF_053605345.1 of Amycolatopsis sp. NPDC003865. NCBI lineage: Bacteria > Bacillati > Actinomycetota > Actinomycetes > Pseudonocardiales > Pseudonocardiaceae > Amycolatopsis > Amycolatopsis sp. NPDC003865. Next base: position 995,733 of record NZ_JBSGJA010000001.1, on the reverse strand, counting down.
CGACGCGTCCGGGCTGCCGGGCAAGACGTCCCTGGAGAAGCTGGGCGAGGGCCGGTACACGGTGACGAACCCGGTTTCGGCGGGCAGCCACGTGACCTACCACGGCGTCACGCTGAACACGCGCACGAAGGCGATGCTCGTGGCCGCCGAAGGGATCTTCGGCTCGTCCGTGAGCCTGACCCAGGGTTCGTACAACCCCGGCGGCGTCGACGCTTCGGCCGGTACGCACGACGGCGGCGGCGCGATGGACATCTCGGTGTCCAGCCTGTCGTCGACGAGCCGGACGAACCTGCTGAAGGCGTTGCGGAAGGTCGGGTTCGCGGCTTGGCTGCGCACCCCGGACCAGGGCTTCGCCTACCACATCCACGCGATGGCCATCTCCGACCCGGACCTTTCGTCGGGGGCCCAGCACCAGACCGGTGACTACTACCTGGGCATGAACGGCCTCGCCGGCCGCGGCGCGGACGACGGCCCCGCGGTCACCAAGGTGACCTGGGAGGAGTACCAGCGCGGCTGACCGGCGCTCCCCGTCCGGGGCGTCTCGCGGTGGCACCGCGAGACGCCCTGGTGGTTTGATCGAAATCACCAAACCAACCTGGGGAGTGCTGCGATGGGGAAGAAGGCGTTCCGGTTCGGCGTGGTCGCGGGCGCGGCCGAGGGTGGCGCGAAGTGGCTGCAGACGGCGCGACGGGCCGAAGAGCTCGGCTACTCCACCCTCCTCTGCCCCGACAACCTCAACCTCCCCACGCCGACCGCCGCGCTCGCGGCCGCCGCCGCCGTCACCACCGATCTCCGGGTCGGCTCCTTCGTCCTCGCCAGTCCGCTGCGGACCGCACGGGCCGCCGCCTGGGAGTCGCACAGCCTGACCGTCGTCACCGGCGGGCGGTTCGAACTCGGGCTCGGCACCGGGCTGCCCACCATGCGGCAGCAGGCCGGGGAGCTCGGCCTGCCCTACGGCTCGGGCCAGGACCGGCTCGACTCGATCTCCGAGACCGTCGACCACGTCCGGCGGCTCGACGGCGACACGCACACGCCGGTCATGATCGCCGCTGGCGGTCCCAAGGCGCGGCGGCTCGCGGGGGCGAAGGCCGACATCGTCACCCTCGCCGGGGGCGTGCTGACCACCCGCGAAGAGATGGCCGGCCACGTCGAGGAGATCCGGGCCGCCGCGGGGGAGCGGGACATCGAGCTCGCGCTCAACATCTTCGTCGTCGGGGAGCAGGTGCCGCCGTGGATCCGGGGCTTCATCGGCGTCGACGCCGAGACGCTCGTCGAACACGATTCGCTCGCCATGATCCGCGGCAGCGTCGACGACATGGCCGCCGAGCTCGAACGGCGGCGCGCCGAACTCGGCGTCTCCTACGTCAGCGTCAACGGCGCCTTCATCGAGGAGTTCGCGCCGCTGGTGGCGCGGCTGTCGGGGAAGTGAGCGTCGCCGGGTCGGTGTTCGCGCCGCACAGCAGCACCGCGACGCGTTCCCCGGCCGACGGGCGGTAGGCGCCGCTCAGCAGCGCCGCGAACGCCGTCGCGCCGCCGGCCTCGACGGCCAGGCGGTAGCGGTCCCACAACGCCGCCCGGGCTTCGAGGATCGCCGAGTCGTCCACCAGCACGGAGCCCGCGTCCGTGCGGGTGGCGACCGTGAACGCGATGTCGCCGAGCCGGGACGCGCCCAGGGAGTCCGCGGCGACGCCGGACACCTCGACTCCGACCGGCTCGCCCGCCGCCAGGGCCGCGTGCAGCGTCGGGGCCGTGCGCGGTTCGACGCCGACCACCCGGGCCCGGCCTTCGACCGCGGCCGCGATGCCGGCCAGCAGCCCGCCGCCGCCCACCGCGACCAGGATCGTGTCGACGCCGCCCGTCTGCTCCAGCAGCTCCAGACCCACCGTGCCCTGGCCGGCGCAGATCTCCGGCTGGTCGTAGGCGTGGCAGAAGAGCGCGCCGCGGTCCGCCGCATCCTTCACCGCCGCGTCGTAGGCGTCGGCGTACCTGTCGCCGATTAGCTCGACCGCCGCGCCCAGCTGCCGCAGCTTCGCCACCTTCACCGCCGGCGCGTTGACCGGCACGTACACCCGCGCGGCCACGCCGAACTCGCGGGCCGCGTGGGCGACGGCGAGCCCGGCGTTCCCGCCCGACGCGGCGACGACACCGGCCGCCGAAAGCGGACCGGCGGCGATGATCCGGTTGAACGCGCCCCGGGCCTTGAACGACCCGGTGTGCTGCAGCTGCTCGAGCTTGAACCACAGGTCGTCGCAGGCGAACACCGGCGTCCGGCGGACCCGGCCCTCGATCCGCGCGGCGGCCTGCTCGACATCCGAAGTACTGATCACGGGCCCAGCATGCGCGCAAAACCGCCGTAAGCACCAGCGAGGTCTTCTAGGCTGGCCTCAGCAACACTTACGGCCGGAGGTCCCGTGCTCGACGCTCGCCGCCTCGCCCTGCTCGCCGAGGTGGCCCACGCGGGCTCGATCGCCGCGGCGGCGCAGAAACTCGCTTTCACGCCGTCCGCCGTCTCCCAGCAGCTGGCGAAGCTCGAACGGGACGTCGGCGCGTCCGTGCTGCACCGCCACGCGCGCGGTGTCACGCTCACGCCGGTGGGGGAAGCGCTGCTGGTCCACGCCGAGACGATCGCCGGGGAACTGCGCGAGGCGGAAGCCGTGCTCCGCGCGGAGCCGGCGCGGCTCGCCGTCGGCACGTTCGCCAGCGCGGGCACGGCGCTCGTCCCCGCGGCGCTCGCGGCGTTCCGCCGGGCACACCCGGCCGTCGCGCTGCGGCTGCTGGACCTCGAACCGCCCGACGGCTACGACCTGGTCCGCTCGCGCGAACTGGACCTGCTGATCACCCACCGCTACCCGGGCGCGCCGCTGCCCGGCGCGCGCGGGCTGACCCGGTCGCTGCTGCGGGCGGAACGGTTCCGGCTGATCCTGCCCCCGGACCACCCGAAGGCCCGGGTCCGCCGGCTCACGCTGGCGGCGCTGGCCGGGGAGGACTGGATCTCGGGCAGCCCCGGCGTGCCCAACCGCGCGTGCCTCGACCAGCTCGCCGACGCGGCAGGCGTCACGCTCGGCGTGACCTACGAAACCCGGGACTACCAGGTGATCCTGGCGCTGGTCGAGGCCGGCCTGGGGGTCGCGTTCGTGCCGGAGAGCGTGCTCGAGCGGGCGGGGACGGCACGGCTCGAGGTCCGCGAGGTGGCCGACGCGCGGCCGGCGCGGGACATCTTCCTGGTGCACCACCGGCGGCCGGGCGAGCTGGTCACGGAGATGGTGGACCGGCTCGCCCCGCGCTCTCGAACCGCGCGGAGGCCGCTTTGAGGGCGTCCAGGCACGCGCGCACCGCCCCACGGTCCTCTTCCCCCGCCCGGCAGATCGCGTGGATCGTGCGGGTCAGCGCCGGCCGGGTCGTCAGGATGCGGACCCCCTCGGGCAGCCGCTCCCGGGCCAGCCGCGGGACCAGCGCCGCGCCGACGTTGCCCGCCACCAGTGCCAGCTGAGTCGGGTAGCCACCGACCGTGCAGCTGATCCGCGGCTCCAGCCGCTGCTTGCGCAGCACCTGCACCAGCCACTCGTAGCAGCCGGACCCCAGGCTCCAGCCGATCCACGGCAGGTCGTCCACTTCGGACAGATCGACCGCCTTGCGGTGCGCCAGCCGGTGGCCGGCGGGCAGGGCGAGGTCCGCGACGTCGGAGAACAGCGCGATCCGCGTCGTCGACGGCGGGAGCACCGTCGGGCGGTCCGCCCAGCTCTCCAGCACCGCGACGTCGAGGTCGCCGGCCAGCACGCGGGGCATCGTCTGCTCCGCTTCGCCTTCGTGCAGCGTTACCGCCAGCCGCGGGTGCTGCGCGGCGAGCGTCGCCAGCGCGGGCGGGAGCAGCGCGTGCACCGTCGTGGGGATCGCGCCGATCCGCAGCGGCCCGATGACGTCCTCGCGCAGCAGCTCCAGGTCCGACTTCGCCGCGGCGACCTGGGCCAGGATCCGCTCGGCGTGCGCGGCCAGCACCTGACCCGCCTTCGTCAGCCGGACCCCGCGGCCGCGGGGCTCCAGCAGCGGCTGCCCCGCTTCCCGTTCCAGCTTCGCCAGCTGCTGCGACACCCCCGACGGCGTGACGTGCAGGGACGTGGCCGCCGCGGCGACCGAGCCCTGCGTGGCGACGGCGTGCAGCGCGCGCATCCGCTCGAGTCCGAACACGGTAGCGATCCTACCGAATTTCGCGCACAAACATTCGCTTGTCCTTGACATTTGTAACCCGCACGCTGGACCCCGTGACCACGACCGCACCCCGCCCGATCACCCCGACGCCGTTCACCGAGCGCGTCGACCCGCGCCTGCTCGCCGCGCTCGGCGGCTTCTGCATCTCGCTGTCGTCGGTCTTCATCAAGGTCTCGCACGCCAGCGGCAGCACCAGCGCGTTCTGGCGCTGCCTGCTGGCCCTGCCGGTGCTGCTCGTGCTCGCCGCGCGGGAACGGCGGAAGTCCGGCAGCGCGCCCCGCGCGCTCCTCCCGCTGCTGGCCGGCGTCGGGCTCGGCCTGGACTTCGTGCTGTGGGGCGAGGCGATCCCGCGGGTCGGCGCCGGCATCGCGACGGTGCTGCTCGCCGTCCAGGTGGTCATCGTGCCGCTGCTGGCGTTCGCGTTCCTGCGGGAACGGCCGGCCAAGCGGTTCCTCTTCGCCGTGCCCGTGCTGCTCGGCGGTGTGGTGCTGGCCGGCGGGTTCGCCGGGAGCGGCTCGTTCGGCCCGGACCCGGTCACCGGCGCGGTGTTCGCGATGCTCGCCGGCGCCGGGTACGCGGTCTACCTCTTCCTGATCCGGCTCAGCGGCGGCCGGGGCGCGCAAGCGCAGTCCCTGGTGCTGGCGACGCTCTCGGCCGGGGTGGTCGCCGCTGTGCTCGGCCTTCCGACCGGCACGCTCGACCCGAGCCCGAGCGCGGAGACGTTCGGCTGGCTGGTCGCGCTCGCCGTCGTCGGCCAGCTGATCGGGTGGATCCTGATCTCCGCCGCGCTGCCCCGGATGCCGGCCACCACCGGCGCGACGCTGATGCTGCTGCAGCCGGTCGGCGCGGTCCTGCTGGGCATCGGCCTGCTGGGGGAGACCCCGAGCGTGCTGCAGCTGACCGGCTGCGCGGGCGTGGTCGCCGCCGTCTGCTTCGCCGGGCGGGGCCGCCGCGGATGATCTGCGGGCGGCGTCCGTCCCGGCTACCGTCGCCGGTATGCGTGTGCTGGTGGCCGGGGCTTCGGGGTTCGTCGGCAGCAGGTTGTGCCCGGCGCTGGAAGACGCGGGCCACGACGTCCTCGCGATGACCCGCCACCCCGCGAAGTACCGCGGCGCCGGGACGCCCGTGCGCGGCGACGTCGCCGACGTCGGATCGCTGCGGGACGCGCTCAAGGGTGCCGAAGCCGCCTACTACCTCGTGCATTCGCTCGACAGCACGGACTTCAAGCGCCGCGACGCCGACGCGGCCCGCGCGTTCGCCCGGGCGGCGTCGGACGCGGGGGTGCGCCGGATCGTCTACCTCGGCGGCCTCGGCGACGACGAGGATGTCCTGTCCGAGCACCTGGCCAGCCGCCGCGAGGTCGAGCGGCTTTTGGGGGAGACCGGCGTGCCGGTGACCGTGCTGCGCGCCGGGATCGTCATCGGGCACGGCGGGACGTCGTGGGAGCTGACCCGCCAGCTGGTCGAGCACCTGCCCGCGATGGTCACGCCCCGCTGGGTGAGCACGCGCACCCAGCCGATCGCGATCGCCGACGTCGTCCGCTACCTGGCCGGCGTGCTCGACCACCCGGAGGCCGAGGGCCGGACGTTCGAGATCGGCGGTCCCGAGGTGCTGGCCTACCGGGACATGCTGCAGCGGGTCGCGGCGATCGAGGGGCGGCCGCTGGTGATCGTGCCGGTGCCGCTGCTCTCACCCCGGCTGTCCTCGTACTGGCTTTCCCTGGTCACCGACATCGACGTCACCACCGGCCGGGCGCTGATCGACTCGATGACGAACGAGGTCGTCGTCCGCGACGACGCCATCCGCCGGATCGTCGAGTTCGAGCCGATGGGCTACGACGAAGCCGTGCTGCAGGCGCTCGGCGAGCGGGCGAAGAGCCGGCGGCCCGCGTGAAGAAAGCCCGTCTCGCCGGAGTACTGGCCACCGGATCCGGGTTGCTGGGCGCGTCGCTGGCCAGCAACCCGGGTTCGCGGCGCTTCCACGTCCTCACCGCGTCGGTCGCGGCGACCTGGTTCGCCGGCTCCGGGCGGGTGCCGCGGGGCCGCCGGGACGTCGTCCAGCCGGTACTGGCGGGCGCGGGCGCGTTCGGCGTGTTCTACGGCTGTGCCCTGGTGGCCCGCCACATCCCGCCGCTGCGCCGCGCCATCGCCGGCGTCCTCGACCACGCCCACCGCGGTTCGACGCCGTCGGTGGTGACGACCGCGCTCGTCACCGGAGCGGCGGAGGAAGTCTTCTTCCGCGGCGCGCTCCACGACGCGTTCGGGCCAGGCAAGGCGACGGCGCTGTACGTCCTCTCGACGACGGCGACGCGCAATCCCGCGCTCGTACTGGCTTCGGCGGTGATGGGGACGCTGTTCACCGTGCAGCGCCGCCGGGCGGGCGGGGTGCAGGCGCCGCTGCTGACGCACGTCGTGTGGTCGGCGCTGATGCTCGCCTTCCTGCCGCGCCTGTTTCCCCCGCCTACCCCGTGATCCCGTCGTAGGCGGCCATGACCGCGCCGAGGCCGCGGTCGTACCCGCCGTCCCAGAGGACCTGGTTCATCACGTACGCCACCACCATGCGGTTCTCCGCGTCGACGAGGACCACCGAGCCGCCCCAGCCGCCCCACGAGCACGTTCGGCCCTCCAGCCGGTAGCCCAGGCCGTAGCGCATCGGCGCGCCGAGGACGCGGTCTTCGCCGTGGAACTGCTCCTCGAAGACCCGCTCGGCGCCGGCCGCCGACAGGAGACCACCGCCCGCGAGCACCGATTGCACCGCGGCGACCGACCGCGCGTTGCCGTACCCGTTGACGGCGGGCAGTTCCGCGCGCCGCCAGGCTTCGGAGTAGGAGTCCGAGACACCGACCAGGAAGCCCGGCGGCTTGTCGCCCCGGGGGTCGGGGATCAGCGGCGCCACGCGGTGGTCGTGCTCGGCGGCGAGCCCGATGTGGAAGTCGGCGCCCAGCGGGCCGGCCACCTCCTCGGCGAAGAACGTGCCGAGGCTGCGCCCGGTCACGCGGCGGACGACTTCGCCGACCAGGAACCCGAAGGTGACCGAGTGGTATCCGCCCGCGGTGCCGGGCTCCCACGCCGGGGCCTGCGCGGCCAGCCGGGCGGTCACGGCCGGCCAGTCGAAGAGGTCTTCGACGGCGATCGGGCCGTCGAAGTCCGGCAGGCCGGCGGTGTGCCCGAGCAGGTGCCGGACGAGGGTCTTTTCCTTGCCCGCCGCGGCGAATTCGGGCCAGTACGCGGCGACCGGCGCGTCGAGGTCGAGCTCGCCGCGGTCGGCGAGGACCAGCGCGCACACGGCGGTCATCGTCTTGGTGGTGGACCAGACGGTGGTGATGGTGTCGCGGTCCCACGCCGTCGTCCGGGCGGGGTCGACGTACCCGCCCCACAGGTCGACGACCGGCTCGCCGTCCACGAAGACGGCGACGGAAGCACCCACGTCGTCGGTGTCGAGTGACGCCGCCAGGACGTCACGTACCTTGCTGAACCGTTCTTCGCACGTACCGGAGATGTCGGCCACGGCGGCCAGCAAACTCCGTCCGGGGCGGGCGCACCACTCATTTTCCGGTGGCGAACCATTGTCCGGAACGAGCCAGAACCGGGCGGAAACCTTCACCGACCGCGGCCCGGCTTCCTATGCTGGAGCGAACCCCGGTGCGTGGAGAGGGATGTCGATGCGGACATTGCTCGTGCTGCTGCTCGTGTTCGGTTCCCTGACCCCGATCCCCGCCGAAGCGGCCACGGCGGTGTGCGTGACGTCGTGCGACCAGCTCGACCCGTCGCGGGCCGCGCGGGAGAGCTTTCCCCTGCCCGACAAGGTGATCAACGGGCGAGTGCTGCGCCTGCACGCCTCCGACCCCGACGGCATGGCGTGGGCGAGCATCGACAACGGCGTCGCCGGCGACGCCGTCTGGCTCGACCGTTCCTGGGATGCCGGCGCGAGCTGGGAAGGCTTGCTGGGCAAGGCGAGCATCCCCGGCTCGTGGACCGGCACGCGCACGCTGATGTACAACCTCACCGATCCGGCGCACCACCGCCGCGGCTGGGTGCGGGCGTGCGGGGACGCCCAAGGCGTCGGCTGCACGGCGTGGATCTACCCGGACGTCTGCGACGCGGCGTGCGACCGCACGCCACCCGGCACCGGGGACAGCCAGCCGGTCGCGCCGACGACGCTCTTCGGCCGCACCATCCGGCTCCACTTCGACGGCCGCGGCCTGGCGTGGGCCGGGATCGAAGCCGGCGGCGCCGGCGACGAGATCTGGCTCGACCGCTCGTGGGACGCCGGGACGAGCTGGCCGGACGGTTCCTCGCTGGGCCGCACGAGTGTCGCCGCGGGCGCGACTTCCACGCGCACCACGGCGTTCGCGACGCGCGACCCCCGCGGCCGGCTCTACGGCGGCGCCGTGCGCGCGTGCGGCCGCGAAGCCACGCACGCGCAGGGAAGCTGCACCGCCTGGGCGCGGCCGGCCACCACTCGCGCGGCCGGCGTGCTGGACGCCCTGATGTGGTCTTACGATCCGTACACCGCGTGGTGGCCGTCGAGCTGGTGGAACTCGGCGGTCGCGGTGACGGCGGTGGCCGACGCGGGCGGGTTCGACGCCGCGCTGGCCCGCACCTTCGACGTCAACCGCGCCGCTTTTCCCGCCGGGGCAAGGAGTTCCGACGCGATCGAGGGCGACTTCGTCAGCCGCGCCATCGACGACAGCGCGTGGTGGGGCCTGGCCTGGATCGCCGTCTACGACCGCACGCACGACCCGCGTTACCTCACCGAGGCGACGACGATCGCGAACTACGTCCACGGGTTCTGGGACACGGGCAGCTGCGGCGGCGGGGTGTGGTGGAACCGGGAGCGGACGTACAAGAACGCCGTCACGGCGGGGTTGTACCTGCGGCTGACCGCGTCGCTGCACAACCGGCTCGCCGGCGACACGGTGTGGGGCCAGCGGGCCCGCACGGCGGGCGACTGGTACCTGAACAGCGGGCTGATCAACTCCGCGGGCCTGGTGAACGACGGCCTGACGTCGTCGTGCGCGAACAACGGCCAGACCGTGTGGACCTACAACCAGGGCCTCGGCATCGGCGGGCTGCTGGAGCTGTGGCGGGCCACCGGCGTCCAGTCCTATTTGGACGCTGCCGAGCGGCTCGCGGACGCGGCGATGACGCGGCTGACGTCGAACGGCGTGCTCGTCGAGTCCTGCGACACCGGCACGGCTTCCTGCGACGACAACCAGAAGCAGTTCAAGGGCATCTTCCTGCGCTACTTCGGCGACCTCGCGACGGCGACGGGCTCGGCGGCCTACTCCGCGTTCGCCCGGAAGCAGGCGGACGCGCTGTGGGCGAACGACCGGGACGCGCTCAACCGGATCGGCCAGCGCTGGACCGGGACGACGCCGAACGTGACCGACTGGCGCACCCAGGCCTCGGGGCTCGAAGCGATCCTGGCGGCCGGGTAGCTCCGCACGCCAGAATGAGCGGCGTGCGGATCCTCCTGCTCGCGGCCGTCGCCGTGCTCGCCACCGGGTGCCAGGCCGAGGTCGCGGGGCACGCCGCGCCCACCGGGTTCGTCGTCACCGACGGCACGCAGCTGCGGTTCCGCCCGGTCCTCGCCGAACTGCCGCCGGGGCCGGCGACCGGCTCGGCGACCGACCGGCAGAGCACCGACCCGGCCGTGCAGCAGGCCGCGGCGCAGGCGTTCGACTGCGCCCAGGGCGAGCCGGACCCCCTGGCCGGCCGGGACGATCCGGCGTTGCCCCTGGTCAGCTGCGACCGCGCGCAAGGCACGAAGTACGTCCTCGGCCCGGGCTTCCTCAGCGGCGCGGACGTGAGCCGCGTGGACGCCGTCCTCGACCCGCAGACGGGCGGTTCGGTCATCACCCTCAGCTTCACCGCCAAGGGTGCGAGGACCTGGGCCGAGTGGACCGGGCAGAACGTCGGCAAGCAGGTCGCGATGGTGCTGAAGAGCCGCGTCCTGACCGCGCCCACCGTGCAGTCCGCCATCACCGGCGGGGAAACGCAGATCACCGGGAAGTTCACGCTGCCCGAAGCGCGGCAGCTGGCCCGCGACATCGCCGGCGGCTGACGCTCAGCAGGTCGGCGGCAAGGCTTCCCGGCAGGCTTCGGTGTTCGTCTTGTTCGTCGCCTGCTGCAGCAGTTCGTAGAGGGTCTCGCGCTGCTCGTCGCTGAGCCCGCTGAACACCTCGTCCTCGACCGCGGCCAGCGCGAACTCCGCGCGCGCCAGCAGCTTCGCGCCGACGTCGGTGAGCTCGACGACGTGCCGGCGCCGGTCGACCGGCGACCGGCGGCGCTCGATCAGGTTCTCGGCTTCGAGGTCGTTGAGCAGCCCGACGACGTTCGTGCTGTCCATCTCCAGGGTCTTCGCCAGGTCCTGCTGGGAGCTGCCGCCCTGGTCGCGCAGGACGGTGAGGGCGATCAGGTGCCGCGGGCGCAACCCGAGCGGGGTGAGCACCGACTCGCTGCGCGTCTGCAGCCGGCGCGTGAGCTGGCCGAGCAGCGCCCCACACCGGTGGGGCGGCTGGTTGACGACCGGCAGCGACGACATGAGCCCAGTATATGGGCACCCCAACGGTCGATGTGCTATTAATGGTTTGTCCAACACCAACGATCTATGGGCGGCTAACGACATGGCGCATCTCCTCCACATCGACTCGAGCATCCAGGGCGAGCGCTCGGTGAGCCGCGCGCTCAGCGCGCGGGCCGCGGCGGCGTGGCGCGCCGCGCACCCGGACGGCACGGTCACCTACCGCGACCTCGGCGCGAACCCGCTGCCCCACATCGACGCGGCGAGCGGGCTGGCCGGCATGGTGCCGCCGGAGCAGCACACGCCCGAGCAGGCGGCGGCGTGGGCGCGGACCCGCGAGCTGGTCGACGAGATCAAGGCGGCCGACACGGTCCTGCTGGGCCTGCCGCTCTACAACTTCGGCCCGCCGAGCAGCGTCAAGGCGTGGGTCGACCACCTCATCGCGCCCGGCCTCTCGGTCGACCACGAAACCCAGACCGGCCTGCTCGGCGGCCGCGAGTTCATCGTGCTGGCCTCCCGCGGCGGCGGTTACGGCGAGGGAACGCCCCGCGAGGGCTGGGACCACGCCGAGCAGTGGCTCCCGCACGGCGTTTCCCTGACCGGCCTCGAGCCGCGCTTCATCACCGCGGAGCTGACGCTGGCGCACGTGAACCCGGCGATGGCGGAGCTCATCCCGCTGGCCGACGCGAGCCGGGCCACCGCGGAGAAGGTCATCGACAACCTGTGGGTTCCCGCCCGCGTCTGAGGAGTGGTCGCCGGGCGCCACGGCGTCCGGCGACCGTTCGGCGCGCGAATCCTCGCCTTCGACGACGGTGCGTGGGCCCCCGGCGCCACCGCGGTCACCCGGCCGGTACCGTGCCGCCGGAGGCCGGGTGGCAAGATGCCGGGACCCGGACAGTCGACCTGGGCGAGGAAGGTCAGGTTTGAGCGCGCACACCTCCCAGATGGACGATATCCGCCTGGTCGCGCAACCCAGCGCGTTGCCGGTCACGGAGCTGTTCGTCCGCCTGATTCTCACCGACTGGTCCCTGCTGCCGATGCTGGAGCACGTGACCGCGACCGCGAGACGGCTGGTCGAGACCGTCATCGAAGCCGGCGACCCGCGGTCACCCGCGTTCGTCACGCTGCGGCTGCGGCTGCGGGCCGACGTGCTGGTGATCGAGGTCGACGACGACGTGCCGGGCCTGCCCGAGCCGAAGGTCGTCGGACCCGGCGAGCGCGTCGGCGTCACGCCCGGCGTGGGCGGTGCCCGCACCACCTGGTGCGAGCTCGAGCTGCCCGGCGGGATGAACGCCAAGCAGGTCCGCCTGCCGCGGCGCCAGGACCGCCGGACCCTGGTCGACGAGCCCGTCTCCGGTGACCCGGTGGCGGCGGACCCGGAGGTGCTGGAGCGCCTGCTCACCCGGCTGAGCGGCTGGTCCGGCCAGGGCTGACGGTTTCCGCACCACCGGCCGCGGGCTGAACCGGACCCGCCTCCCGATCCGTGCATCCAGGCAGGGAGAGGACGAGGAGGCGGCCGTAGTGCGGATTGTCATCGCGGAGGAAGACGCCCTGCTGCGGGAGGGGCTCGTGCTGCTCCTGCGCAGCGAGGGCTTCGACGTCGCGGCGGCGGTGGACCACCCCGGCGACCTGCCGGCCGCCGTCGCGGCGGAGGCACCGGACCTGGCCGTCGTCGACGTCCGGATGCCGCCGACGTTCACCGACGAAGGACTGCGGGCCGCCCTCGAAGCGCGCCGGCTCATGCCGGGGCTGGCGATCCTCGCGCTCTCGGCGTTCATCGAAGACGGCTACGCGGGCGACCTCCTGGCCGCCGGGGGCGGCGGCGCGGGCTACCTGCTCAAGGAGCGCGTCGGCAGGCCCGGCGAGTTCCTCGACGCCCTTAAGCGCGTCGCCGCCGGGGGCACAGTGCTCGACCGCGACGTCGTCGCCGTCCAGCTGGCCCGGCCGCGGCCCGGCGACCCCGTCGCCACGCTCAACGCGCGCGAACGCGAAGTCGTCGCACTGCTGGCCGAAGGCCACTCGGTGCCGGCGATCGGGCGGCTGCTCGGCATCGGCACCGCCGCCGCCCGGCGGCACGCCGGGGACGTCAGCGCGAAGCTGCGCGTCCCCGACGGCGCCCAGGCGATGCTCAGCTACCTGCGGGCGTGAGGACCTCGGCCCGCTTCTCCCGGTACCGGGCGACGTTGGCGAGCTTGACGTCCTCGTACCCGCGGACCAGGTCCGGCAGCTCGGCCAGCGCCAGCACCCGGGCCCGGTCGACGTCGGCGGCCGTGAAGGCCTCGAGCACCATCCCGCGGTAGTCCTCGATCAGCTCGCGCTCGACCCGCCGCACCTCGGCGCGGCCGAACGGGTCGAACCGCGTGCCGCGCAGCCGCCGCAGCGCGTGCAGCAGCCGGAAGGCCGGGCGGAACCACGGGCCCAGGCTGATCTTGCGCTTCATCCCCAGCGCCCGCAGCACCGGCGGGTGCAGCCGGTAGGCGTACTTCGTGCCTTCGCCGAACTGCTCCTCGAGACCCGCGGTGAACGCCGGGTCGAGCGAAAGCCGCGCGACCTCGTACTCGTCCTTGTACGCCATCAGCTTGTACAGGTGCTTCGCGACGGCTTCGGTGATCTCCGTCGGCCCGTCCTCCAGCACCCGCACCCGCTCGACGAACTCCGCGTACGCCCGCGCGTACCGCTTGTCCTGGTAGGCGACCAGGTCCGGGATCCGGACGTCGAGCAGCCGCGCCAGCTCCGAACCCGGTTCCGCGTGCACCAGCTTCCGCACGGACGGCTGCGCGACCGGCCGCGCCGGAGCGGGGGTGCTCGTGAGCGCGGTGGGGTCGGCGATGAGCTGGCGGCCGCGGCGGAAGGCCTGCAGGTTCGCCGCCACGGCGGTGCCGTTCAGTTCGATCGCGCGCTCGATCACCGCGGCGGGCAACCCGATCGCGCCGGTCTGGAACGCCGCGCCGAGCTGCAGCACGTTCGCGAACTGGTCGTCGTCGAACAGCTCTTCGGCCAGGCCGCGCGCGTCCAGGGAGACCGTGCGCTTCGCCGCGGCCTCCAGGGGCGCGAGGACGCTGCTCGGGTCCGGGAAGGACACCGTCGTGTCGACGACCATCCGGCCGGTCGGCACCTCTGTGGTCGACACGACCGCGGTGGTGCGCGCGGCGTCGGCCACGCCGAGGTTCGCCGCGTCCGCGCCGACCAGCGCGTCGCACGCCAGGTAGAGGTCGCACTCACCGGCGGCCAGCTTCGGGGCCTGCTCGACCGGCTCCGCCGTCACCTTCAGGTCGGACACCACCGCGCCGCCCTTCTGGGCCAGCCCGGTCTGGTCGAGCGTGCGGACGTGCCGCCCGTCGAGCACCGCGGCGGTGGCGAGGATCTGTGTCACGGTGACCACACCGGTACCGCCGATCCCGGTGATCCGCACGGTGAAGTCCGTTGCGGACACCGGGGGAGCGGGGACGGCATCGGCGGTCAGCTCGCCGAGCTTCCGGCGCTGCTTCTTTCCGGTCGGCACGACGGTGACGAACGACGGGCAGTCCCCGGCCAGGCACGAGTAGTCGACGTTGCAGGACGACTGGTGGATCGCGGTCTTGCGGCCGAACTCGGTCGCGACCGGCTGCACCGACAGGCAGTTCGACTTGGTGCCGCAGTCGCCGCAGCCTTCGCACACGCGCTCGTTGATGACGACGCGGGTCGTCGGCGTGGCCTGCTTGCCGCGGCGGCGCTTCCGCCGTTTTTCGGCCGCGCACTCCTGCTCGTGGATCAGCACGGTGACGCCCTTGACGGCGGCCAGTTCCTCTTGGGTGGCCAGGAGTTCCGTGCGATCGCGGACCTCGACGCCGGCGGGGAGCCTGCGGCGTCGCAGCTTCGCGGGCGCGTCGCTGGTGATCACGACCTTCTTCGCGCCTTCGACGAGCAGCAGTTCGGCGACCTTCTCCACCGGCAGCCCGCCGACGGCGTCCTGGCCGCCGGTCATCGCGACCGCGGAGTTGTAGAGCAGCTTGTAGGTGATGTTGACGCCGGCCGCGACGGCCGCGCGCACGGCGAGGCTGCCGGAGTGGGTGAACGTGCCGTCACCGATGTTCTGGACGAAGTGCTCGGCCTCGACGAACGGCGCCATGCCGATCCACTGGGTGCCCTCGCCGCCCATCTGCGTCACGCCGAGGACGGTGCCGACCTGGTCGGGTTCCATGAACAGCGCCATGGTGTGGCAGCCGATCCCGCCGCCGACCAGCGTGCCCTCGGGCACCTTCGTCGACGAGTTGTGCGGGCAGCCGGAGCAGAAGTACGGCGTGCGCGCGAGCAGCGGTACCGAGATGCGCTCGCGGCGACGGCGCGTTGTGAAGGCGTCCACCGAGGCGATGCCCGCGGGCAGCCGCCGGGCCAGGCCGGCCGCGATGCCGTCCGGGTCCAGCTCGCCGAGTTCGGTGAACAGCGTCCGGCCATCGCGGTCCTTCTTGCCGGTGACCGCGGGCGCGCCGGGGACGCCGTAGAGGACCTCCTTGAGCGCCGTCTCGACGAAAGACCGCTTCTCCTCGACGACGACGATCTCGTCGAGGCCCTCGGCGAACTCGCGGACGATCCCGGGCTCGAGGGGGTGGATCGCGCCCAGCTTGAGCACGCGGATGCCGTACTCGGCCAGGCTTTCCGCGTCGAGGCCGAGGGACCGGAACGCCTGCTGCAGGTCCAAATAGGACTTCCCGGCGGAGACGATGCCGATCCGGTCGGCGGGGCCGCGCGCGGTGATCCGGTTGACGCCGCTCGCGCGCAGGTAGTCGGTGACCAGCGGCAGCCGGACGGTGAACAGGCTGCGTTCCAGCTCGGCGAGGCTGGTGCCGAGCAGCCGGGACGTCGGCGTGTGCCGGTAACCCCGCTCGAGCACCGGTGCCGTCCACTGCGGATCGACGATGGCCGTGCCCGAGGCGTCGGCGACGTTGGCCACGATCTTCAGCGAAGTCCACACGCCGGCGGCGCGCGACAGCTCGACCGCGTGCATGCCGAGGTCGAGGACGTCCTGGGGGTCGGCCGGGAAGAAGATCGGGATCGCCAGGTCGGCGAGCGCCAGTTCGGACGCGCACGGGACGGTCGAGGACTTCGCGTTCGGGTCGTCGCCGACGAGGGCGACGGCGCCGCCGCGCGGGTCGGTGCCGGCCAGGTTGGCGTGCCGCAGCGCGTCGGTGGCGCGGTCGAGGCCGGGGGCCTTGCCGTACCAGAACCCGGTGACGCCACGCCGCCCGCCGGCGCCGGCCACGAGCTGGCTGCCCATCACCGAAGTCGCGGCCAGCTCTTCGTTGAGGCCGGGGCGGTGGACGACGTCGTGCTTCTCCAGCAGCTTCGCGCGCCGGCCGAGCTCGAGGTCGTAGCCGGCCAGCGGCGAGCCCTCGTAGCCGGAGACGAACACGGCGGGGTCGCCGCCCCGGGCGCGGTCGTGGCGGACGCGGTCGAACAGCAGCCGGACCAGGGCCTGCACCCCGGTCAGGTGCACGGTCCCCGCTTCCCGCAGGTAGCGGTCCTCCAGCGTGAACGTCTCCACGGCCCGGCTCCTCTCGTGTGCTTCCCGGCACAGTGCGGCGTGGGTCACGCGCACGCAACAGGCGATGCCGGATCAGCATCCCAGACGCAAACTTCGGCAGGATTTCGCGCCGGCTGGCCCGGATTTTTGCGCCCGGTTACGCTCGGGCGCATGACCGAAGACCTGCTCGACGCGACCGACCACGAGATCCTCGGTCTGCTGCGCGAAGACGCCCGCCGCACGCTTTCGGACATCGCCGGCCGCGTCACGCTGTCGACGGCCGCGGTCAAGCGCCGCATCGACCGGCTGCGCGAGACCGGTGTGATCACCGGGTTCACCGTGCAGGTCGACCACGCGAAGCTGGGCTGGGGCATCGAGGCGTTCACCGAGCTGCGGTTCGTCGGGAACACGAAGGTCGCGGAGATCCTGCGCACGACCACGCGGATGCCCGAGGCGCAGGCGGTGTTCACGATCGCGGGCGACCCGGACGCGCTCGTGTGGCTGCGGGTGCGGGACATGGCCCACCTGCAGAAGACGATCGACGAGATCCGCCGCCAGCACCAGGTCACCGGCACGAAGACGCTGATCGCGCTGGAATCCTGGTCGCGGGGCACCTGACGTGCTCGTGACGCTGGCGCAGCGCCCGGACCTCGCCGACGCCGTCTACGCGATCCCGTACCCGCCCGGCTCGCCGTCGTTCATGGCGGGCAGCCTGACGAGCCTGCTGGTGCGCAGCCGCCGCGTGGCGCGGCGCTGGCCGCACCTGGTCGTCGCGCTCCTGGAGGACGGCCGGCCGGTGGCGCGCGGGATCATGGTGCCGTTCCGCGGCCGCGGAACGCTGCCCGCGCGAGGCTGGGACGAGGTCGCGGTGTGGGCGGCGGAGGACGCGCTCGACGGCGTCACCGCGGACACCGCGTGCGCGCTGGAGATCGCGGTCCACCCGGACCACCACGGTCGCGGCCACTCGGGGACGGTGCTGTCGGGCATGCGCGCGGCCGCGGCCGGGCTGGACGCGCTCGTGGTCCCGGTCCGGCCGCCGGACAAGGCGGCGGTGCCGGAGGTGCCGATGCGCGAGTACGCGGCCGAGACACGGGCGGACGGCCTGCCCGCCGACCGCTGGCTGCGCACCCACGTCCGGGCGGGCGGCCGCATCGAGGCGGTCGCCCCCTGCTCGGCAACGGTCCAGGCGCCCCTGGAGGACTGGCGCCGCTGGACCGGGCTGCCGTTCGCGAACGACGGCCCGGTCCTCGTCCCGGGTGCGCTCGCCCCGGTGATCGTGTCGGTGGCCCAGGACTTCGCGGTGTACGTCGAGCCGAACGTCTGGGTGTCGCACCGCGTCGGCTAACCGCGCAGCAGAACCCCGGACGTGCGCTCGCGCTCGATGAAGAACTCCGGCCACTCCAGCCCGTCCGGCGGCGCGTCGATCGCGGCCGCCCGGCGGCGGAGTTCGTCCAGGTAACCGGTGTCGAGGAGCGTCCGCGCCGACAACGGCTCCCTCAGCAGCAGGTCGGCCGGTCCCTGGTACAGGTACGCGTCCACGCCCGGGAAGCCCTTGCTGCCCGACGGGTACTCGCGGTTCGTCGGGAAGTACGTCGTGTCGAG
Source organism: Amycolatopsis sp. NPDC003865 (assembly GCF_053605345.1). NCBI lineage: Bacteria > Bacillati > Actinomycetota > Actinomycetes > Pseudonocardiales > Pseudonocardiaceae > Amycolatopsis > Amycolatopsis sp. NPDC003865. The sequence goes on along the minus strand of NZ_JBSGJA010000001.1, from coordinate 977,900 downwards.
CGCCCCCAGCCAGGACCCCGCGATGGGTGTCAGCGACGGCCACGAACCCAGGCGCTGCTCCAGCCGGGCATTGTCCGAAGTGAACCCGTAGTGGTCCGCCACGACGTACGCCGCGCCGGGGTACTCACGCTCCAGTTGCGCGACGGCCCCGCTGCCGCCGTCGTGCTTCAGGTGCCCGAGCCCGAACAACATGAGCGCCTTGCGGTGCTTCTGCAGCACCTGCGTCTTCACCACCGACGTGATCGACGCGTCGCGGTCGTGGAACACCTCCATGTCCGCCGGGCTGGTGATCCGGCTCCAGTCGATGGGCGGGTCGCCCGCCAGCACGCGGATCTTCCGTTCGGCGGGCAGCTTCGTGTCGACCTGCCGCACCAGCGCGAAAAGCTGTTCGTAGAACAGCGAAAACCCGCAGCTCGGCTGGGTCGTGTCCCGCCAGACGCGGCTGATGTCCGGGACGTCACCGCCCGCGATGTAGGCGTCCAGCACCGGCTGGAGGCGCGAGTTGCCGCACTCCACGACGACGTCGTTCACGCGGGCCGGGAAGCGGGGATCCCGGACGAGGTCGAAGACGAACGGCCCGGGGTCCGGACTGGACTTCGCGACGATCGAATGGGTGTCGAACGCGGCGAGCAGGGCACCGACGGGGTCGGCGGGCGGCCGCGGCTGGCCCGCGTCGGCCGGCGCGGCCACCAGTGCGGCGGCCGCGAGCACGGCCAGGACGGTCTTCACCAAGCGCATGACAGCTCCCCAGAACGGATTACCTATTGTCTTACAACTGTAGGACAACTCGGTCAGCATCCAGCTCCGCCCGGGCCGCTGTCAAGGCCGGGTCAGTGCTTGAACGCCTCCGCGAGCCACCACGAACCGCCGTCGTCGGCGATCTTGGCGTCGATGACCAGCGGGGCGTCGCGCGGACCCGCCAGCCATTCGCGTACCGCGAAAAGGTCTTCGGCCGACCGCACGGTCACGCCGTCGGCGCCGAAGCCGCGGCCGATCGCGGCGAGGTCGGAGTCGGGGAACCGGACCGTGGTCATGTCGGCGTCGCCGAAGTGGTGGATCTCCGCGCCGTAGGCGGCGTCGTTGTAGACGATCACCACCAGCGGCAGGCCCAGCCGGACCGCGGTGTCCAGTTCGGACAGTGCCATGTGGAACCCGCCGTCGCCGGTGCCCAGCACCGGCAGCCGGTCCGGACGGGCGAGCGCCGCGCCGATCGCCGTACCCAGGCCCAGCCCGATGCTCTGGAACGCCTGCGTGAAGCAGAATCCCTGCTCGTCGGGCACCGACAGGTACGCGCTCGGGTAGCCCATGAAGTTGCCGGAGTCGATCGAGACGATCCGCTCGGCGGGCAGCATTTCGTCGAGCAGCCTGCTCAGCGTCCGCGGGTCGATCCGGCCACCCCGGGAGAGGTCCTCGTGCTCGACATCGTTCCAGCGCCCCGCCGCGATCCGGGCCGCGACCTCGTCGGTGCGGTAGCCCCGCTGCTCCTTCGCCGCGGCGAAGACGTCGGCGGCGGTGACCCCGACGTCGCCGACGATCCCCAGGTCGATCGGCCGGTGCGCGCCCAGCGCGCTCTGCTCGACGTCGACCTGGACGAGCTTCGCGTGCGGGCTGAGCAGCTTCCCGTGGCGGGTGGTCCACATGTTCAGCGCGCAGCCCCAGCCGACGACGAGGTCCGCGCCCAGGATCAGCTCGGCGGCCGTCGGCGACGCGAACCCGCCCGAAATGCCCAGCGCGAACGGGTCCCCGTGGAACAGCCCGTGCGCGACGGCCGACGTCGCCAGCAGCGCGCCGCACCGGGAAGCCAGCTCCCGCAACGGTTCCCGGCTGCCCCGAGCGCCGCGGCCGGCGATGAACACCGGCCGCTCGGCGGCCGCGAGGAGGTCCGCGAGCGCGCCGGCCGAACCGGCGTCCGGGCGCACCGCCGCGGGTCCCGCGATGTCCGGCACGGGCGCCGGCGAAGGTGCCGGCTCGGCCTGGACGTCGAGGGGCAGGTTCAGCACGACGGTCCGGCGCTGCTGCCGCGCGGTCCGGAAGGCTCGCACGGTGTCGGCGAAGGCGCTCGCGGCCGAGTGCACCCGCTCCGGCACGGCGCCGATCGCGGTGGCCAGCCCGTCCTGGTCCACGCGGAAGTTCGACAGCACCGACGCGCTCGCGGAGTCCGCGGTGACGACGAGCATCGGCGTCCGGCTCTTGGCCGCCTCGGTGATGCCGGTCATCGCGTTGGTCAGCCCGCACCCCTGGTGCAGCGACAGCACCGAAACCTTGCCGCTCATCCGCGCGTACGCGTCGGCCATGCTCGCCGCGCCGCCTTCGTGGCGGGCGGCGACGAACCGGACGCCGCCCGCGCGCAGCGCGTTCGTCACCTCGAAGTTGCCGCTGCCCACCACGCCGAACGCCGGGCCCACGCCGAGACCGGCCAGGGTCCGGCCGACGAGTCCGGCGACGTTCACCGCTCCACCAGGGCCAGCACCCGGGCCGGGCTGCCGGAGCCGCCGACGATCGGCAGCGGCGAGACGACCAGCAGCGTGCCGGTCGGCGGCAGCGCGGCCAGGTTCTGCAGCTGGGTCAGGCCGTGCTTCCCGGCGCCCAGCAGGAGTTCGTGGCAGGGGAACATCGGCTCCAGGCCGGGCGCCTGGCCCGCGTCGGTGCCGACGGTCTCCACACCGAGCCCGGTGATCGGGGTCTGCTCGGCCAGCCACCGCGCGCACTCGGGCGAGACGCCGGGGGAGTGCGAGCCGGTGTCGTCGGCGTTGAGGAAGGCGTCCTGGTCGTGGCTGCGCGCGTCCCAGCCGGTGCGGTAGAGCAGCCAGCCGCCTTCGGGCAGCGGGCCGTGCTCGGACGTCCACGCGGTGACGTCGTCGATCGACAGCAGGAAGTCCGGGTTCTCGGCCGCCCGCGCGGAGAAGTCCAGCACGACCGCGGGCGCCACCAGTGTCTTCAGCGGCACCTGCGAGACATCGTGACCGTCCTTTCCGGACACCCAGTGCACCGGGACGTCGAGGTGGGTGCCGGTGTGCTCGCCGGTGTGGATGTCGTTCCAGTACCAGCGCGGGCCGCGCTCGTCGTAGCGGCTGATCTCCTCCAGCCGGAACGGGATGGTGTTGGCGAACGGTTCCGGCAGCCGCAGGATCGGCGTGCTCGCGCTCAGGGGCGCGGTGAGGTCGACGATCTCGACCGACCCGTCGCCGAGCGCCTTGCTCAGCCCGTCCAACAACGACATGCCTGCCTCCCGGGTGCCGGTGTGCGTCTCGATCGAGACCCTATGCCCGCGGGACGCTCCTTGACAGCTGTGTGCTCGCGGGTGTTGTCTTAATGTCGTAAGACAATAGGAAGGTGTTGGGTGATCGAGTTCGTCCTGGACGGCCGCTCGCGGGTCGCCACGTACATGCAGCTCGTCGTCCAGGTGAAGCAGGCGCTGAGGGTCGGCCTGCTGCGCCCCGGCGACCAGCTGCCGAAGGTGCGCGAAGTGGCCCAGGCGCTGGCGATCAACCCGAACACCGTGCTCAAGGCCTACCGCGAGCTGGTCCTGGAGGGGCTCGCGGAGGGCAGGCCGGGGGTGGGCACGTTCGTCACCGGCGACCTGGCCGGGCCGTCGCTGGGCAACCAGGCGCGGCTGCGCGACGAGCTGGTGGCCTGGCTGGAGCGCGCCGAAGCCGCGGGGATGTCGCCCGACGACATCGCGGCCCTGATCGAGACCACGTTGCGGGGCACCGCGGTGCCCCGCAACCTTGCGTAGGGAGTTCCGGAATGGAGCTGGCCGTGCAGACCCGGGCGCTGGGCAAGCGCTACGGGCGCACCTGGGCGTTGCAGGACTGCGCGCTGGACGTCCCCGCCGGGCGGATCGCCGCGCTGGTGGGCCCGAACGGCGCGGGCAAGACGACGCTGCTGCACCTGGCCGTCGGGCTGCTGCGGCCCGACGCGGGGGAGGTGCGCGTGTTCGGCCGCGACCCGCGGTCCGTGCTGCCCGACATCGGGTTCGTCGCCCAGGACACCCCGCTGTACCGCGACTTCACCGCGGCCGAGCTCGTCACGATGGGCGGCAAGCTGAACCGCCGCCGCTGGGACGCCGCGCTGGCCCGCGAGCGGCTCGCCATGCTCGGCATCCCGCCGGACCGGCCGGTCGGGAAGCTGTCGGGCGGGCAGCGCGCGCAGGTCGCGCTGGCGCTGGCCCTGGCCAAGCGCCCGCGGCTGCTGCTGCTCGACGAGCCCATCGCGAGCCTGGACCCGTTGGCGCGCCGTGAGTTCATGCAGGCGCTGATGGGGGCGGTGGCCGAGAGCGAGACGACCGTGCTGCTGTCTTCGCACCTGCTCGCCGACCTCGAGCGCAGCTGCGACTACCTGATCGTCCTGCAGCAGTCCCGCGTCCAGCTGACCGGGGCGGTCGACGATCTGCTCGACACGCACCGCACGCTGGTCGGCCCGCGGGCCGGCAGCGAGTCGATCGCGGGGGTGGCGAAGGTGGTCCGCGCGAGCCACACCGAACGCCAGTCGACGCTGCTCGTCCGCCGCGGCGACGGACCGGTCGATCCTTTGTGGACGGAGCACGAGGTGACCCTGGAGGACCTGGTGCTGGCGTACCTGGCCGAGGCGACGGAGACCCGGGTCGAGTGGGAGGTGCCGGCATGATCTGGCTGACCTGGCGCCAGCACCGCAAGCAGGCGCTGTTCACCCTCGGCGCGCTGGCCGTGCTCGCCGCGATCATGGTCCCGACGGGCCTGGCGATGCACACGAAGTACGACAGCCTCGGCTTGCCCGCCTGCCGGGCGGCGCTCGGCACCGCGTCGATGATCACGCAGACCGAGGCGGTGGGGCGGTGCGAGGGCCTGGGACACCAGTTCCAGCAGCAGTTCAGCGGCATGGTGTTCGTCGCGGTCCTGTTCGTGGTGCTGCCGGTCCTGGTCGGCGTGTTCTTCGGCGCGCCGCTGGTGTCCCGTGAGTTCGAGCAGGGCACCCACCGTCTCGTGTGGACCCAGGGCGTCAGCCGACTGCGGTGGGCGCTGGTGAAGTTCGGGCTGGTCGGCGCGATCACGGTGGTGCTGGCGGTCGGGTACGCGCTCGGTGTGTCGTGGTGGTTCCAGCCGCTGGTGTCCGCCTCGACCGGCCGGCTGACGTACTTGTCGTTCGACGTCCAGGGCGTGGTCCCGATCGCGTACACGCTGTTCGCGCTGGCGCTGGGGATCTTCGCGGGAACGTACTGGCGCAAGGTGCTGCCGGCGATGGGGATCGCGCTGGTCGGCTTCGCGGCGGTCCGCGTGGCGATCGAGGTACTGGCCCGGCCCCGCTACCTCCCGGCGCGGACGTTGTCGTTCTCGCCGTCGGGCACCCAGACGCCCAACCCGGCGTCGGGTGACTGGGTGATGTCCGAGGGCGTCCGCAACGCGGCGGGGGAGATGGTGCTGCCGAACGCCCGGATCGGCCCGTGCCCACCCAGCGGCTGCGGCGCGGGCCCGGGTCCCGGCGAGGCGGGGGCGGGTGCGTACAACTGGATGGAGTTCCAGCCGGGGGACCGGTTCTGGACGTTCCAGGCGATCGAGACGGGGGTCTTCGCGCTGCTGACGGCGGCGCTGGTCTACTTCGCGCTGCGCAGGCTGCGCACGATCGCCTGACCGGAAGCCCTGCTCAGCGCTTGACGCCGACGATCCCGGCCACGCACTTCGCCGAACCCGACAGCGGCGTAAGCCGGGGGCCGTCCGGCCACCACTCGTCGCACACCGCCAGGCCCGGGCCGGACGTCGCGTTCGGCGGGAGGAACTCCAGGCCCGGCAGCATCGCCTCGATCTCGACGCGGGTGCGGAACCGGCCGGCGCCCAGCGGGCCCTGCACCAGGATCTGCTCGATCCGCTTCGCGATCGCGGTCAGCTCCGGCACCTCGGGGTCGAAGAAGTGCGACAGCACCACGTACGAGCCCGGGGCGAGCGCGTCGATGTACTCGCGCATGACCTCGACCGCGCCGTCGCCCTCGAAGTGGTGCATCGTGCCCACGTGCAGCAGCGCGACCGGCTCGGAGAAGTCGATGTGCCGCCGCACGTCCTCGTGGGTGAGCACCGCCTCGGGCTTGAAGATGTCGGCCTCGACCATGTGCGTGAAGTCGTTCTCCACGAGCAGCGCGCGGCCGTGCGCGAGGACCACGGGGTCGTTGTCGACGTAGACGACGGTGTTGTCCTTGTCGATGCGCTGGACGATCTGGTGCGTGTTCTCCGCCGTCGGCAGGCCCGACCCGCAGTCGAGGTACTGCCGGATCGACGTCTGGCTCGCCAGCATCCGCAGCGCGCGGTTGTGGAAACCGCGGTTGCCGCGGGCGATGTCGACCGCTTCCGGAACCGCCGCGCGGATCTTCTCCATGACGAGCCGGTCGACCTCGTAGAAGTTGTTTCCGCCGAGGAAGCCGTCGTAGATCCGCGCGATGCTCGGCCGGTCGGGGTCGACTCCCACCGGCTTCTGGCTCGGGGACAGCGTCTCGGACATGGCGACCTCACTGGACTTCGACGTGGAGGCCACCCAGCGTAGTAGTTCGCGTCCGCGCGGTAAACGCGAGGTCAGCCGCTCGGACGAAGCCGCTGGTCGGGGATGACGTCGCGGGCGCGCTCGGCGCGTTCGCGACGCAGCCGTTCGAGGTGCTGCTCGATCCGCCGGTCGAGGTCCAGCGCGGCCTCGGACAGTTCCGTCAGGTCGCGACGGGACGCCGGGTGGCCGACGGCCCCCGTGTCCACTTCGTCCCCTGCCCTGTCCACTCGCGGCACCTCCCGGATCGGATCTGCCCTGACCCCGTTCAAAGGCGTTACTGCCCCAACGGGCGCTTGCCAAAACACGGGGGGTCGTGATGCCGGGCACGCCGGTGCCGCCGTCCGGTGGACCGGCGGCCGAATCCCTGGTGCCAATTTTGACCAAGTGGTAGAAATTCAGCGAACCCCGCGACCTCCAGGAGCCGGTGATGAGCGAGCTTTCCGTGCAGCTGTACTCGGTCCGCGACGCCTTCGCGGCCGATCCCGACGGCACCCTGCGGCAGCTCGCCGCGCTCGGTTTCACGCGGGTCGAGCCGTACGGCGTCGTCGAAAACGCCGAGGCGCTGCGGGCCGGCCTGCCCGCCCACGGCCTGACCGCCCCGACCGCGCACGCCCGGCTGATCGGCGTCGACCAGGCCGCCGTCTTCGCCGCCGCGGCCGAGCTGGGCATCGGCCTGGTCGTCGACCCGTACGTCGAGCCGGAGCGGTGGCAGGACCCGGCCGACATCGCCGCGACGGCGGACGCGCTCAACGCCGCCGCCAAGGTCGCCGCCGAGCACGGCGTGCAGGTCGGCTACCACAACCACTGGTGGGAGCTGCGGGCCCGGATCGACGGCCGCAGCGCCTTCGAGGTCTTCGCCGACCAGCTCGACCCCGCCGTCGCGCTGGAGGTCGACACCTACTGGGCCACCGCCGGCGGCGAGGACGCGCCCGCGCTGCTGCGCCGGCTCGGCGACCGCGTCCGCGCGATCCACGTCAAGGACGGCGGCCTCGCCACCGACGCCACGGGCCAGGTGCCCGCCGGCCAGGGCCGGGTGCCGGTCGCCGACGTGCTCGCCGCCGCGCCGGACGCGCTGCGCGTGATCGAATTCGACGCCTACGACGGCGACCTCTTCGCGGCCATCGCGGCCAGCCGCGCCTTCCTGACCGGGGCCGGCCGATGACCGGCGGGCCGGTCGGCGTCGGGATCGTCGGCACCGGCGTCATCAGCGGCACCTACCTCGAGAACCTGACGAGCTTCCCGGACGTCCGCGTGCTGCGGGTGGCCGACCTCGACGCCGGGCGCGCGGCCGCCCGCGCGGCCGAGTACGGCGTGCCGGCCTCGGGCACGGTGGCCGAACTGCTCGACGATCCCGAGGTCGAGATCGTCGTCAACCTGACCGTCCCGGCTGCGCACGTCGACGTCGGCCTGGCCGCCCTCGAAGCGGGCAAGCACGTCTGGGCCGAGAAGCCCCTGGCGCTGGACCGCCAGACCGGCCGCAAGCTCCTCGACCGCGCACGGGAGAAGAACCTGCGCGTGGCGAGCGCGCCCGACACCGTCCTCGGCGCCGCGCTGCAGACCGCGCGGCGAGCCGTCGACGCGGGCCGGATCGGCGCGCCCATGACCGCGCTGGCCCTGTTCCAGGTGCCGGGGCCGGAAGCGTGGCACCCGGCGCCGGAGTTCTACTACCAGCCCGGTGGCGGGCCGCTGCTCGACATGGGCCCGTACTACCTGACGACGCTGGTGCACCTGCTCGGCCCGATCCGGCGCGTCACCGGCGCGGGCGGCCGGGCGCGCGACACCCGGGTCGTCGGCTCCGGCCCGCGCGCGGGGACGGAGTTCCCGGTGCTGGTGCCGACGACGGTCACCGCGCTCGTGGAGTTCGAAGCCGCCTCGGCGCAGATCGTGCTGAGCTTCGATTCGGCGCTCAAGCGGACCGGGCTCGTCGAGCTGACCGGCACCCTCGGCACGGCCGTGCTGCCGGACCCCAACCGCTTCGACGAGCCGACCCGGCTGCACCTGCTCGGCCACGAGGAGCCGGAAGAGCTGGCGGCGCACGGGCACGCGGCTTCGCGCGGCACCGGGACGCTGGAACTCGCGCGGGCGATCCGGGCCGGCGTGCCGGAACGCGCGTCCGGCGAGCTGGCCTACCACGTGCTCGACGCGATGCTGGCCATCGACGAGTCCATGACCCGCGGGCAGGCCGTCGAGGTCGCGAGCACCGTCGGCGTCCCGCCCGCGCTGCCGGCCGGCTGGGACCCGTACGCGAAGACCCTCTAGAGCGGGACGGTGAGCAGGTTCTGCAGGTAGAAACGCAGCGAACCGACCAGGTCGACGTCGCCGGGGACGGTCAGCCACTGCACCTGCAGGCCGTCCATGAGCGCGATGAACGTCAGCGTGGCCAGCTCCGGGTCGACCCCGTCCCGGAGCTCGCCGCGGGCGGCCAGCACCGCGAACGATTCGTGCACGCCGGCGCGCGCGGCTCGGTAGTGGCGGACGAAGTACGCGTGCGCCGGGTGGTCCGCGGCGACGGCTTCGGCGGCGAGCCGCGAATAGAGGTCGACGATCCCGGGGTGGCGGACGTTGTGCTCGGCGAGCGCGACGAAGTGGCGCAGCACTTCGAGACCCGGCGGCACGGTCAGCTGTTCGCGCTCGGAGTCCTCGCTGTCGCGCCGCTCGAGCACGGCGGCGAGCAGCGCCTCCTTGGTGGGGAAGTAGTAGAGCAGGCCGGCGTGCGAGATCCCGACCCGCTTGGCGATCTCCCGCAGCGACGAGCCGTGGTAGCCGAGCTCGCCGTACGCCGCAGCCGCCGCGGTGATGATGTCCTCGCGGCGGATCCGGCCCTTCAGGTAGCCCCCGGTCACGGGGTCGCGGTGGTGTCGGCGGCGTGCACGCGCCCATCATGCCGCAGCGGTTTTTCGCACAAGCAGCGTGAGCGGATGAACAAATCGGTTGTGCGAACGCCCGCGGCTTGCGAGCATCGCCGGGTGAAGAGCGCGGAACGGCAGCGGATCATCGTGGAGCGGCTGCGCGACGCCGACCAGGTCGCCGTCGCGGAGCTGGCGTCGGCGACCGGCGCGTCCGAGATGACCGTGCGCCGGGACCTGGACCAGCTGGCCTCGCGCGGTGTCCTGCGGCGCGTGCACGGTGGGGCCGTCCCGGCGTCGCCGTCCGGGATCGAGCCGCCGTTCGCCGCCCGGGCGACGGCGGAGCTCGCGGCGAAGCGGGCCATCGCGGCCGCGGCGGCCGAGCTGATCCGCGACGGCGAAACGATCGTCCTCGACAGCGGCACCACCGCACTCGAGCTCGCGCGGCTGCTGCGGGGGCGCCCGGTCACGGTCATGCCGCTGTCCCTGCACGCGGTCCGCGAACTGGCCGACGACCCGTCCGTCCGGCTGCTGCTGCCCGGCGGCGAGCCGCGGCCGGGGGAGCAGGCCCTGGTGGGGCCGCTGACGTGCGCGTCGCTGCGGGCCCTGCGGTTCGACGTCGCCGTGCTGAGCCCGTGCGCGTTCGCCCTCGACGCCGGGCTGACCGCCTTCGACCTGGTCGACGCCGAGGTCAAGCAGGTGGCGCTCGACGTCGCGGCCCGCGCGATCGTGCTCGCCGACGGCGCCAAGTGGGGCCGCGCCGCGCTCGCCCACGTCTGTCCCGCCGACCGCGCCGATGTAGTGATCACCGACCCGGGCGCGCCCGAGGACCAGCGCGCGGCGCTGGCCGGACTGGGTGTGCTCGTGCACGTCGCCGTCCCCCTGGAGAGCCGATGACCGCCCCGCCCCGCCCGCGCGCCGCCCGGTTCGCGACCTTCATGTTCTTCGGCCTCAACGGCTTCGCGATGGGCATGTGGGTGGTGCACATCCCGAACGTCGAGCGCGCGACCGGCATCTCGCACAGCACGCTGGGCGCGCTGCTGCTGGTGCTCGGCGGCGCGGCGTTCGCGGGGATGCAGATCTCCGGGCCGCTCGTCGACAAGCTCGGCCACCGCCGCCTGGTCCCGGCGGCGGGCGTGCTGCTCGGTCTCGCCGTGTGCGCGCCGGGATTCGCGAACTCGTGGTGGACGCTGGGGCTTTCCCTGATCTTCTTCGGCTTCGGCAACGGCGCGATCGACGTCGGCATGAACTCGCACGCGGTGGTGGTGGAGCGGGCCTACCCGCGCCCGATCATGGCGGCGTTCCACGCGATGTGGTCGATCGGCGGCGCGTTCGCGGCGGTCATCGGCGCGGCTACGCTCGGCGGCGGCGTGCCGACCGGCGTCACGCTCACGGGCACCGGGCTGCTGTGCGTGGTGCTATCCCTGGCGTCGGCGCGGTTCCTGATGGAGCCGTCGGACGCGCCCGCGGAGGTCTCTTCCGAGCCTTCGCCGGCGGTTCGCCACCGCACGCCGGGGCGCGTGGTGTGGCTGCTCGGCCTCCTCGCGCTGGCGCTGATGCTGTCGGAGGGCGTGGCGAACGACTGGGCGGCGCTGCACATGGAGAAGGTCCTGGGCACGTCGGCCTCGACGGCGGCGCTGGCGTACGGGGCGTTCGCGGTGGCGATGACGACGGGCCGGTTCCTGACCGACCGGGTCGCGGCGTGGGCGGGCCCGGCGGCGATCGTCCGGTACGGGGCGACGCTGGCGGCGATCGGGCTGACGACGGCCGCGGCGGCGCCGTGGGTCCCGCTGTCGCTGGTGGGCTGGGCGCTGTTCGGCCTTGGCCTGTCGGGCGGGGTCCCGCAGCTGTTCACGGCGGCGGGAAACCTGGACACGCGGGCGTCGGGCGCGTTGATGGCCCGGGTGGTCGGGCTGGGGTACGTGGGGCTGCTCGCCGGGCCGGCGCTGATCGGCGGGCTGACGCGGTGGATGCCGCTGAACGTGACGTTCGCGGTGCCGGTGGTGCTGTGCGTGCTGGCGGCGGTGTTCGCGGGCGTGCTGAGCCCGAAGCCGGACCCGGTGGAGGAACCCGTCGGTTAGGGCACGCGTTCCCCGGCCGGTTCGGTGTGGACGACGACCGCGGCCAGGTGGGGCACCGCGTGCACCATCCGGTGCTCGACCTCGTGCGCGAGCGTGTGGGCGGCGCGGACCGTCAGCTCCGACGCGACCGCGACGGCCAGTTCGGCCCGCAGGTGGTGCCCGATCCAGCGCATCCTCACGTCACGGACCTCGACCACACCGTCCACTTCGGACGCCGTCCGCTCGGCCAGCTCGACCGACGCCGGGTCGACGGCGTCCAGCAGCCGCCGGAACACCTCCTTCGCCGCGTCGCGCAGCACGAACACGATCGCGACCGTGATGCCGAGCCCGACGACCGGGTCGGCGGCGGGGAAGCCGAACGCGACGCCGGCCGCGCCCGCGACGACGGCGAGCGAGGTGAAGCCGTCCGTGCGGGCGTGCACGCCGTCGGCGACCAGCGCGGCCGAGCCGATCTCCCGCCCGACCTTGATCCGGTGCCGCGCGACGAGTTCGTTGCCGGCGAAGCCGATCACGCCCGCCGCGGCGACCACCCACGGGTGCCCGACCGGCTGGGGATCGAGCAGCCGCCGCACCGACTCGTACCCCACGAGGACCGCCGAAGCGGCGACGACGAGCACGACGACCACGCCGGCGAGGTCCTCCGCGCGGCCGAGGCCGTAGGTGTAGCGCCGCGTCGCGGCCCGCCGGCCGAGCACGAACGCGACGGCGAGCGGGACGGCGGTCAGCGCGTCGGCGAAGTTGTGGATGGTGTCGCCGAGCAGCGCGACCGACCCGGTGACGAGCACGAGCGCGAGCTGTGCGACGGCGGTCGCGAACAGGGCGGCGAACGACCAGGTCAGCGTGCGCAGCCCGCGCCGGCTGGTCTCGAGGGCGTGGTCGACGCGGTCGGCGCTGTCGTGGCTGTGCGGGCGCCACCGGGAGTGGCCGTGTCCGTGTCCCATGGTGTGAGTCTATCTGCGCACACACGCAGATACGCAAGTAGTAAGGTTCAGGGCATGCACGCGTCGCTGCCGGACTTCGACATGCCCACCGACGAGCAGGTCCACCTGGCGGCGGAGTCGTTCCGCCTCCTCGCCGACCCGACCCGCATCAAGGTCCTCTGGGCACTGCTGCAGGGCGAGTCATCGGTGGCGTGCCTGGCCGAGCTGGCGGGAGCGGCCCCGACGGCGGTGAGCCAGCACCTGGCGAAGCTCAGGCTGGCGGGTCTGGTGAAGGGCCGCAGGGAGGGAACATTCGTGTACTACTCGGCGGCGGACAACCACGTGCGCGGCTTGCTGGCCCAGGCCCTGCACCACGCGGACCACCTGGACCGCGATCTGCCCGCCGAGCACGCCCACCGGCCCTAGCCGATCGGCTCCTGCAGCTCCGTCACCCACCCCGCCGGGTCCTCGGGGCAGTCCAGGTACAGCTCCCGCTGCGGCCCCGCCGACGCGAACCCCTGCCCGTCGGCCCACCGCACCACCGCCTGCCAGCTCGGCAGCACGCCGTCGATCGGGCCGTGGTGGACCAGCGTCGCCGCGCGCGTCGCCGGGAGGTCCGCCACCGTCAAGCCGTTCAGCGGCCCCGGTCCCACCGACGCCGGGACCGCCGCGTGCACCACGACCTCGTCCTCCGCGAGCTGCTCGTAGTAGCACGTCAGCCGTCCCGCCGGGGTGACGTCCGCGGTGGCCAGGCGGCGGCCGAGTTCCGCGCACAGCGGGCGGACCACCGGCCCGATCGCCTCCGGCGCGAACCCCGCCGCCAGGCCGGTCAGCTCGACCACCCGCGTCGACGGCAGCTCCTTGACCACGACGTCGGGCGCGCTTCCTTCCGCCTCGATCGTCCGCAGCCTCGCCTCGACCTGTGCCAGCCGCGCCGCGCCCTCCGCCAGCGCGGCCTCCAGCTCCGCGCGCCGCAGCTCCAGCATCCCGCGCACCTGCTCCGCCGACACCTCGTCGGCCAGCAGCGTCGCCACCTGGTCGAGGGTGAACCCCAGGTCCTTCAGCGCGACGATCCGGTTGAGCCGCGCCAGCTGGCCCGCCGCGTAACTGCGGTAGCCCGTCGCGGGGTCGACGCGCGCCGGGCGCAGCAGCCCGAGCGCGTCGTAGTGGCGCAGCATCCGGACCGACACGCGGCCGTGGCGGGCGAAGTCGCCGATCGAGAACACGCGCCGATCATCCCGCAGGCGGGACGAAGCCGCCGACGACGTCCGCGGCGAGCTCGGCGAACGTGATCGCCGTGTCGTCCTCGCGGGACGGCCCGACCACCTGCAGCCCGGCCGGCAACGGGCCGCCGACCGGCGCGCTCACCGCCGGCAGCCCGGGCAGCGACGCCTGGGCGATCCAGAACACCTGGTCGTCGTAGCGGCGCCGGTCGTCGTGCGCGGGCGCCGTCGTGAACACCGTCGGGGTCAGGAAGACGTCGAAGTCCGTGAAGTACCGGGCCCACGCCGCGCCCAGCGCCGCCCGCTGCCGCTCCTGCTCGTCGGCGCCGTCCGGTTCACGGCCTTCCTGCGCCGCGAAGAACCACTCGACCTGGAAGCCGAACGCCTCCGCCTGGACCACCGGGTCGACGCCGTCCGGCCAGCCTTCGACCACGGGCACACCCGCGACGGCGAGCGCGTCGACGGCGTCGGACAAGGCGGCGCCGACCTCGTCGGTCACCGGGCAGGCCGGGTCGTCGAGCGCCACGCCGACGCGGAAGTCCGCCGGCCGGGACCGCCGCGACGGCGCGAGCGCCTCGCCGGTGACGCTCAGCGCGAGCCGCAGATCGGCGGCCGAGCGGGCCAGCGGGCCGACCGTCGACGGGAACTCCCGGCTGAGGTCGGTGACCGGCCCGGGCGGCTGGAAACCCCGCAGTGGCACCATTCCCGGCGTCGGCTTGAGGCCGTAGACGCCGCAGTAGGCCGCCGGGATCCGGATCGACCCGGCCAGGTCCGAGCCGTACTCCACAAAGGACAGTCCGGCGGCCAGTGCGGCCGCCGCGCCGCCGCTCGAGCCGCCCGGCGTCCGCGTGCGGTCCCGCGGGTTGAGCGTCCGCCCGAACACCGGGTTCTCCGTCCGGCCGAAGTCGGCGAGCAGGTGGTGCACGTTCGACTTCCCGGCGACGATCGCGCCCGCCGCCTGCAGCCGCTCGACGACGACGGCGTCGGAGTCCGCCACGGCTTCGGCGAACGCGGGCTCGCCCCAGGTCGTCGGCAGGCCCGCGACCGCGAAGGCGTCCTTGATCGTCATCGGGACGCCGTGCAGCGGGCCGCCGGTGGTCGCGTCGGCGCGCGAAGCGGCTTCGAGCGCGAAGTCGCGGCGGGTGGCGACGACGGCGTTGACGTCGGAGGCGTCGATGCGCGCGAAGAGCTGTTCGGTCAGCTCACGCGACGACAGCGCGCCCCGGCGGAGGCCGGCGGCCACGTCGGTGGCGGTGCGGAAGAACGTCATGGGTCCGGAGTACGGCCTGACACGGTGTCAGGGTCAACTGTCGAGTTCGCCCGCGCTCGTTCGTCCTCGGGGAAATCCCCTCGGCGAAGGAGCGAAATGGACACGATGGACTTGTACCGGCGCGCCCAGGACGGGTTCGACGCGGTGCTGGCGGCGGTGCGGGACGACCGGTGGGACGCGCCGTCGGCGTGCGCCGGGTGGTCGGTGCGGGACGTCGCCGGGCACGTCGTCTGGGGCCAGCGCCAGTTGCGGGCGTGGGCGAGCGGCGAAGACTACGGCGAGACCGCGGGCGCGCCGGGCGCACCGCACCCCGCCGTGCTGGCCGGGACGGACCCGGTCGCGACGTGGCGGGCGGCCTCGGTCCGGACGCTGACCGAGGCCGAGCTGGGCCGCAAGGTTTCGCTGCCCGGCCTCGGCGAGGTGCCGGTCGCCGGGATCGTGCCGCTGCTGATCACAGATCTGGTCGCGCACAGCTGGGACATCGATCAGGACGTGCACCTCGCGCCGGAGCTGGTGGCGGTGGCGTTCGGCTGGGCCCGGGCGAACGTCGTGCGCCGGCCGGGCTTCTTCGGCCCGGAGCTCGAGCCGCCGGCCGGCGCCGGCGAGCAGACGCGGATGCTCGCCTTCCTCGGGCGCCGCGCGCCGGTGGCCGCGGGGGTTTCCGGATCGGGCCCCGGTGGTAGCCGAAGGTGATCGCTGTCCGAAGAGCGGACGGCGCAGCGTGGCGGAGGGAAGACCGATGCCGACCGCAGCCCGCATGACCGCACCCCCGGCGCCGCCCGAGCCGATCCCGCCCGATCCGGTCGGTCCGGACCCGGACCCGGTGCCGCCCGGGCCGGACCCGGTGCCGCCCGGCCCGGGTCCGGACCGGCCCGCGCCCGAGCCCGGCACGCCCGTCCCCGACCCGGTGCCGCCGGAGTCGCAACCCGGACCGGAGCGACACTGATACGAGTCGCAGATAATACGAGTTCCATATGAAATGGTGTACGGTCGTGGCATGACGACAGCGCAGAGGTACCGGCGGATGGTCAACGCCGGCAACAAGATCGTGGTGGGGCTCCAGCGGCTGGGTGTCGCGTTCGGCCCGATGCAGCTGCTCACCGTCCCGGGACGGCGCACGGGGGTGCCGCGCACGTTCCCGATCGCGGTCATCCCCATCGACGGCGGCCGCTACATCTTCCAGGCCTACCCGAAGGCGGCGTGGGTGGCGAACGCCCGGGCGGCGGCCGAGGTGACGCTCACCCGAGGCCGCCGGACTTCCCGGGCGCGCCTGACGGAGGTGCCGGTGGAGCAGCGCCGGCCGCTCCTGCGCCGCCTGGTGGCGGAGAGCCCGGCGAGTGTGGGAAAGCGGCTGGTGACCACGGGGCTGGCCGAAGCGCCCACGCCGGACGCGGCCGCGGCGGCGGCCGAGCGCATCGCGGTGTTCCGCGTCGAACCGGCCTGAGCCCCCGCGGGGCCGCGGGCCTCAGAGGCCGGTCAGCTCCGTCGGGCTGGGCTCGAACGCCCGCAGCACCTGTTCGGCGGCGCCGCGCGCGGCGGGGCCCGGATCGATCGTGCGGTCCCCGGCGGGCTGCGGCGCCGGTGCGCCGGCCAGCAGTTCCACCAGTGCGACGGCGAGCTCGCGCACCTTGACGTTGAACTGCTGGCTGGCGCGCCGCAGCGTCGCCCACGCCTCGTCGGGATCGCAGCGGCGCAAGGCCATGACGATGCCCTTCGCCTCCTCCAGCGCGGCGCGCGACTGCAGCAGGTCCAGCATCTGCTCGGTCCGGTCGGGCCGGGCCGCCTCGGCGACGACCAGCGCCAGCGCCGTGAACCTTTCGTGCCGCCGCAACACCTTCAGCGTCTCGTCGGTGGCGGGCCGGTCGAGCGTCATCGACAACACGAACCTGCCCTCGGTGTCCCACGGCGCGGGCAGCGCGGCGACGCCCCGGACCCGCGACCAGTCCGCTCCGGGATGGCGCTCGAGCAGAGCGGCCGCCGTGAGCGACGGCCAGCGTTCGTCGGCGAAGACGTCCGCGGTGACGACCGGCAGGCCCGTGTCCCCCGCGGTCGCGACCGGTCCGCCGAGCCCGTCCAGCTGGGCCGGGACGAAGATGCCCCCGAGCCCGTAGGCGGCGGCCACGTGCAGCGGCAATCCGTGGTGGTGCACGGAAATGGCGACGCCGAGGGCACCCGGCACGTCGGCGGCGATGCGCTCGAGGAGCTCTTCGAGCAGCGCGGTCACGGACTCGGTGATCACGTGGTCGTCCTGGACGCTGTGCGGGCGTTCAGGCCGCGGTTCGCCGGCTGCCGCCGGAGCTCGGGTCGCGAAAGGATCCGGTGGGCTGCGCCATCGGGAACCACCTCCGGCAACTCGACGTACGGTTGTTCCTGTTCTAGCATGTCATCGAAATGATGACAACATGAGGGTCGTCGGAAGGATGACGAATGGGTGATAGCGATCCCACCGGCGCCGTGAGCCGGATCCACGAGGTGGTCGCGGCGGCCCGCGCGGGCACCGCGGACCGGGAGGGCCTGCTGAGCGCGTTGGCCGGCCTGCGCGTGCTGCGCGAGGAACTGGCCGCCTGGGAACCGGAGCTCATCACGGCCGCCCGCACGGCCGGCGCGAGCTGGGTGGCGCTGGCACCGGCGCTGGGGGTGGCCAGCCGCCAGGCCGCGGAACGGCGGTACCTGCGGCTGCAGCCGTCGGACACGGGCGAGAAGACGGGCGAGGCGAGGGTCGACGCGGAGCGCGACCGCCGCGCGGGCGACCGGGCGGTCGCCGACTGGGCCCGCCGCAACTCGGCGATCCTGCGCAAGCTCGCCGGCCGGGTGAGCGCGCTGGACGGCCTTGGCCCGGCGGCGCAGGAAAACGTGGACCGGCTGGGGGCCGCCCTGGGTGACGACGACCCGGCCACGCTGCTGCCGCCGCTGGCCGCGGCCCGGTCCCACCTGGCCGATGATCACGCGGGGCTGGCGGAGGAGCTGGGGGAGATCTCGGAGCAAACGGACCGCCTCCGCCGTGACGCGGCCGGCAACCGGCGCGCGAGGGACTGAGGCGGCCGCGTTTGCCCGCTTTTTCGCCGGGCACCCGTCGCGGAAGCGACCGCGACGGAAGGACCCGCCATGACCGCCCAGCCGCCGGATCCGGACCCGGGCCGGACCCCGGACCTCGAGGCCGGTGGTGGCGTGCCGCCGGGCAGTACGCCACCGGACTCCGCGCAGACCTCGGGCCTCTCACACCCGCAGCCGATGCCCGGCAAGACCGCGCCCGTGCTCTGGCTGATCCTCACCGGCGTCCTGGTGCTGATGGTCGCCGGGCTCGTCATCGCCCTCGCCGTCGGCTGGCTGGGTGTCTGAGCGCCGCCGTGATCGGGTACCACCCCGGCATGGACGACAAGATCCCCGACCGGACGGAAACCCGCGCCGAGCTGCTGCCGGAGGAACAGGCCGCCGACAGCGCCGATCCCGAAGCCCAGGCCCGCCAGGTCCTGGAGGACTCCGACCGCCGCACCGAGGACCCGAAGCCGACGATGCGCCGCCGTCCCGAGGAGACGGCCTAGTCGCCGCCGCGGAAGTTCTCGTGCGCGCCGGGGTGGCCCGGCCGCGCGCGGGCTTCCTCATCCTCCAGCGGTCCTTCCGGCTCGTCGCGGCGGGGCGGCACGTCGACCGTGTTGCCGCTCGAGTCCTCTTCGCCGACTTCGTCGTGTGGTTGCGTCATCCTGGCGGCTACCCGGCGGACGCCGACGTCAATCGCGACGACGTCCGCGTCTCGCCGCGCAGCATCAGCACGGCGACCAGCCCGAACGCGGCCACCACGGCGAAGAAGTAAAAGCCCCAGGGGTAGGCAACCCCGGCGGTGACCAGCGCGCCGGTCACGAACGGCCCGAGGATCGAGCCGAGCCGGCCGACCGCCGACGTCAGCCCGAGCGCCGTCCCGCGCGCCCGCGCCGGGAACGCCTGGGCGACGTACCCGTAGATCAGCACCTGCGCGGAGAACACGAACACGCCGGTCAGCAGCACGACGGCGTTGAGCAGGACGGCGTTGCCGATCTTCAGGCTCAGCGCCGCGAGCAGCACGGCTCCGGCGCCGAACCAGATCCGGGCGATCGGCCGGATGCCGAACCGGTCGGCGATCGTGCCGGCCAGCACCAGCCCGAGCACCGCCCCGATGTTGAGCACCAGCAGCAGCGTGATCGACGTCGAAATCGGGTAGCCCGCCGTCCGCATCAGCTGCGGCAGCCACGTGTTGAGGCCGTAGACCAGCAGCAGTCCCATGAACGACCCCGTCCACACCGCGATGCTGATCCGCCGGAAGCGCGCGCCCAGCAGGTCGCGCAGCCCGACGCGGTCGGTCGCGGGTTCCTCCTTGGCGGCCAGGTAGGCCGCGGACTCGGGCAGCTTCCACCACATCAGCGGCACGGCCAGCAGCCCGACGATCCCGCCGCCGTAGAACAGCAGGTGCCAGTCTTCCTTCGCGGACAGCGCGAGGATCGACGTCAGCACCGCGCCGACGTGGTAGCCGGTCATGGTGAACGTGCTCGCGCTGGCACGCCGCCGCGCGGGCAGGTTCTCCGACATCACGGTCAGCGCCACCGGCATGCACGCGCCGAGCCCGAGGCCGGCGACGAACCGGAAGACCCCGAACGTCGCGACGTTCGGCGCGAGCGGTGTCAGCAGGGTGAACAGGGAGAACAGCAGGACCGAGCCGATCAGCATCACGCGGCGGCCGAACCGGTCGGTGAGCGGGCCGAGGCAGGCCGCGCCGACCGCCACGCCGACGAGCGACACGGTGGCGACCGCGGTCGCGCCGGCCGCGGTGAAGCCGAGGTAGCCGCTCTTGAGCAGGGTCGGGATGGTGGCGCCGAGCGCGACCAGATCGTAGCCCTCGAGCAGGACGGTCAGCCAGCAGAGGACCGCCGTCCACACGGGACGGGAAGACGTCGTTGTCATGGTTTCCTCAGAACGGGTAGCCGGCGATGTCCGCGCGGACGGTCAGCCACTGGGTTTCGGTGAAGGCCTCGATGTTGGCTTGGGCGCCGCCGAAGCGAGAGCCGTTGCCGGAGTCGCCGACGCCGCCGAACGGCGCGGTGGGCTCGTCGCCGACGGTCTGCTCGTTGATGTGCACCTTGCCCGAGCGGACCTCGTCGGCCAGCGTCATCGCGGTGCCGACGTCGCCGAGGATGCCGACCGACAGGCCGTAGTCGGAGGCGTTGACCAGCCGCGCGGCCTCGTCGAGGTCGCGGTAGGCGCGCACCGGCGCGACCGGGCCGAAGATCTCCTCGCGCCACGCCGGGGTGTCGTCGTCGAGTCCGAAGAGGACGGTCGGCGGGTAGAACGGCGCGTCGGGCTTGCCGCCGGCCAGCACGCGGGCACCGGCGGCGACACTGCGGTCGACGACGTCGGTGACGTGCGCGAGCTGGCGGTCGTCGATGATCGGGCCGAGCGCGACGGCGCGCTCGGCCGGGTTCCCCACGGGCAGCCGCCGTGCCTTTTCCGCCAGCGCCTCGACGTATTCGTCCACTTGGGACTCGTGGACGAGGTGGCGGCCGGTGGTCATGCAGATCTGGCCCTGGTGCAGGAACGAGCCGAACGCGCCGGCGGACGCGGCCTTGGCGACGTCGGCGCCCGGCAGCACGACGAGCGCGTTGTTCCCGCCCAGCTCGAGGTGGACGCGCTTGAGCGAGCGCGCGGCGGCCTCGCCGACCTTCCGCCCGGCCGCCGTCGAGCCGGTGAAGGACACGATGGACACCTCGGGCGCGTCGACGACCGCGGCGCCGACGGCGGCGTCGCCGGGCAGCAGGTGCAGCAGGCCTTCGGGCAGGCCGGCCTCCTCGAAGACGCGCAGGATGCTCACCCCACCGGACACCGCGGTGCGCAGGTCCGGCTTGAGCAGCACGGCGTTGCCGAGCGCGAGGGCCGGCGCGACCGACCGGATCGCCAGGATCAGCGGGAAGTTGAACGGCGAGATCACCGAAACCACGCCGGCCGGGACACGCCGGGCCAGCGACCACCGCGGTTCGCCGGTGCTCAGCACCTCACCGCGCGGGTGGGTGGGCAGCGCCGCGGCCTCGAAGCAGATCCCGGCGGCCAGCTCCGTCTCGATCCCGGCCTTGGGCCGCGTCGAGCCGGCTTCGCGGACGATCCAGTCCTGCACCTCGGCGGCGTGCGCCTCCCACAGCTCGCCCGCGCGGCGCAGCACCGCGGCGCGCTCGGCGGGCTTGCGCCGCGCCCAGTCGCGCTGGGCCTTCGCCGCCGCGGCCGCCGCTTCGGCGACGTCGTCCGGCGTCGCGATGCCCACGCTGCCCAGGGTTTCCCCGGTCGCCGGTTCGACGACCGCGTGGGTCCCGCCGCTGCCGCGCAGGAACTCGTGCTCCAGCAAGGTCATGATCACTCCGGTGTGGTCGGTTCGGTGTCGACCTGGAGCAGCCGGGGGCCGTCCGGGATCGTCTTGAGCTCGGTGTAGAGGTGGTCGAGGTCGGCGACGGCGGTGCCGGGGACGCCGTAACCGGTGGCGATCGCGGTGAAGTCGAGGCCGGGGATCTCGGTGCCCGGCACGTCCGGCGTGCCGAGCAGCTCGCCGAACCACTTCAGCGCGCCGTAGACGCCGTTGCGCAGGATCACGAACGTGACGGGGACGCGGTAGTGCGCGGCGGTCCACAGCGCCGTGATGCCGTAGTTGGCCGAACCGTCGCCGATGACGCCGACGACCGGGCGGTCCGGGCTGCCCAGCGCGACGCCGACCGCGGCGGGCAGCCCGAACCCGAGGCCGCCGGCGGCGGGGAAGAAGTACGAACCCTCGCGGCGCAGGTCCATCTGCCGCCACCACGCCGAGTTCGTCGACGTCGACTCGACGACGTACCGGGTGCCGGTGGCCTGCGTTTCGCGCAGCGCCGCGAAGACCTGCTCGGGGTGCAACGCCTTCCCGGCCGTCTTGGGCTCGGGGTTGCCGACGTAGTCCCCGCTTTCCGCCGTGCGGGCCGGGAGCTTCCGCAGCAGCGCCTCGATCACCGGCGCCGGGTCGGCGACCAGTGCCTCGCCCATCGGCGCGCGGGCCGCGGCGCCGAAGTCGTCGGTCACCTGGACCAGCCGCGTGCCCTCCGGCAGGTAGGCGCCGGGCACGTACTGGTGGTAGCGGAAGACGGGCGCGCCGAGCACGAGCACGAGGTCGTGCCCGGTCAGCGCGGCCGAGACGGGCGCGATGCCGGCCGGCAGCACCCCGCGGAAGAGCGGGTGCCGGTTGGGGAAGGGCAGCCGGTGCGGCGAGGGCGCCACCCAGGTCGGCAGGCCGAGGTGCTCGGCCAGGGCGACGGCGCGGTCGAACAGGCCGAGGGCGTCGATGTCCCCGCCGAGGACGAGCGCCGGGTTCTTCGCCTTCTTGAGGCCCTCGGCGAGGTTCTCGAGCTGGGTCCCGCTCGGCGAGAGTCCTCTTTGGACGTTCCGGTCCAGTGTCACGGCGGCGGTGGCGTCCAGGTCCGCGGTCCAGTCGTCGTAGGGCACCGACAGGTAGCTCGGGCGCCGGTGCAGCTCGGCCTCGAACACGGCCTGGGCGAGCGAGCGCGGGACGTCCTCGGCGCAGCTCGGCTCGCCGGACCAGGCGGCGAGGGGGCGCATCAGCTGCGTGGCGTCGACGTTGGCGAGCATCGCCTCCTGCCCGATCGCCGCGCGTACCTGCTGACCGGCGGTGAGCACCAGGGGAGAGCGCGAGTAGACGGCGTTGGTCAGCGCGCCCATCGCGTTGCCCGAGCCGGCCGCCGCGTGCAGGTTGACCAGCACCGGGCGGCCGGTCGCCTGGGCGTAGCCGTCGGCCATCCCGACGACGGCGCCTTCGTGCAGCCCGAGGACGTAGGTGAAGTCACCGGGCAGCTCGGCGAGGAAGGGCAGCTCGTTGGAGCCGGGGTTGCCGAAGATCGTGGTCAGGCCGCGGCGGTGCAGGAACTCGTGGGCGAGCCGGCGGGCGGTGGGCATGCGCTTGTCCTCCTCGGGCGGGTTGGACCAGACCCTAGGGAGCCGGCGTCGTGTGTTCCAATAAATGTTGCCTCGGTAGTTCATAGACAGGATCGATGATGCGGGAATTCGACCTCAACCTGGTGCGCACCTTCGTGCTGCTGTACGAGACCCGCAGCGTGACCGCGACGGCCGAGTCCCTGCACGTCACGCAGCCGACGATCAGCTACAGCCTCCAGAAGCTCCGGCGCCGCTTCTCCGACGAGCTGTTCCGCCGCACGGGCGGCGGCCTGGTCCCGACGACGACGGCCCGCGCGCTGTACGAGCCGCTGCACAGCGCGCTGTCCGGCATCGAGCGGGCGGTCAGCGGCGCGTGGTCGTTCGATCCCGCTTCGGCCAGGGCGGCGTTCACGCTGTGCCTGTCGGACCTGGGGGAGATCTCGCTGCTGCCGCGCCTGATGGCGGCGTTGCCCGCGGTCGCGCCCGGCGTGACCCTGACGGTCCGCCCGCTGGACGTCGACCGCGCGGCCGACCAGCTCGGCCGCGGCGAGATCGACGCGTTCATCGCGTCCCCGCTGATCAGCTCGCAGCGCGTGGCACGGATCCCGCTGTTCTCCGAGGGGTACCTGGGCATGGTGGCGCACGACCACCCGCGCCTGGGCGCTTCGGTGGACTTCGCCTCGCTGGCGGCCGAGCGGCACGTGACGGTGTTCGGCCCCACCGGCCACGACGGCCCCCGCCGGGCGCTGGAGGCGCACGGGCTCCTGGACCGCGTGATCCTGGAGGTGACCCGCTTCGCGGCGCTGCCGTACCTGGTCCAGGACGGCGAGCTGGTGGCGATGGTGCCCCGGCTGGTGGCGGAGATGTTCGCGGCCCAGCACCGGGTCCGGCTGTTCGAGCTGCCGCTGGAGGTGGAGCCGGCCCAGGTGTCGGTGTACACGCGCCACACGCACGCCCGCAGCCCGGCGCAGCATTGGCTTGTGACATTCATGCGTGAAGTGCTCAGCTGATTTAACACGCATTTTTCTTGCGTGCCCTTTTCCCGCCGAAAGGTCTGGGCCGATCGTGTAGTGCTTGGTGCTGAACCGATCCCGCCCTGCCTAGTGTCGATCTCGGTCCTGACAACCGCACTAGGGAGGAATCCGGTGAAGCTCGTCCGCCTGGTCAAGAAAGCGCTTCCCAAGAAGAGCCTGAAGGCTTACGCCTGGTACGGCTGGATCTGATCGCGCGGCCGGTCCCGGTCACCGGGACCGGCCCGTTCCTGTGCGAGGAGTGCCGAACGTGGTCATCGCCCCCGCCCACCGCACCGTCGTCTTCGCGCCCCGCCTCGAGGAACTGCTGCGCGAGCACCGGGACGGCGGGCTCTTCCGCCTCGAGCCGGACACGGTCGGGATCGCCGATCCCGACCTGATGGACGCCGTGCTGCGCGCGCGCCCGGCGGGTGCGGAGGAGCGCCCGACGTTCAAGCCGGTGCTGGGCCGCAAGGTCACCCGCGCCGAGTCCGCGAGCCTGATGCAGGCGCTGGGCGCCGACGTCCGCGCCGCGCTGAAGCGGCCCGCCGACGATCCCGATCTCACCGGTTCGTGGCCGGCCGTGCCCCACGACTACCTGCGCCGATTCGTCTTCGGGCCGGAGACGCGCCGGTTCCGCGTGCTCGTCGACCGCCGCCTGGAGCTGACGCCGAAGCTGACGTGGTCGGCCGTCGCCGCCGGGGCGGCGCTGGCGCGCCGTCCGGGTCCGGACGCGGAGCTGTCGACGCTCGCCCGGCAGGTCCTCGCGGCCGGAACCCTGGCCGAGCGGCGCTTCCGGATGTACCTCTACCGCCGGGTCGCCGCGCCGATCTGCTTCACGGTCGCGGCCCTGGTGACCAACGCGGTGTGGCTGGGCGCGCCGTTCGACGACGACGTCCCGAACGAGTACGTCCTCAACGAGGCGCTGCGGCTGCTGCCGCCGTCGTGGAACATCCTGCGCGTGCGCTCGCCGGAGTTCACCGAGGTGGACGCCCGCATCACCCCCGGCGACGACGTCCTGCTGCTGCCGCTGCTGAGCCACCGCTCACCGAAGCTGTGGGAAGCGCCCGACGAGTGGCGGCCGCGCCGCTGGGCCGGCCTCGACGCCGACCGGCACCCGGGTTACCTGCCGTTCGGGCACGTGAGCGAGCGCTGCTGGGGCCGCCACCTGGTGCTGCCGCTGGCGAGCCGCCTGCTCGACGTCGTCCGCGCGGAGGGGCTGGCACCCGACCCGCGGCGCACCCGCGCGCGCGTCGAGCTGGACGGCCTGCTGGAGCTGGCCGACGTGCGGATGGTCAGCCCGCGTCGCAGCGGGCGCCGTTGAGGGTGAACGCGGTGGGGGCCGGGTTCCCGTGGTCGAAGGCCCCGTTCAACCCGGTGCTGACGGTGGCCCCCGGCGCGAGGGTGGCGTTGTAGGACTCGGCGGTGACGGACACCCGGCTGCCGCTCTGGCTGTAGGTGCCGTCCCAGCCGTGGGTGACCCGTTGCCCGGCGGTGAAGGTCCAGGTGAGCGTCCACGGCGAGAGCGTCTTGCCGCTGTTGTTGGTGATGGCGACGCCCGCGGTGAAGCCGTCGTTCCACTGGTCGGTCACGGAGAAGCGCACAAGGCAAGCGGCGCTCTCGACCGGCGGCGGCTTCGGCGCGGCCGAGGTCGAGGACGTCTGCCGCAGCACGGTGGGTATGGGCGTAGGGCTCGGCCGGCTCACGGTGGGACGCGAGGTCGTCGTCGCGGGCGCGAGCGGGTCCAGTGGCGTGGCCTGCCGAGGCTGCGCGCTACCGGAGGTGACGGCGATGAGAACGAGGCTGCCGAGCACCACCAGGGCACCGGCAAAGGCGGAGATCCACCGAATCCGCCGCCCGGCCCGCTGCTGCCCGGCGGCGGCCTCACGAGCGCGTTGCTCAAGCCTTTCCCGGTAGCCGTCACCAGTGTCTTCCTCACGGGCGGCCGAGGAGGCGAAGGGCCCCCCTAGAGAGCGCGGCGTGGCTCCGGTCTCCCGAAGCAGCTCGGCGACGGAGAGTTCGTCGTCGTCCCGCCGCCGACCCATCCGAAACCTCCCGTCCTGCGGCCCGACCGGCGAATCCTAGAAAGCGGCGTGGAGGTTGTAAACCATGTGCACGCGGCGTGCACCCGCGGTACACGAGCGGCTGATCCCCAGCCGGTTCCGTGGGGCACCGCCCGCTTCTGGAGTGGGCACTCGCCTTGGAGTCCCTGGTGGATGCGTCCTTGCCGGAGGTGCCAGGCCCGGCCGTCCTCTGAATCGATGTAGATGGCCGAAACCGGCTGATGATGCCAGAGGGTCCGGGGGTGCGGATCGAGACCCCCCTGAACGAGGCGTCGGAGGCGCCGTATACTCTTCCTTCAGCAGGTCCGAGTGGCGGAATGGCAGACGCGCTAGCTTGAGGTGCTAGTGCCCTTAACGGGCGTGGGGGTTCAAGTCCCCCCTCGGACACCAAAAGTGGTGAACTTTAACCAACTCTCTCACATCGAGCCGATCACCGTTCATGGTGGTCGGCATCTTGCGTTCCGTAGCCGGATCACCCTTTCGGGGCGGTGGTCGGCGTGATCGTGGCACCCGTGATCCTCGGCTCGGCTCCGGACGGACTTCTGGACCGTTTGGCCTCTCCTGCGGTGGCTCTGCCGTTGCCTGAGCTGCTGCCTGATCGGACTCGGACGGGGCTGGAGTACGCGATAGCGCGAATCAGCCCCTCCGGCCGGGTTTGTGTGTGGCCGTTGCTGGATCGGCTGGGCTGGCACGACGACGTCCGTCTCGCCGTGACGGCGGTTGGGACGTCGCTGCTGATCCGGCCGGACGCCGGCGGTGTGTTCGCGCTGGGGAAGCGGCGGATGGTCGTGTTGCCGATCGTGCTCCGGCGTCAGTGCGGGATCTCCGCTGGCGAGGACGCGTTCATGGTCGCCGATCCGGCGCGCGATGTCCTCGTCGTGCATCCCGCCAGCGCTCTCGACCAGATGGTCACCGACTATCACGCGTCGCTGGCTGGTGGTGATCGTCGATGACCGCTAGTCCGATGGAGCTGGACGCGGCCCGGTTGCTGCTGTCGAAGATGGGTATCGCTCCGGCGGATCTCCTTGCCGAGACCGAGGAGCAGTGGACGGTCCCGACGTTCTCGGAGTACATCCCGCAGGTCTCGCGGGCGGTCTCGCCCGCGACGGCCAGGTCATACGGTTCGTACTGGCGCCGGGTCGAGGAGGCGTGGGGTGGCCGGCGGCTTGATGAACCGTCGCCATCGGAGATCAAGCAGCTGGCCGAGCAAAGCCGCGCGAACGCGCTGGTGCGCCGCAACAGCCGGGGCGGCCGCAACGCGGCGGAGAACCTCATCGCCGCGGTCCGCTGTCTTTACCGGCACGCGGTGAACGACCGGCTGCTGACGGAGGGACAGAACCCGGCGTTGAAGGTGGCCAAGCCCCGCCGGTTGCCGTCGCCGCGGCGAGCTTTGGCCGACCACGAGTTGGTCGACATCAACACCGCGGCCGCGACCACCGGCGACGACCCGCACCTGGACACCCTTCTGCTGCGCCTGCACACCGAGACCGCGTGCCGCCGCGGGGGAGCACTCGGTCTCCGGCGACGAGACTTGGAGGAGACCCAGTGTCTCGTCCATCTCCGGGAGAAGGACGGCACCAGCCGCTTCCAGCCGGTTTCACCGACGCTGATGCGCCTTCTGGTCGCCCATGGCAACGAGCGAGGCGCGAGCCATCTGGAAGCGCAGTTGCTGCGTTACCGCACGGGTGAGCCGATCACCAAGCGCCGTTACGACCACCTGTGGGATCGGATCGGGCGGCAGGTGCCGTCGGTGCGCACGCAGAACGTTTCCACGCACTGGCTCCGCCACACGACGCTGACGTGGGTGGAGCGCCGCTTCGGCTATGGCGTGGCCCACGCCTACGCGGGCCACTTCGACTCCGCCGACAGCGCGACGGTCACCTACGTCAAAGCCTCGCTCCACGACGTCGCCACCGCCCTAGCCGTCCTGACCGGCGAGCCCCATCCGCTTGCCCATAACCATGCCCGTGGAGGTGCGTCATGACCCGCACGGATCGATGGACAACCGCCCTGGTGATCCAGTGCGCCTGCACGGGCATGGTTGCACTTGGCGCGGCGTATGCCTCGTACCGTCACGGCCGGGTCTTCGCGCTCCGCTTCGGCGGCGACCCGACGACGGCGTCGATCTGGCCCCTGATCGTCGACGGCCTGCTGACCATCGCCACGGTGGAGTTGTGGAAGACCGGCCACGACACGGGGCGCCGAATCGCATGGGTGGCGTTCGGGTTCGGGATCTGCCTGTCGTTGTGCGCCAATGTCGGATCCACTGAGGACCACACCGTGTTCGGGGTGATCGTGGCGGCCAGCCCGCCGCTGGCCTTGCTGTTGGCCGTCGAGCTGCTGAACCGATCTCTGCGCCGCCGTCGAGCCCACGGCGAGACCGACGAGACTACCAAGATATCGGAAGGAGACCTCGTCTCGGAGGGACTGGAGGGGACGGCGGAGCAGCGGATGTGGCAGCACTACCTCCGCGAGCACGCGCGCGGCCGCGTCCCCACCGGCGCAGACCTGGATCGTGTCGCCAACACGTCCAACTACGGCCGCCGGATCCTCCGCACCTGGAAGGCCACTGGTCGGCTGGATAAATCGGGACGACCACTTGAACGTCTTGGTCTGGTCTCGGCAGACCCGCCTCGCGACCAACGCGGCTGTCTCGTAGGGCGATCCCGTTCGAACCTTGCCAGTCGATCTAAGCGCGTCTCCTAGCGAGCTGCTCCGCCGTTGGCCGAGACATCTGGAGTCGGGCGGGGTCTTCCCCACCCCGCCCGACATCGCCAAGCGTAGAACATACGTTCGACTCTGTGCAAGTTGGGTGCCGCCGAGGTCGAGGCGTCCGAGCACGCCGTGTGGAAGTGACCACGACCCGACCCGCTGATTAGGAGTGGTGATCTTGAGGTTTCGGATGGTGCCGAGTAATGCCGGGCAGGTCGTTTTCTTCGGTCGTGGGGTTGGCGGCGGTGTCGGCCCGTGACGCAGTCTGTCGTTGCGTCCATGTGCTCTCGGGCTCCCCTCGGGCTCGCAAATGCCCGGCAGTGTCGCCTGGTCCAATCCTCTCGTCAGCGTTACTTGATCGGACGGGCGAGCGCGTTCGGAAAGCTGTCGAGCCCAGGAGAAGGCCGAGCGACCATGAGTCGGGTCGGGGCTGGCTTGCTCAAGACCTTGCCCTGTCCGTTCAGTGCTTCTGTACGGGGCTGGTCGCGCTCGGGGCGGCGTATGTCGCGTATCGTCACGGACGTGAGTTCGCGCTCCGTTTCGGCGCGGACACGGAGACGGCGTCGGTCTGGCTGCTCTTGGTCGACGGTCTGCCGACGATTGCGACGGTCGAGCTGTGGAAGGCCCATCGCGGCGGCGGCGGGTCGGGCCGGTGGGTGGCGTGGCTGGCGTTCGTGTTCGGCATCTGTCTGTCGTTGGTGGCGAACATCTGCTCGGCGCCCGCATTGAGCCTGTTGCAAGTCACGGTCGCGGCGTGTCCTCCTCTGGCGTTGCTGTTGGCGGTCGAGTTGTTTGAACGGGGCATCGATGCGGCGGTCTCGCGAGACTGGCTCCGAGCCCACTGGTGCTGGTAGCGAGACGTCCGGTCAGCATTTCGGGACGGCGGCGGACGACGAGACCTCGCCGCTGGTTCAGTCGGTCATCATCTCACCGTCGAATATGCAGCACTCCGGGCGAACGGCTGAGCAGCGGATGTGGGAGTACTACGTCGGCGAGCGGGCGCGGCCGCATGCCAACGGGCGCTGATTTGGATCGGTTGGCCGGAACGCACAACTACGGCCGACGAATCCCCGAAAATGGCGAGCTGGGAATTGTCAGCTCACTCGGATGCGTCAGCCGGCTGCGCCGCCTTCTAGTCAACGGGAGGGAGTAGATGCTGCTCTGGTCGTCCGCTGACATCCGCTCGTAACCGATGAGGGGGCGAAACCGGCGAGCCTCAGCGTGACGCCGTGCAGGATGACCGATGATCACAGCCGGACGCCGGGCGGTTTCCGTGATCGGCCGGTGGGCGCGAATGTCCGGCAGAACCAAGTATGTTGCGTGGAGCGGTGGTCGACTTCGGGGAGTGGGGACATGGGGCTGGAAGTGGCAGTGGGTTTCCTGATCGCGTGGGCAGTCGGAAAAGCGCGCCGGGTGGGCAAGCAGTTGGACGGGGTCGCCGATCAGGTGATGGATGCCTCGGCTGTGCGGTTGCGGGACATCCTGGTGCGCAAGCTGGGCACGGACTCGGCGGTGCAGCGACTGCAACTGGAAGCCGCGGAGTCCCCGGAGATCAGCGAACGCACACTCCAGCGTGTGACGTTGGCTCTCGAAGAAGCAGTCGTGCAAGACGGCGAATTCGCGGCCGAGCTCGAGTCAGCGCTGGCGGAGGTAAGCGATTCCGACGGGACGCCCCAGACGATGGCGGTTTCGGGGTCGGCGGTGGCGCACGGGGGCGGCATCGCGATCGGCGCGGTCGGGCGAGACGTGCACCTTGGGCAGGCACCGGACCCTCAGGGCCCGGACCGGGGATAGAGCGTCCCCGGTCCGGGGCTGGACCTGCTCGGCCCGAACCGGCACGGGCGCAGGCCTCGAACGGTGGCTTCGCCGCCGGCGTCATCGCGGGGAACGTGACTATTCACCAAGCCACCATGAGCCGTGTCGCCGCAGTGGTCACGGTGGTCAGCGACCGGCCGCAGGACACACCCGAGCTGTTCGTCGGTCGCGAGGCGCAGGTGGACGAGCTCTTGCGGCTACTTGCGCCCGTATCCCACGATCGTGGCGCGGTCGTCACCGGAATGGGCGGGGTCGGCAAGACCGCGCTGGTCCGTCACGCGTCGTCGATCGCCGCGGGACGAGGCTGGTTCCCGGGAGGGGTGCTATTCGTCGACTTGCGTGGCTACGACCTTGACGACGACCACGTCCGGCCGGAGCAGGTCTTCGCGCCGATGCTGCGGGTCCTCGACGTCCCGGACGACGAAATCCCGGCTACCGCGGATGAGCAAGCCGCGGTGTACCACCGGGTCCTGGACCGGCTTGCGGGACGGGACGAGCCAGTGCTGGTCGTCTTGGACGACGCCGCGACCGGCCGGCAAGTGGCGGATCTGATCCCGCGCCGCGCGGCTCACCGGGCCTTGATCACAACCCGAGACGCCGTCGCCGTCCCGGTGGCGGGCCGGCTCGACCTCGACGTCATGCCCGAGCACGAGGCCGTGCAGCTGCTCGGCGCCATCCTCACCCGACGCCTCGCCGACGACGGCCGCGCCACTCGCGATCCGCGCGCAGCCGCTGACCTGGTCTCGGTTTGCGGCGCGTTGCCGTTGGCCGTCGAGATCACCGCCTCGATCCTGGCCGACGAACCTGACCTGGCGATCGGGGGCCTGGTGACCGAACTTTCCGCGGCGGAAGGTCCCGGCGCACACCGGGTCCGGTATGGCGAGAACACCCTGACCACGGTGTTCCACTCGTCGTGGCGACGGCTTCGCATCCGCGAGCCGGAAGCGGCAGAGCTGCTCCCCTTGCTGAGCCTCAATCCCGGTTCGGACTTCTCGAGCGACACTGCGGCCGCTCTTGCCGGACAACCGCCGGCGCGAGTCTCGCCTTGGCTGCGCGCTCTTCGTCAGGCGAGCTTGCTCCAGTGCCGCAACGGGCGGTGGTCCTTGCACGACCTGATTCGCCTCAACGCTCGCGACCAGTGTGCCGCCCGGGAGCGGGAGCCGGCTCTGGATCGCCTTTTCGCCGCGTTCCGGCGGAACGTCACGGCCGCGAACGACCATCTGCGGGTCCTGCCCGGCGAGCCCCTTCTAAGTCGCTTCGGCAGCCGGACCGAAGCCCTCGCCTGGCTCGACGCCGAACATGCCAACCTTGTCGCGGTCGTGGTTCTCGCGCTCGAGACGGGCCGGCACGTCGTCACCATCGGGCTCGCCAACCAGCAGGCGAGATATTTCGCCTGGCGGCGGCATTTCGCCGACTGGGTTACGGTCAGCCAGCTCGCGCTCGCCGCCGCTCGGCACCTGGACTCGCCTGCCGGCCTCGCGGCGTGCTTGAACCACTTCGGACTCGCGTTGCAGTCTGTGCGGCGGTTCGAGGAGGCCGTGGCAGCCTTGAAGCAGGCAGCTGCGATGAACCGCGAGATGGGGGACCTGCACGGCGAAGGCGCAGCACTGAACAACCTGGCAGGAGCCCTGAAGGAGATCGGACGGCTCGACGAGGCGGTGGCGGTTTACCAACGTGCCATCGCGGTCTTGCGGGACGACGGTGACCACCGCCTGGTCAGCCAGGGGTTGAACAACCTCGGAGCCGTCATGACCGCCGTCGGCCGACTCGACGAGGCCGTGAAAGTCCATCGGGAGGCCGCACTCGTCTTCAGGCTGCTCGGTGATCGGCACAGTGAGGCCATGGCACTGAACGGCCTGGGGCTGGCCCTGGAGCGGTCAAGCCGATTCGAGGAAGCGGCCGCTGCCTACCGGCTGGCCGGCACACTCCACCGAATGACAGGTGACCGGTACGGCGAGGGCCAGGTGTTGAACAACCTCGGGGCGACGTTGCTTGAGGTGTCCCGGTACGACGAGGCAGTCGTCGAGTTGCAAGCCGCCGCGGCAGTCTTCCGGGAGTTCGGCGACGACCGTTCTGAAGGGCAGACGTTGACGAACCTCGGGCTGGCGTTGTGCGGTGCCGGAATGTCCGAGGCGGCGGTCGCCGCCTTCGAGGCTGCCGACGTGTGCCACCGTAAGGCGGGTGACATCGCCGGCTACGGGCGTGCGTCGGGCAAATGCGGACTGGCGTTGCAGGCGGCGGGCAAAGTCGAGGAGGCCGTCACGGCCCACGGGAAGGCGGTCGCCGCCTATCGCGAAATCGGTGACCTTCGCCGCGAAGGCCAGGCGCTCAACGGACTGGCGTTAGCCTTGCTCGAGCTGGAGCGGTTCGGCGATGCAGCAGCCTCCGCCGGTGCCGCAGCGGCGATCTTCCGCAGGCTCGGTGACCGGCGCGACGAGGCCATTGCGTTGTTCAGCTTGGGACAAGCTTGGCATGCGGTCGGCCGGTCCGCCGACGCGGAGAAGGTCGGCAAGCGTGCGGTGGCCGCCTTTCGCGAGTTTGACGACACGTTCTGGTTGGAAGACGCGGAAACCTGGATCCGAGGGCTGGCGTAATGCCGGCGCGGTGTCTACGGCGTGACCAGACGGGTCATCCTGACCTCAGCCTCCGGTACTCTCTGTCTACTTCTTCAGGGATTGCGACCACGGTCCCGGAGTAGGCGCGGAACGGGCGTCCGCCACCGCGGAAAGCCAGCCAGGGAAAGTCCGATACCACCCATATGCCGTCGTAGATCAAGGCGTTCCCGTGGTGGTCGTCCGTGGTGTGGTGGATTCGAAGCCGGTTGTGGTAGCGCCTCGCGAGTTGGTCCAGGTCCCGCTCGGCGGCGCCGTCTTCTCTCGGAAATACCAGGTCGGTCTGGACGTTTCGCTTCAGCGCCTGTTCCAGTTTGCCGAGAAACGTTGCATCCACGACCGAGCGGGTTGCTCCGTCGGTGACGATCAGGAGCCGATCCGTTGCCTCCTCGAGCGCGGTCATCAGGATGATCTGGTGTTCGAAAAGCCGGATTTCGCGGAAGAATGGTGTGCCACCTTCCGGCTGTGGTCCCCGGTCGACCTTTTCGCGTGCGACACCGAGGTGCGGAGGCAACGGCGCGGCGGGACCGGTCGGAACGACGCGAAATCCCAGGCCGGCGGGGCCGCCGAGGGTGTTGAGCACCGATTCGTGGGCTTCGCTGGGATCACCGTCCAGGACGACGGCGGTTTCGACCTCGCCGCGGTCCGGGTCACCGTAGATCAACATCTCCACCGGCATGTACCGATGCGTCGACGGCGTCACGTCGTTGACGTCCAACACGTCGATCTTCACGTCCCGGCCCGGTGGCCGCAGAATGGCGTTCACTCCCGACGGGGTGACGTCCGAGGTCTTGATGCGGGTGGTGCGCTGTGCGGGCAGGAGGAGGTAGCCCTCGGCGAGCGCCACGCGCTTGGTCATGAGGTCCCGCGGCTCATAATCGGCCACCCTCCAGGTCAGCCGATCGAAGGCCAACTTGAAGGTCTTCTGGACCGGTCTGATCGACTCGAGCTCGTCGGCGAGCCGGCGCCCGCGACCGGTCAAGGTCAGCTGCCCGAGCGCCGGGCCGAACTCCAGCGCACCCTGCCGGTAGTGATCGGCGACGACGGCGTTGACCAAGTCTTGCTCCAAGCCCAGGAAAGCGGCGATCTCGGCCGCGCCGCGGACGTTGGCTTTGGTCAGACGCAATACGAATTCGTCGAGCAGCGGCAGAGCTTTGACCTCCTGGGCCAGGATGTCGGCGGCGACGATGGTGACTGGCACAGCGGCTTTCTCAATACCGAGCAGGGTCAGGCCCGGGCGTTCCTCCCGGAATCGTTTACTGAGCAGAAGATTTGCGTCAACCACGGTCCACCCCTTGGATCTCGCAATCGTCGGGATGCTTGGCGATGTACTCGACGATGTCCTTCAGCGCGCCGTTGCCGGTCCGGCAGAACTCGGCGTCACCCACGATGGTCATCCCATAACGCGCCCGGGAGACTGCGACGTTGATGCGACGCCAATGCTCGGCACCGAGGAAGCCGAGCTTCAGCCTGGGGTTACTCCGCGTAACGGAAAACATCGCCACGTCGCACTGCCGGCCCTGGACGGCATCCACGGAAAGCACGTCCACGGCCAACCGGCTGAACCCTGCAGGGGAGAGCCGGCGGCGCAGCTCGGCCACCTGCCGACGGTACGGTGCGATGAGCAGCACCTCCAAGTGCTGCTGGGAGTCCGGAACCTGAACCACTCCTCGCTCGATGGCGTTGTTCAGCGTGGTGAGCCGCTGGAAGACCACTCTCGCTTCGGCTCGGTTGGCGTAGCTGATGCCTCCCGGGCCGCGGTCCTCCCGGCGTTCCTCGCCGAGTTGCGAAGTGTCCAGCCAGAGGACGGGCTTGCCGAGCATGCTGTAGCCCGGCAGGCCGTCGTCCTTCGGGGATCTGAGTTCTCCCTCGTAGAAGCAGTGCGACACCATGTCACCGATCGGCCGGATCATGCGGTACTGGTCACGCAGCCGGAACTTCGAATGGTCCGGCAGCCGGTCGGCGAACCACTTGAACAGGGTCTCCTGGACCAGTTCCCGGTCGATGCTGTGTTCGTTGAGGATTTCCTGGGAACGGAGAAGCTCTTCCTCCTGAGGGGGCAGCTGGTTCGTGTCTCCGACCAGGATCGCCCGGCGTGACCGGGACAGCGGCACCAGCGCTTCGGTGGCCGTGGCCTTCGACGCCTCGTCCAAGATGCACAAGTCGATCTCCAGGTTGCGCACGGCGGCCTGGCCGACGAAGCCGACACAGGTTCCCGCGATGACCTGGGCGGTGCCGAGGAACGCCTCGGCGAGGCGGTGGTCGGTCCTGGTGCGCTGGAGCCACTCCGCCTGCAGTTCGACCAGCGTGAGCAGTCGCTGGGACGATGCTGACGTCCCGAGCAGCGCTTGCGCGGCCGTGAGCGCGTCACCTGCGGTCAGCTTCGGTGCCAGCGTCAAGTCCCCCTCGAGATGGCCGTCGGCCTCGGCGCACAGCTGGTTGTAGCGGTTGTCGAGTTCGTCGATGCGCTCTTGCAGACCGCTGTCGTCCTCGACGATCTCCAGCGAGGTGGCCAGCATGGAGGTCGTGGTGCCGCTACCCGCCCGGCGATCGATCTCCCGTCTGAGATCGTCGCGTTCGCGCACGACCTCGGCCAGCTGCTTCAGAGCCAGTGCGGCTCGCAGGTGCCGGACGTCGATCCCCTGCTTTCCCGCTACCTTCTCCAGGTAACGCTGGGCGCTGCGTCGGATTCCTTCGGCCCATTTCGTCATCTTTTGGTTAAGCAGCATGTGGTGCACGGACTTGTCGACTCGGGGATCGTCCGGGTGACCCAAGCGGACGATCTTCGAGATCCCGGCCCGTTCGAGGCGGGCCAACGCGTTATCCACCGCGACGTGCGTCTGGCTGACGATGAGAATCCGTGCGTTCGGCCGCTCGCGCAGCGACTGCACGACAGTTTCTGCGATTAGGTCGGTCTTCCCGGTTCCGGGCGGTCCTTCGACGAGCAGGATGTCCGACATGCCGAGTGCAGACTCGACGACCTTCTTCTTACCGGTGTCGAGCACTCCCGACCAGTCCTCGACGACGTGCGGTACCGGTGCATCGACCAAGGCCGGATCCTGGATCTTGGCTCGCAGTTCCGGTCGGGCTGCGGTGCCGTCCCGAAAGGCAGAGATGGCGTCTCGTTGACGTTGCAGGGCCTTCCTCGTCGGTCCCAGGAACGGCCGGATGGTGCCTTTTCGCTCGAGGGATGGGATACGCGCCTTGGCTCGCAACGTGATCGCGTCGTCGTCTTGGCCGATGACCTGGCCGTAGGCGAGCACACGACGCGAGTCTCCGGCGACGATTTCCCAGTCGGTGCCGATGATGTCGTCCTCGATCGGATCCTGCAGTTCGAGATCGACCTCGCGGGCCCGGATGGTCCTGTTTAGGTAGCGGATCGCCCGGAGAGAGCCGCGCGCCAGGTCTTCGCGCGCCTGCAGGACCTTGTTCCACTCGTGGAAGATGTCCAAGCCGTCATAGCCGGTGGCGAGGTCCGTATTGCGCTTGGCCTCCTTGTCTTCGTCGAATGCGTCGAGAGAACGCAGCAAGTCGTGGCGCCCATTCTCCGCCTGGACGCGGTTGCGGGGCTCACGGCAAACCCAAGTCGTGAAATCGGCGACGTTGAGGGCGTCTTTGCGAAAACGTTCAAGCTCTTCGTATTCGGGTGTCCGAGCTCCGGTGACGACCATGGTCGGCGGCTCATCGAGCTTGACGGTAAATTTCCACCGCTTTCCCGCCAGGAACACCGTCGAACGGTCGGTGGCGCGCTTCGCGCTATCGTAGCGGTAAGCTGCGTGCACGTCATCGCTCATGTCGTCCAGAACGGCGGCCTCCGCGCTCATGCCGGGGCCTGCCAGCTTCTGCTTCGCCGAGTGTTTGAGGTGCAGCCAAACCGTGCTTCTGCTGGCGACTGGAAGAACGGACCGGCCACGAAGGACATTCTTCAATTCGTCGTCCAAGGCGGCACCGTTGACGGGGCGCAGAGTGTGGTCCGGTTGGACGCATCGACTCAGCAGCTTTCGCACATCAGGCGGCACATTGATCGCTTGCAGGGCAGGCTCGATGTCCGCGAAGTTCCGCAGCTTCTCCTGGTGCAGCGCTTGAATCAGCAGTACGCCCGTCGAGTAGACGTCACGCACGTACTTCACGTCCCCGTCTCCCTCGGGTGGAGTGTAGGGACCGGAACGAAAGTGCATGACGGTATGTTCTGTGGGGCTCCCTTGCGCCACCTTCGCTATGCCGAAGTCGGCGAGCAACGGGGAACCCGCATCGGTCATGAGGACGTTGCTCGGCTTGATGTCGCGGTGCTCCACCCCTTTGAGGTGTGCATACGCCAGCGCTTGGACCAAGGGCGTAGCCACTTCGCCGGCCAGGTCGTCCCACGTGTATGGGCCGTTCTCCTTTAGCACGTCGGAGAGTGAGGCCTCCACCCAGTCCAAAACCAGGTAGTGCGCGTTTTGGTCTTCGTCGAAACCGGCATCTCGCAATTTGATGATGCTGGGGAAGCTCAGCGCGCGAAGGCTCTCCAGTTCCCTTACGACGGCGAGCTCCCGATGAGGGTCGTCCGATCTGACCACGAGCTTGACCGCGACGAACGTCTGGTCGGTGATGTCGATCGCCTTATGGACGCTGGCGAACCCGCCTGGTCGGGGTGGTGTTTCGAGCAGTACGTACCTGCCGCCGATCGCGTCTACCACGTCGTCGCACCAGTCCTGAGAAGCTCGCGGAACGCATTTGCGTTCTGCGGCCGATCGGCCGGATCCTCGCGCGTCGCCGCTACTACGATCGATCGCCACGGCTCGTCTTCCGGCAGCAATGGCGATCCGTTTGCCGGTAACCGCCCCGTCCGTGCCCAGCCGATGATCTGCCCGAGGCTGTAAAAATCGGCACTGGCGCTGGCGGCGTGGGCATCGACCGCCTGCTCCGGAGCGGCGAAGCCGATCGTGCCGAAGAACTCACCCTTGGTCGTCCGGCCCGTGAAGGTTGTGTCTCCCTGTGGCCGTCGGCCGAGCCCCCAATCCGCGACTGTCCACCGGCCGTCCAGTGACAAGAGGTTGGCGGGCTTGAGGTCACGGTGCACCCAGCCTGCTTGGTGCGCCTCTTCCAGCGCCGAGCAAACGGCCAGGAGCAAACCGGTCAGTGTGTCGTCGTGGGCCAGTGAGGACCTGACCTGCTCGGCATTGCCCTTTGCCAACGGCATCACGAACCAGTCGTGGCCCTTGCCGTGGTCGAGAACCGGCATGATGTGCTCGTTTCCGAGCAGGAGTTGACCGAACTCGATCTCGCGCTGCATCCGCGCCACTGCTTCGACGCCGAAGGAAAGCCGTCGCTTGAGCGCGATCGGCGTCCCGGTCGGCCGGTGTTCACCGGGGAAGACCTCTGCTTGCCCACCCTGTCCCAGGGGCCGCGGACCCAGGCGGTACGCCCGCCGGTCGTGGCGCGGAGCGTCCCCCAAAGGATCGTTCCAGGTCAATTCCGTTCCCTCCTCGCCCGGACGAGCGACATCCAGGGAAGACACACTACCGAGCGCGAATCCGGCAGTCCGAGGGGCCAAGCGCGGTCCGTTCCGCCGAAGCGACGAGCTCCCCGTGGCGGCTGAACGATCACGGGAACGCGTCGGGTCGGCGCCGATCGCGGCTGTGACTGATAGCTTGTTGCAGCGCGCAACGCTGGTGGGGCGGTTCTTAGTTCGACTCGATTGCCGAATGTGATTGCTCCTCACTCTGAGTGCGCTTTCGGGCCAGTCGTCCGGCAGGGCCGGAAAGAAGAGTGGATCTCCGGTGACGCCGATCCCCTGTTCAACACGTGGGTAGAGAGGTAGTACCTCCTTCAGTGCCGGATGGCCACGTCGCGCCCGGGGTGTCCTTAATTTCAATAGACGACGTGCGGTGGTTGAGGCACCGATCGGTCAGCGGGCATCGCTGCGCCGGCGCGGCGCGTCCCTCCCACGATCTCCCGTCGTAGGCCGGTTGGTGGATACCCTGCTTCGGCGCGCGTTGTTGGTGCACACTTGTCCGGTGCCTGCGCCTTCTTTGCCGGATGGTCTCGAACGGGAGCCGGGTGTGTCGGGACGTGCTCGCCGTGCCGGACTCCTCTCCTTCTCGCTGCTCGGTCTGACCATGATCGTGTTCGTCACCGTCGGCGAGACGTTGAGGCCGGAGTCATTGGTGCTCCTCGGCGTCGGCTTCCTTTTTGTCGTTCTGGGCTTCTTCCTGCTCAGGGTCGGCAACTTGGAGGCCCTGCAATGGGATGAAGACGACGAATGGAATGTTGGCAGGAAGCAACCGGACGACGAAATCTCGAGGTATCTCCGAAGTCCAGAGTTCGACGACTTCGGCACCTGGACGGCCCGCCTTGCGCTGCGGGTACTGGTCGAGGACGCCTTGGCCGACGAGACCGTGATCAAAGCCCTGGCGGGCGAGCACCTGCAGCGTGAGGACGCCAGGCTGAGCATTCTGGCAGACGACTCGCTCACCGGGCGAATTCGGATCGAACAAGACCGGGTGGCCCGTGCCGAGGAACAGCATTCATGGCCCGGACTGCACCCCTTGGTCCGGCTGGCGAACTTGCCTGCCGGGCACTACGGCTGGCTGACTGCCGTTGCGGTGTTCGACATCGGGTACATCTCGTTGATGCGAGCTGTCTGGCCTTGGTTGCCGCTGCCCTTGCATGTCATCGCCGTGGCCGGATTCATCTCGGTGGCCGTGTTGTCGGTCCGGACGGTCGGCCGGCGCGCTCCGGGTGTTCTCGGCTGGACGGGCGACGATATGGCCGAGGAACCGCACCCGGAGCTTCTCATCCTCGGCGACCGGCGTGAATACCTGCTGGTCGAGGTCGTGGTTCCAGCCATCCACGAATTCGTCCGCGCGAACCGATCGGTTCGTTTCGGAACGCGGCTCGTCCACGCCGATATCGGGAATCTCGCCGAGGTGGACGACGGTGAGACGGTCATGACCGCCGGAGCGGAGCGGATGCGGCGCATCATCGAGCGGTCCGGGGCCGGGGCGGTCGCACTCGCGGGTTCCCGGGGCGTCGGCAAGACGACCGTCATCAGGGCGATGCGGGAAGGGAGGCTGAGCGCTGGCGAGTCGCGACCGCTCGTGGTCATGGCTTCCGCACCCGCCAACTACGAGGCCAGGGACTTCGTGCTGCACCTGCACGCACTCCTGTGCCGAACAGTGATCGACGAGATGAACCTCGCCTTGTACCCCTTGCTGCCCGACGGGCCGGAAGGGCTCTGGGCGGCAGTGCGCCGAAGTGGAGAACGGGTCGTTCGATTCCTGATCTTCGCGGTCGTGTGCTGGAGCCTGGCGTGGTTCCTCTGGGGTGGCTCCCTGTCGACGCTGTGGCAAGAGGTGCGCGCGCTCGGCTCTGCCGCAGTCGCGAGTTCGCCGTCGTCCGTAGACGCCTTGTGGACCGAGCAGCCGCTCGGGCACCGCATTGCCTTGGGGCTGATCGGTCTGGTCGCGTTGCGCGCCGCCTTGGCGCTGGTGGTGGTGCCGGTTGCGCTGCTCGTGTCCTACATTCGGCGTCGAATGCGCGATGATTTGCTCGATCTTCGCAAGTCGGCTCTGCAGCAGCTGGCGGAGACCAGGTTCTTGCAGACGCACACCAGCGGTTGGTCGGGCAAGCTGAGCCTGCCACTGAAAGGGGAGGCCGGCCGAACGTGGTCGACGCAGCGGGCCGAGCAGCAGTTGACGCACCCGGAGATCGTCGAGAAGCTGCGGTTGTTTGCTGAAGAGAGTTCTGAGGTACTGCGGGAAAACGGCGTTGTCGACCGAATGGTCATCGCCATCGACGAACTGGACAAGATCGGCGAGCCGGAGAAAGCGCAACAGTTCATCAACGACATCAAAGGTGTGTTCGGCGTTCCTGGCTGCTTGTTCTTCGTATCGGTTTCCGACGATGCGGTGCACAACTTTGAGCAACGCGGATTGGGTGTCCGAGACGCCTTCGATAGTGCGTTCTCGGAAATGGTGCGCTTGGAGCACTTCACCCTGAACGAGAGTCGTCAATGGGTGATGTCCCGGCTTCCGCGGGTAACCGAAGAGTTCTGCTACCTGCTGCACTGCCTCTCGGGTGGTCTCCCTCGCGATCTGCATCGCTACACGGTCGAAGTGATCGACGTGGCTGCCAGGGTGTACGAGCCGAGTCTTGCCGTGGTGGCGGGCACTCTCGTTCAAAAAGATCTTTCGAGCAAGGTGCACGCCCTGGTTGCTCACCTGAGCACCTTGGACGTCTCGTCGGAGCAGTTGGCATTCATTGCGAAGCTGCTCGCCGTCCGGGAGGCCGAGGGTGCGTTCGAGCTCGGCCGCGTGGCGCGGGACCTCATTCGCGACACTCGTCCGGATTCGGTGAACCGGATCGACATCCTTCGGTGGAACGCCGGATGTGCTGGATTGTTCTGTGCGACTGTTCTCGAGATTTTCGCCGACGACCTCGCTCCGGCGTCGTTAACCGACGAGTTCAATGAGCTTGCGCTCGCGCGCAGACAGATGCAGGCGCAGCCACACCTGGCGTGGCAGCGGATCGTGACCTTCCGCAAAGCACGAGATCTGGAGCCTGAAGCGTACGTCGGCAACTGAACACGGGCGGCAAGGCGCACCTGTGCGAACTGGAGCCGGAAGATGGGTCGCATCGCACTCCTCGGTCAGGCGGCCAGGGCTCCTCGGCGTGCAAGCGCGGGTTGACGGTACTCCACTCCCGTCGTACCGGTCGAGTGGGCGAGCCAAGGCGCGCCGGGCGTCATCTCGGAATTTCTGAGAACACTTTTGGTACACTTCTGCGGTTGGATCCCAAGGGGAAGAGGGTTGATGGCCGATACGGCAGCAGTGGCGCGCATGGTGCGCCTGGTTCGCGAGGCCAGGAGCTGGGCGCAGCACGACCTGGCGACCGCCGCCGGGATCTCGCAGGGCTTCGTGTCGAAGATCGAAAAAGGTCTCCTGCCTCTGACGGATGACTACCTCGACAAGGTCGCTACCGCCCTTGCGGTGCCGCCGGACCTGCTCCGAACTTCGGATCCGATCGGCGGCGTCGAGGTCACGTGCCTGCACCACCGGCGCCGTTCCAGCGTCATGTCGGTGACGACGATGCGGGCGGTCGAAGGGCTGACACACCTGACGCGGCTTTCCGTTGATGGCTTGTCGAGGGGCGTGGACACGCTGCCGCGGCGCGAGCTGATCCGGATGCCCGTCGAAGAGCATGGAAGCCCGGCGACGATCGCGGGCGCGCTCCGGAAGATCTGGGACTTGCCTTACGGTCCCGTCGACGACGTCGTAGGCCTGCTCGAATCCGCAGGTGTCCGCGTCATGCGTCGTGACCTGGGCACGACGGCACAGGATGCGGTGAGTACCTGGCCCGCCGGGGAGCAACCCCTGATCCTGATCAACCATGGTCTACCGCCGGATCGCGAGCGGTTCACGCTCGCGCACGAAGTCGGCCACCTGATCATGCACGAGTTGCCGTCAGAGGAGCAGGAGAAGGAAGCCAACCAGTTCGCCGGTGAGTTCCTCACGCCAGCGACGGACCTCGAACCGCTGCTCGAAGGCCTGACAGTGCGGCAGTTCCCGAAGCTGGCCGAGCTGAAGCTGACTTGGAAGGTCTCGATGGCGATGCTGATCCAGCGCGCTGCTGACCTCGACTGCATCTCGGCCAACCAGTTCAAGTCGTTCCGCATCCGGCTGAACCAGTACGGCTGGAGCCAACGCGAACCCGGTGACCTCCGCGCGGAGTCGCCGCGGCGCATCGCCAGCCTGGTAAAAACCCAGCTCGACCGGCACGGACACGATGTCGACACCGTCGCGGGAATCGCGCTCATGCTGCCGGAGCCCTTCCGACGTCACTATCTGCCCCTTGTGGTGGACGAATCCGGACCGGCGGCGGTGCGATCATGAAATCGGACAACCTGGGACCCGAGGGGGTCAGCGTGGTCGAACC
Source organism: Amycolatopsis sp. NPDC003865 (assembly GCF_053605345.1). Classification (NCBI taxonomy): domain Bacteria; kingdom Bacillati; phylum Actinomycetota; class Actinomycetes; order Pseudonocardiales; family Pseudonocardiaceae; genus Amycolatopsis; species Amycolatopsis sp. NPDC003865. The sequence continues at coordinate 935,000 of NZ_JBSGJA010000001.1, read as the reverse complement.
CATCTCCATCGCGTCTGCACAGGACTCGCCGTACAGCCGTCTGAAGACGGCCCTCGCCGACGTCCTCCTCGTGCAGGCCGACGCGAGCGATGCGCACGTCGACATCGCGATCGAGCGCGCGAACCGTGCGGGCGGCGGCATCGTACTGACCGGGGAAAAAGCGCTGCAGAAGGCCGAGCACCTCGTCCGCGTGCAGCGCTACGAGCGGCCGATCTTGGTCGACCGGTCTCGGTACACGGGCAAGAACCGGTTGCCGGCAGCGGCCGCCTTCGACGCCGGCTGGATCCGGCGGCAGCGCCTGCTGGGGCTGCCTGCGGTGATCCCGGACGGCGGGTACGTCGACGATCACGACGAGGACGGGCTCCGCAGCGTGCTGAGGCGGGCCGCGGAATGGGGGCCTGATGTCGTGGCGCCGCTGTTCCTCCACGTGAGGTGGCTGCACCCGGACAACCTGCCGTGCCTGGTCGAGGCTGTGACGGAGGCAGGAGTTCCGATCGTGGTCGCCCTCGAACACCTGGACGACCCGCTCAGTACGAAGTGGGCGGTCTACGGGCTGGTTGCTCTGTTGCAGGTGCCCGTTCCGGTGCTGCTCCTCCGGTGCGACACATCGTCGATCGGCGCCCTGGCGTACGGCGCTGTCGCCGCCGCGGTCGGGACGCGCTCGAACCTGCGGCACTTCTACCCGAGCTCGGATGGCGGCGGAGGCCGTACACCCAAGCCCGCGGCCGTCGTCGAACGGCTCCTGTCCTACGTCCACCTCGACAAGATCGACCAGACCGCGCAACTGGACCCAGATCACCCGGATTGGCACTGCTCGTGCGACTGGTGCAACGGCCGGTCGCTGCAAGCACTTGCGTCGGCGCCGGACCCTGAGTTGGCTGCGTTCCTGCACTCCATCGAGATCCTCGACCGGATCCGAAGCGACATCCTCCGGGCTGGCGACCTCGCAGCACGGCGCCAAGCGTGGACCGAGCAGTGTTCGTCCGCGCAGTTCAAGCACATGGACATCAACGACACCCGGTTCGTCTGGAGCGTCCCGAAGTACCTCGGGCACTGGACCGGGAGGGGCAACGATCAGGCTGACCTCAGCGCGCCGGCGATGCCTCGACAAGGCCGTCTTCGATGAGACGCGCGTAGACCAGTTCCTCGGTCCACCGCGTCACCGTCGTCGGTCGTGCGGTGGCGACCGGGCCCACGCGGCCCTGATGTTCGACGACCGCGCCCGATGAGCTGCCCCGCACCACCCAGACCCCGTAGCGCTCGGCGTCCGCGAGGCAGGATCTTGGTGCCGGCGTGTCCTGGGGGAGAACCAAGACAGTCGAGCTGAAGCCTGCGAAGCCGCTGACCGCCTTCAGTCCTTGTTGCCAGCGCGACCCGGTTGCCAGGACAGCCGAGAGCGTGACTGCCGATGGCGGTGCGGTCAGCTCGGGCCACTCCCACAGCGCGACCGACGCGCGCTCGGTGACGGGCGGTGTGTTCGTCCGTTGCCGAAAGGCGTGAGCCTCCTCGTCGACCTGTGCCAGGACCGAGACGCGGCTACCGAACAAGGTGATGTTCTTGATCAGGCTTCCACGCCAGCCGAGAACCTGGACTGCGAGCTCTTCGAGAGCCTCGCCGTCGCGGTCGGCGGAGATGAGCAGGCCGCCTCGCCGCTCACTGGACATCGGTCGTGCCTTCTTCCCGGATTCGTGCTGACGGCCGGTCCTGGAGCCTAGACGCGTCACTCGATCGGGCACCAGGGTGTGGGTCTTTATCACCGCCTGTGTAGCGACTGTGCACCTGCCATTCGGCCACGATGGTGAGTTCGCCACTCGTCTCGTCGCGTAGTTCGAAGTACACCGAGTCACCAGGTGCCAGGCCTAGCGCGCGTAGCAGCTTGACGGGGATCGCGACCTGGTTGACCGGCGAGATCTTCCGTGGCCCCACCAAGTCCTGCATTTTTGTAATCCTACAAAAACTATAAGTTCCGGTCCAGGCCGACGGCCGAAAGTCAGGCAGTGGGAAAGACGCCGTTGACCTCGCGGTTTCCCGACCAACGGCACCTGTCGACCTGGAACCTTTCGAGTGAACCTCGGCTTGCTCCCGAGCGGGGCAAAGATCCGAACCAGCGAAGGACCGAGCAGCGGCTTCGACGCTGGCGCGGATTCTGTTCGTCCGAGCTGAGGAGCCGTTGTCATGACCGCGTCGACCCGTCCGTCCCAGCCGAACAGCCCGCTGACCTCGCTGCAACGCCAGTTCGGCCATCCGCGTGTAGTCGCCCGCTTCGACCGGGCTCTGCTCGGCTGGTCCGCCGAGGACCAGTCACTTGAGGCCGTCACGTGCCATCGAGATCTGGCGGCAGTCTTGGTGACACGGGACTACGCGCGGCACGACGAGGTGCTGCACGCGTTGCTGGTCCGGGCCGCCGAGCAGAGCGTGACCGGGGTTGTGGCCACGGAAGTTGTGGTCAACGCGATGCTGCCGGTCGTGCCGGGTATCGTCGGCCGGGTCGTTCGGGCGGCTCGCGCGGCCGCCGGCGGAAGCGGCGTCCGGCGTGGAGTGACCGGCGGCGGTGTCTCGACCTCGGAGGACAGCCGTGACATCCAGGCTTCGGTGATCGGACACCTGTGGGAGCAGACCCGCTGCTACCCGCTGCGGCGCCGGCATCACGTCGCAGCGAACCTCATGCGGGAGACTCAGCGCGCCGCGCAGCGAGACTTCGGTGTCGACCATAGCCAGGCGGCCGCGGACGTCGTCAGCATCGACGATGACGAGGTGCACCGGCCGTTGGCCGCCGCGCCGACGGAGGTGGACGCCTCGGAGGAGCTGCTTGAGCTGCTGTCGTGGGCGGTCGAGCAGGACCGGCTCGACGAGCATTCCGCTGCCATCCTGGTCACCCGCTACTTCGGCGATCCGGTCGGCCGCGACGGTGTGGCCACCGATCGCCAGATCGGGGCGTCGATTGGGCTGAGTCAGCCGACGATCACCCGTCACCGCCGCCGCGCGTTCGAGCAGCTGGCCGAAGCTGCGGCGGAGTACCCGGGCCACGAGCTTCCTCGGGCCGGCTGAATCAGACCGCGGCCCGGCGTGCGTGCCTTCGAATGGGGAATCTGGACCGGCGGAGGAGGTCGTGTAGTGCTTGGTCGTCGCGCCCGCCCTGATCGAGGAGCGCTGGCTGAGCTGTTGCCGGACGCGGATGCCGAGACCGTGATCTGTGGCGCGACTCGTCGTGCCGGCAGGGTCGCGGCGTGGCTGGCCGTGCTGGCCGGCCCGCTGCTGATCATCGCTGGTCTGGTCGTTCTCCAGCCAGCGGGTGCGCCGTCGATGCGGGACGGCGGCGCACCCGCGACCTCCACCTCTCCGGAGGGCTGGGCGGAGATGTACGTGCGTGCCTGGCTCTCGGCGACCCGGGACGACTCCGCCGAGCTCGAGGTCTTCTACCCGCCGGGGATGAAATCGCAGCGAGCTGTCGGCACGCAAGTCCCGGTCGATACCGCGGTCGTATCGGCGACTTTGTCGGCGCCTGGGGTGTGGTCGGTCGTCGTGGTCGCAGACGTGCTGGTGCTGCAGCCGGACGGCAAGCGCAAGGCGTCACTCCTGTGTGCACAGGTTGCGATGGCCGGGACCGGCGACACCTATGTCGCCACCTCGCTGCCCTCGCCGGTTGCTTGCCCCGGCACGCTCGGCGCCGCTGCGCTCGCCTACGACGAGGTCGCCGATCCGGCTGGTCCGATCGGGCGGTCGGTCACGGGGTTTCTGGCCGCCTACCTGGCGGGGCAAGGCCAGCTCGATCGGTTCGTCAGCCCGGGAGCAAGCCTCGGTCTGCCGAAGCCGGTGCCGTTCGCCGCGGTGCAGCTGACCGAGGTGCGGACGCACGAAAAGTTCGAGCCGGGGCAAGCTGCCCGGCCGCCCGACGGGACCACCGTCCACAGCCTTGCGCGGGCCTCGGCCTGGGATGCCACCGGACAGAGCACGCCGGTCGACTACGCGCTGGCACTTGTCGCGCGGGCCGGCCGGTGGGAGATCAACCGCATCGATCCGGCGCCGCTGATCGCGGGCCGCTAAGGCCGAGGAGAACTCCGATGATCGTGCTCGCCGCGGACGTGAAGTCCTGGATTGACACCAACCTCGCCTGGGGAGATCAGTCCGTTCGACGGCTGATCCTGCTGGCCGCGATCGTCGGCGGGATCGGGCTGCTGATCGGTACCCGCGGGAACTTCACCCGGGCGATCAAGTACGGGGTGATCGCGGCGATCTTTCTCGGCATCCTGCTCAACCTCGACGGGGTCGCCGGCATGTTCGGCGCCTGGTTCACACATTGAGCGCCCCGAAGAGCCGCGGCGAGGTCCTGATCGGCCGCTCCTACACGCGTTCGCGGCGGTTTCCGCGGATGTTCGGGCGGATGCCCGGCCGCGACGGCGGCTACCTGCCCGGCGGCCCCTACACCGTCACCCAGGGCGCCCTGTTCCTAGTGCTGCTGGTCGTGGTGTGGAAGCTGCCGCTGTTGGACTGGCTCGGGCCGGCCCGCTGGGGGCTGCCGTTGTCGGCGGTGTTCCTCCGGCGCGCCCGGATCGAGTCGCGGACGCCGCTGGGCTGGCTGGTTGGGCTCGGCGCTCACCTGCTCGCCCCGAGGGCCGGCACGCTCGGCCGTCGTCCGTACCGGCCGGCACGACCCGAACGGAGCCGCGCCAGCCTCTACGTGCACCTGCCGGACGAGGGAGTCGAGGAGACGCCGGTGTCGCCGCTGCAGCTGGTGCTGGCCCAAGCCCGGGAGCGGTGATGGAAAGCCCGGTGACCGACGTGGCCGGCAACCTGCTGTTCTGCGTCGACGGCTCGACCTGGGCGGTGTGGCGGGTGCTGCCACACGAGAGCGCCCGCTCCACCGGACGCCAGCTCCGCGAGCTCTACGACCGCACCGTCACGCTGATGAAGTCCCTGCGGGGCGAGGTCATGATCGCCTCGCTGTGCGGGCAAGTCCACGCCCACGCAATCGTCCAACGCTGCCTCCAGGGCATCGACCTCGATGCGAACCCGCACTGGGCGGAGACCGTCCACAACGCCTGGGACCAGCTCGACACCCTCGACGTCCTCGGCCGCAGCTACTGGCTCGCCAAGCCCCTGTCCGGGCGCGGCTGGAAGGACACCGCCCAGGCCATGTTCCGCGCGACCAGCGCGGTGCTTGGCAACCAGCTCGGACTTCCCGCTCGACCGGCATCGGCAGCTGCGGTCGCGGCCGGTCGAGAGCGCGCTCGGGCAGCGGCGCAGGAACTCGGCGGCGCCGTCCCGATGCGGCCGGCGACCGAGGCCGAGCTGCTGTGGTGGCTCTGCCGCGCGCCGGTCCGCGGCGTCGACGAGCCGCAGCTCGATCGCGCGGCCGCGGTACACAACACGGGAGCGACCCTGCGACGGGGGAGCGGACGCGCCCGGCTCACGACCTTGCGCTCATGCGTGTTCGACGAGGGCGGCCGCACCGACCCGCCCGTGGACCGCCACGGCTGGGGCCCGCTCCGACTGCTGAACCGCCGGTTCGTCAAGTGCGTGACCCCGCGCGATGACGGCGCGGTCGCCAGCTACCAGGCCTTCCTCGTGCTGGCCGAGATGCCGCGCGCGTTCACCTTCCCCGGCCACGAGATCCTGGCCAGGCTGGCCGACATCGGGTTCGGTGTCGACTACGCGCTGCGGATCACCGCCCGCTCGAACGAGGACGCCAGAGCGGCCAACCGCCGCCGCACCCGGGACCTGATGAGCCAGGACGAGGAGCACGCCGGCGACACCGCGGGTGTCCCGGCGGACGTCGTGTCGGCGCAAGAGGAGATCCAGCACAAGAACGCCCGCCTCGGCGCCAGTTCCACCGAGATCGACCTCGAAGTCGGTGTCGTCGCCTGCGTCTGGGGTGAGACCGCCCGCGACGCCGACGCCCGCGCGAAAGTGTTGCGGCAGGCGTTCCTGGGCGGGGAGTGCCGGTGGGAACGACCGCTCGGCGGCCAACGGCAGCTGTATCAGACGCTGCTGCCGGGCAGCCGGACGCCGATGGTGGTGCGCGAATGCAGCCAGAACCTCCTCGCCACCGACGCCGCGATGCTGCTGCCGGTCTCGGCGACCGACTTCGGGGATCCCGCCGGCGCGCTGTTCGGGTTGACCGTCGACGGCGGTGCCATCGCCCCGTTCCTGCTCGACCCGACCTACGGGCCGACTCACGACTCCTCCGGCGGAATCGCCGTGATCGGCGAGCTCGGCGCCGGGAAGTCGGTCGTGCTGAAGAACGTCGCCGCGGTCGTGCGGCTGATGCTCGACGGGCGGGTGATCGTCATCGACCGGACCCGCAGCCGCGAATGGGCCCCCGTCGCAGCCGCGCTGCCCGGCGACGCGCAGATCGTCGACATCCTCGACCCCAGCCTCGACGACCGCCCTGCCGCGGCCGAGCTGCGGCACTCCTGCGATCCGCTGCGGGTCTTCCGCACCGCCGGGAAGTCCAGCACCGGCATCGCCGAGACCTTCTTCGCGTCCTGGCTCGACCTGGAGTCCAACTCCGCCGAGCGGGACGCCCTCGGCCGCGGCCTCGACGCCGTCAGCGGACACCCCGAAGCCTCCAGTAACCGCCTTGTCGACATCCTCCGCAAGCACGGTGGACGCGATGCCGCTGCTCGCGCGCTGGCCGATCGGCTCGAGCGGCTGCGCCGCGACCCGATCACCCGCCCGATCTTCGACCCAGACCTCGCCCCGGTCGACCTGTTCGGCGCGGACATGGTCGTGTTCTGCACGAATGAGATCCCGCTGCCCAGCGCGCTGGAGATGAGCAACGAGCGGATGGCCGCCCGGATCCCGCCGCGCAAGCTCTTCGGCCGCGCCTTCCACCTGCTCATCGCCGCGATCGCCAAGGAAATCTGCTTCACCCCGGGGCGGTGGGGTGAGTTCATCTGCGACGAGGCCTACAACGTTACCGGCACCCCCGAAGGCCAGCAGATCGCCTTGGAGTTCGTCCGCGACGGCCGCAAGCACGGCGCCGACGCCGCCTTCGGCTCGCACGCTCCGAGCGATCTCGGCGATGACGTCCTGCGTGGCTTGATCGCGGTGCGGTTTCTTGGCCGCCACCGCGACAACGGGCTGGCTCGCAATGGCCTGGCGTGGCTCGGCGTCGACCCCGCCGATGCTCGCTACCACGAGGTCGTCACCAAGGACCTCTCGCCGCTGAACCCGGCCGGCGGCGAAGACGAACGCCGGCTCCGAGCGGGCGAGTTCCTCGTGCGAGATCACGCTGGCCGCGTCGGCAAGGTCAAGGTCATCACCCAGCCGTACCGCACCCTGCCGGAAGCCGTCCTGACCACCCCTACCGTCTCCCGAGGCCGCCAGACCCCTTGAAGTCTCTCGAGGGCTCGGCTCGACGAATCGCGCTAGTCGTCGTCGCTGACCGGGCCCGTTCGCCACATCGAGATCACGTAGTGCTCCGGCCCGGCGGATTCGTTGGCTGCTGTGTGGACGTCGGTGCTCGATCGGGCCCGCTCGTCGAGGATCTGCTGGCGGCGCTCGGCGGCCGCTTGGCGGCCTTCGTGCTCGACGATCACAGAGTAGGCGCCTGGCTCGACTTCGATGCCGATCGCGTCGCCGGTCGGTGAGCCGAGCGCGAGTTCCCCGCTCGGGCATTGGAGGTCGAGTACGGGACTGCGGTCGATCGCACGAGATAGCTCGGGTGATTCATTCCGGACGTCGACGGACACGGTGACGGACAGGATGTCCTGTGCGCAGTCGATGAAGAGCTCGTAGCCATCCGACGCGGCGACCGCTCGACGTGCGTCGTCGATCGTGCTGGCGGAGTCCGGGGCCGCGTCGCAATCTTGGTCGCGCAGAGTGATCAAGCGGTACGAAGGCACCATGACCAGCTGATACGTCGCAAGGGGGGCAACCTCGTCGTCGTGTGGCATGCAGCCGATTGTGTCGTGCCCGTGGTGGGACGGCACCCGCGCGGTGCCGTCCCACTCCTGAGCTGTGGCTATGGCACCACGGTCACGGTGAACGGGTCATGATCGAGGACGCGGTTCGCGCCGTAGAACTTGCCGAGCTCCGTCCCACCCTTGCCGTTGTCCGCGGCGGGGATGGGGCGGGCTGAACCGTGCCAGCTGCCTGGGTGGCCGTCGGTGGACACGCTCGAGCCTTCGTAAGTCGACTTGAAGGGGTACTCGTCGCATTCCATGTCGCCGGCCGTGTAGTTCGGGCCCCAGATGTCGGTGCATATCGCCACTGACGCCGTGTGGTTGGAGTCGGCTCGGTCTTTGTCCATGAGCCGGTGCAATGGGTCGTCGGTTGTTTCGCCGGGTGCGTTCTTGCCGATCAAGGCGGGGAAGGTGCGTTCGGGATGATGGAGCGTGTCGTCGACGTGACGCGCTTCCTCGTCGTACCCGGCTCCGCTGAGGTGCAATTCGAGCCTCGGTGCGTTGTCGGTGAAGACGGTTCCCTTGAACTTCCCGTTGCCGAGGGCGGCGTTCGCGCTGTCGAATCGAACACGGTTGATCGCCTGCGTGTCCTTGTAGAACGGGACGGTGTTCCCGTTCCGGTACTCGCCGGTAAAACCGATGGTCTCCATGAAGTCGACGATCTTGTAGGGGCCGGTGCCCACGTCGTCTGGCGACGTGATCGTGATCGTGTCCATCGTGGACTTGGTGTACCAGCCCCGGATCGTGTCTGTTCGGGACAGATTTGTGCTGCAGCTGACCTCGGAGGATCGGCAGTCGAAGCGGATGGTCAGGAAGGTGAGGTCGTCGGAGAGGGATGTGCTCTGGTGTACGTTCTCGACGCTGGTGACGTAGTCGACGCGCCGGCTGCCGTCATAGGCGAAAGCGAGGATCCAGAGCTCGAAGTCGAAGTAGCCGTAGTAGTTTCCGTTGGTGTCGTACAGGTTTACCTTCTCGGTGGAGTGGTAGCACTGCTCGAACCGGCTGCGGGCCCATCCCTGAACACGGGCTGCTTCGGTTTGGTGCCGGCCGCAGTCGGTGCGAAGGTCGTCGGCCAAGGCTGCAGTGACCCGGGAAGGGGCGGTCGCGGCGTCGGCTGGCGCCGCTGCCAGCGTGCCGCTGAGCGCGACGGCGGCAGCCGCGACTGCAAGCGCCCGGCGAGTTCGTTTCCAGGTCATGAGGCGTCGCGTCATCGTTTCCCCCGGTACTTCGCGTCGACGAAGGCTTGAGCTCGCAGCTCGAGCTCGTGGGCTTCAGCGGCATCGACGGTGGATTGAGCGGCTGCATCGGTCCGCGCGGACGCGGCTCCGGGCCGGACGATCGGCTTGGTGACGTCCCACGACGTGACGTAGGGGTAGCTGGACCCCGGAGTTGTCCTGACGGCGGTGTCGAAGCGGAAGCAGTAGTTCGGGTCCGCGCCAGGAGCACAGTTGCCGGCCGGTGCCCTCGTCGAGGTGTTGGCCTGGGCGAAACGCTGGAACTGGTAGTTGCCGTTGAGGTACATCACCCGGTTGCTGGTCGTGCTGAGCCCCACAAGTCCAGACATGTCGACGAGCGACCAGCCGGTGACGAGGTGGTGGGAGGACGGCCCGGGCTGTGTACCGGTCGTCCCGACCAGGGCGAAGTCGTAGTAGATGTCCCAAGTCGTGCAGTTGTCGCAGTGGGGCATGGCCATGAAGGTGTGCAGTCGGCTGTCGGACTGCGTCTTCGCGCTGCCGATCTTCTGGTACGAGTAGCCGGCGGTGTAGTCCACCCAGTAGGGCTGGAAGTCGGTCTGCGTCCCGATGTAGTGCATGTTCAAGCCGAAGCCGAAGGATTTCGTCATCGCTTCGTCGGTGAACATCTGGGTTTCGTTGTAGAAATCGGCCGAACCGAAAGGTGGTGGGCCGCCGTATGAGGGAGTCGGGTACGTGAACGTCACGAACATCCCGTACATGTATTCGTCCTGGTCGCCGCACATTTGCGCGACGGCGTCCCGCGGTTCCCGCTGGCAGATGCTGGGGCCCGCTGCATTCGCGGGTGCGGCATTCATCAGGATTTGCGTGACGGCGAGCAGGCAGAGTGCAGCCAGAGTTTTTATTCTTCGTCGCATGAGTGTCTGAGTCCCCTCGAGTCTGAGCGCGCCCGTTATCGGCGGGCGCGCACAGAGGCTCACGATAGGGTGACACTTGATCGGGCGACCAGTGCTGATCGGAGAATCAGTCGGCTAGCTCAGCTCCGACGGTCAAAGTGCAACACAGAGTAGGCGTCAACGGTTAGTTGATCACCGTGTTGGCCTAGCGCGACGGTAAACTGTGTGGTCAGGACCCTGCGCGGCCGCGCCGACGCTGGTCAAGGACCGCCAAGGCAGCACAGATTGCGGCGGCCCCGCCGGCGACACTGCCGACAACCGTTTGCCGAGTTCGCGCATCGCGGCACGCTTCGATCTGCTGATGCGCTTCCTCGGACACCAGCACCTGACTGGACGGTGCACCGCCACCGAGGAGGCGGTGGACATCGTCGGACCAGGAGAACGCGTCTCCGCACGGAAGCGTCGTACCTGACGTCGAGATGCTGACGTCCACGGTCAGTGCCCAGTAGGCGACAACGGCAGAGATCGCAGCCGCAATGCCCAACCACAGACCCACGCGCATAGCAAGATCATATCCCGCCGCCGTCCAGCGCAGAGCCTTGCGCGGACTGCATGGAAGCGCGCCCGCGACGACCTGTCTGAAAGGACATGTCGTCGCGGGGAGGGCCGATGAGGCTGGCACTTGCTGTGGCAATCGCTGCCGCGATCACCTTGCTGGGAGCGGGAGGAGCCCAGGGGCAAACGTCTACGAATCCGTGCGAACCGTATCCGACGTGCCTCTGGGTGCCCGGCAACCAGCCGGCACCACCGAAGCCGGACCCGGACGTGCCGCCACTGCCGTTGCAGGACGACCCCGGGCATCACGTTCACCTCGGCGGGATCTTCAGCATCGACGACGGCTATGGCCGCGACCTGCACAACTACGACCTCTTCGCCAATCTGCCTTCGCTGCTGGACAATCCGATGCCGGCGATCTGGCTGTGGCTGGGCAACATCGGCTTCGCCGCAGGCAAGTACGCGGTCGGGTTCTCGGTCTGGTTCACCGAATGGGCCGCCTCCACCCAGGTCTTCGACTGGATCAAGGCGCCGGCCCGCGACCTCGAAGGCATCTGGCAGACCTCGGTCATCGGCGCGCTGAAGCTGCGCGAGATCGCGCTGCTCATCGCGACCTGCTACCTCGGGCTGCTGTTCGCCCGCGGCCTGACCACCCGAGCGTGGCGGGAGACGGCTTCCACCATCGCGGTCAACGTCCTCGCCATCGCGATCCTCACCCACCCCGTCGACTTCCTCATCGGCGACGACGGCGTGCTGTCCCTCTCCCGCGACCTCGGCGCCGACGTCTCGAGCGTCATCATGGGCCAGGAGCCCGGCGGCACCGGAAACCCGGCCGCGCCGATCGGCCAGGCGTTCATCGACAACCTGCTGGTCACGCCCTGGGAGACGCTCAACTACGGCACGCCGATCAGCCGCGTCAAGGGCATCTCCGGCGCGTGCCAGTACTCGGTCAAGAAGGTCCTCGACGATGGGCCGTGGTCCGGCAAGGACGACAGCACGAAGGCTCGTGAGCTCGACGGCTGCCCCGGGGACTACGGGAAGTACAACGAGGTCGCCGACGGCGACCGCGCCCTCGGCGCCTGGCTGTACGCGATCGCGATGCTCCTGTTCGCGATTCTGGTGGTTTGCCTGAATACCGTCCAGGTTCTCGCCCCGTACCTGCTGCTGTTCGAAGGACTTCTGCTCGCACTCGCGTTGGTTGCTGCGCTGGTGCCCTCGATGCAGCACCAGCTCGCCTACCGGGTCAGCTGCATCGCCGCCACCATCGCCAAGCTCCTGGCCGGCATGGCGTTCCTCGCCGTCATGACCGTGCTGCTGCGCACCCTCATGCTGGCCGACCTCGGTCCGCAGCTCGTCCGGTTCGCCGTGATCGACCTCGTCGTCTTCTCCGGCTTCGTCTTCCGCAAACGACTCGCCGCGAACCTCCAGCGTGTCCGCGGCCAGGTCAGCTCCCGGTTGCAGCGTTTAGGCCGGCCTCGGCGTGCTCCGAAAGCATTGCCGACGCCGGTCGTTCCGGCCGGCCCGGATCGGCTGGCCCGGACGGTCAAGGCCGGGACGTCAGCGTTTGCGGAGACCTTCGCCCCGGTCGGACGGCTGAAGGAGCGCCTGGTCACCGCGGGCCGCGCCGGTGGTCAGGCCGGCGGGAAGGTGCTCAAGTACACCGTCGGGGCGCCGGTCTCCTGGCCGCACGCCGCTCAACGCGCGCAGACGGCGCTCACCGCGAAGGCCGGCGTCGCCAAAGTCGCGCTGGCTCGCCGTGCTGACGCCGCGAAGACCTACTCGGTCGCCTACGCCGGCAACCTCGGCACGGCGACAGGCGCCGTACCGGCCTGGCACGCTGCCTCGACGGTGCTCACCGCTCTCGGTGAGCGCACGGACCGGCAGAAGCAAGGACCGTCGACCTACCTCGCCACCGAACTCGCTGGGGCGACGCCGCCGGCCGCCGGCCGGAAACCGGAGTTCGCCGGCGCAGACCTCGCCGCCGCAGCCCACGACCGCGGATTCCTCTCGAAGCCAACGACGCAGCCAGTGGAAACAACTCTGCCGCCTGCAATGCTGCCGCCGTCCGTGACCTGGGCGCAGCGACTGCGTGACCGGCTCGGCGACTCCGCCGGCCGACGATGAACCCGCTACTCGTCCTGCGTGCTGCCGAGTTTGTGCGAGAACAGGTCCGTGAGCATCCCGGCCGCTGGGGATGCCTCGCCGTGCTGCTGCTCTGCGGGCCACCCGCCATCTGCGTGCTGATCGTCGTCGTCCTGTTAACCACGCTCTCCGGCACCGGCGACACGAGCTCGGCAGCTGCGCCGAGCGACGGCGCGGTGGCCGACATCCCGCCCGACTACCTCGTCCTCTACCGCCAAGCCGCCCAGACCTGCCCCGGGCTCGACTGGTCGATCCTCGCCGCCATCGGCAAGATCGAAACCGACCACGGCCGCTCCACGTTGCCCGGCGTCCACAGCGGAGAGAACCGCGCGAAAGCCGGCGGTCCGATGCAGTTCCTGCAGTCGACGTTCGACAGCGTCATCGCCCGCCACCAGATCCCATCCGGCGGCGCGCACCCGCCGTCGCGGTACAACCCGCACGACGCGATCTACGCCGCCGCGGCCTACCTGTGCGACTCCGGCGCCCGCGACGGCCGCGATCTCCACGCTGCGATCTTCGCCTACAACCACGCCGAGTCGTACGTCCAGAAGGTCCTTACCCAGTCCGAGCGTTACAACTGCGGAGCCGTGCAGGCGCCGAACCACGAGGCTCAGCTCGCGATCACCTTCGCGTGCAGCCAACTCGGCCTCCCCTACGTCTGGGGCGGTAACGGCCCGGCCAACGGTGACCGAGGCTTCGACTGCTCAGGGTTGACCAAGGCGGCGTACGCCTCGGCGGGGATCGACCTGCCGCGGACGGCGGAGGGCCAGTACCTCGCGGGACCGCAGATCGCGCCTAACGATGTCCAACCTGGAGATCTCGTCTTCTTCGGAAGTAGCCCGAGCCACATCACCCACGTCGGACTCGTCCTTTCCAACGGGTCGATGATCAATGCCCCGGACTTCGGCAAGCCTGTTCAAGTCGACAACATCGGGAAGGCGTTCGGGGCCAGCCGGCCTGCGCAATGAAAGATGCAGCTAATCCCGGCGTCGGCACTCTGGATGCGTGCTGGACTCAGCATTAGAGCCACCGAGGCCGGGTTCCTCGGAAGTCCTCAACTCAGGCTGTAACTGAACAGACAGCCCCAGCGACTCCTCAGCCAGGCTCCTCGGGGAGCTACGGACGCGGTGACTTCGAGAGGAACTGGGATGAAGAAGCTCGTGATACCGGGAATCTTCACGCTCGTGGCTGCTGTGATCGCCGGCATCTTCGGCTTGGTTCAAGCGAACATCAACAAGCCACCGTCGCCCGCGTCCCAACCGGTCACCCCGACTTCTTCGACGGCGCCGAGTTCTACGCCGGTTCCGACTCCTGCGTGCGTCAAGCGGGTGGCCATCACCACGCCGTCGACGGGAATCGAGATCGACGGAATCCAGGGCGTCAAGGTCAGCGGAACGATTTGTGGTCTCACGGAAGGAGAATCGGTCTGGTTGTTCGACTTCGACCCCTACGATCAGAACTACTATCTCGTCTACGACCCCGAGGTCGGGCCGCAGCCGGCGGCGAACTCGAACGACACCGAATTCGCCATGCTGGATCATCCAATCGGCGATCCAGGAGACCGGCGAAAAAGTACGTGATAACGGCCGTCGTCGCCACGGCCGGGTGTGCCGACAAGATCAAGGAGAGAAAGCCGGACAGCGAAGGCAACTATGTCTTCCACCCGCTCCCGCCGACTTGTGATATCAAGGACCAACGGCAGATCTTCGAAAGCCAGCGGTAAAGCAGCAGCAGCGACTTGCCGACGGCGCTTGGCGCATAGAAGCGCGTCGAACACGACCTGTCTTGTCCCATGACAGGAGCAAGTACTCAAGATGGTGCGGTCGCGGCGTCGACGAGCTGGAGCAGAGCGATCGTTCGCCCTCGCGTTGGCGGCGCGTTCGCATCTGCCGTTCAACACCGCCCTTCCCCTGGTCAGAACAGACTTCCAGGCCTGGCCCCTAATGCCGACATGTTCCCCAGCACGCATGGCCGCCAGGCCATGCTGGAGAACAGCGCGCCGGAGGCGCTCCGTCTGGGCGACGTCCTCGCGAGCGGCGCGTTCTGGTGGGTGACCACCGCCGTAGTCGCGATCCTGATCGCGGTCTTCGTCCTCCACCGACACCTTCGTTCCCACCACCTCCGCTCCCGTGTCCGGTTCGACCTCCTGCCGACCGTCGGCTTCGATCCCTCGCCGCAAGCCGTCGTCGGGTTCGCGCACCAGCTCGGGCGTGTCCGGCCGGTGCGCGGATGGGTGCCGCAGGCCGTGGTCGGCGTGCGGATCCGGTTCAGCACGGACCCGGAGTTCGGGAAGATGGTGATGAGTGTGGAGGGGCGTGAGTCGGTGACCGGTGTGCTCAACAAGCTCGTCTATCCCGACGTCGAGATCAGGCGAGCGAGGTACCGAGGTGAAGCGTCCTCCTTCGGCGGTGAGGGAGATTCCGCCTCGATCGCGAAAGGGCGGTCGTAGCACACGTCCAGAACTTGAACTGTCGGAGAAATGCACATGCATTTGCGTGTGCTGTCCGGCTCTGTTGACAGTGCGCGTTCTTCGCCGCCGGCTTGGTGAAGCTGTCAGCCTTTTGTCCAGTCTCTATGAGCAGTTCGTCAACAGTCGGGGAATGTGCCGTTGACCTGGGACATCTATCCCTCCGGATTGTGTCCACCCCTCTTCTCGGTGATCACGAAAGCATCTTGCAATCGGGAAATCGCCTGGTTCACGTACACAGCTTGTAATTGATCAGTTACGGTGACTAGTGCGGCTGATCCGCCGTGCTGGTCATTTCTGATCGGCTCGGCAGGTCAGCCCGGCCGATCACCCAGCTGTCGGGAGCGGGGGATCGAAGGACACGCAGCGCTGAGCAGGAGGGGTTCACGCGGCCGTGGCACAACCACACACAGATGTCGATCCGTGGCTGGCGGGTGTCGACGTACAAGTCCAGGACAGTACCGGCGCAACGACGTCGGGAGCGGGTTTCAGCTTGTCGTGGGGTGAGGCGAAGACGATTCTTGCGCAGGCATTCAATGCGCTCGACCAGCTTCAGCAGCTCCAGCGGCAGACTCAGATCCTGAAGCAGGTCAGCCCCGCAGCACACGACCCGGCCAGCATCGCCTACAACGCTCGACTGGCGAGCGGGCACGGTGTCTTCGACGCGGCCGGCGACCACGTCAACGCCGAGGCCAAGTATCTACATGAGCTGATCGCGAAGATCCAGGTTGCCCTGCGCCAGATCGGTGATCGCGACGGCGAGGCCGCTCGTGAACTCGGTTCGCCCAACGGGGGGGTGGCGGGATGAATCGCTGGCACTACGTTGTCGTCGCGTTCGGCGTCGTCGGTCTGGCGAGTAGTTGTTCAGTACCGGACAGCACCCAAGTCGCAGGGAACGCCCTTCCGGCGCCGGCCGGCCAGAACGCCTCGGCTCCCGGCCTGCCCTTTGCCGGTGCGCCCAGAGTCAGTGATCCTTTGCCGGTGTCAGTGCTTTCCGGCGATCCGTGCGCAGACGCTCTCACCCCGGAGCAAGTTGTCGCGGCCGTCGGCGTCAGCGTCGCTGGAAAACGCGAAGATCTGGCTCAGACCGGTCCGGCATGTGCGTGGTCCAATCACGGAACCGGAGGCGCCGTCGGCGTCTCCTACACCGTCAACACCCACGTCGGACTCAGCGGGGTCTACGCCAACACGCAACCCCAATCGGCCGTGTGGCGCGTCCTCCCGGACATCCAAGGCTTCCCAGCGGTCGCGCACGCAGGAACCAAAGGCGGCGAAATACCCGTCGGGTTCTGCCAGGCGAGCATCGGTCTCGCCGACAGCATCTCGATCGACGTGAGCCTGACCTTGGGCGCGAGCAAGCGCGACACCGAAGACGCATGCAGCCTGATCCCTCAGATCGCTGACATGACAGTCACGACGCTGAGAGCGAAGGCAGGTTCCTGATGTTTCCCTTCGATCAACTGGGGACGGCCGCGCATCACGCCCTCCGCGACGCCGAGGAAGCAGGCTCCGCGCTCGTGCACACCGTGCAGGATGCCGTCCGATGGGCCGGCGACCTCTTCGCCGGCAACGTCGGCGTCCAGGCGATGCCGGTTCCCGCTGTCGTCAGCCACGTCATGGCCGGCAACAGCTCCAGCTGGACCACGAGCGGCATCGGGTCCGGCGACGCCGCCGCGGCACACCACCAGATAGCCGCGGAACTGACCACGATGCTGAACAACCTCGAGCCGACGTGGACCGGCAAGGGCGCAGAAAGTGCGAAGCAACGCACCAAGGCGTTCAGCGATCTGGTCGAGCGCGCGGCGAAGACGCTGGGTTCGAATGGCAGCAACGTCACCGACGCCGCGTACGGCTTCGAGCTGGCGAAACGCTCGATGGAACCCATGGGCGACCGCCCGGACAAGTCGTTCTTCGACGTCGCGACTCCCTGGGACACCGACACCGAGGACGCCATCGCGGCCTACAACGCGAAGGCGCAGAAGAACCTCGAGATCTACAATGCCTACGTCGCACACCTGGACGGGCAAGGGCAAGGCTTGTCCGGCGATTACGGCCAGCTCAACCCTGCGACGTCCGCCGTGCCGGAGGACACGACACCGGCCGACACGCACCGCGTGACCGCGGCTCACGACGAACGCCCAATCGAGCAACGGCGGAACGGCGGCGATACCACCTCGTCGGACCGACAACTGCGTCTCGATGTCAGTCCGGGAAATACCGAAGATCGCCGTGGAAGCGATGCCCACGTACCTGCCGGCACGTCGGGGCCCGGGGTGCAACCTGACCCTTCCGAGCCCGCAGGCGTGACCAGCACGGTCGGGGTGCGGGATGGGCGGACGCTCAGCGGTCTGCCGTCGATGTCGCAGCTGGAACAGGCCGTCGGCAGTCCGCTTTCCGACTCGGATGGCCGGAAGCTCGCTGGGTTCTCGTACTCGCCGCTCTCCTCGGCACCGAATGCGGCGTCGCCGCGGGCCGGCACAGGCGAGGTGGGCAGCGCACCGCCTCGCAGGTCGCCGAGTGCCGGCGGGCGGATCACCAGCGCCGGTCGAGGCGTCGGACGGGCGGGGATTGGAACTGCCGGCGTCGGCCCTGCGGGCCCAGCACGTCCGGCTGAGGAAGACGAGGAACACCAGCGCAAGTACGTCTGGGACGACGACAGCGTGTTCGCCGACGTCGAGGACGGGCTTGTCGATCCGCGCACCGGTTTCGTGCCGGTCCCGCCGACTATCGGCACCTGACGCACTTCGGGTGTACCGGCATTGGCCTTCCCCGCCTGTCGTCCTACATCACGGAGTGTGTGTCGTGGCCGTCATCGACCGACCCATCGTCCTGCCCAAGCTCGCCTTCTTGACCGCGTGGAGCATGGTCGAGACGAGTGAGCTGCCGCCCGCGTTCGGTACCAGCCTGCACAACTGGGTCACCGCGGACGGTCGCCGTGAACTCGAAATCCGGGCGATGGCAGCGTTGACCGATCTCGGCTTGGCCCGTAACAATCGGCTGAATGGGCTGTGGAGGTCGACGGCGGCTGTGCTCGCTGGTGCGGGTCGTGAGTACTACGCGTTCAGCAACTTCGCAGACGGGCGCTCCTGCGCGGTTCTCCTGGCGGCGCGGAATGGTGACGCCGTCCGGGCGGTCATCGACGACAACGTCGTTTCGCTCGGGCCGGTACGGGACAAGTGGCTGGCGACCGCGCTGCTGGACACGTTGCCCGATGTGCCCGCTGCGAAGGTCCTGCCGACAGTCGTGACGAAGTCCGCGCGGAACGGTGGTGGCGCGTTGCCGGGGCACCCGAGCGACAAGGCAGCCGGCTACCTCGACGAGGTGATGCAGCGGCCGCGGCGCGCAGTCCACCAGATTTACGTCGCCCGTCGTGACTCCGCCGGCGAACGGCACCGAAGCATGCCGATCACCGCGATCGATCTCGAGGAGCCAGGCCGAGTACTCGTTTACTCTGACTCCGAAGACAACGTGGTCTTGATCCCGGCGGGCGCAAGGGAATTCGTCTCGACGCTGAACAAGACTTTTGCGGGCCTATGACGCCGTCAGCGGCGCAAAGCCGCGAGCACTCCCTCGACGAGCTGCGTCGCTTTGGCGCAGGAAGCGGTGACCGGTTCGCCGCTCGGGCCGTTGTACAGCGTCGCCAGACCTTGGCTGGGCGCGACGTCGACGATCACCTGGCAGGACGTGAAACTGCCGTCCTCTCCTTTGCTGAGCACCCATTCTCCGGCCGGGTAGCCGGCCACGGTCGTGGGTTTGACTTGACTGCCAGGGCCGGTGACGAGGGGTAGCGGGCGCGCCTTGGCGTAGAAGCGGACTTCGGCTGCGGCCGTAAGCGGTGGTCCACTCGATAGCTGGCATTCCGACTGGTCGCCTGCGCCGACGAGGACGGTGTCGTGGGCGTCTTTGCGCTGGGGGAGGCCGAGCTGCGTAGTGAGGTCGGTGGGCACTCCCGAGCATGGCTCCGCCAGGTGGGCAGCAACGTCCAGCGGGGTGGCTGTGACCGGAGGCGCGGTCGCCGACGGCGTAGTCGTCGTCGGTGACGTGCTGGGCCCGGTGCAGGAGGTGGCGGTCACGGAGATCGCGACGGCGCACAATGCGGCTCGGCGGCGGATCGTGTCAGCCATCGAGGCGCCTCTGAATCGGAGTGGCCGGGGCGGTGAGACCCGCGGGGCCGTGCTGGTCGATCAGCTTCCGGTGCTCCTGGTCCACTTTGGAGTCGAACCCCACAACCGGTCGGTCGCCGGAGGAAAAGTCTCCGTAGTGGAAGCTCGGCGACGCCACGGTGATGCTCGGCGGCATCGGGGCGAACAGCTCGTTCTTCTCGCCGAGCAGATCTCGTTCGGATTCCTGTACCCTGCTCAGCGCCGTCTGGATGACGTCTTGGTAGGTGGTCAGGACCTGGTCTTTGGCGGTTTTGTAGCCGGAGGCGACCTCGGCGAACTTGTCGCCGTCGACGGCCAGCTGCAGTCCTGCGGAGGACGCGCCGATGACCACGCCGGCGCTGGCGGTGAACCAGGCGCCACCGGTGGCGACGCCCAGAACGGCCGAGACGACGCTCGCGCCGACGGAGATCGCGATCTTCGTGTCGGCGTCGGCGTGCTGTTGCAGCGCCTTCGCGACAGCGGCGCTGGTGGCGTCGGCGGCGGCGATGTAGTCCCGCCGTGCTTGCACCGACGCGGCCAGCAGGATCGCGAGCGACTCGACGGTTTTGACGAGGTAGCTGGCTTGCTGGCCGAGGAAGGCCTGGATCATCGAGATCTGGTGCCGGAAGGCGTCGGCTCCGCCGCCCTCCCAGTCCTGGACCGAGTAGTCGATCGTGCGGAAAGCGTCGATGATGTCGGTCGAGGTCTCCTGGTCCAGAGCGCGGCCGACCTTCTTCATCCGCTCGAACTCGTCGATGATCTTCTGCGGATCGAGGCTGATGACCTTGCCGGCGTCATCGAGCAGGCCCCGCAGGAGGACGGCACCACCCCCGCTGGGGTAGGTCTCCGGTGAGCCGAGCCACTTGCCGTTGGGCTGTTCGTCATCAAAGAGATCGATGAGCCGGTGGGCAGCCTGGTCGGCGGCAGTGCGCACCTCGTCGTCGGTTTTCCAGTCGCTCACGGCTACCCCTGCCCGTCGGCGCGGCGGTAAAGCGCGACGATCGCTTTGGCGGCTTCCGCGGTGGCATCGACGACTTCGGCGCCGTGTTTCTGCCGGGCGGCGATTTCATCGGTAAATCGGGCGTAGGCCAGTTGAAAATCGTTGACAGCGCCGAACGAACCAGGTCCGCCGAGACCCTCGTGCGCGTTCAACACCGGCAGCTGAGCTTCCATGATGTCGCGTAACGCAGGAAGAGCGCTGTCGCCGACACGTTGCAACTCGTCGAGCGCGACCTTGAAGCCATTCCCCACGGGGCCTCCCCACCCTCGTACAGGTCATGTCAACTCACCATAGCTGATCGATTACACAGCGCAAGTAGGTTGCGTGGCGGACCACTGTGATGATTGCCGAGGCTTCGGCCGGCATGATCCGTTATGTGTTAGCGGTGTGAGTCTTCGGCGCGACCAAGGGCAGCGGAGTCAGTGGCGACGTCGTCGGCA
This sequence comes from Amycolatopsis sp. NPDC003865, assembly GCF_053605345.1. Lineage (NCBI taxonomy): Bacteria > Bacillati > Actinomycetota > Actinomycetes > Pseudonocardiales > Pseudonocardiaceae > Amycolatopsis > Amycolatopsis sp. NPDC003865. Next base: position 914,258 of record NZ_JBSGJA010000001.1, on the reverse strand, counting down.
GTGGCGAGGGTGTCCGGGTGATTGTCGCCGAGGATGCGTTTGCGGCGGGTCAGGGTGTCCCGGTTGAGGTCGTAGGCTCGTTGAAGCTCACCGAGTGCTCTGAGGTCGAGTGCGAGGTTGCTGGCGGTGGCCAGGGTCTCGGGGTGACTCTCGCCGAGGACGCGCTTGGACCGGGTCAGAGTGTCTTGGTTCAGGTCGTGCGCCCGCTGGTACTCACCAAGCAACCTGAGGTCGACAGCGAGGTTTTTGGCGGAAATGAGGGTATAGGGGTGGTTGTCGCCGAGGATGTGTTTGCGGCGGGTCAGGGTGTCCTGATTGAGGTCGTGCGCCCGTTGAAGCTCGCCGAGTGCTCTGAGGTCGAGTGCGAGGTTGCTGGCGGTGGCGAGCGTTTCAGCGTGGTCATTGCCGAGGACGCGTTGGAAGCGAGTGAGGGTGTCCTCGTTGAGGTCGTGGGCCCTCTGGTGCTCGCCGAGAGCTCTAAGAGTGAATGCAAGGTTGCCAGCCGTTACGAGGGTAATCCGGTGGTCGTCACCAAGGGCATGTCTGGCACGGACGAGGATGTCTTGATGGAGGTTGTACGCCCGTTGGTACTCGCCGAGTGCCCTGAGGTCGACGGCCAAGCTGCTAGCTGTGTCGAGGGTATCGGGGTGATCGTCGCCTCTTGCAGCCCGAAAAAGTTCGTAGCTACGCTCGAACAGAGGCAGGGCGGCCCGCGGGTCACCTCGAGTTTGAAGGTAGATTGCGGCGCGCTCAAGCATATATGCAACGTCTGAGATTGCTGGCTGGAGGTCGCGTTCACTATCTGTCGCGACGAGGATATGGGGCAACAGCGGTTGCCAAATTGGCCATGCGGATGGGTTACCCCAGGGATCGACAGGAGGAAGCCCGGCCCGAAGTAGTCGAACGACGACGACAGGCCAGTCGAGACTCCCTGCTGTGAGGACGTGTTTGGTGCGTGCACGTAGCAAAGCAGCGGGGACTCGGTGCAGTTTCGCGGTTGTCGCTGTGACATCAGCCATGCCGCGTGTACGAAGTATGGAGATGAGGTCAGCGAACGCTAACGGATCCCGGGCGACGGATGCCAGTTCTTCCGGCAGTTCGGCCAGCTGCTGAGTCAGCAGAGTGAGCGGGACCGGTTCAGGTGCGAGCCAGGCCATGCAGGTCAACGCAAGCAAGGCGGCGGGGTGATCGTGTGCGAGTCGGTCGAATGACAGTGTCCAAGATGCGGCCACTGAGATCGGATAGCCGCTGGTCTGTTCATGGCGCGCCAGCAGTTCTTCGGTGCGTTCGGCGAGCAGGCTGAGGTAGGTGTCGGCGGTCCATCGGGTGACGGATAGAAGCCAGCCGGCCTGGTCGACCGCGAGCGGGAGGTCGCCCAGTGCTTCGGCAATGCGATCGGCGTCAGCACCGGTCAGCTCAGCTAGGCGAGTCCGCAACACCTCGATCGACTCGGCGCGTGTGAACACGTTCACCGGCAGCGCGACGCCGACGCCGCCCCAGTTTGGGTTACGAGACGTGATGATCACGTGTCCCTCGCCGCCGGGCAGAAACGGTTGCAAGCTCTTGGCGTCTTCGGCGTTGTCGAAAATTAGCAACCAGTGGTTTCGTGTGCGCAGTGCGCCGTGGAGCCGGGCGAGAGCAGCGTTAGCCGAGTCTTGCTCGCTCGCAAGGTCCAGTGTGCGAGCGAGGTCGGCCAAGCGCCCTGCGATGAGGTCAGGATCTTCCGCCGGTATCCACCAGGCCACGTCGTAGTCATCGCCGAAGCGATGTGCGTACTCCAACGCCATGGTGGTTTTGCCGACCCCTCCCATCCCATACATTGCGTGTACTACTGCTGGTCGCCCGCTCTGGAGCGACTCATGCAAGCTGGCCAGTAAGCCTTCGCGGCCTGTGAACTCCACGGTCCGACCTGGTATTCCCCAAATCCGTCCTGCGGGCATCGATTGCTGCTGGGGGCGGGCAAGCTCCGTCAATGCCTGGAACAACGCAGTTTCCAATTGATCGGGCGTGGAGACGGTCTGGAGCGCGATCCCGCTTCCCTGCAGTCGCTGTCGGAACGCCTCCTGACGGTCGCCATGCCGCGGATCGCTGAATAACGCCCGCGGCCCCTCGGTCTCGTCGCCGAGCATGAAGACCAGTCGCGGTAGGCCAGCACTGGTCGCGGTCTGGAATTCTTGCTCGGTACTCGACATATCCGTGCGGCCGTGCGCTAGAGAGCCGTAGCAAAACCCGGCAAGCAGGACGTAGACATCGGCCTCAGCCAATTTCTCCAGATCAACTTGCTCGGGTGTGACGTTCCGGGTAGTGAAGTAGGCCATGTCTGCGACCGCGTCACCGGCTCGAGTAATTGCTGACTCCATAGCCTCTACGAAGGACCGTTGCTTCGGCAGTTCGCCGAGCTCGCTCGTGTGACTGAGGAAGACCCTTCTGGCGCATGGCTTTTTGGCCTGCTCCGGCCACAATGCAGCCCACGCTACTCGCGGGTGGATGTGCATCGTGTTACCAGAGCCGATTTGCATAGCTTGGCCGCGATCGATGTGGATGTGGGGATCCGGTGTCATCACTGCGCCTTAATCGGATCAGAATCTCAGATGCATCGTGTTGCCGTCACCTACTTGAATCCCTTGGGAGTCGTTGATTTGTATGTCGTACTTCCCCGCTTGGCCGAGCTGCGCCAATAGAGTCTGGGCGGCGATCAACACGTCATGGTCATCCGCGGCACCCGCCGCGGTTAGGGCTGTCACGAGCTCGGGTCGGTGCTCGACGGGGGTTTCGAGCAATGCAACGTCTGCTTCGCTACCTCTGATCAACAAGCGCCGGACAGCGTTCTGCAAGCTGGCATAGCTATCCTTCACGGCGGTGGTCGCCGTATCCTTCACCCCCGCAGCTGCGCCTGCCATCAGTGCCGTCACAACCAGCTCCACGGCGTCAACCGTCACCGCGCACCACTCCTCGAGAAGTCGGGCAGTACGCAAAAAGTCTGCTTCAAGCGGCTCTGCGTTACAACTAGTGGTGAAGTTCGGGTGCGTCGCCGATGGGGAAGTCGTCGCACGGGAGACCGACTCGGGGAAGATCATCGTCCGTGGCGACTCGTTGATGTTGGGGGTTTCTCTCCGGTGAGCTGGGCCGGGAGACCTAGCAGCGGAATCGTTGTCGGTCATCGCTCCGTCGGGTTCCAGCACCCAATCTTGACGGAAGGGCTTCGACCAGCCCTGATGGGTTGGGACGGAGCTTTCGGGAAGTTGGCGAACCCGTGCACGATCGGCGCCGCAGTCGGTCGTCGGGGTGCGGATGAGGTTGGCGCGGAGCGCAAGTCGTGAGACTGGTGATGAGCGTGGAGCGCGCGCGTCGGTGACCGGCGTGCTCAACAAGTTTGCCTACCCGACGTCGAGGTTCGGCGAGCGGCGTCCGAAGATGAAGCGTTCCATGTCGGCGGCGAGGGTGATGTCCCCTCGCCGCCGACCGCGCAACCGCTGTGAATCTCTCCCCAGTAATCTGCCAGCCGCGGTGCCTGGCGTCAGGCGGCGGCTTTCTTGCGCGGAGTGCGCTTCTTTGGCGCAGGGGCTTCCGCCTCCACGTTCTGCGCCGCCTCGTAAGCGGAGACCACCTCGGAGGACAGCCGTCCCCGTTCGGAGACCTCGTAGTCGTTCGCGTTCGCCCAAGCGCGGATCTGCTGATTGCGCTCACGATCGGACGTGGTGGTGGTCGACTGCCCGGTGGCGACGCGGACCTTGCGGCCGCCGATGCGTCGACCGGCGCCGATGTAGCGGGCCAGTTCGTCACGTAGGGCGGAGGCGTTCTCGTCGGACAGGTCGATCTCATAGGTCACGCCGTTGAGACCGAACTGCACGGTCTGGGCGGCAGGGCTGCCGTCGATGTCGTCGAGGATCTCGACGAGGACTTTCTGGGCCATTGAATGCTCCTCGGGGATGGATGTGCGTCCAGGAATCACCTGCAAGTTGCAGATTCTGCGACGTTCTGTCAGCGAGTGTATCCACAGTACAGCGAGAAAGGAAAAGTCACCCCCGTGGTTGGCTGCATCAAAACCGGGCTCGTCTCCCATGACTGATGGTGCATACCGTTCGTGGGAGGAGAACCCGCCGTGCATCGACAGTCGCCCTCTCCGAACGTTCACGTGGCGCGAGCCGAGCTCGTCCTCGCGCGGCCTGCACACCTTCCGTTGTCTGCTTTGCCGATCCGGCCGGACGATCCACTCCAGACGCTGGCGAACGCACTCGGCGACGTTCGCATCGATCTCGGCGAGTCGGTGCAGGTCTGCCTTGACCTCATCCCGTTGACGCCGGCGCGTATCCGGCACCTTGCTCGTCGAGCCGTGCCAAATTCCGGTGGAAACGGTCTGAGGCCGTTCGGCGTAGTCGTCGACGTTGCTGCAGAACTGGTCGGCGAGTTCTTGCCGATAGCTCGTACGCAGGCGAGCGCCCGTTTCCGGAATGTGACAGCGTCGCCTCGACGAGTGAAGAACAAGTTCGTGACCGATGAGCCGGTATTCGCCATCCAGCTCCTGATCCGCTGTGTCTCGGAAACCCCGGGCCGGGCGCAGGCGCACCTGCGCAGCGTCATCGGGGCGTTCGACATCTTCCGTGGCGAGAACTACTGGCGGGTACGTGGTCCGCGGGTGCTCGGCTGGCACTTCGGAGCGGACACCATGGGCGCGCGCTGGCTGTTCGACCGCCGCTTCCGGACAGGCCTGGCGAAGCCGCGTCCGGGCTCGCTGGTGACGACCAGCGAAATCGCCGGCCTGCTGAAGCCACCGTCGGGCCGCTGCCAGTCGCCGGCGATCGCCCGCTCCCGCGGCTGGGTGCTCCCGGCGCCGCGCGAGGTGCCGACCTACCGGCCGGGGACAGGACTCGTGCGGCTCGGATACGTCACCGACGTCAACGGCGATGAGCGTCTCGTCGGCGTGCCCCTGCGGGAACTGCTGTTCTCCGCCCGCTTCGGCAAGGCCGGCTTCGGGAAGACCGAGGAGGCCCTGGCCCAGGCGATCGAGATCGCGCGGCTCGGCGGCGGCGTCTGGTTCCTCGATCCGCACGCCGACGGCTGGAAACGCGCCAAGCCCTACCTGTCCGATCCGGCGCTGCGAAGTCGGCTCTGGGAGGTCAACCTCGACGTCCGCGGCCGGAGCAAGCGCTTGCCAGGCTGGAATCCGCTGAGCATGCAGGGCTTCACCGAGTCCGACATCGAGGACCGCGTCGACGCCGTCGTGACCTCGTTCGCCGCGGCGCTGGGCTGGGGTGACGCGGCGCCGCGGGCGAAGTCGATCCTCACCAAGGCCTGCGAGGCGCTCTGCTACCTCGCCATGCGGCTCCCGGTCGACTGCGCGCCGACGATCTTCCAGATTCCGACGCTGTTGGACGACGAGACCTGGCGCGAATCGATCCTGCCGGTGCTGAAGCCGTCGGTGCGCAGGTACTGGACGGACTCGTTCCCGAAGCTGGCTCCGGACGCGACGACGGTGGTCACGAACATCATCAACCGGTTGCGGACCAGCCCGACGCTCTCGGCGTTCCTTGGCTCCTCGGTCACGACCTACGACGTCCGGCGGGCGATGGACACGGGGCGGATCGTGTTCGTCTGCACCACCGGGACCGGCGAGACGAACAAGCTGATCACCTCGTTCGTGATCTACGACTTGTTCCGGGCCGGCCGCTCCCGCGCGGACACCGCGGCGGACAAGCGGCGCAGGTGCGATGCGTTCGTCGACGAGCTCGCGGCGGTCGACGGTGCCTCCCGCGGGTACCTCGCCGCGATCCTCGAGCAGCTGCGCAAGTACGGGGTCGCGCTGCACGCGATGAACCAGATGCCCGACCGGCTCGCCGCCGAGACGCGCCGGGCGCTGCTGCAGAACCAGTCGCTGCTGATGACCTCGGCCGCGGCGATCGACGGCGCGAGGACCGTGGCCCGGGAGTTCGGTGGTCTCGTGCAGCCGGCGACGGTGACCGAGCTGGAGCAGTTCCATCATGTCGTCACCGTCACCCTCGGCGGCCAGCGCACGACTCCGTTCAAGATTCGCGGCCTGCACGTCGACGACGAGTTCGCCGAGCACTTCCACCCCGAGTGGAACGACGAGGTCGACCAGGCCCTCGACGCCAACCTCGCCCGCCGCCCGATCGGGGACGTCCTCGACGAGCTCGAGGACCTGGATGACCGGATCCTCGATGCCCTGCAGGCCGAGCAGCCCGCTCCGCCGTCGCGACGTGGACGGCCGCCGACGCGGGGCAGCGGCGCCGGCATCGACCTGACCTCGACCGTGGAGTGATCGCCGTGGACGTCTTCCAACGCGAAGCCCTGACCGTCCTCTACTGGCACCGACTGGTGTCCACGGAGCAGGTCCGGCGCTTGGTCGCTCCGACCTTCTCCCCGGTCACCGTCCGGCGGAAGCTCGCCGGCCTGCGCCGTGCCGGCCTGGCCGACCGGATCGCCCGGGAACACCTGCCCCGCACCTGGCACGTCACCCTCGCCGGGGCGGAAGCGGTCGAGGCGGCCGGGACGGTCGATGCCCGCGCCTACCGGCTACCGGGCACCGCAGTGGCACACCTGCTGCAGGAGCACACCCTCGACGTCGTCGAGACCGGTCTCGCGTTCGTCGAGACAGCACGGGAACACGGTTACGAGTGCGGGCCCCTGTCCTGGACCCCGGAGGTCGCCCACCAGTTCCGTGACCGGTCTGGCGACCGGCGCGGGGTCGTGATTGCCGACGCGGTCCTGCACTACGTGACCGAGGAGGCCGGGCGCCGGACGCAGCGGACGCTGTTCGTCGAGCTGGACCGCGCGACGATGCCGGTCGCCCGGCTGGCGCGCAAAGTCGTCGGCTACATCCGCTATCACGACCACACCCCAGCTGGAGCAAGCCGAAGGACTGCCTGGCGGGAGCGCTACCCGAGATTCCCGCGGGTGTTGATCGTCCTGTCCGGTGCTGAGCCGCCGGTGCTCGAGCGCCGGCTGGCCGACCTGCGCGCCCACACGCAGGCGATGCCCGTGGTGAGCACGGCCGCCGGGCGGGTCGACATGGTCGTGACGACTTTGCCCCGGCTCCGGGAGCATGGCCCGCTGGCGCCGGTGGCGATGCCGCTGCTCGGCGACCCGCAATGGGTCAGCGTGTTCGGCAGGCTGTCATGACCGAAGTCGTCCAGCAGTTCGGGTTGTCACCGCGGCTGCGGCAACGCCGGTTCGCGCTGCTGCCGCTGCGCGGCGAGGGCACACCGTTCACCGAGCTGCAGGGGCGGCTGCCCGGCGACGCCACCACGCCGGCCGACCTCGCGGACCTGATCTCCTCGATCGCCAACGTCGGGGTGCTGCAGCCGGTGCTGGTCGAGGAGATCGACGTCGGCGACGGGATGCACCCATTGATGAAGCTGGCCGCGGGGGAGCGGCGGCTGCGTGCGTGCCGGTGGGGCGCGGTGAACCGGCCGGACAACCCGCACTTCGCCGCGCTGCCCGCCGTGATCTGCCCGGGGCCACTGTCCGATGAGGAACGGCGGATCTGGCAGCTGGTCGAGAACCTCGCCCGGGAAAGCTTGCGGCCCGGCGAGCTCGCCGCCGCGCTGGTGCTCGACCGCTGCGCCGTCCTGCTGGGCAAGCTCCTGGCCGGCGGGCACGCCGTCCCGGCCGAAGTCTACGCGATCGACGACCCGATCGCCCGCTTCGCCGCCATGGAGCGCATCCGCGGTACCGACAACCACTGCGCCGCCCCGTGGGCCGAGGTCCTGAGCCGGCTGGGCCTGCAGCTGAGCCCGCGCAAGGCCCGGGAGCTGGTGCGTGCGTTCGCCGAGATGCCACGCGAGGTCGCCGAGGAGATGGACGAGGCCAAGGTGTCCCTGCACACCCGCATCCGGTTCATCGAGCTGCGCCGCGGCCGTGAGCAAGCCGCCGCCGACATCTGGGCCGCGGTCAAGAACACCGGCCGCACCCGGCTGCTGCCCACCGCGCTCGCCGCCGCCACGGCCGACAACGAGCTGAGCGCGGAGCAAGCCCTGGACCAAGCCGAACGCGTCCAGGAGCGCGCCGACGCCGCTCGCGCCGACAAGCTCCGTTCGAAGCCAGAGGGGCAGGTCGTCGGCATCGACGCCCGGCTCGTCGAACGGGCGCTCGGAGCCCTGCGCCAGCTGCTTCTCGCGCTCGTCCAAGGCGCCGAGCTGGGCGAGCACGATCGCGGCTCGCTCGCGTTGCTGCTGGATCAGCTTCTCGACGTCGTCCACAAGGGAGCGGCCGCATGAGCACCTTCCTCGGCATGCCCACCGCGCCGGCCGCGCGGTGCGACTGCCGTATCTGCCCCTGGTACGTCGACGCGGATCCGGCGGTCGCGATCGCCCCGTTGTGCTCCGGCTGCAACTCCGACTGCGCCTACTGCGGCTGCGCCCGCTCGGACTGCCGGGCCTGTCCGATCCGCTGCGGCTCCCGCACCGACATCGACGCCTGGATGCGCGACGTCGGCGGCACGCTCGAGTTCGACGACCTCACGGTCGCCGCGCCGCTGCCGGCATCGATCCCGGCCTTCGTGCCGCAGGTCGACGGCTCCAGCGTCGCGGAGCTGGATGAGGTCGTGCGGTGGCCGGCGTACGCGGTCGGGCTGCGACGGGTGTTTTCTCCCCGCACCCACACGCTCTATCCACGGTGGACCGACGGCCGGACCGCCGCCGAGATCCTCGACGTTCCGGGCACCGCGCTGACCGTCCTGAGTGGATACGGCGAAGACCCACTCGTCGAAGCCTTCTGGACCGCCCGCCACCGCGACGACCTCATCACCCGGATCGCCGCCCTGCGGTTCGGCCTGGTGCTGGCGCCGAACTACTCGATCTACGGCAACTGGCCCCGCGCCGAGCACCTGATCAACATGCGCCGCTCGCTCATCATCGCCGCCGAGTTCGCCGCGGCGGGCGTCCCGACCGTGCCGAATCTGTACTGGTATCGGCTGGAGGACCTGCAGCGGATCGTGGACTGGATCGTCGCCGCTGAGCCGGCCGCGGTCGCGGTCAACGTCCAGACCGTCCGGGAGAACGCGAACTGGCAGAGCTGGGTGCTGCCTGGCCTGCACTGGCTGGCTGAGAACACCCCGCCGGAGCTGGTCGTGATCTTGACCGGGCTGTCCCGGCGCGACCGGGTCGGGACAGCGCTCGAGCTGTTCGGCGACCGGCTTGTCGTCATCAGCCAGAACCCGGCGCAGTACGCGCTGCACGGTGCCGTGATGACCGAGACCGGCCGCCTCGACGTCCGTGCCCGCATTCCCGACGCCTTCGCTCGCTCCGTCCGGTTCATGGCCTCGCTGCTGCCGCACGGCACCGTCACCACCAGGACAGCTGCGTGATGGCGCGGCAGATCTGGGTCCTGCTCGGTTGGTCCTCGGAGCACGGGGTGGCGAGCACTCCGGTCGGGGTGCTCGGTCTCGACGTGGCGGAGGTGTTCGTCGAATGGGTCCCGCGCGAGCACGCCGTCGGCCGGATCTGGCGCGAACGGCTGGTCGGCGCAGGCACCGCCGAGGCCGCAGAGCGGATCGCCGGGTGGGCCGAGACGCCGAGCGCACCGGCAGTGCGAGTCGAGCCGCTTCTGGATGGTGCGCTCGCTGATGTGGTGCGAGCGCAGCTGGACGACGTTCTCGGATCGGCGCGCTGACCGGCGGCGGGTATGGGAACGAACGCGAAAGCCGGCCACGCCGCCTACGCCGTTGCGCCCACCGGTGCGTCCGCCGAGGCGCCGGCGTCGGCAGATGACGCGATCCTGCAGCACCTCGTCGCGGTGTGCGCCTACGCCGTGGAGCCGGCGAACGCGGCGGAGGAGAACCTCAAGTTCGTGGCGGGCATCGTGGCCGGCGGCGTCGACCCCGAGGACCCGCTCGGGCCGCCCGCGATCGACCTGCCGGACGATCCGGTCGAGGGGTACGGCGTGTTCTCGGCCGCCGTCGCCAGCGCGCTCGCCGCCGAGAGCCAGCTGTCCGACACTGCGGCCGGTCCCTACCAGCAGCAGCTGCAGGCGCTGACCGCCGAGTACCTGGCCGGCCTCACGCCCGAGGAGCTCGAGGCGGCCGCGGCGGCGGCCGGGTTCGAGAACCCGGAGCTGGTCGGGTTCACCGGGCACGCGCCCCACCCGCTCGCGGTGTGGCTCGACCCGTCCATACCGGCCGACGCCGATGCCAAGAAGAAGATCCAGGCCCTCGCACAGGCTCGCCACGACGCCTTGTGCGCCGGGGCGGAGATCAACGGCAAGGGCCTTGGGCAGTGGGACCTTGCGGCGGCGTCATCTGCGCTGCCGGAGGGGTTCGACAGCTGGCTGGCGACCGAAGCCGACCTCGCCGAAGTCCAGTACGACCTCGACACCGCCGCAGCGGTGGTCGCTCACTTCGGCGAGGACGCGAAACCTGAGCAGGTCGCTCAGCTGGTGCGCCTGGAAAACCGGATCGCCACCGCGCAGAATTTCGAATCGGGCGTCGACTACGGGACCGCCACCGCGGCGGCCCGCCACCACGTCGACGAGCTGCTCGGTGCCGTCACCGCCGCCCAGCTCGGCAACGCCGTGGCAGAAGCCAAATACCACGGTCAAATCACCGACGCACAGCTTCAGACGCTCGACGCGCATCAAGTCCTGCAGCTGATGCGCGCGTCGACGCCGGCTGTCGAACGCCAGGACATCGCCGACACTGTCGCCGAACGAACGGCGCTGCTGGCCAACTCCGCCACCTGCGCCGCCAACGTCAGCGCCGCGCTCGAGGCCGGCCCTGTTGATGCGTCGAATGCCGGAGCGCTGGTGGAGGAGCTGCGGGCGATCGCCGAGGTCCACACAGCGGCGGCCTCGTGGGACACCTTCAGCGCGGCTCCGCTGAACCAGGCGGTGATGCAGGCCGGCCAGGCGAAGGTGCTCGCGTGGGCCGACGAGCTGAAGGTCGGCGCTCTGCGGAAGTTCCTCAGCGACACTGGCGTCACTACCGCGGCGCAAGCGGCCGTGGCGACCAAGTCCCAGCTCGGCAAGCTGCTGCAGGGCCACCTGAGCAACTCGAGCGCGGTCGTCACCGCGGTCAAGAACGAGCTGCCGCCACCGAAACCGGCGGCCAAGCCCGTCAACGCGCCATCCCCGAAGCCGGCGGAAGCAACGTCGGCCGCCAAGCCGAGCAGCCGATTCGGGATGCAGCACGCCCAGTTGCTCGCCGCGCTGCAGCAGGCCCAGGCCGCCCACGCCGCCGTCCCGAAGCCGATGGACGCCGCCGCGGTCGCGGAGTGGGACTTCGGACCGGGCACACCGGCGAACCTCGGCGGCACACACCCCAAGACCCTCCACACCGGACCCGACGGCGCCACCTGGATCGCGAAACGCGAAGGCAAGCCACACGCCGGCGCCATCACCCACACCGAGGCCGCCGCCTCACGTCTGGCCGCCCGGGCCGGGCTGCCCGTCGTCCCGGTCTACGCCACGAAGGTCGACGGCCACCCCGTCAGCGTCCAGCCCCTGCTGGCCGGCGCGAAGCCGATCTCGGGTAGCGAGTCGAGCTGGTCGCAGGCCGACGTCGACGAGATCGTCCGGCTGCACGTCACCAGTTGGGCGCTGGGCAACCACGACGCCCACCACGACAACGTCCTGCGCACCAGCACCGGCGGCCTCGTCCCCATCGACCAGGGCCAGGCCTTCAAGAACTTCGGCCACGACAAGCTGAAACTCGGCTACCGGCCCAGCACCACGGCCGTCTACCACCAGGTCTACGACGCCCACCTCGCCGGCCAGCTGGGCAAGGGCGTGCAGGTGAACCCGGCCGCGGCGCACTCGGTGATCCGCCGGCTCGAAGCAGTCCCCGACGCCGAATGGCGCGCCACCCTGCACACCGTCGCCCACGCCGGCGCCGCGCAGAACCTGACCTGGGTCGCGCCCATGCGGGCCCGCGCGGCGAAAACCCTCGGCATCGTCGAGTCCGCGGTCACCACCAAGCAGATCGCCGAGGCCTTCCTCGACCACGCCGTCGAGCGGAAGAACAACCTGCGGCGCGACTTCGTCGAGTTCTTCACCGGCGACCTGAAGATCGCCTCCGCCGCGGCCCTGCAGCACTTCGGCAAAGGCTGATGGGCACCAACGCCAAAACCACGCACACCCCATACGCCCTCGCGCCCGCCGGTAGCGACGAGCAGGGGGAGGTCGACGAGCCGATCCAGACCGACGACGACGTCGGCGAACCGCCGCTGACCGTCGTCGATGAGCTGCCGCTCGAACAGGGTCAGCTCCCGGTGACGCCGATCCCGCTGACCCCGGACGTCGGGCACGCCTACGGCGAACCCGTCCTCGTCGGCGGCGCCGACCTGCTCGCCTCGACCGCCACGCTGGTCAGCTACGCCAGCGATCACGGTCCCCGCACCGTGCTGCACGCCCGCGTCGACGAGGACGCCGAGGCCAAACTCCTGGACGCGCTGAACATCAGCCCGGAGATGGTTCCGACGCAGGTCGAGCAGCAGGTCACCGGCCGGCTGCCGATCGATGAGCAGCACAGCGTCGCCGAGAAGATCATCACCGCGGCTAAGAGCGTCAACCACCACATCGCCAACGGCACCCTCACGGCCGGCGGCGCGACCCCCGGGACGACCGCGGCGAAGATCGACGCCGCGGAGACCGCCATCGACGGGCTCGCCGGCGACCTCGGCGACGCCTCGCCCGTCGAGCAGGCGATGCTCGACCACTACGTGGCCCAGTTCCAGGCCGTCCAGCACGCCGTCTCCTCCGGCACCCCGGTCGACCACGTCACGCCGTTTCTGCACGAGGGCACCGCGGTGGTGACCGTCATGGTCCCGGCCCTGCCGTCGGAGTCGTTCGGCGGCGCTGCGGTCGCGGTGCTGCGCGCTGCGACGCGGATCAAGCCGACGCTGGACGCCGACACCGGGCAGGCGAGCTGGGGTGGCGATCGCACGACCGGCGTGCTGGGCAAGGAGTACGCGATCGACCTCGGCGAGGGTTACCAGGCGGTGTACCGCCCCTACGGTGTCAACGATCCGGCGAAGAGCGAGTACAGCCTGCGCGGCCGGCTCGAGATCATCGCGCCTGCAGGGGAGGGGCACGGGCCCGACGTCGTCCGCCGGCTTGGTCAGCTGAATCTCGCGAACCGGCCGATGACCCGCGACGAGGGGGAGTACAGCTATCTCGCCGCCAACGTCACCGCGCAAAGCCTCGGCGCGCATGCCGAGGTCGCGGCCGCGCAGGTCACCGGGGATCACCTCGAGGAGATGGTCCGGCAGGAGCTCTTCCACGAACGCGCTCACCAGGCGGTCGGCATGAGCGACGCTCAACTGGCGGAGTTCGCCAAGGACATCCAGCTCGAGGCGCACACCCGCGCGTTGCCGGCGAAGGTGGGGGTGCTGCGCGACGCGGTCGCCAAGGCCACCGGGTTCGCCGACGGCGCCGCGCTTGCGTCCAGTCCGGGCTACGACCCGGCGCCACGGCGCACGGCCGGCTGGCTCTCGTGGACGCGCTTCGATGTCGGCAACGCCACCGGCAAGCTCACGGCCGCGACTGCCGGCCGGTCCCTGACCCACTCGACATCCTTCACCGGACTGAAGGCAATGCTCGCCACCGGAGTCCTGGCCTCCACCGAACGCCGGGCGACGATGGGAACCGGCACAGGTATCGGCAAGAGCGAGGACGCGGACAAGCTCACCGGAGGCGCGAGCTCGGTCTTCCTGCGAATGCGGCAAAGCTCCTCGCTCGACAACTCGCCCACCCTGGTGTGGGACCAGCCGGAGCGGCTCCTGGCTCGCGCCGACTACTACGGCGCCAATGCCGACACCTTCGGCGTGATCAACCCGGCCAAGGCCGGCGAGTATGCCAAGGCGCCGCTGACCCGGAATCCCTTCAAAATCGCGAAGTTCAGCAATGCCTGCAACGAGGTCATGTTCGCCGACGGGATCGATCTGCTCGGCGCCGAAGGCCCCAGCCGCATCCTCTGCAAGACCACCGCGCAACGCGACGAGATCAAGGCGCTCCTGCACGGCAAGGGCGTCGCCAGCATCGCCGGCAAGCCGATCGAGGAAGTCGTCACACTATGCAGCACCTGACCGATGACACGCTCTGGACCACGCTCGGCGAGTTGCTTCGCGGCAGCGGCCAAGACGTCGGCGACGATCTGCCGGGAGCAGAACTGGTCGTGTTCGAGGGCGGAGTCGAGGTATTCCGAGCTGCACTCGCGCGGCACGCCCGTCGCGACCGCGATGACCCGGCGCTCATCTGGATCCGCCCGCTCGTCGCGCCTGCGGCCTCGCATGACGGGCTGCCGGCCTTTGACCTGGCGGTCGTGCGCCGCCGCGCGCTTCACGTCGCCGACGCTCGGATCGACGGGGACGGCCTGGCGCTCGACCTACACAGCGGCCAGCACGCACGCATCGAACCCGCACACGACGACTGCCTCGCTCGGCTGCAGGACTTCGACACCTGGATGACCACCCTCGCCCTCGAGCAGCGCACCGACCTCGAAGGGCTCGAGCACGACTGAATTCCGGCGGGACGGGGGCGACGTGTCTTCACCGAACGAAGCGGTGAGGCCACATGGGAGAAGAAGTCACGCCGACACCCAGGGCTGTCGAATGGGTCACCCATCACGGCGAGGCCCACGGCCACCTGCTCATCCGGGCCGGAACCCTCAGCGAGATCATCCAGCGCGCCCAGGCTACGCCAGGCACGGAGCGGGCGCGCCTGAAGATCCACCCCGGTTGGTGGCGCACCGAACGCTGCCGATGCCGACAGACCCTGGCCAGTTCGAACCACCCAGCCTGGCACTACCGCCCGGCGGCAGCGACGGACGACGGGGCATGGCGCGGTGCTGAAGTTCGGCTGATCCTCACCTGCCGCACGTGATCATGAATTAGTGGGCCTCGGCCACAGCCCTGTCTTCGTCGCACCGACGATTCGCCAGTGGGAGACAAGCATGGACGAGTACACCGAGGACGATCTCGACAACGCCGCCGCCTACGCGGCCCAAGGCTACGACCTCGACCAGGACGAAGCACGCAGCCTGGTCGACCTGGTCGCCGGAGCGCTCGGCGACGGCGGTGACGCGATCGACGACGCCGCGTGGGACGTGCAGAACCGCGACGCGCGCATCGACGGACAGAACTTCGTCGAAGACGTCGCGACGAACCTCGGCTACGACTTCCCATGACCACCGGCTTGGACGACGGCGCCGAGAACTACCTGGTGCTGCAACGAAAGGGGCAGCTGTTTCCGGCGGTCACGCTCGCCGCCTATCGGCTGCACCGAATCCCGGTCTGGCGCGACCGGGCACCGGTCGATCCGCAGCCGGCGTTCGACGCGCTGGAAAACGCCGTCGTCCAAGCAACGTTCTTCGGCGACGAAACCCTCAACGTAATGCTCGACAGCGTGTTGGTCACAGGCCGGTCCCTAGTGGAGACAGTTCGGATGATTCAGGACTCCAGTCGTGCGGGTTTCGGCGGCACCGTGCAGGAACCTCAACGTGGTGACGACGACGTTGCACGGCAGAAGTTCCAGGACACGATCGAGGGCTTCGTGACCGTCGCGCGGGCAGATCTGCGCATCGAGGGGGCTTGGCGGTCAGCGTTTGGTGATTCGCCAGCGACGTGACGAAGGGTCCCACGTCGCTTCCGCGTAGAGTCGGTTGAAGTCCGGGAAGCCGGTGTCGGTCGTGAGGTCGAAGATAAGGCAGTCCTGCAAGCCAGGCCAGTGCCCGTCCTAACGGTCGGCGCCGCACCGGCGTGCGGCGGTGCAACTGTTTCGCTGAAGTCCCGTTTTCAGGCAGCGGGCGACGTCGCACATCCGATCGTGCTTCCTGCTGGCAGCGGCATCGCAGCCAGGACACGTTTCGCTGAAGCAGGCTTCCATGCCCATTGTGGACCCTCCTTCAATCGCGAGGGCGGTCGAGCGGGGTGTCGACGAGGTTGACCTTCTTGGAGATCTGGACCGGTGCGTCGGCGGGTCCCCGCCAGTGCCCGGCGACAGGCGTGAGTTTGCGCAGCTGTCGACCGGGTCCGTAAGCCTGGCGCCGGAAGAACGGAGCGACCGGGAACCGCACGCTCACGGTGCGACTCGAAGGCTCGCCCCGGCGCGCGGACTTCGAGGACGTCCGATGCCGCACTGACACGACGCGAACCGGTGACGTCGTGTGCCCGGCACGTTCGGCCCGGACGCGCTGAGTTCGGGGCAGATGTTCCTCCGCCGTGTCGGTCAGCGTGTTGGGGCTGCAGAAGATCCAGCCCGCATGGACGGTCTGCAGCCAGGTGATCGTCGTCTCGGCGGCCGCGACCTTGCTCGGGTCGATCGATCGGACGCGTGGCAGCGACTTGTCGAGCGCCGGCGCGGTCGCGCCCCACGGCAGGTAGATTTCGTTGTCCCACGTCAGTTCGGCGTGTTGGCGCCGGGCCGAGACCTCAGCCTGCCGCTCGGTGGCGCCGGCTTCGCGGGCCAACCTCTTGGTCGTCGCGAAGTCCGTGACGCTCCAGAAGCTCAACCACAGCCCGCCGGTCTCACTGGTCAGCAACTCCGTGCCACCCCACGACACACCGACGATGTCGATCCGCTTGCCGTCGGTGTCCCGGATGTACTCGGCCATCGGCTCGGCGAACAGCATGAAACCGGTCTGGGCGGGAAGGTCGTGTGGCTGGATCTCCCACTTGTCCTGCAGGCTCGGCGCCGCTTGGCGGACGAGCTTCGTGATGTCGGCGGTCACGTAGAACAGCTGCGCGTCGCGGAGCCGCTGGTATTCGTCGGCCAGCAGGAGCACGGCTCCGGCTTCCGGGCCGGCGTCCGGCCGGAGGGTTCCGCGCCCTTCTCGCAGTGCTTTCGCGGTGAACAGGTACGCGTACTCGGTTTGCAGATAGTCGGCGAGGTGCTCGCGTAGAGCGGGCAGCTCTCGCGGTGCGGGTGGCCGCCACCGGGCTGGCTCGGGTTTAGACGTCATCGCAGCTCCATAAACCTTGTGTACTTGGTCATCTCGGTTTACGGTAAGCAAACTGCGAGTACTAAGTCAACAAGGATATTTGGAGGACGCGATGAATCACCGAGCGGGTGCGGCCGGGCCGGGGAACCCGATCAACGCCGAGTGTCATGCCCTGAAGATAGCCGTCGAGGTGGCTCGGGCCTGGCACCGCGGCGGCGGGCCCGACCGGCCGGATGTGCCGCTGGGGATCGTCGCCACACTGGCGCTCGCCGGCCTGGCCGGACGCCGGAATGTCGACTTCGCGGAGTGGGTCCGTGGCCGGTCGCCAGCCGAGTTCCTCGGCTTGGCTCGCTGGGTGTGGCGAGCGGTGCTGGCGCAGCGACCGGACGTCCTGCGCATGGCCGCTCCCATCGTGGACTGGCTCCACGGAGGGGACGAGCAGCTGGCCGTCCGCATCAAACGCACCGCCGACGCCGCCCTTGCGGCAGGGCAGCTCGAGCTGACCAGTGGTGACCGCCGGTTCGGCGCCGACCTGTTCGGGCCGGTGCTCGGCGCGCTGCGGTCTCCGGCGGCCACGAAGGTCGACGCCCAGATGTACACCCCTGGAGACGTCGCCCTCGCTCTGACCTCGGTCATGCTCGGGGACGTCAAGCCTGGCCAGTCCTTCGTCGACGACACGGTCGGCACCGGCGGGCTCTTCCGGGCGGCAGCGCAGGTGATCCGCAATCGCGGCTTGGACCCGACGGCTTTGACTTGGTACGGCGCCGACGTCGACGAGCTGGCGGTTGCGGCCGCCGCGGTCAACAGCGTGCTCTGGCAGCTCGGCCCGAACGTCGTCCTCTACGTCGGCGACCCGCTTGCCGAACCGGACTGGTCGGCCGCGGCTGCCCAGCAGAAGGTGCAGTTCCTGCGAGAGGTCAATGCATTGCGGGGCGTGCTGGTGGCGCTGGACCTGGAGAACACGCCGAGGTAAGTGCCCAGGTCGCAGCGGCAGTCCCTGCTAGGTTCGCCGGGTGGGCGACGGCCAGCGCAAGATCACCGACGGTCCTCCGGCGAACCCGGACACGACCTACCGCTACGTCGACATGGTCGAAATCGCCGGCTGGTTCGGCATCACCCACCGTGCGGTCGCCAACTGGCGCTCTCGTTACGCCGACACGCACCCTTTTCCCGAGCCCGACGTCATCATCGGCCGCACGCCGGGGTGGGCCCGGGATCGCAGGCCTGAGATCGAGATGTGGGCGGCCGGCCGTCCCGGCCCGGGAGTCGGAGGTGGGCGGCCGCGGAAGCTGTGACCGCCCAGTCGGCGGCCGTCATCCCGCGTGGCCGACGGCGCTCCTTAATGGGTCACCCCCTGGTTCGACGGCGAAGCCTTCCGAGGCCGCTTAGCCTCCCTCGTCGGTCCCTTCGTTCACTGTCTTGGTTCAGCTGAGCCGGTAGAGACGTCCGCTCTGGATGGCTAGCACGGCGAGGACTCCATGAGTGGTGTCGGCCGTTTCCTGGCCGCGCAATGCGACCTGCTCCAGCAGCTCTGGCCCAAGTGGGGCGGCTCGTGGGAGGCCGCGCACGCCTTCGTCCGCGCCGGAAGCGTGCCTGCTGTTACTCCGCAGCGAAGGGGCGCTTGTTGACCACTGTCGAGCTTGCGGAGATGGTCGGCCACCTCGTGAGGAACTGGCCGAGGCCAGGCAGGGGCAGGCGCGGAGCCGCTGTTCGAGCTCGGTTCGGTTGAGCTGGAACTGACGATCGCAATGCCCAGGGAGGCGGGCCGTCTGCGAAGGTCAAGTTCTGGGCGGCCGAACTGGGCGCGTAGTGCCGCGACGTCACCCGAGCTGGTCGCGCGGCGGCCCGGTCGTCCCTCGCACCACCAGCTTGGGGTCAAGGACGGTTTCCGTTGGCAAAGCCGAGTCGTCTTCGAGGCGGCTGATCGCCACGCGGACCGCGTGTTCCGCCAGTCCCGTCGCGTCCTGGCGGACCGTCGTCAGGTCGATGTGAGACAGGTGGGACAGGTGACTGTCGTCGTAGCCGACCACGGAAATGTCGCGGGGCACCTCCAACCCGGCCCGGGTCAGGGTGGCCATCAGGCCGATTGCGCACCGGTCGTTGCCCGCCAGCACCGCGGTCGGCAGATGGTCCTCGGCCAGCAGCTGCCGGGCTGCGGCCATGCCGGCCTCTTCATCGTGGGCGCCGGGCAGCACGCGGTCGGGGAGTTTGTGACGGCGGACGGCCGCCCGGTACGCGCGGCGGCGGTCGGCCGAGCCAGGTTCCTTGCCGCCGTCGATGTGGACGATCTCCCGGTGGCCCAGCTCTACCAGGTAGTCGATCGCCTGGCGGACCCCCTTCGTGTCGGCCGTGTGGACGCTGTCGACGTGGGCGCCCGGCAGCCGCCGTCCGACGATCGACACGACGGTGCGGCGCCCCAGCTCGTCCAGGGTGCGGTACTCGGCGGTGGGGCCGAGCAGGATGAGGGCCTCGCACCGGTGGGACAGCAGCGCTTCGACGGCTTTGGCCTCGTCCCGCGCCGGCGCCGTGGCTGACAGCAGCACGTCGTAGCCGAGCCGTTCGGCTTCGGGGTAAATCCCTTCGACGAGGTCGGCCTGGAACGGCTGGTGCACCGTCAGCATGACGCCGAGGGTGCGGCTGCGGCCGCGGGCGAGCAGCCGCGCGGCGTTGTCCGGGCGGTAGCCCAGCTCCTCCGCCGCAGCGAACACGCGGTCGCGGGTCTCCTGGCTGGCACCGGGCTGACCTCGGAAAACCAGCGAGACGAGCGCCCGGGAGACGCCGACCTTCGCAGCGACGTCCGCCATCGTGGGCTTGGCTGACCTGCTCGTGGGTTCGCCGTCGTGCACGTCCGCTCCGCCTCTGCTCCGTTGGCCGGAATCTGCCACCCCGATTCTTCCAGGGCCTTGACATCCCGTGTTCGAGGACAGCATAGTTCCTGCCACTAGAGCGCGCTAGTAGAGCGCGACAGTCAGCGTGACGCGGCGGAGGTACGCAGGTGGAACCGGAGTTCGAGGTGCTGACCATGGGCCGGGTGGGGGTGGACGTCTACCCGCAGCAAGTCGGGGTCGGGCTGGAGGACGTCACGTCCTTCGGCAAGTTCCTGGGCGGCAGTGCGACCAACGTGGCGGTCGCCGCGGCCCGCCACGGCCGCCGGTCGGCCGTGGTCACCAAGGTCGGGGCCGACCCGTTCGGCCGGTTCGTCTACAAGGCCCTGGGCGGCTACGGGGTTTCGGACCGTTTCGTCGGCGAGTCCGCGGACCTGCCCACCCCGGTGACGTTCTGCGAAATCTTCCCGCCGGACGACTTCCCGCTCTACTTCTACCGCGCGCCGAAGGCGCCTGACCTCGACATCGCGCCGGACGAGGTCGACTTCGACGCCGTCCGGGCCGCGGACGTGTTCTGGGTGACCGTCACCGGGCTGTGTGAGGAACCGAGCCGCGCCGCGACCCTGGCGGCGCTGGAAGCCCGCGGCCGCCGGGGCGTCACCGTGCTCGACCTCGACTACCGGCCGATGTTCTGGGCCTCCCGCGACGAGGCTCGGCACTGGGTCGGCGAGGCCCTGCGCCATGTCACCGTCACCGCTGGGAATCTCGACGAGTGCGAGACGGCGGTCGGCACCCGCGACCCGCACGAGGCAGTCAAAGCCCTGCGAGACAAGGGTGTTTCGCTCGCGGTCGTCAAGCAGGGCCCCCGCGGCGTGCTCGCGGCCGACGACGACGGGCCGGTCGAGGTGCCGCCCGTCCCGGTCGAGGTGGTCAACGGCCTCGGTGCCGGTGACGCGTTCGGCGGCGCGCTCTGCCACGGCCTGCTCGCCGGCTGGGACACCCGCCGCACGATCGGATTCGCCAACGCCGCCGGCGCGCACGTCGCCGGAGAGCTGTCCTGCGCCGACGCCATGCCCACCGAGGCCCAGGTCCTTGCCAAGCTCGCGGAGGTCTCCCGTGTCTGACCGTGTCCGCACGATCGTCACCACTCGCGTCCAAGACCCCGGCGCGATCGCCGAGGCCGCGGCGAAGCGCGCCAAGGCGAAGTCCGTGCTCGGCGACCACGGCCGGGCCATGATCATCGCCGCCGACCACCCTGCCCGCGGCGCGAACGCCGTCGGCGCCGACCCGGCCGCCATGGCCGATCGCGGTGAACTGCTCGACCGTCTGTGCGTCGCGCTCGAGCGCCCCGGCGTCACCGGTGTCCTCGGGACCGCCGACATCCTCGAGGATCTGCTGCTGCTCGGCGTGCTCGACGGCAAGAGCGTGTTCGGCTCGATGAACCGCGGCGGCCTCGCGGGGTCGGCGTTCGAGATCGACGACCGCTTCACCGGCTACGACGCCGAAACCCTCGCCGACCTCGGCTTCGACGGCGGCAAGATGCTCACGCGCATCGCGCTGGAGGACCCGGCCACCGCCGATGCGCTCGAAAACTCCGCCCACGCGATCGACGCTCTCAACGACCGCGCCCTCATCGCCATGGTCGAACCGTTCCTGTCCCACTGGGAGAACGGCCGCATCCGCAACGACCTCACCCCGGACGCGGTGATCAAGTCGATCACCATCGCCTCCGGTCTCGGCCGGCGCACCGCGTACACCTGGCTCAAGCTCCCGGTAGTGGACGACATGCCCCGCGTCCTGGCGGCTTCCACGCTGCCGGTGCTGCTGCTCGGCGGCGAAGTAGCCGACGCCGAGGCCGCCTTCAAGGCCTGGCGGCAGGCGCTTGCTCAGCCGACCGTGCAGGGCCTGGTCGTCGGCCGGTCGCTGCTCTACCCGGCCTCCGGCGACGTCGCCGGCGCGGTCGACCGGGCGGTGAGCCTGCTGTGAGCAAGCACCACCTGCCCGCGCTGTCCACGAGCGACGGTCCCTTCCCGACGGTCGTCAGACCCGAATCCGCCGGCTGGGGCTACTCCGGCCTGCGCATCCTCGACCTGCCGCCAGGTGGCTCGGCCCGGATCACCACCGGCGACGCCGAGCACCTCGTCCTCCCATTGTCCGGATCCTGCCGCGTCACGACCGACGGCGACGTCTTCGACCTGGCGGGCAGGAAGGACGTCTTCGATGGCGTCACCGACTTCGCCTACCTGCCGCGCGACACGGAGTTCACCGTCACCAGCGACGCCGGGGGCCGCTTCGCGCTGCCGTCCGCGCGGTGCGAGAAGCACCTGCCAGCGCGGTACGGCCCGGCCGCCGACGTGCCGAGCGAAGCCCGCGGCGCCGGCACGTGCGCCCGCGAGGTGCACAACTACTGCCTGCCGGGCACGTTCGACGCCGATCGGCTGCTGGTCTGCGAGGTGCTCACCCCGGGCGGGCACTGGTCGTCCTACCCGCCGCACAAGCACGACGAGCACGGCGAGAACGAGCGCGAACTGGAGGAGATCTACTACTTCGAGGTCGCCGGCGACGGGATGGGCTACCAGCGCGTCTACGGCACCGAAGACCGCCCGATCGACGTGCTCGCCGAGGTTCGCTCCGGCGACGTCGTGCTCGTGCCGCACGGCTGGCACGGCCCGTCGATGGCCGCGCCCGGCTACGACCTCTACTACCTCAACGTCATGGCCGGCCCCGGTACGGACCGAGCGTGGCTGATCACCGACGATCCGGCGCACGCCTGGGTCCGCGAAACCTGGGGGAGCGTCCGATGAGGCTGACCACCGCTCAGGCACTCGTCCGGTTCCTGGCCGTCCAGTACAGCGAGCGCGACGGCGTCGAACAGCGGCTCATCCCCGGCTGCTTCGGCATCTTCGGCCACGGCAATGTCGCCGGGCTCGGCCAGGCCCTGTTGCAGGCCGCCGAGACCGGCGAAGCTGACCTGCCGTACTACCTGGGCCGCAACGAGCAGGGCATGGTCCACGCCGCCGCGGCCTACGCCAAGACCCGCGACCGGCTGGCGACCTTCGCCTGCACCGCGTCCACCGGCCCGGGCTCGACCAACATGATCACCGGTGCCGCGCTGGCCACCACCAACCGCCTCCCGGTGCTCCTGCTGCCCAGCGACATGTTCGCCACCCGCGCGCCGGACCCCGTGCTCCAGCAGCTGGAGGACCCCCGTGCCGGAGACGTCACGGTCAACGACGCCTTCCGTCCGGTATCCAAGTACTTCGACCGCATCACCCGGCCCGAGCAGCTGATCCCGGCCGCCCTTTCCGCGATGCGGGTGCTCACCGACCCGGCCGAAACCGGCGCCGTGACGCTCTGCCTGCCGCAGGACGTCCAAGCTGAGGCCTACGACTGGCCGGAGGAGTTCTTCCGCCGCCGCGTCTGGCACATCGGACGTCCGGTACCCGAACCGGACGCCGTGATCCGCGCCGTCGAAGCACTGCGCAAGGCCCGGAAACCGCTGATCGTCGCCGGCGGCGGGGTCGTCTACGCCCAGGCCACCGCACAGCTGCGCGCGTTCGCCGCGGCCACCGGCATCCCGGTCGCCGACACCCACGCCGGCAAGGGCGCGATCCCGTGGGACCACCCGTGCGCGGTCGGCGGCCTCGGCTCGACCGGCACGGCGGCCGCCAACGCACTCGCCGCCGAAGCCGACGTCGTGCTCGGCATCGGCACTCGCTACAGCGACTTCACCACCGCCAGCCACACCGCCTTCGGCGACCCGGTGTTCGTCAACCTCAACGTCACGCGCCTCGACGCGGTCAAGCACGCGGCGATCCCGCTGCAGGCCGACGCCCGCCTCGGCATCGACGCCCTGCACCAGGCCCTCGACGGCTGGCAGGTCGACGACGCGTACCGCACCCGCCCCCGGCTGCTGGCCGACGACTGGCGCCGCACCACGGACGCCTGCTTCACCGCCGGGCATGGGCCCCTGCCCGCACAGACGGAGATCCTCGGCGCGCTGCAGGACGTACTCGACGACCGAGATGTCGTGATCAACGCCGCCGGCTCGCTCCCCGGTGACCTCCAGATGCTCTGGCGCGCCCGCGACCCCAAGTCGTATAACGTCGAATACGCCTACTCGTGCATGGGCTACGAAGTCGCCGCGGGGCTCGGGGTCAAGCTCGCGGCGCCGGACCGCGAGGTCGTCGTGCTCGTCGGTGACGGCTCGTACCTGATGATGGCCCAGGAACTGGTCACCATGGTGTCCGAAGGACTCAAGGTGATCGTGGTACTCGTGCAGAACCACGGGTTCGCCTCGATCGGCTCACTCTCGGAGTCCTTGGGTTCGCAGCGGTTCGGCACGCAGTACCGCTACCGCGGCGACACCGGCCGGCTCGACGGCGGTGTGCTGCCCGTCGACCTGGCGGCCAACGCGGCCAGCCTCGGCGCGAACGTGCTCCAAGCGTCCACCGTCGCGGACTTCCGCGCCGCCATGGCCCAGGCGAAGGCGGCCCGGGCGACGACCGTCGTGCATGTGGAAACCGACCTCTACGGCCCGAATCCGCCGGGATCCGGCTGGTGGGACGTCCCGGTGAGCGAAGTGTCCGAACTGGACACCACCCGCAAGGCCCGCGAAGACTACGCCGCCGCGAAACGCGGCCAGCGCCACTACCTCTAGGAGAACCAGCGTGCAGACCATCGAACACCGGATCAACGGCTCCGCCGCCGGTTCCGGCCGGGCCGCCCCGGTCTACAACCCGGCCACCGGCCGGCAACAGGCAGAAGTCCTCCTAGCCGGCAAGTCCGAGGTGGACACCGCCGTCGCCGCGGCGGGCAAGGCCTTCGAAACCTGGGCCAACTCGTCGCTCTCGCAGCGATCCCAGATCCTGTTCGCCTTCCGCGAGCTGCTCGTCCGGCACGAGACCGACCTGGCGAAGATCATCTCGGCCGAGCACGGCAAGGTCCTCGACGACGCCCGCGGCGAGATCGTCCGCGGCCGCGAGGTCGTCGAGTACGCCTGCGGCATCGCCGACGCGCTCAAGGGCGGCTTCTCCGACCAGGTTTCCCGCGACGTCGACGTGCTCAGCTTCCGCCAGCCCCTCGGCGTGTGCGCCGGGATCACGCCGTTCAACTTCCCGGTGATGGTCCCGTTCTGGATGCACCCGATGGCCATCGCCACCGGCAACACCTTCGTGCTCAAACCGAGCGAGCGCGTCCCCTCGGCGTCGAACCTCGTCGCCGAGCTGTACGCCGAGGCCGGCCTGCCCGACGGGGTCTTCAACGTCGTGCACGGCGACAAGACCGCCGTCGACGCGCTGTTGGAGCACCCGGACGTTGCCGCGGTGTCGTTCGTCGGGTCGACGCCCATCGCGAAGTACGTCCACGAGCGCGCCACCGCGACCGGCAAGCGCGTGCAGGCACTCGGCGGCGCGAAGAACCACGCCGTGGTCCTGCCGGACGCCGATCTGGAGTTCGCCGCCAACCACCTGACTGCGGCGGCGTTCGGCTCGGCCGGGCAGCGGTGCATGGCGATCTCGGTCTCCGTCGCGGTCGGCGACGCCGCGGACGCGCTGGTCGCGACGCTGGCCGCCAAGGCCCGTGCGGTCAAGGTCGGTCCCGGCGACGACCCGGCCAGCGAGATGGGCCCGGTCATCACCGCCGCGGCCAAGGACCGCGTCGAGAACGCCGTCGCGACCGCCGCCGCCCAGGGCGCCACCGTGGTCGTCGACGGCCGTGAGCTGGACGCCGGGGGCGACGGCTTCTTCACCGGCCCGTCGCTGGTCGACCACGTCCGGCCGTCGATGGACGTCTACCGCGACGAGGTTTTCGGTCCCCTGCTCGCCGTCGTGCGCGTCGAGACCCTCGACGAGGCGATCGCCCTGATCAACGCCAACCCCTACGGCAACGGCACCGCGCTGTTCACCTCCAGCGGCGAGGCCGCGCGCCGGTTCCAGCGCGAGGTGCGGGTCGGGATGATCGGCGTCAACGTGCCGATCCCGGTCCCGATGTCCTACTACTCCTTCGGCGGCTGGAAGGACTCCCTGATCGGCGACAGCCCGATCCACGGCCCCGAGGGCATCCGCTTTTACACCCGCCCGAAGGTCGTCACGACCCGATGGCCGCGCGTCACCCGATCCGTCGACGCCGCCTTCCACTTCCCGACCTCGTCCTAGAAAGGGCCCCTTCCGTGACAACGACGTCCGCACGCACCGTCGCCGGCAATCTCTGCCTGGGCTCCGCGCCCGACTCCTGGGGGGTCTGGTTCCCCGAGGACGCGCAGCAGGTGCCCTACACCCGCTTCCTCGACGAGCTCGTCACCGCCGGCTACACCTGGCTGGAGCTCGGCCCGTACGGCTACCTCCCGACCGACCCGCGTGAACTGGCCGACGCGCTGAGCGTTCGCGGCCTGCAGGTCTCCGGCGGCACCACGTTCGGCGCCCTGCACCGCCCGGAGGCCTGGGACACGATGCTCGCCGAGACCCGCCGGGTCGCCGAGCTGACCGCCGCGGCCGGAGCGCACCACCTGGTCTACATCCCGCCGATGTACCGCGACGAGAAAACCGGCGAGTACACCGAAAGCCCGGAGCTGACCGCCGAGCAGTGGAACTCCCTCGGCGGCCGCGCGAACGAGCTCGGCCGGATCCTGCTGGAGGAGTACGACGTGCAGCTGTGCCTGCACCCGCACGCCGACAGCCACATCCAGACCCAGCCCGAGATCGAGCGGTTCCTGAACGAGACCGACTCGCGCTACGCGAACCTGTGCCTCGACACCGGGCACGTGGCTTACGGCGGCGGTGACAACCTCGACCTGATCCGCCGGTTCGGTGAGCGTGTCGGGTACGTCCACATCAAGCAGATGGACGCCGACGTGCTGGCCCACGTCGCCGCCGAGAAGCTTTCCTTCGGGGAGGCGGTGAAGCGCGGTGTCTGCGTCGAGCCGCCCGCCGGCGTGCCCGACCCGGCGTCGATCGTCGACGCGCTGGCCGCCCTGGACGCGGATCTGTTCGTCATCGTCGAGCAGGACCTCTACCCCTGTGCCGCCGAGGTGCCGCTGCCGATCGCGGTGCGCACCCGCGAGTACCTGGCCGGGTGCGGCTTGTCCGGCCGCAAGCGGCCCGCCGCCCGCTGAACCATCCGACGCACCAGGGATCCACGGGGACACCAAACCGATCCGCGCCGGTGGGGACCGGCGCACCACTCCTGCACAGGAGCACATCCATGGCACACAGCGCAGCAACGAAGCCGCCGGCTGTTCCGCTCGACACCAAGGGCCCGCACGGGCGCCGCCTCCGGCTGGTCACGATCATCGCCACCTTCGGCGGCCTGCTCTTCGGCTACGACACCGGCGTCATCAACGGAGCCCTGCCCTACATGGCCACCGACCTCGGGCTCACCCCGTTCACCGAAGGCCTGGTCACCAGCTCCCTGCTGCTCGGCGCCGCCCTCGGCGCGGTCGTCGGCGGGCGGCTGTCCGACCGGCGCGGCCGGCGCAGGAACATCCTCATGCTGGCCGTCATCTTCTTGCTCGGCACGCTGACCTGCACCTTCGCCCCAACCACGGCGGTGATGGTGCTGGGCCGGTTCGTCCTTGGCCTCGCCGTCGGCGGCGCGTCGGTCACCGTGCCGACCTACCTCGCCGAGGTGTCGCCGACCGAACGGCGGGGACGGCTGGTCACCCAGAACGAGCTGATGATCGTCACCGGCCAGCTGCTCGCCTTCACCTTCAACGCGATCATCGGCAACGCCTTCGGCGAGTCCGGCGGCGTCTGGCGCTGGATGCTCGTCATCGCGACCTTGCCGGCGGTCGTGCTGTGGTTCGGCATGCTCGCCATGCCGGAAAGCCCGCGCTGGCTGGCGTCGAAGGACCGCTTCGCCGATGCGCTGGCCGTGCTGAAGCAGGTCCGCTCGGCGCAGCGCGCCCAAGCCGAGCTGGCCGAGGTCGAGCAGCTGGCGCTGGAGGACAAGAAGTCCCAGACCGGCGGCTTGCGCGACCTGGCGACGCCGTGGATCCGGCGGCTCGTGTTCGTCGGGATCGGGATCGCGATCGTCCAGCAGATCACCGGCGTCAACTCGATCATGTACTACGGCACGCAGATCCTGAAGGACGCCGGCTTCTCGGCCAACGGCGCCCTGACGGCGAACATCGCCAACGGCGTCATCTCGGTGCTGGCCACGTTCGTCGGGATCTACCTGCTGGGAAAGGTGAACCGGCGGCCGATGCTGATCGTCGGGCAGCTCGGCACGACGACTGCGCTGCTGCTGATCGGCGTGTTCTCCCTGCTGCTGCCGGCGGGGGAGGGCCGCGCGTTCGTCGTGCTGGCGCTGACGGTCACGTTCCTGGCGTTCCAGCAGGGCGCGATCTCGCCGGTCACCTGGCTGATGCTCTCGGAAATCTTCCCGCTCAAGCTGCGCGGGTTCGGGTTCGGCATCTGCGGGCTGGTGCTCTGGCTGACGAACTTCGCGATCGGGCTGACCTTCCCCGTGCTGGTCGACGCCCTGCACATCTCGAACACGTTCTTCATCTTCGTTGTCCTCGGCGTCGCAGCGATCACCTTCGTCGCGAAGGTCGTCCCGGAAACCCGGGGCCGCTCGCTGGAAAACCTGGAAACCGAGCTGCACACCCGGTTCACCCGGGAGCCCGCCATCGCCGGAACGGAGGCCTGACCATGGCGATCCTCGTGGCCGTCACCGATTCCGAGGAAGGCGACCTCGCGCTGGCCCGCGCGGCTGAGGAAGCCGAGCTGCGGCGCACCCCGCTGCTCGTGGCGAACCTGCGGTTGAGCCCGCTCGAAGCACCCGCCGACGCGAAGGTGCTCGAACGGCCGCCGAACGTCGACGTCGCCGACCACGTCCTGGCGCTGCTCGACGAGCGCGCCGGCGAGGTCGACCTGCTGGTCATCGGCATGAAACGTCGTTCGCCGGTGGGCAAGCTCGTGCTGGGCAGCCTCGCCCAGCGCCTGCTGCTCGCCGCGGACGTCCCCGTCTTGGCCGTGAAGACGGCCGACTGAGAAAGGAGAGCCCGCCGTGACCGTACGGGTGGGAGTGATCGGGGCCGGCATGATCGGCCAGGACCACGTGCGACGCCTGACCGATGTCATCACCGGCGCGGAGGTCGTCGCCGTGACCGACCTCGACGCCGCGCGCGCCACCGAGGTCGCCACCGCGGTGGGGGCCCGTGCCGTCGAGTCCGCCGATGTCCTCATCGGACTGCCCGAGGTAGATGCCGTGCTGGTGACGTCGTGGGGGCCGACGCACGCCGAGCACGTGCTGGCCGCCATCGCCGCCGGCAAGCCGGTGTTCTGCGAGAAACCGCTGGCCACCGAGGCCGCGGACTGCCTGCGGATCGTCGAGGCCGAGATGGCGTTCGGACGCCGGCTGGTCCAGGTCGGCTTCATGCGGCGCTACGACCGCGGCTACCGCGAGCTGAAGTCCGTTCTGGACGCCGGTGAGATCGGCGTGCCGCTGATGGTGCACTGCGCGCACCGCAACGCGACCGTGCCGGAGTCGTACCACTCGGAGATGGCCGCGCTGGACACCGCCGTGCACGAGATCGACGTCTTGCGCTGGCTGCTCGACGACGAGATCACCGGCGTCCAGGTCCTGACGCCGCGGCGGACCCGCCACGCCCGCGAGGGGTTGCGGGACCCGCAGATCATGCTGTTCGAGACCGCGGCGGGCGTCCGGATCGACCTTGAGGTGTTCGTCAACTGCCAGTGGGGCTACGACATCCAGTGCGAGGCGGTGGGGGAGACGGGGCTGGTTCGCCTCCCCGAGCCGGCGCGCGCCGCGGTCCGGACGTCGGGTACGACCCGGACCGCCGTCCCGGCGGACTGGCGCGAACGGTTCGTGACAGCCTTCGATGTCGAGTTCCAGGAGTGGGTCGACGCCGTCGCGGTGGGCGAGCCGACCGGGCCGTCGGCCTGGGACGGCTACGCCGCCACCGTGATCGGCGACGCGCTGGTCGAAGCTTTGCGGACCGGCCGGATCGTCGGCGTCACGATGAAGGACCGGCCCGCCTTCTACGCCGGAGGTGCGCGGTGAAGATCGCCCTCGACCCGTACATGTTGCGGAAGCTGCCGATGGCCGAGATGGTACGGACGGTGGCGGACATCGGCTACGAGTACATCGAGCTGTCGCCCCGCGATGACTTCATGCCGTTCTTCCTGCATCCGCGAGCCGACGACGGCAAGGTCGCCGAACTCAAGGCGGTGCTGCGCGAGTCCGGCGTGTCGCTGTCGAGCGTGCTGCCGCTGTACAAGTGGTCCAGCCCGGACGAGACCGAGCGGCAGGCCGCCGTGCGGTACTGGAAGCGGATGATCGAGGTCACCGCCGAGCTCGGCTGCGAGCTGATGAACTCCGAGTTCAACGGCCGCCCGGAGCGTGCGGCCGAGAGCGAGGCCGCGTTCTGGCGTTCGATGGAGGAGCTGCTGCCGGTGTTCGAGCGCGAGGGCATCGCGCTCACCCTCGAGCCGCACCCGGATGATTTCTGCGAGGTCAACGACGCGGGTGTCGACCTGGTGCGGGCGATCAACAAGCCGTGGGTGAACTACCTCTACTGCGCGCCGCACACGTTCCACCTCTCCGGCGACGACCCCGGTGCCGACGTCGGCCGGATGCTGCGCTACGCGGGACCGAAGCTGACGCACTTGCACCTCGCCGATTCGTTCAACCACAAGGGTTCTTCGGGCCTGCGGTACATCATGAACCCGCCCGGCACGCCGGCGCGGATCCACCAGCACCTCGACATCGGCCAGGGCGAAGTCGACTGGGACGCGTTCTTCGGCACCCTGCGGGACATCGAGTTCGACGGCGTCGCGACGGTCTGCGTCTTCGCCTGGGAAGAACGCGCCGTCGAATCCTCGAAATTCATGCTCGAACGTGTCACGAAGGAGCTGGGATGAAGCTCGGCGTCTACACCGCGATCCTGCACGACCGGCCCCTCGCCGAGGCCCTGGACGTGATCGCGTCGCTCGGTCTCACGGGAGCCGAGGTGAACGCGGGCGGCTTCCTCCCCGCGCCGCACCTGCCGGTCGCCGACCTCCTCGACGGTTCGCTGGCCGCCGCCGACTACCTGGCTGTGTTCGAGAAGGCGGGGTTGGAGCTGACCGGGCTCAACGTCAACGGCAACGTCCTGCACCCCGACTCGGCGGTCAGCGGGCCGGACGCCGAGGAGCTGGAACGCGCGATCCGCGTCGCTGGTCTGCTCGGCGTTGGCCGGGTGGTCGCCATGTCGGGGTTGCCGGCCGCCGAGCCGGTTGGCACGGTCCCGGCCTGGAACGTCGTCCCGTGGGACAGCGCGTACCTGGATTCCCTGGAGTACCAGTGGGAGCTGGCAGCCGAGTTCTGGCGGCGGATCGACGCGCTCGCCGTCGAGCACGGCGTGAAGGTGTGCCTGGAGATGCACCCGCACAACCTGGTCTTCAACCCGGCGACGCTGCGGCGGCTGGTCGAACGGATCGGTGCCCGCGCGCTGGGCGCGGAGCTGGACCCGAGTCACCTGTTCTGGCAGGGCATCGACCCGGTCGCGGCGGTAGAGGACCTGGGCGAGCTGGTCTTCCACGCCGCGGCGAAGGACACGCGGATCAACGACCGGGCCCGCGTGAACGGGGTGCTGGACGACCGCTTCACCCGGGTCACTCGCGATCCGGTGTCCCTGGGCGGCCGGTACACGCTGAACGCGTGGCCGCCGGCGTCGAGCTGGGACTTCGTCGCGGTCGGCCGCGGGCACGACACTGCGTGGTGGACGGAGTTCCTGCGTGCGTTGCGCAAGGTCGACCCGGACATGGCGGTCAACATCGAGCACGAGGATCTCGAGCTGGGCACCTTGGACGGCCTGCAGGTGGCGGCAGCAGCCCTGATGAAGGCAGCGGCCGGGGCATAGTCGCCTTCCTTCATGCTCGACTTCGGCGGCCACCGCGAGTCGATTCGGTCCGACCGGCCAGACCGCTCCGCCATGTTCCGCCGGCCAACGGCCTTCTCGCCCGCATGGACAATCGGCCTGGACTAACGTGCGAACCTTTTTGGTTTGTCCGCTTCTTCGTCGAAGCGTCGTCGCCAGACGGTGGTGGCCGGATTTCCCGGGCTGAATGCTGGACAGGACAGGTCCCTTGCGCGGTGCTCCACTCGCCGTCCGGCCAGCCCGATGCGCTGGAGGCTTCGGCCATGCTGCAGATCTACTGCTCGAGCTAGTCGGCTCGCCAAGGGCGCAGGTGCCAGGCGCGCAGCCGATATGCCGGGGACTGTCTGATGATCGGCGAGGCTCCGCTAAGCACCTCAGAAGACCAACGGTATCTGAACCCGCTTGTTAAGAGTGGTGATCTCTAGGTTTCGGATGGTGTGAAGTTCGTAGGAATGTTATCGGCGACACCACGGGATGACGACGAGGAACACCCTGCGCGTCGGTGACCGCGGAGCCGGCCTTCCAGGCGCGGCGGTCAAGTTGCCCGATGAGGTCGGCCGCGGCGGTGAAGATCGCTGTGGGGGCCGGCTGGACGGGAAGTCGGCCAGGGTGAAGCAGCGGCCGAGGTCCGGGAGGACTGGTTCGCCCCGTCGGGGATGCCGGAGATGGCACAGCGCGGCGTAGGGCAACCGTGGAAACACGCGCTGCCTCTGCTTGCTCGCCTTTCACGAGATCATCGCGGGTACGTAGTAGGAGATAGTCGGTGCCCGGACTCGCGCTCGCAGGTTCCGGTGCCCGCCGCCTTCACGCGCTCGGGCGGCTGGATTCGCTGCGCGCCAAAGGATGATCTGTGGCAGGCGACAGTCCTCCGAGAAGCGTGGCCGGGGGAGGCTAGCCCGGCATGCTTGACGAGCCCGGCCACCGGGCGGACCGTCGCCCGGGGCCGGTCAGCGCGGCCTCGTCCCAATCGCGCTCGGTCAGGGGCTGGAGCCGCTGATCGCGCGCCGGACGAAAACAGCTGGGAGCTGCGGGGGAGGCGCCCGCGCGTTGCGGGGGCGGGGAACTTCTGTGTGGCAGGGAAACGAGCTTCGAGCGCACGGCGTCCCGGCATGGCGCGCACGCCGGTACGAGCACGGTCCGCCTGCTTCCCGCCAGCGGGACAACCGCTCCGGGCTGGGCCGCTCCGGCGCAGATGTTGTGTTCGTGGCCGGACGGGACGCATAGGCAGAGACATTCGGTGGTCGAGATCATCATCGGTCCCATCTTCGAATTACCTGGCGCGGTTTCCCGGTTCGGCTGAGCTGCTGTCGGCCAGGGAAAGCGGCATGGCGTCGAGGTCGAGGTCCGGGTTGTCGTCCTGGGTTCGGACCAGCTCAGCCGCCTCGGCCTCGGAACCGGCGGTGGGTAGCGAGCCCGGTAGCGGACGCCGTGCTGTCTCCCGGATGAAGAAGACGGACACCCCACCGATCACGGCCGCCGCGATCAAGTAGTACGCGGGGATCAGTTTGTCGCCGGTAGTGCCGATCAACGCTGCGATGACGAGCGGAGCGGTACCGCCCAGCGCGGCGTTGCCGACGTTGTAGGAGAGGCCAAGCGCACTCGACCGTGCTCGCGTGGGGAACTGCGCTGGCAGGGTTGCCGCGAAGCTGGACGAGAACACCATCGCCGGGAGGGCGATGAACGCGGTGCCCAGGAGAGCCTCGATCGGCCGACCGCCGGCCATCAGAAGGAACGCGGGTATGGGCAGCACGATCCCGGCTGCCGCGCCGAAGAACAGGATCGGCTTGCGTCCGAGGCGGTCGGACAGTGTCGCGAAACGCTGTACACCGATCGCGGCCACGACGTAGAGCGGAAACGTCACTGCCGCGCCTTGGGTCGAGCCGAATCCGAGAGACGACGTCAGGTAGGTGGGCACGTACGAGGTGAGGGTGTAGGCGATGACGTTCCCCGCGGCCGAAATCCCCGTCACCGCGAGGATGCGCCGCCACTGCGACTTCAACACCGTCGCCACGCCATCCGGTTTCGTGTCGGTCGCGAAGGCGTTTTTCGCCGCATCCGAAAACGCCGGAGATTCTTCGATGCGGTACCGGAAATAGACGGCGATGCCGGCGAGTGGGGCGGCGATGAGGAACGGGAGGCGCCAGCCGAACCGCACCATCTCGTCGTGGTCGAGGCCGAGTTCCAGCAATGCGACGAGGCCGGCGCCGAGGGCGAAGCCGAGGTAGCTGGTGCCCATGAAGCCCGTATAAAAGCCGCGGCGGCGGTCCGGTGCGTGTTCGCTGATGAACGTGGCGCCGCCGGTGTATTCGCCGCTGGCCGAGAACCCTTGCACGAGTTTGAGGAACACGAGCAGGACCGGTGCCCAGAACCCGATGACCGCGTAGCCGGGCAGCAAGCCCGTGGCGAACGTGGCGATCGCCATGACGAACAGCGTGATCGTCAGCGTGCGCCGGCGTCCGATGCGGTCGCCGAGCCAGCCGAAGAAGATGCCGCCCAGCGGGCGCGCGAGGAAGGTGACGGCGAACGTGCCGAACAGGTAGAGCGACTGGACCGCCGGGTCCGACTTGGGCAGGAAGACAGCGCCCATCGTGGTGACCAGGTAACCGAATACGCCGAACTCGTACCATTCGATGACATTGCCGACGATCGTTCCGGTGACCGCCCGGCGCAACACCGGCCGATCGACGATCCGGACGTCGCCGGGCCGCAGCCGGCGCTTCGGCAGGTGGCCCTCGGGCTGTGGTGCGGGGCTGGGCATGTGTTCTCCGCTTCTACCGGACTCGGGTGCCTCGCCGGCGCGGCGGTCGCCGTGTCGATTGTGGAATCGTGGCCGACGACGGGGCTTCGGGCCATTGGCCGGATTGCGACCCTGTCGGTGATCTTTGGGAGAAATCCGACTGGCTCAACTGGCAGGGCCCCGATGGCGAGCGGGGTACCGTGTGCGGAACGCCGGTTGCCGGTTCGCGGACGACTGGTGAAACACCAAATGCCCGCCTCGCGCCTTGGTCATGTGACTAGTGCCACAGGGGTGTGGCATGCGCGCATACTCGCACAACTTCACCAGCAGAGGCGTTCCCCGTACCGGGGCACCGCGTTTGACGCGGGGTGTCACCAGGACGAGCGTGGAGCGTCCCTTCCCACGAAAGAGGACCGGCGTGAGCAATTCGCAAACCTCGACCGACGCCGTGCGGCAGGACGGTCCCCGCCTCCGTGGCAATCTCGGGCCGCTCGAGCTCTTCTTCAGCATCCTGGGCTACAACGCGCCACTGGTGGTCGTCGTCGGTGTGCTCCCGGTGATGCTGATCGCCGGCAACGGCATCGGCACCCCTATGGTCTTCGTGATCAGCGGTGTCATCCTCGCCGCCTTCGCGAACGGCTTCATCCGCATGTCCAAGGCCTTGCCCCGGCCGGGCGCCTTCTACTCGCTGATCACGGAAGGATTGGGCCGGGCAGTCGGTCTCGGGTCGGGCTTCCTCATGCTCGTCGCCTACTTCGTCGTCGCCTTCGGCACCATCGTCTTCGGTGGCATCGTGCTCGGTTCGCTGGTCACCGACACACTGCACGGTCCGCACGCACCCTGGTACGTCTGGGGAGCCGTGTTCTGGGCGATCACCGCCGTGCTGGGATACCTGCGCATCAGCGTTTCGGCGAAACTGACCACCATCCTGCTGTTCTGCGAGCTGATCGTCATCGCCGTCTACGACTTCGCCGTCGCCGGACATGGCGGCGCGTCGGGGATCAGCGCGGCGCCGTTGTCGCCGAGCCACCTGTTCGACGGGTCCTTCGGGGTCGGCCTCCTGCTGGCGATGAGCATGTTCGGCGGGTTCGAGGTCGCCGTTCTGTTCCGCGACGAGGTGCGCAAGCCGGATCGGACGATCCCGCGGGCGACGTACGGCGTGATCGTGGCCGCCGGCCTGATCTACGCCCTCACGTCGTGGCTTTTCATCAATTCGCTCGGCGTCGATCACGCGATGGCGATTGTAACGGGTGACCCGGAGGGAAGCATGCACTCCAGCATGCAGACGTTCGGCGGTCTGTTCGTCGCCGACGCCGCCCGGGTGCTGGTCAACACCAGCTCGTTCGCGGTCCTGCTGTGCGCGCACAACTACGCGGCGCGGTACGCGTTCAACCTCAGCGCGGACGGCATTCTGCCGAGCGCGCTGAGCGGGATCCACAAGAAGCACGGATCACCCCACATCGCCTCGATGGTGGTGACCGTCGCGTCGGCACTCGTCATGGTTCCGGTTGTGCTGCTGAACGTCGAGCCCTACGAGTTCTACGCGGCGAGCCTCGGGGTCGCGGCCCTCGCCGGTATGATCGTGTTCTTCACCAGCAGCGTTGCCGTGACGCGCTACCTGCGCAGGAACGGCACAGGGGAGCGGGCACTCAACCGGACCGTGCTGCCGGTCGTCGCGACCGCCGGGCTTGGCATCACCCTGGTCCTGGGCGTGCTGAACTTCCCGGTGCTGACCGGTGGTTCGGCGCTCGTCTCCAACCTGCTGATGGCGCTGGTCGCGCTGATCTTCGCGCTGGGGGTCGCGATTGCGATCAGGTACCGGCGCACCCGGCCGGAGGTGTACCAGCGCATCGGACGTCAGTGACCAACGTTCCCGCCCTGAGCGGCGTGCCTGGTGAGTCCCGGGCACGCCGCGTTCAGGGCCTTGACCCGATTGCAGGAGGACAGTACATGACAGCGATCCGGATCGAGTACGACGTCCCGGTTCCCATGCGGGACGGAGTCGTGCTGCGCGCCGATGTCTATCGGCCCGAGGGTGATGGGCCCTGGCCGGTCATCGTCGCCCGGACTCCCTACGACAAAGGTAACCAGGACGAGCTGCTGTTCCTCGCCCCGACCTCGGCCGCGCGCCGTGGCTTCATCGCTGTCGTCCAGGACGTTCGCGGCCGGCATGCGTCCGAGGGCGACTTCCTTCCGTTCGTGAACGAGGCGAACGACGGCGCGGACACTATCGACTGGGCCGCCGTACTGCTGGGTTCGAACGGCTCGGTGGGCATGTGGGGTCTGAGCTACTTGGGAAACGTGCAGTGGCAGGCGGCCGGACGGCAGCCGGCGGCGCTGAAAGCCATTGCTCCGGAAAGGACTTTCCGGGAACCCGACGCGGGACTGGCCTACCGCGGGGGAGCCTACGAGCTGGGCCTTGTTCGCAGCTGGGGCATCCTGACCGGCTTCGACCGGATCTTGCGCACTCACACCGAAGACGAGGAAGAGCGGACGAAACGGCTGTTGAGTCTCGCCGCGGCTGCCGACGGCATTCCAGGGAGGACGTACCTCGAGCTGCCGACCGGCAGTGATCCGGTCATCGCGCGGCACGAACTGCCCGATCTGGCGGATCTCGCGTGCGTCGAAGCCGCGAATGTCGTGGCACACGAACAGAACGTCACGGTCCCCAGCCTGCATGTCGCCGGCTGGTACGACTTGTTCGTCCAGCCGACGATCGACAACTACGTCTCCGCCGCGCGGCGTACGCCGGCAAAGCTGGTCATCGGCCCATGGAACCATGTCGGGCAGACCTCGCTGCAGGGCGACGTCAACTTCGGACTGGCCGGAGACGGGTCGTTGATCGACTTCTCCACCTCCGTCCTGGACCTCACTTTCGACTGGCTGCATGCGTGGCTCACGACCGGACAGGCGCCGGACGACGACCTCCCGGTGAAGATCTACGTCATGGGCGCCAACGAGTGGCGCTCG
Organism: Amycolatopsis sp. NPDC003865; assembly: GCF_053605345.1. Classification (NCBI taxonomy): domain Bacteria; kingdom Bacillati; phylum Actinomycetota; class Actinomycetes; order Pseudonocardiales; family Pseudonocardiaceae; genus Amycolatopsis; species Amycolatopsis sp. NPDC003865. The sequence continues at coordinate 876,960 of NZ_JBSGJA010000001.1, read as the reverse complement.
GAGCCGGAATGGCCGCTGCGGCGTGCGGTGCCCACTCGCCTCCTGCTAGGCGACGACGGGCGTCTCGCGCAGGTGGCGGAGCTGCCGCCGGGCCGGCTCACGTTTGCCTACGGCCCGGCGGACCCGGTGCCCACCGTCGGCGGCGCGTGCACCATGCCCTACCCGCCGGCCGGGGCCTTCGACCAGCGTGTCGTCGAGGAACGCGCCGATGTGCTCGTCTTCACGAGCGATGTCCTCGCCGAGGATGTCGAGGTGACCGGCCGCATCACTGCCACCCTGACCGCGGCGACCGACGGTCCCACGACCGACTGGGTCGTACGCTTGTGCGACGTGCATCCCGACGGGCGTTCGTACAACGTCGTCGACGGGATCCGCCGCGTCGAGGCGATCCCGGGCGAGGCGTCCACGGTGGACGTCGACCTGTGGTCCACCAGCATGCTCTTCAAGGCGGGCCACCGAATCCGCGTGCAGGTGACGTCGAGCTGCTTCCCACGCTGGGATCGGAACCTCAACACCGCGGCCGGCCTGCGGAACGGCGAGATGCGGGTGGCGGCCCAGACGCTCCACGTGGGAGGCCAGTCGCCATCGTTCGTGACGCTCCCGATCGTGCCCCGCTCCGGCGCGCCGGCCTAGCCCGAAAGGACGTCCCTTTCGGAATCTCTCCGGCGATCGGGCCAGATCTTCGGTCAACGCCCAATGCCGTCGCGGCAGGTGCCGACTTAGTGTGGATGTCAAGGCGACGCTCGGATGTGAGGAACGACAGACGCATGCAAACACCGATCACCGAAACGCTCGGCATCGAGTTGCCCATTTTCGCGTTCTCCCACTGCCGCGACGTGGTCGCGGCGGTCACCAAGGCCGGGGGGATGGGTGTGCTGGGCGCGGCGTGGATGACGCCGGACGAGCTCGACATGTCGATCGAGTGGCTCGAAAGCGAAGTGGACGGCAAGCCGTTCGGGGTCGACCTGGTCTTCCCCGGCACGGCGATGGACGAGGAAAAGACACCCGAGGAGTACCTCGCCGCCATCCCCGACGAGTACCTCGGCTTCGTCACGCGGATGCTGGACGACGCCGGCCTCGCCGACCTGACGCCGGAGGACCGCGAGGCCTACATGGTCGAGAACGCCCGCAAGATGGCGATGACCAACACCAAGAGCCGCGAGCAGCTCGACATCGTGCTGGCGCGGCGGTCGGTGGGGCTCATCGTCGGAGCCCTGGGCGTGACGCCGGACTGGGTGGTCGAGAAGGCGCACGCCCAGGGCGTCAAGGTCGGCGCGCTCGTCGGTACCGCGCGGCACGCGGCGAAGCAGCGGGAAGCCGGCGTGGACCTGATCGTGGCGCAGGGGACCGAGGCGGGCGGCAGCGTCGGATCGGTCGCCTCCATGGTGCTGTGGCCGCAGGTCGTCGAGGCCGCGGCCGGGATTCCGGTGCTGGCGGCGGGCGGCATCACGCGAGGCTCGCACCTGCTCGCGGCGCTGTCCCTGGGCTGTCAGGGGGTGTGGCTGGGTTCGCTGTGGCTCGGCACGGTCGAAGGTGAGCTCACTCCGGAGATGCGGGAACGGCTGTTCGCCGCCGAGTCGGAGGATGCGGTCATCGCGCGGGTCATGACCGGCAAGCAGGGCCGCATGCTCGGCACCGAGTACGTGCGGCGCTGGCAGGAACCGGACGCCCCCGCCCCTCTGCAGTGGCCGATGCAGTCGATCCTCAACGGCTACTCGTACAAGCGGGCCGAGCGCGGGCGCAACCTCGACTACTGGACCTACGCGGCCGGGCAGGCGGTGGGCGACATGAAGAACCACACGACCGTCAAGCGGGAGATCGAACGCTTGCTGACGGAATACAGCGACGCTCTCGACGCGCTGTCGCGCGTTGCCGGCCTCGAATGACGCCGGCCGCCTTCACCCACCGGGTTCGCTACCACGAGACCGACGCGCAGGGGTTCCTGTTCAACAGCCGCTACCTGGAACTGGCCGACGTGGCCATGACCGAGTACTTCCGCGCGCTCGGCTTTCCCTACGGCGAGCTGAACGACGCGGGAATGGACCCGTCGGTCGTCAAGGCCACCGTCGACTGCAAACGGCCGGCCCGATTCGACGACGCCCTCGACGTCACCGCGGCCTGCACGAGGGTCGGCAGGTCCAGCTTCGACCTCGCCGTCGCCGTCGCCCGGGACGGCCAGGCGATCGCCGAGGTGAACCTCACCTACGTCAACGTGGAGGCGCAGGACGCGACCTCACGCCGCATTCCGGCGGCGATCGCCGGCCTCCTGCGCCGTGACGCGTCCGGTCGCCCGGCGGAGGCGTTGGAGATCCACCAAGAATCCGGCGGATTCCTCGCGAACCGACCAGTGGTTGGGGGTTCCGGGGATGCCGCATCCTCGTTTCAGCAGAGCTCCGGCGACCGAGCCGTCGACCACGAAGGACTGATGCGATGACAACCGCCTCCGCGTCCGCGCACCGCGGCGTCCCACCCGCGAGCACGATCGTCGTCGGCGCCGGGATCGTCGGTGCCGCCACCGCGCTGTACCTCGCCCGCGAGGGTGTGTCGGTCACGCTCGTCGAGCGCCACCACGCCGGGTGGGGCGCATCCGGACGCAACGCCGGATATGTCTCGATGATCACCCGATCCGGTGGTCCGCAGCTGGAGCTGGCGCAGGTCTCCCGCCGGCTGTACCCGCAGCTGGCCGAGGAGCTGGACGACTTCGAGTTCAAGGCGAACGGCGCGCTCGTCTACTACTACGAAGAGCAGGTACCGCTGATCGAGGGCTTCGTGGCCCGGCGGCAGGCCGACGGGCTCGACATCGAGGCGGTGAGCCCCGAGCGGGCCCGCGAGCTCTGCCCGCTGCTGCCCCACGAGGTCGTCGGCGGCATCCACAGCAAGCTCGACTGCCAGATCCACCCGGGCAAGCTGCTGGATGCGCTGGTCGCGGCCGCCGTCGAGGCCGGCGTGCAGGTCGTCACGGGGGACGTCGTCGAACTCCAGGTGGAAGCGGACCGCTGCACCGGCGTGCGGACGACCAGCAGCCTGCTGACGGCCGATACGGTCGTGCTGGCCGCCGGTTCGTGGACGGCCGAGCTGATGACCAAGGCCGGCCTGCCGTTCCATCTGCTGCACATGCGCATGCAGATGGCCGAGACCGCGCCGGTCCGGGACCGGTTCGACGTCGTCGCCTACGGTCCGAGCCTGTTCCACGAGTACGCGTTCGTGCGTGAGCTGCCCGGCTACGAAGACGACATCGTGCTGCACCCGCTGCAGCAGATCATGCCGGAGGTCGGCCTCCTGGAACTGGTCTGCCAGCGTGACGACGGGCGGCTGTGGCTCGGCTGTCCGATCGAGTTCGTCGACGGCCCGGACGCGAACCAGGAACCGACAGTGGCCGGGATGGCGCAGACTTTCGGGGTCCTGGGCGACCACGTCCCGGCCCTGCAGCACGTCCCGGTGGAGCGGACCTGGGGCGGGATCGCTCCCCAGACCGGCGACGGGTTGCCCGTCGTCTCGGCGGTCGGCGCCCTGCCCGGCCTGTACGTCGGATCGGGTCTCGCCTACGGCGCGACAGTCGGGCCGGGCAGTGCCCGCGTCCTCGCCGACCTGGTCCTGGGCCGTGAACCGGAGATCGACGCCACGCCCTTCCGCTACGAGCGTCCCGCCGTCACGGAGGGCATGGCCCGCTCGGCCACGCTCGGCTGACCCACGACCACGAGCACAGGAGACTGCACATGGCCACCAAGAAGGTGGACTGGAGCAAACGCACGGCCAAGAAGACGGCCGGCACGACCGTGGAGCTGGACGACACGATCACCGTCCCGGTGACTTCCGAGGTGGCGTGGAGCCGACTCGAGGACACGCCCCTGGTCGCGTCCTGCCTGCCCGGACTCGACCCCGCGTCGCTGCAGGAGGACGGTCCGAACGCGTTCCGGGCCCGGATGACCCACTCCGTGATGGGCATCAGCGCCAACTGGGACCTCCGCGCGACCCTCGCGCCGGACCCTGCGCGGCGTGCCCTGCGCGTGGTCATCGACGGCGAAGATTCCCGGCTCAACATGAAGCTGGGTGGCGTCGCCGACGTCTCGGTGCGCTCCGGTGAGAGCGGCGACGCGCAGCTGGACTACACCGCGAACCTGCGGGTGGACGGAAGCCTTGCCGCGATGGGCGGACCGGTCATCCGGTCGATCCTCGCCGACGCGATCTCGCAGTTCGTAGCGGTCATCGGCGGGGAGCACAACGGGCGACGGAAGCCGTCCAGGCGGCTGCTCGGGCGCCTTCGCCTGTGGTGGGCGCGCCTGACCCGGAAGACCGCACCCACGACGACAAGGACTCGCTGACATGAACCTCACCGTGGCGCCGGCGCGCTCCGCACAGATCGAGCGCGGCCTGTACCTGGAAGACTTCCGCCCCGGCCAGTCCTGGGTGACGCCGGGGCGCACGATCACCGACGCGGACCTGGTGAACTTCGCCGGGCTGTCGGGTGACTACAACCCGCTGCACACCGACGAGGAGTTCGCCCGGAGCACCCAGTTCGGCGGCCGGATCTTCCACGGGCCCGGCGTCTTCGCGGTCGCCATCGGCCTCGAATCCCGCCTCGGCCTCAAGGACGGCACCGCCATCGCCTTCCTCGGCATGACCTGGGACCTGCGGCTGCCGGTGGGGATCGGCGACACGATCAGGGTGGAACAGCGCGTCGCGGAAGTCCGCCCGTCCACCTCGAAGCCCGACCGCGGGATCGTCACGTTCGACGTCGCGGTGAAGAACCAGCGGGGCGAGGTGTGCCACGACGGGCAGTGGGTCGTCATGTTCCGCCGGCGCGCCTGCGCCGAGACCGTTTGATCACCCGAGGAAGAGAGGCTCACATTGTCGGCCAGCACACCCCGTACCGTCGCGATCACCGGAGCGGGCTCGGGTATCGGTCGAGGTATCGCGCTCGCGTTCATCGAGGAAGGCTACGAGGTCTTCGCCGGCGACGTGTCGCAGGACCGTCTCGACCAGACCGTCAAAGAATTCGGCAACCCCGCCAACCTGCACATCCGGCGGACCGACGTCAGCGACTACGAGTCAGTCGCCCGGTTCGTCGACGACGCGGCGTCCCTCACCGGGACCCTGGACGCCGTGGTCAACTCCGCCGGCGTGTTCGACGGCTACGCCGACGTGCAGGAGACCACGCCGGAACTGTGGCAGAAGATCATCGGCGTCAATCTGACCGGCGCCTTCCACGGCTGCCGGGCCGCCGCGCTGAAGATGATCCCGCAGCGCTCCGGCCGCATCGTCACGATCGGATCCGTGGCCGGGCAGCGCGGCGCCGCGGACGGGCTGTCCTACGTGGCCTCGAAGGCCGGGCTGGAGGGCCTCACCCGGCGGCTGGCCATCGACGTCGGGCCGCACAAGGTGACGGCGAACCTCGTCGCCCCGGGGGTCATCCGGACCAACCTGCGCGCCACGTCGGAGGAACTGCTCGGCGACTTGGTCTCGACCCAGCAGCGGGGGATCGGCGTGTCGCCGGAGATCATGGACTTCCTGATCCCCGCCCACCGCTCGGCCGAGCCCGCCGAAGTGGCCGCCGTGGTGCGCTTCTTGGCCTCGGAGGAGGCGAGCTACGTCAACGGACAGGTGATCGCGGTCGACGGCGGATGGACGGCGACGTGACCGCTGTCGGCGATCCCGTGTCCGGGACATCGGATTGCGCGGCCGCGTTCGCTCTCGTGGCTGACCGGCAGCCCGGCCGGCCCGCGGTCGTCGAGGACGGCCGCGTGACGACCTTCGGTGCCCTGCAATCCGACGTCGTCCGGCGGGCTGACGCGCTGCTCGACGCCGGCGTCCGCAGCGGTGACCGGGTGGCGCTGGTGGCCGAGAGCTCGGCCGGCTTCCTCGCGACGGCGCTCGCGGTCTGGCGCATCGGCGGCGTGTTGGTCACGGTCTACCCGTCGTCGGGCGCGGACGACCTCCGCTACGCGCTCGAGAGCAGCGACCCGGTGCTGGTCGTCGCGGGAGCCGAAGTCGGCGGCCGGGTTGTCGCGGAGGCCGCAGGCGCGACCCCGGTGACGTCGGTCGAGGACTTCGCGCCCGTGGAGGTCCGCGCCGGCACCGCACCGAACCCGGAGGGCTTGCGGGAGCCGCTGAGCCTGATCTGTTTCTCCTCGGGCACGACCAGCCGGCCCAAAGCGATCATGGTGAGCGCCCGCACGGTCCTCAACTGCGCGGAAACCTACGGCGAAGTCTGGCACTTCGGCCCGGACGACCGGGGTATCGTGTGCCTGCCGATGGCATGGATGTACGGCTTGGCCAGCACCTCGCTGGCCTTGCTGCTACGCGGCGCCACCGCCGTCGTGGTCCGCCGGTCCCGCCCCGAGGTCCTGCTCGCCGCGCTCGTGGACCAGCGGGCGACCTTCTTGGCCGGCGTCACCACGACCTTCACCAGACTGGTCCACCACCTCGAGAACAACCCGGTCGGCCCGACGGCGTTCGAGGCGCTGCGGCTGTGCATCTCCGGTGGCGAACCGCGCAACGAGGAAGCCTTCGAGCGGTGGCGCTCCCTCAGCGGGGCGCCGGTCTTCGACGCCTACTGCTCGTCCGAATGCCTACCGCTGGTCACCTACGACCCCTGGGAAGACGCCGCACCGAAGCCCGGGGCCGCCGGGCGGCTGGTTCCCCGGGCCCGCCTGAAGATCGTGGATCAGACCGGCTCCGAGGTGCCGCCCGGCGAGGTCGGCGAAGGACTGTCGTCCGGCCCGGGCCTGATGCTCGGCTACTGGCGGGACCCGGAACTGACGCGCGAAGTCCTCACCGAAGACGGGTGGTACCGGACCCAGGACCTGCTGCGCGTGGACGAGGACGGCTATGTCCACGTGGTCGGCCGGTTGTCCGACGTGATCATCCGCAGCGGGGTGAACATTTCGCCGGCCGAGGTGGAGCGCGTCCTGCGCACCCATCCCGCGGTCGCCGACGCGGCGGTCGTCGGGCTGGCGGACGCTGTGTACGGACAGCAGGTGGTGGCCGCCGTCGTGCCGGCTACCCCGCTCGATATCACCGAGCTCGACGCTCACGCACGCCGGCAGCTGACGCGCTACAAGGTGCCCGGCGAATACGTCGTGGTGTATCAGCTGCCGGTGAACGCGACCACCGGGAAAATCGATCGACGAGCCTTGGCCGCGAGCCTGGCAGAGGGGGATACGCCGTGAAAACCGAGGACAACGGACACCCGTACTGGACCTCCCAGGTCAGCGCGATCACCGACGACAAGGTCTACGTCCGAGGCTATGACCTGGAGGACCTCATCGGGGAGCTGTCGTTCACCTCCGCGGTGTTCCTCCTCATCCGCGGGCACCTGCCGACCCCCGGCCAGGCACGGGTGCTGGACGGCGTCCTGAGCGCGGTGCTCGACTACGGCCTGGAGAAGCCCGGCACGGTGGCGGCCCGCTTCGCGGTCTCGGCGAACCCGAGCATGGCCGCCGGGCTGGCTGCGGCGTGCCTGTCCGTCGGCAGGTACACCCTGTCCACCGAGGACACCAGCCGGTTCATCATCGAGGCCCATGACCGGTTCCAGCAGTCGGGCCTGAGCATGGCCGAGTTCGCGGACCGGGAAGTCGCGCGGCTGTCGCAGGCCAGGCAACGGATTCCCGGCCTCGGGCACCCGGTCTTCAAACGCGTGGACCCGCGGGCAGCGGTGCTCCGGCGCCTCGCGGTCGAGGAGGGCTGCTGGTCGGAACGCGCGGATCTCTACGAAGCGGTGCACGCCGCGTTCACCCGGAAGCCGGGCAAGGCGGACGTACCGATCAACGACGTCGGCATGATGGGCGCGGTGCTCGTGGCCCTCGGCTTCACCCCGGAGGAGGGGAGCGGCATCGCGATCCTGTCGACGATGCCCGGCGTCGTCGCCCACATCTCCGAGGAACTCGCGACCGGCCGGCCGATCCGGGTCGTCCCCCGCGCGCAGGTCGGCTACGACGTCGAGCCAGGCCGCGACTACCGGAGTGACCGCGCCGCCGCGGGATGGCAGGACCCGCACGTCGCTTCGGCGGTGAAATCGTGACGATCCGGATGCCCGACGGCAAGCGGCTCGCGGTCTGCCTCAGCCCGGACTTCGACGCGCAGAGCGTCTGGATGGGCACCTTCCGGTCCCAGTCCCAGTCGTTGATGTCCCGCGGCGAGTTCGGTGCCGAGGTCGGCGCCCCGCGGCTGCTCGAGTTGTTCCGGCGCTACGGGATCCGCACCACGTGGTGCGTCCCCACGCACACGATGCAGACCTTCCCGAAGGCCGTCGACGCCGTGGTGGAGGACGGTCACGAGGTGGCGGCGCACGGCGTCTATCACGAGTACATCCCGGCTCTCGACCTCGCCGAGGAACGCCGCCTGCTGGAGCTGCAGCTGGAACAGCACCAGAAGATCCTCGGCACGAGGCCGCGCGGCTACCGCTCGCCCGCCCTCGACATCACCGACAACACGCTGGCCCTGCTCGCCGAGCTGGGTTTCGACTGGGACTCCTCGCTGATGGGCCGCGACTTCGAGCCCTACCGGCCGCGGATGGTCGTCGAATACGACCTCGAGAACGGCAACCGCTTCGGAGAACCGAGCGACGTGCTGGAGTTCCCCGTCTCCTGGGCGCTGGACGACTTCCCGGAGCTGGAGACCTTCAAGACCAGCCCGCTCATGCAGAGCAATGACGCAGTGTTGGCTCGCTGGACCGACAGTTTCGACTTCGCTTACGAGCACTGCCCGGGCGGGCTCATGACGTGGACGCTGCACCCGCAGACGATCGGCCGCAGCCACAACCTCCTGATGCTGCAACGCTTCCTGGAGCACGTGACCGCGCACGACAGGGTGTGGTTCCCAACCCTGTCCGAGGTGTTCGACTCCTGGCAGGACATCGCGGCGGGCCCGGTCGGCGGCTGAGCCGCCGCCGGGTCAGCGGCCCGGGTCGAACACGACGCCGGTGCGGTCGGCCGCACGGGAAACGAAATCGACTGGCGTGCGCGGGGCCTCGACGTCGGTCGGCTGACTCGTGCGAACCGTCCGCGTCGCGCGGGGCTGCGGACCGCCCTGCCGCTCGAGGTCGCGCGCGGTGAGGGCCAGGAACAGCGAGGACACCGCGGCCGGGTCGCGCATGCTCAGTCCCAGCGCCTCCTCGACCTTGGCCAGCCGATAGCGCAGCGAGTTGTGGTGGATGTTCAGCGCGTGTGCCGCCGCGTTCATGTTCTGGCTGTGCGCGAAGTAGGTGCTCAAGCCCTCCAACAGCTGCGGGCGCTCGTCCAGCGGGGTGAGGAAGTCGCGCGCCCAGGCGATCATCCGGTCCGCACCCACGTCGGCGAACAACCGGGTGGCGAAGTCGAAGTTCTCATAGGGCATGAGCTGGGCGCCCTTGGCGGTGCGGCTGAGCCACTGAACGGCCAGCAGAGCGTCGTGGTAGGAGTCCGCGACCTCACCGACCGCCCGGACCGGCCGTCCGACGCCGATGTGCACTTCGGGAACCGAGGTCTTCGACGCGGCGAGCACTCGCCGCAGGGTGCTCGGGGTCGCCTGCACCAACATGATCGCGACCTGGTCGCGAACACTCGTCAGCTGGGCGATGCCCTGGCCTTCGAGCGCGGCGATCAGGCCGTCGGCCACGGTCCGCGCGCTCAGTCGCTCGCGGCCCGTCACGGCCGGCCGGGCCGGCCGGACGACGACCGCGCGCAGGCCTTCCGCGAACGCCAGGCCCAGGCTGGCGATCCGCCCCGCGAGCTCCGGGTCGTCGGGTGTCTGCCGCAGGGACAGCGCCTCTTCCAGGAGGGACGCCCGGATGGCGCGCTCCTGCTGCCGCGCGACGAGCGTCAGCCGCTCGATGGCCTCGAGCAAGGCCGTCGCGACGTGCACCGCCGACATGACGTAGGGGTCCGGAAACGATTCGCGGCGGGACGCCATCACGAGCCAGCCGGTGAACTCCCCGTCTTCGCCGGGCTTGTGCACGCGGTCGGCGATCCCCCGCCACCCGTCGATGTCCAGCATCTGGGTCTGCACCGAGGTGCGGCTGAGCTGGCCGAACAACAGGACGAGCGGAATCGGGCCGGTGGCGCGCACCGCGCGTCCGCGCGTGTCGACCACCGCCGCCTCGGCGTTGCAGGTCGCCTTGAGACGTGCGAGCAGGGCGTCCGCCGGCTCCGGTTCGCCGAGTGCCTGCGTGAGGGAGCGCTGCAGGGAGGCCAGCCGCCTCGTCATCGCGGTCTCGTCGCGCTGGTCGAGGGCGCGCGCGATCGAGAGGACGACGTCGGCCGGGTTCACCGGCTTGCCGGTCTCCGCGACCACATGCCCGCGGAACCGGCCGGCAAACTCCGCGGCGTCGAGGTGGCTGGGCCCGGCCAGGATCAGCAGGCGGACGGGGGAGGTGCCCAGCCGCCGCGCGAGGGCGTCGAGGTCGTCCACTGAGGCCACACCCGGGTGCACGAGGATCACGCCCGGGTCGTCCGGCAGGGCCGAATCGCCGACGAGGCTGGCCCCGGTCACCGGCTTGCCCACATCCTTCTCGGAGCCGCTCAGCAGGCGCACGTCATCGCCGAGCTCAGCGAAGACCGCCCCGAGGGTGGTCGTTCGAGCTTGCGCGATCATCGTCTGCTGACCTCCAGCGTGAGGCGGCCCCCGGCGACTCGGTGTCCACCTACGATAGGGCGCACGCGGCCGACCGGCATCAGGAAGTTCACTATGAAACGACCATCGCGTTGTGAGGATACCAGTACGCTACGGTCGCTTCTGTCCATAACGTGGTCGGAAGAGTGCCGCGACGTCGAGCGGCGGTTCCGATCGGTCCGGGACCCGGAGGACGGTGGAAGGTGCCGATGATGAGCAGCACGGAAACGTTGGCCACCGCCGATGTCGTCGTCGTCGGGGCCGGGATCACCGGACTGTGCACCGCGTGGGAGCTGAGGCAGCGCGGATTCGGCGTGGTCCTGGTCGACCAGCGGTTTCCCGGGTACGGCGCGTCGTCGCGGAACCCGGGCGCGCTCTGGCTGCAGACGCGCCGCGCCGGCCTCGAACTCGACCTGGCGCGCGCGGGGAAGCTGAAGTACGAGGAGTACCTCGACGTGCTCGGCGACGTGTTCGACTTCCGCCGCGAAGGCGGCCTGTTCTTCTTCGAGACCGAGGAACAGGGTGAGGTGCTGCAGGCCTACGTGAACGACCGGCGCGCCGCTGGGCTCACGATCGACATGGTCAGCCGCAAGGCCGCGGCGAAAGCGTGCTCGATCCTGCCGGACACGGCGATCGGCGCGGTCCAGTGCGCCGACGACGCCCAGATCGACGCGTTGAGCTTCATCAGCGCGATGGAGTCCGCCTGCGTCCGGGGCGGGGTCCACTTCTTCCGCAACACCGCGGTGCTCTCGACCCTCCGCGAGGGCGACCGGGTCGTGGGCGTTCGCACCGTCCGCGGCGAAGTGCTGGCGTCCGGTGTGGTCTGGGCGACGGGTGCCTGGGCGACGACCCTGCGCGCCGAGGGCATCCTGCTGCCCGTCGAGACCACCCGGGTCGGGCAGCTCATGATGCAACCGGTGGACGCCGGCGCCAGCCCGCTGGTACACGGGCCGAAAGGCGTGCGCGGGTGTGGTGCGCTGACCGATCTCCCGGAATACCGCCGTGATTTGTTCGCCGGCCCGCTCAGCGGGGAATCCGGCATCGAAGGCTACGACGACGCGGCGATGCTCAATCGCGGCGGCTCGTTGTACATCGGTCACACCGTGGACGGACGTCATTCCCTGAATCCGCACATCACCTTGACCGCCACGCACGCGATGACCGGAATCGGCCTCGAACGGTATGCGCGCTTCGCGGATTACGGCGTTACCGGGTTGTGGGCGGGCCTGGGCTGTGAGACGCCGGACGACCTGCCGGTCGTCGACCGGGTCGAAGGCACCTACGTCAACGTGGGGCACGCGTGGGGCGTGTCCAGCGGGCCGATCTGCGGTCAGGTGCTGGCCGAGATCATCGCCGGCGAACGCAGTGAGTTCGCGTCCGGCTTGCGCGCCGATCGGGGCGCACTGCACCCGGCCGCGAGGTGAGCCCGGCCGCCGCGAGGCGGCTTGGAATTCTCACGAACATCTGTCGTTGATTCGCCACTCTTGCCAATACGGCCTCGCCGCACGCGGGGTTAACGTTGTCGCATCAAGCTTGCCGGTGTTCGTCGTTTTCGGAGACACTAGAACTGTGAGGACTTGATCGTGGCCTCTCTTACCGTCGCTGCGGTGCAATTGGCGTTGCGAGCCGAAAGCACCGTTGACGGATTCGTCGCCCGCCTGGACGGTCTCGTGGGCAAAGCCGCCGCCCAGGGCGCGGGCGTGGTGGTGTTCCCCGAATTGGCCAGCACCGGCCTGCTCGCCTCCATCACCGACCACACCGTGACGACCGCGACGGTTTCTGCGGACTACTGGACGGTTCTGCCGACGTTCACCGACGCCATAGCCGAGGCGGCGCGCCGGATGGCCGAGGAGCACCAGATCGTGGTCGTGGGTGGAAGCCACAACCGGCTGGCCGGCGACGGCTCCCTGCGCAACACCGCCTTCGTGGCCCATCCCGACGGGCGCGTCGAGCTGCAGGACAAGATCCACCTGACGCCGCAGGAACACGATCTGGGGGCCGTGGGCGGCGACGAACTGCTCGTGACGTCGGTAGGACCGTTCACCGCGGGCGTGCTGATCTGCGCCGACATCCAGTTCCCGGAGCTGTCCCGCTACCTCGTCCACCGCGGGGTCGACCTGATCTTCTGCCCGTCGCTGACCTGGAACCGGCGCGGCGTGCACCGCGTCCGGACCGGCTGCCAGGCCCGCGCGATCGAGAACCAGCTCTACGTTGTGATGTCGCCGCTGGTCGGCCACAACGGCCTGCCCGCGGACGCGCCGATGTACGCGGTGGGCCGGGCGGTGGTGGCCGGACCGGTCGACAAGACCGTCGGGGTCAACGACGGAATCCTCGCCGCCGCGGAGTCCGACGGTGAGCAGATCGTGTTCGCGACATTGGACCACGATCTCCTGCTGGCCTCGCGCGCCGAGCCGGAGGCCCCCGGCCTCGCGTTGCGGCGGCTCGATCTGTACGACACCCTCTACGCCGGACAGCGGGGTGGCGCGCGATGAACCGCTACACCATCGACGTCATCGCCGGGGACGGCATCGGCCGGGAAGTGGTGCCGGCCGCGATCCGGTGCATCGACGAGCTGGCCCTCCTGGAGGGTTTCGAGATCGCCTGGCGCGAACGGGATTGGGGTTCGGAGCGCTATCTGCGGGACGGCGCCATGATGCCACGCGACGGCGTCGACGAACTCGCCGACGGCGACGGTATCTTCCTCGGCGCCGTCGGCGCCCCGGGTATCCCCGACCACGTCACCCTCTGGGGACTGCTCATCCCGATCCGTCGCTCGTTCCTGCAGTACGTCAACCTCCGGCCGGTGCGCTTGCTGCCCGGCATCCGCGCCCGGGTTGCCGGGGCGGAGAACCTCGATGCGGTGATCGTCCGGGAGAACGTCGAGGGCGAGTACTCCGAAATCGGCGGGCGTGCCTACGACGGCCGCGCCGAAGGCCTCGCGATTCAGCAGACCGTCTTCACGCACGCGGGTGTCGAACGGGTCGCGCGGTTCGCCGCGGATCTCGCCGCCGGCCGCAGTGGGCGTCTCGTCTCGGCGACGAAATCGAACGGGATCCTGCACACGATGCCGTTCTGGGACGAGGTCGTGCGGAACACCGCCGGCGTCCGCAGTGACGTCGAACTGGAGTCGGTGCTGATCGACGCGCTCGCCGCGCGGGCGGTCCTGAAGCCCGAGACGCTCGACGTCATCGTCGCGTCCAACCTGTTCGGGGACATCCTGTCGGACCTGCTGGCCGCCGTCGCCGGGTCGATCGGCGTGGCCCCGTCGGCGAACCTGAATCCGCCGCGGGATCACCCGTCGATGTTCGAGCCGGTCCACGGGTCGGCGCCCGACATCGCGGGGAAGGGATTGGCCAACCCCGTGGGACAGATGTGGGCCGGCGCCCTGATGCTCGAGCACCTCGGCGAGCAAGCTGCGGCGGACCGCCTGGTCCGGGCATTCGAGCAGGCGCTCGCCGATGGCGTGCGTACCGCCGATCTCGGCGGCACGGCGTCGACGTCGGCGTTCACCGACGCGGTGCTCGACTGCCTCCGTGCCACGCCGCCGGTCCCCGGAAAGTCCACAGTCGACTAAGTGAGTGCTCAGCGTGTCCGCCCGTGTTTCTGTTTTCGGCCAGCAAGGAGCGTTATCGTGACCACCTCCGTCGATCACCGCGGCGCCGCGGCGCAGTGGGTCGCCGACGTCGGCGACCCCGGTGTTTCGGTCGTCGTCAACCCCGCGACCGAACAGCCCATCGCGGCGTACCGGAACGCCACCGACGAGGATGTCGACGCCGCCGTCCGGACGGCGGCGGGCGGCGCCCGCGCGTGGGGCCGCACTTTTCCTGCGGAGCGCGCGGAGGTGCTGCTGCGGATCGCCGACGCTGTCCAAGCCGAGGCGGACGAGTTCGCCGAGCTCGAGTCCGAGAACGTCGGCAAGCCGATCGCGCACGCGCGGGGTGAGATGCCGTGGGTGTGGGACGTGATTCGCTACAGCGCCGGCGCCGCCCGCAATTCGCACGCGCCGGCGGCCGGCGAATACGCCAACGAGAGCACCTCGTGGCTCCGGCGGGAGCCGCTTGGTGTGGTCGGGCTGATCACGCCGTGGAACTATCCGCTGCTGATGGCGGCGTGGAAGATCGGGCCGGCGCTCGCCGCGGGCAACGCCGTGGTGCTCAAGCCGTCGGAACTGACGCCGCAGACCACCATCAAGCTGGTCGACGTGGCCAACCGCTTCTTACCCCAGGGGGTGCTGAACCTGGTGCTCGGCGATTCGTCGGCCGGGAAGGCCATCGTGGCGCATCCGGACGTGCGCATGGTCGCTCTGACGGGTGACGTCTCGACCGGCAAGGCGGTCGCGGCCTCGGCCGCGGAGACGCTGAAGAAGGTCGGCCTGGAACTTGGCGGCAAGGCACCGGTTCTGGTGTTCGCCGACAGTCCGGTCCGGGAGACCGCGCGCGATCTCGTCGACTTCGGCTTCGCCAACAGCGGGCAGGATTGCACCGCGGCCTGCCGGCTGATCGTCGAGGACTCCGTGTACGACGAGTTCGTCGCGGCGTTCTGCGCCCGCGCCGCTGAGCTGCGTGTCGGTGACCCCGGTGATCCGGCGACGGACATGGGCCCGGTGGTGTCCGAGGTCCAGCTGGAGCGGGTCGCCGGCTTTGTCGACCGAGCCCGCGCCGCGGGGGCCACGGTCCCGCTGGGCGGCGAGCGGCTCCCGCGGGACGGCTGGTTCTACGCCCCGACGGTGGTGACCGAGGCGGAGCAGTCGTCGGAGATCATCCAGCGCGAGGTGTTCGGCCCGGTGGTCACCATCCAGCGTGGCCGCGACGAGGACGAGATGCTGGCCATGGCCAACGACGTCCAATACGGACTGTCGGCGAGCGTGTGGACCACGAATCTCGGCCGGGCGCTGCGGCTGACTCGCGAGCTGGACTTCGGGACGGTGTGGGTCAACCAGCACATCTTCACCGCGTCGGAGATGCCGTTCGGCGGTTTCCGCGGTTCGGGGTACGGCAAGGAGCTGTCCGGGATCGGCATCGACGAGTACTCCCAGCTCAAGCACGTCATGGTCAAGCCCGAGCTGCTCAGGTGACGGGGTCGCGGACGATGAACGGCGACTTCGCAACCGTGCCCGCGACGATGCGCGCGGTGGTCCTCACCGGACACGGCGGGCTCGACAAGCTCGAGCACCGCGATGTGCCCACCCCGGTCCCCGGACCGGGTGAAGTGCTCGTCCGGGTCGGCGCCTGCGGGCTCAACAACACGGACATCAACACCCGCACCGGCTGGTACGATCCGGTGGTGGAGACGAGTGTCTCCGAAGAGCTGGGCGTGCGCGGACGCGACGACGGTGCCGCGTCGTCGTGGGACAAGAACACCGTGCGGTTTCCCCGTATCCAGGGCGCGGCCGTCGCCGGGCGTATCGGGGCCGTCGGCGCGGGCGTCGAGGCCTCTCGTATCGGGACCCGGGTCCTCGTCGACCCGTCGGTCCGTGACCCGGACGGGCCGGTTCGCGCGCAGCTGGCGGAGTACCTCGGGAGCGAACGAGACGGCGGCTTCGCCGAATTCGTCGTCGTGCCGGCGATCAATGCGCACACGATCGAGACCATGCTCAGCGATGCCGAGCTGGCGACCTTCCCGTGTTCCTACGACACCGCGGAGGAGATGCTCCAGCGCGCCGGCCTCGCCAAGGGCGAGACCATCGTCATCACCGGCGCGGCCGGGGGCGTGGGAACGGCGCTGATCCAGCTTTCCCTGGCCCGGGGAGCGTATGTGGTCGCCGTCGCCGGAGCCGCCAAGGAGGTGCGTCTGCGTGAACTCGGCGCGCACCACGTGGTGGCGAGGGAAAGTGAGAACTTCGGGCGTGCGGTCGAGGCGCTGATCGGTGAACGCGGCGCCGACGTGGTCGCCGACGTCGTCGGTGGTCCGTTGTTCGGTGCGCTGCTGACGCTGTTGCGGCGCGGGGGCCGCTACACCACGGCCGGCGCGATCGGTGGGCCGACGACGAGGATCGACCTGCGTGAGGTGATCTACAAGGATCTCGAACTCCACGGGATCACCTGCCCCTCCGCGGAAACGTTCGCCCGGCTCGTGGAGCTCGTGCGGAGCGGTCGTCTGCGGCCGTTGCTGGAAGACGTGTTCCCGCTGTCCGCACTGGCCGAGGCCCAGACCGGATTGCTCAAGCGCGAGCACGTCGGGAAGTACGTCGTCGTTCCGTGAAACCCGCGCGCAGACCGGGTGCGATGCCCCGTGTGAGAACAGAAGAAGGACGTCAGATGAAGCACGAGAGCTACGACTACATCATCGTCGGCGGAGGTTCGGCCGGCTGCGCGCTCGCCAACCGGCTTTCCGCCGACGAGCGCACCAAGGTGCTGGTCCTGGAGGCCGGCCGGGGGCATTCGCGGTTCGACTACCCGATCCGGGTGCCGGCTGCCTTCCTGTTCGTCATGGGCAACCGTTGGTACGACTGGCAGTACAAGTCCGAGCCCGAGCCGATGCTGGGCGGGCGGCGGATCGAGCACTACCGCGGCAAGCTCGTCGGCGGCTCCAGCTGCATCAACGGCATGTTCTTCCAGCGCGCGAATCCACTCGTCTACGAACGCTGGGCCGAAGCTCCGGGCATGGCGGACTGGGACTATGCCCACTGCCTGCCCTACTTCAAGCGCCTCGAGCAGTTCACCGGTACCGATCTGTCGGGCCAGTACCGCGGCCGGCTCGGACCGATCCCGGTCCACCGCCACCGCGCGGACAACCCGTTGTTCCGGGCCTTGTTCGACGCGGCACGGCAAGCCGGCTACGCGGTCGTCGACGACGTCAATGGCTACCGCCAGGAGGGATTCGCGGCCTTCGACTGCAACATCGAGGACGGGGAACGCTACGACGCGGCCCGCACGTACCTCGACCCCGTCCGGCGGCGGACCAACCTCACCGTGTCGACCGGTGCCCTGGTGAGCCGGGTCCTCTTCGAAGGGTCGCGGGCGGTCGGTGTCGAACTGCTCTCCCGACGCGAAGGACGAACCGTCGTTCGTGGCACGGAGATCATCCTCTGCGGTGGCGCGTTCAACTCGCCTCAGCTGCTGCAACTGTCCGGCGTCGGCAACGGCGGCGAGCTGAACCGGCTCGGCATCGACGTCGTGGCCGACCTGCCGGGCGTGGGCGAGAACATGCAGGACCACCTCGAGGCGTTCATCATGTACGCCTGCACCCAGCCCGTGTCGATGGCGGGCATCCTCAAACCGAAGAGCTGGCCGGGCATCGGGGTGAACTGGCTGCTGCGCCGCAAGGGGCCCGCGGCCACGAACCACTTCGAGGCAGGCGGTTTCCTCCGCTCGAACGACGAAGTGGACATGCCGAACCTGATGCTGACCATGCTCGCCCTCGGCGTCCGCAACGACGGGACCCCAGCGCCGACCGAGCACGCGTACCAGATCAACCTCGGACCGCAGACGCCGCAGTCGAAGGGGCACCTGAAGCTGCGCGCGAACGACCCGGCCCAGGCGCCGGTGCTGACGTTCAACTACCTGTCGGTCGAGCAGGACCGCAAGGAATGGATCGACGGCGTCCGGAGCACCCGGGAGCTGCTCAACCAGGCGGCGTTCGAACCTTTCAACGGCGGAGAATTGTCGCCGGGGCCCGAGGTCCGGACCGACGACGAGATCCTCGAGTGGGTCGCCCGTGACGCGGAGACGACCTATCACCCGTGCGGCACCTGCAAAATGGGCACCGGCGAGGACGCGGTGGTCGACCCGCGGACGATGCGCGTGCACGGCCTCGACGGGATCCGCGTAGTCGACGCGTCGGTCATGCCCGTCATCCCGAACGCGAACCTCTACGCGCCGGTCATGATGATCGCCGAGAAAGCTGCGGACCTGATCCTCGGCCACCGCCCCGCCGCGTCCGAGCACGTCGACTTCTACCGGCACGAGAAGATCGCCTGAGAAGCTACTCCGGCGGTCCATCCCGCGAGCCGAAGGCGCGCGCACCCCGAGGAGGTCGATCACCCAGGGCCAAGGAAGTGGCCGGCGTCGACCGTCTCGGCGGAGCGGTTCGGCGACGGCGGGCTCGCCGAGTGCGAAGCGCTCAAGGGACTGGACTATCGGCTGAAGCGGACGGATTCGTGAGGATTCCGGGCGACGAGGCGCCGGTTCGGGGAACGGCCAATGGCCGGAGCACGGCCGCGGGAGCACAGTTGTGGAGTCTCCACCGGGAGCAAGGCGAAGGGGCGGAAATCACCATGACGATCGAGCAGGCACCGGCGAAGACTTCGAGCGGCCTGTACTTCGACGAGTTCGAGCCGGGCATGACCTGGACGACGCCGGCGCGAACCATCACCGAAGCCGACCTGGCCGCGTTCGCCGGGCTGTCCGGCGATTACAATCCGCTGCACACCGACGAGGAGTTCGCGAAGACCACACAGTTCGGCGGCCGCATCTTCCACGGTCCCGGCGTCTTCGCGGTCGCGACCGGCCTGGAGTCGCGGCTGGGGATCAAGGACGGCACCGCGCTCGCGTTCCTGGGCATGACCTGGAACCTCAAGGACGTGGTCCGGCCCGGTGACACCATCCGGGTGCGGCAGGCGGTCGCCGTGGTGAAGGCGTCGGCCTCGAAGCCCGACCGCGGGATCGTCACCTTCGACGTCCAGGTGCTCAACCATCGTGACGTCGTCTGCCAGGAAGGGCAGTGGGTCGTGATGTTCAAGCGGCGGACCGCGGCGTAGCCCGAAGTCCTCACGCACGCCCACCCTGACCTCGATGACAGCCGCCGGCCCCGACTACGTTTCGGGCGGCCGGTTCACCCCGGGGTGGGAGCCAGTGGTCCGCAGGTTGTCGGAGGCTTTCACGGCATCAGTACGACGCCCCCTGGGGTGCACCAGCGAAGTCATCGAGATCTGCCGCAAGGTCTGGCGCCGTGAGCCTCTGGACTACGACGGCAATCGTTACCGCGTGCCGTTGAGGAAGGAGAACGGAGGCTCCGGGCTGGGCAGGCGGCTGAAGATCATCAACCACCCGGTGCGCACGGAGCTCCCGGTCTCGGTCGCAGCGCTCGGCATCAGAAACGTCGCGAGCTCGATATCCGACTCCAGGTCCACGTCCGCCTCGGTGAGCCGCCGCCGGAGGCGGTGCAAGGTGCGTAACCAGTTCGCGCGGCCGTGCTGCGGGACCTGGTGGATGTGGTCACTGATGGGCGACGAGGATTCGATCCGCAGCCAAGTGACGGAGTTTCCCGCCTCGCGGGTACGGACGTTCCTCCTCAACCCGCTTGCGGGGTATCCGGCAGAGCGCGTGGAGCAGGTCCGCGCCCTGGCCGGCATCGTCGCCCGGGAGATCGCGGAAGAACAGCCTGAGGACGCCTCATCCGGGAGCGTCGGCTCCCGGGACAAGACATACTGCCGCGGCAGCACCCGCGCCGGCTAATCGGCATTGGCGGTGACAGGGCCGTTTCCGACGAGCGGTGGCGGCTTGTCGACGGCCAGCGGCGGCACCGGTTCTTCCCAGCGCTCCACTTCGACGAGGGTGTGCTGGGCCGTGGTGCCCTGGGAAAGGCTCGACGAGGGAAGGTCCGGGCTCAGGACGTTCGGGTTGCCATGCCGGCAGAAGGAGGGATCGGCCGGATCAGGGTCGTACCACGCGCCGGTCGACAGCTGCACGACGCCGGGCCGCAGCGCGTCGGACACGATCAGCCCGGCCAGGCAGGAGCCGCGCTGGTTCCGGATCCGGATGACGTCGCCGGAACGGAGGCCGCGGGTGGCGGCGTCGGCCGGGTGCATCCTCGCGGGCTCCCGCCCGTGGATCTTGCTTTCCTGGCTCGTGGCACCGATGTCGAGCTGACTGTGCAGCCGCGTCGCGGGCTGATTGGAGATCAGGTGCAACGGGTACGCGCGATCACCGCCGCCGAGCCACTCGCGAGGCTCCAGCCAGACGGGGTGGCCGGGACAGTCCGCGTAGCCGAAGGACTCGATGCGTTCGGAGAACAGCTCGATGCGGCCCGACGGCGTGGCGAGCGGGTTCCGCACCGGGTCGGCGCGGAACGGTGAATGCAGCACCTGTCGCGCGTCGGTAACCGGGATCGAGATGTGGTCGCTGCGCCAGAATTCCTCGAAGGACGGAACGTCGTGGCCCCGGTCGGCGAGGCGCCCGCGCCAGCCGGTGTAGAGATGGCGTAACCAGTCCTCGACCGACCGTCCTTCGGTGAACCTACCGCCGAGGTCGAGCCGCTGCTCGAGTCCGGCGAAGATCGCGTAGTCGTCCTTCGCTTCGCCGGCGGGCTCGGTCAGTGCGGGCATGGGGAAGAACAGTGGGTCGTTGCGGCCGGCGCCGAAGTCGTCGCGTTCGATCGACATCGTCGCCGGGAGGACGATGTCCGCGTGGCGGGCCGTGCTGGTCCAGAACTGTTCGTGGACCACAACCGTCGCGGGCCTGGTGAAAGCCCTGCGGAGCTTCGCCAGATCCTGGTGGTGGTGGAACGGGTTGCCGCCGACCCAGTAGACCAGTTCGATCCGGGGCAGCGTCATTTCCTTGCCGTTGAAGGGAATCACCGCGCCGGGTTCGAGCAGCATGTCCGCGATGCGTGCCACCGGGATGAACTCCGGCTCCCGGTTGACGCCCTGGGGCAGCGCCGGCGGATTGAGCACCCGGTCGGCCAGGCCGACGTCGGCGGACGAGCCGTAGCCGTGCTGAAACCCGCCGCCGGGAAGCCCGATCTGGCCGAGCATGGCGGCGAGGGTGACGCCGAGCCAGATCGGCTGCTCGCCGTGGTGTTGCCGCTGCATGGACCAGCTGAGGTTGATCATGGTCCGCGACCGGCCCATCCGCCGGGCGAGATCGACGATCGTCCGCGTGGGCACATCGCTGATGCGGGCGGCCCATTCCGGAGACTTGGGCTCGCCGTCGTGTGTTCCGCGAACGTAGTCGATGAAGCGTTCGTAACCGACGGTGTGCGTGGCCAGAAAGTCGTGGTCCACCAGGTTTTCCGCGTCGATGACGTAGGCGAGTGCCAGCATCAGCGCGGCATCCGAGCCCGGCCGGGGAGCGATCCACCAGGTTTGGGCCTCGGGAAACGCGTCGTCGCGAATCGGGGTCACGTCGACGAACCGGCAACCGGCATCGTGAGCTCGCCGGATCGCCGCGCGGGTGTCGTGCCGCCCGATTCCGCCGGGGCCGATCGCGGTGTTCTTGTGCGACAGACCGCCGAAGGAGACGAACAGCTCGGTGTGGTCGCGGATCACCTCCCACGTGGTCGCCCCGGCCATGATGTCCTTCGCGGATCCGATTACGTGGGGCAGCAGAATTCCCGAGGTGCCGTAGCTGTAGTCACCGACCGCCGAGACGTAGCCGCCGAGGCAGTTGAGGAACCGGTGAAGCTGGCTTTGCCCGTGGTGGAACCGGCCGGCGCTCGACCACCCGTAGGACCCGCCGTAGACGCCGGAGGAACCGTGGGCCGAGTAGACCCGGCGCAGCTCGGCGCTGAGCAGGTCGAGTGCCTGGTCCCAGCTGACCTCGACGAACGGCTCGTCGCCCCGCCCGCGTCCGCCGGGGCCGTGCTCGAGCCACCCGCGGCGGACCGCGGGCCGCGTGACTCGGGTCGGGTGGTGCTGACTGCCGGCGACGTTGTGGATGATGCGCCGCGGGTCGGGATCGCCGTCCCAGCCGGTGACGGCCGACAACGACCTGCCGTCGGATTCGGCCTCGAGCACGCCGAAGTGCGTCAGGTGGTGGGACCTCGTCGTGGGGCGGATGTGCACCCTTCACAGGGAACCGCACCAGGGCGGCCGGCGCACTGTGGGGAAGTACAGGAAGCGCGGGTGCCGGCTGTCGGATGTCCAACGCGGTGGTGTCCGGCTGAAGCGGCGTGCTGCGTCGTGCGCCGGTCGGACACGGACACCTGCGCGAAGCCCGACCGTGCTCGCTGAAGCCCGATCGGACGCCTGGGCGGTCGCCGCGCATCTCGGGTTCACCGATGCCGCGAACTTCGGCCGTTACTCGTGGGAATACACCGGCCTCATCCCGGTCGCCTTCGCGGCTTCGCCGTCCAGCGGACCACCAGCTCGGTCAGCCGCACGACATCTCATCTACACCATCGATGCATTGACATTCGATGATAAGCGAGAAGTTCGTGGGCCTGAAAAACGCTCACTCGCTTGACGATGCTCAACCGTCAAGCATAACGTCCCGGCCGCTGAATCGGTACTGTGTCAACCGTACCCTTGGAAAGGGAATTTCTTTTGTCGGGAAGCTTTGCCGGCCGCGTATGGGTGCGCCGGATCGTGTCGGATGTCGTTGTTGTGATCGCGCTATTGGCGGCAGTAAGCGGTTGCCGGATCCTGGGATCGGACGACGCGAGCGCGCCGTCGGGCGGATCCGGTGTCGAGAAATCGAAGATCAGAGTGTCGATCCAGCCACTCACCGATCTCGGTCCTTTCTGGCTCGCCCAAGACGCGGGCTACTTCAAGGCCGAGGGGCTTGACGTCGAGACGGTCATGGCCGCAAGCGGGCAGGCCTCGACGGCGAACGTCGTCTCGGGAGCGGTTGACATCGCGTTCTCCAGCTATGTCTCGTTGTTCACCGCGAAGGGCAGTGCGGATCTCCTGCTGGTATCCGATGCGACTTCGGTCAGTCCGAACAGCAATGCCATCGTGGTGGGACCCAACTCGCCCGCGAAGACCTTAAGTGGCTTGGCCGGGCGGAAAGTCGCGATCACCGCCAAAAACACCGCATCGGACGTGCTCACGAAATCGGTGATGAGTGACCACCGTGTTCCCTACGACTCGGTGATCTGGGTTGAGCTGCCTTTTCCGCAGGTGGCGGCCGCGCTGCGGCAAGGCCGGGTCGATGCGGCCTACGTCGCGGAACCCTACGTCACCATCGCGGCCGACGAGGCCGACGCGATTCCCGTCATCGACATCGGCTCCGGAGCCACCCAGGATTTCCCGCTGGCGGGGTACGGGGCGACGAAGAAGTGGGTGCACGACAACCCGAGGACGCTCGCTGCTTTCCAGCGCGCGATGAAGAAAGCCACTCTCGACGCCGCCGGCGACCGTTCGAAGGTGGAGCCTCTGCTGGTGAAGCACGCGAAGATCAACGAGACGGTAGCGAAGCTGCTCTCGATGCCTGCCTTCGGCTCGACGCTGGACGCTCGTCGCATTCAGCGTGTGCCCGACCTGTTGCTGCGGATGGGTGTGATCACCGCACCGGTGGATGCGGCGAGGCGGATCGCTCCACAGCAGGATCCGCGGTGACCGTCGCCGGCGATCAGACCACGATGACGGCGAGACCGTGTTCGGCGGCGAATTCTCCGAGCTCGTCCCCCTGCGCCATGCGTGATGGATCGATCCGGGACACCAGGGTGCTGTACCCCGCTGCCGGCGGGTGACCGGATCGCCGCACCAGCTCGATCGCTGTCTCGGCCACGCCACCGCGTCCGCCCGTGCCCGCTTCCACTGGGACGACGTGTCCGGGACGGGTGAAGTCGGCGGGGGACGAGTGCGGCGCGGCGAGTGCGGCGATCGTCCTCGCGCGGTCGGTGGCCGAGATGCCGGTGCCCGGCCCCCGGAGGTCGACCGTCACCCGCTGCGCGGGATCACCCCGGTAGTGCATCGGCGGGAGGTCCAGCCGGAGACAGTCTTCGACGGTGAGGGCGACCCGCACGAAACCGGCGGTGTGGCGCACGGTGAAGGCCAGCAGTTCGGGCGACGCGAGGGCCGCGGCGAAGACCAGGTGGCCTTCGCGGCCGTCGGCGACGACGACGGGTTCTCCCACGGCGAGCGCGGCGATGGCCGCGCCGAGTTCGGGACGAGTGGGTGAGTGAGTGATCATGCTGGTCTCCCGTCACCACAACGCGCAGTGGTGGTCGGTGGTGAATGTGGCGAAGGGGGCAGTCCGGTTCGGTGCCAGGCGCTGTACCGGCGATGAGGTCTGGGTGACGGCCGGCCATTCGGGCCGCCCAGCACCGTTGGGGTTGCCGGTCGCGGCGAACGTGGTCCAGTAGCCGATCAGCTGCTTCGAGAGTCGTTTCTGGGCGTCGTCGAGGACGATAGGAGTTCCTTGCAGACTGGAGGTCAGATACATGACGTCCGAGCCGTGGTAGGCCTTGAACTGCCACAGCAGATCGAGGGACAGAGGCGGCGTGACCGGTGCGGTGGTGTCGGCGAATTCGTAGTGGTACAGCGGCTGGTCTGAGCCCCGAACCTCGGCGACCACTTTGTTCGCGGCGCAGGAGAAGCCGCCGTCGGTGATCACGTCGGATATTGCCGTATCGGCGTCGATCGGGCTCAACGGCGGGTAGGTGGACTCGAGCGCGGCCGTGCTGGCACCGGCAAGTAGCCGGATGTGTTGTCGCAGCTCCTCGACGTTCGACGCGCGCAGTTTTCCGAAGTGGAATTCGAGCGATACGAATAACCGGCCCTCGTCCCGTGTGCTGCCCGTGATCAGAGGGACGTGGTGGTACCGGCCGGCGGCCAAGGCGTCTGCGATGGGCTCTTGGATCACGGTCCCGTCGATGGTCGGTGTCCAGGTCAGGTCGCCGATGGCGAGGCTGCTGCCTTGCGCGTTCACCAGGTCCGTCGTTGTCATGCTGCGCAGGCAGGCGAGACGGGTTGCGCTGTCCCGGCAGCCGGCCTTGTCGGCGAACGCCGATGAGCGGGTGTACGCGGTGGCGGCGGGTGTCGGTCCGAGGTTGGTGCCGATGCATCCTCCGCTCTGCGAGATCGCTTTGTCGAACAGCCCGGACGCGCTGGGGGAGATCAACTGCGTGCAGACGCTGTGGCCTCCCGCTGACTGGCCGAAGAGGGTGATGTTGCGGGGATTTCCGCCGAATGCGGCGATGTTGCGCCTTACCCACTTGAGGGCGGCTTGCTGATCGAGGATCCCGTAGTTGCCGGTGGTGCCGGATTCGGAAATCAGTTCCGGTAGGCCGAGGAAGCCGAGCGCGCCGAGGCGGTAGTTGATGCTGACCACGATGACCTTGCCCATGGTGACCACGGGGCTCAAATCGAACGCGGACGCCGAGGCGGAAGTGTAGGCACCGCCGTGGATCCACACCATGACCGGGAGGTTGCGGGACTCGGGCTCCGGCGGGGTGCGGACGTCGAGCACCAGGCAGTCTTCGTCGGTGTCCGATGCGAGCGTCTGGGGGCAGGCCGGTTGCGGAAGGGTCGCATCTCGCACTCCGGTCCACGGCGCCACCGCCTGGGGCGGGCGGAAACGGAGGTCGCCGGTCGGTGGCGCCGCGTAGGGAATGTCGGAGAAGTGCCGTCCGCCGGAGTCGGCCTGACCGCGGAGTGTCCCGTCGGAGATCGTAACGACGGTGCCGTCGTCGGTCGCCGCGGCCGGTGTGATCGTCGTTGACGCGAGGAGAAGGGCCAGGGCGGTGGCGCGTACCCCGGCGCTTCGAGCACGGCGAAGTGTCCCGTTGCGTCGCATGGCGTCTCCTTTGACCGCTGCCGAGTCGGGTGATCGGACGCTAGGTGCCGGTGTTCGGCCACGTCAAGCAGGTGAGTGTTCCGGGGCCGACATCGCGAGGAAGTTGGCGCCAGGTATCAAAAACGGTCATGGTGCGCCCACTGACGACGACGTCGAGACTCAGGTTTTTGAATCAACCAGTTGACTCAAAATGCCGCTGGGTGTTCACTGCTGTGACGTGGCGTTGCCCACGTTGGCCGGTACACCGGGGTGCCTGTCCCCGGTCTGGTGCGACACGAACACCGCAGTGATGCACGGACCAAGGAAGAGAACCGATGTCGGATCGACGCTACCTCCACCTGAACCTGGTGGGGAACGACCTGAACCTCCACCAAGGTGCCCTCGCCTACGAGCGGGCGCAGACCGGACGGCCGCATCAGGACGCTTTCACGCGCCTGATGGAGTACGGGAAACTCGCCGACGAGGGCCTGTTCACCGCGGTGTTTCTCGGGGACGTTCCCGGTGCGGTGAACTCGCCCGCTCCCGACGGGGGTCCCGCCGAGCCGATCACCGCGTTGACCGCCATGGCGGGTGTGACGCGGCACGTGGGACTGATCGCGACGGCTTCGACGACGTTCTACGACCCGTACACGCTGGCTCGTCTGCTCGCTTCCCTGGACCAGGCTTCGGATGGGCGCGCCGGGTTCAACGCCGTGACGACCGCGGGCGACCACTTCGCCTTGGCCTACGGGTTGAAGGCGCACCCGGATCGAGAGACCCGGTACCGGCGCGCGGACGAGTTCCTCGATGTCGTGACCGCCTTGTGGGAGAACCGTGAGCTGCGCACCGATCCGGACGGTGTGACCCGGTTCTACGCGACCCAGATGAAGCACGAAGGCGAGCTGTTCCGTGTCGAAGGAGCACTGAACGTCGCTCCGAGCCGGCAAGGGCGCCCGCTGATCGCGCAGGCCGGGGGATCCGGACCAGGCATCGCGGTGGCGGCGAAGCACGCGGAGATGGTCTTCACCAACGCCACGACGCGTGAGGGAGCCGCAGCCTACCGGGCCGACCTCGACAAGGCCTTGCTCAAGGCCGGACGTCCGGCCGGCAGCGTCCCGGCGATTCCCGGCTTCATCCCGTTCGTCGGCCGCACCGCTGCCGAGGCCGAAGAGAAGATGCGCGCTCTCGACGACTACGTCGACTGGGAAATGTTGGCGCCCTTCGCACTCGGGCAGTTCGGCATCTTCCTCTCCTTCGACGACGTGAACGAGCCGTTCCCAGTCAACGTGCTGCCCAAGCCCGAGGACGTGGAGAAGACCATCACGAGTACCTTCGGCAACTACGTGGGGCTGTACAACTGGATCCACGAGCGTCCGGGTGTGACGGTGCGCGACGTGACAGCGCACGCGATCGGCCGTGGTGGCGCTACCCACCGCAAGTTCGTCGGATCCTACGACGAGATCGTCGACGACTTCGCCCTGTGGTTCGAAGACGGCGCGGTGGGCGGCTTCAACCTCATGTTCCCGGTCGGCCCGCTGTCGATCCGGGAGTTCATCGACGAAGTCGTGCCGCGTCTGGTCGACCGCGGTATTCACCGGCCCGACCCCGACGACCGGCCGCTGCGCGAGCGCTTCGGCGGGACGGGGAGTCGCTGACATGACGGTTACCGCGCCGGGGCCTCAGCCCGAGGGATACGACCCGGACTGGGTTCGCGCCAAGTACGCCTACGAACGCGCGAAGCGGCTCCGCGCCGACGGGGTCGACCAGTTCGTCGAAGTCACCGCGGAGTTCTCGCACTACGCCGATGATCCTTACACCGATCGAGTCGACCGTGAGCCGGTCGACGACGAGGTGCAGGTGCTCATCATCGGTGCCGGGCTGGGTGGGCTGCTGGCCGCGGTACGCCTGCAGGAGGCCGGGTTCTCCGACATCCGCCTCCTCGACAAGGCGGGTGACGTCGGTGGTACCTGGTACTGGAACCGCTATCCTGGCATCCAGTGCGACATCGAGTCCTACATCTACCTGCCGCTGCTGGAAGAGCTGGGTTATATGCCTACCCAGCGCTACGCCTTCGGAGCCGAGATTCGCGAGCACCTCCGGGCGATCGCACAGCACTACGGCCTGTACCAGGACGCTCTGTTCCAGACCGGCGTCACCGGGATGACGTGGGACGAAACGGCCAAGAAGTGGATCGTTTCAACGGACCGGGGCGACCGCATCACCGCCGCGGTGGTGGCGGTCTCGCCAGGGTCTTTGCATCGGCCCAAGCTCCCTGGTATCCCCGGCATCAACGAGTTCCGCGGCCACACCTTCCACACCAGCCGCTGGGACTACGGCTACACCGGTGGGAGCGAGGCCGGAGACCTCACCGGGCTGCACGACAAGGCCGTCGGCATCATCGGCACCGGTGCCACCGGCCTCCAAGTGGTGCCGCACCTCGGCCGCTCGGCCCGGCAGCTCTACGTTTTCCAGCGCACGCCGAACGCCGTCGACGTCAGGGACAACCGCCCCACCGATCCCGGGTGGGCGGCGAAACTCGAGCCAGGCTGGCAGCGTCGGCGCATGGAGAACTTCACTCGCGTGACGGCGGGTGCCGAACTCGAGCTGGACCTCGTCGGTGACGGTTGGACCGAGGTCTCGTTCGAGCTGACGGCCGCCGCGGTGATGAAGGAGATGGCCCGGCGCGACGGTGCCATGACGATGGAGGACATCTTCGATTTCCTCTATGAGCAGGACTACCACTCGATGCAACGGGTCCGCGACCGCATCGACTCGATCGTCGTCGACAAGGCGACCGCGCAGGCCCTCAAGCCCTGGTACAAGCGATTGTGCAAGCGGCTCGGTTTCCACGACGAATACCTCCAGACCTTCAACCGCGACAACGTCGAGCTCGTCGACACCGACGGCCGGGGTATCGAGCGGCTGACCGAGGACGGCGTCGTCGTCGGCGGAGTCGAGTACAAAGTGGACGCGTTGATCTTCGCCACCGGGTACGAGGTCGGCACCGGCTACACCCGCCGGACGGGCTTCGACATCATCGGCCGGGACGGCCTGCGGCTGTCGGACAAGTGGAAGAACGGACCCCGCACGTTCCACGGCCTGCAATCCCACGGCTTCCCCAACTGCTTCTTCCTCGGCTATACCCAGACCGGCATCGCGCACAACTACACCCACACCGCCGAGGAGCGGGCCCGGCACCTGGCCTACTTGCTCGAGCAGTGGGCGGCCAGGGGAGCCGGCACCATCGAAGCCGATCCGGCCGCCGAGGACGCGTGGGTGGCGACCATGCACGAGCTCTCCGTCGCGGCGATCGACTTCTTCCGGGACTGCACCCCCAGTTACCTGGACACCGAGGGGGATCACGAGAATCCCGACAGCCTCCTTTCGGCCGGCTACGGAGCCGGTCCGGTCCAGTTCTTCGAGCTGCTGGAGAAGTGGCGGTCGACAGGTGAGCTGGACGGAGTGACGATCGTCTAGCGGATCAGGCCGGGCCGGTCGCCTTCGGACGCGCTCGCGGACGTCGGCGACCGGCACTCCGTCCGCTGACCCGAAACTACGGTCGTGTTCGCCAGCAGCTCTTCGCCGAGTTCAGCATGTCAACGGTGTTCGGCGCGTGGTAGACCCGCGAGTTCCGCCAGCGGTTCGAGCAGGGCTTGCTCCCGTGCCGATGCGAGTGGCTGTAGTCCCGCCGAGCGCAGGAGCGCGACTCCGATCGCGGCAGCGAGGAGCAGCTGGGCCGGCAGGACGTACTTCTCCCCATCGTCGCCGGTCTGCTGCGCCGACTCCGCGGACAACGCTGTTCCGAAGGCGCGCAGCCCCGCGAGCCGGATGCGGTTGGCCCGCTCGGTGCCGGGGTGGTGGGCGAGCAACAGCAAGTGCTGGTGGTCACCGAGGAGAAGCTCCGCCGCTCGGCTGCCGGATTCGTCGAGCACGCGCGCGGTACCCCTGGCCAAGCAAGCGCTGAACAACCCCTCCTTCGAACCGAAGTAGCGGTTGATGAGGGCAACGTTCGCGCCGGCGGCGTCGGCGATGTCCCGCACGGAAGTGCTCGCGTAGCCGTCGCGGGCGAAGAGAAGCGCAGCGGCACTCAGCAGCCGAGTTCGGGTGCTTGCCGCGTCGCGACGCGGGGCGATCGTCACGAAACCGGGTCGAGCAGGCCGTCGACGACGTCTTGCCGATGTAGCCGGGTCTGCTTGGGCATGTTCCAGCCCAGCACTCCGGTGACACGCCCGCCCTGGCGGTATTGGACGACGAATCGCCGGTCGGAAGGATTTCCTTCGACGATGGCTGTCTCTGCGGTACCTCCGACAAATCCGTGCACTTGCAGCTTCGCGTTGTACTGGTCAGTCCAGAAGTAGGGCACCGGTGTGTAAGGCCGGTCTTCGCCCAGGATGTTCGCAGCGACCGCCGCCGCTTGTTCGATCGCGTTGGTCCGGTTCTCCAGCCGGAGCAGACCGCCGAGCTGTTCGTGGTGCCATCGCGCGACGTCCCCGACCGCGTAGATGCCTTCGGAGGCCCGGCACTGGGAGTCGCAGATGATGCCGTTGCCCAGTTCGAGACCGCTGTCGGCGAGCCAGTCCGTTACCGGGACCGCCCCGATCGCGACGACTACCACGTCGGCGGGCAGGAGTTCGCCGGTGTCGAGCCGCACCCCGGATACCCGGCCATCGTTGCCGGTCAGGTCGCTGACCCCGGTGCCCAGGCGCAACGCGACGCCGTGCTCCAGGTGCAGCTTCGCCAGGTGGGCGCCGACCATGGGCCCGACCTGAAGCGTCATCGGCGCCGGTTGCGGACCGGCGATGGTTACTTCCAGGCCCATACCCCGGGCAGTGGCGGCTATTTCGGCGCCCAGCACGCCCTCGCCGACGACGACGAGCCGATTCGACCTGAGGAGGTCGCGACGCAGAGCCGCGGAATTCTCGAGAGTCCGCAGGACGTGCACCCCGGCCAGGGTCGGCTGGCCCGGCAGCGTGCGGGGACGAACTCCGGTCGCCAGGACGACCGCGTCGGCGGTGAGGTCACGCCCACCGGCGGTTTCGATCGTCCGGCTTTCGCTGTGCAGGCGCACCGCCGCGTCCGCCAGGATGAATTCGGCGTCGAGCGCGACCAGCGCGGCCGCGGAACGGAGTGCGGCGCGCTCGGGCTCCCAGGTGCCGGCCAGGACCTGTTTGGACAGCGGCGGCCGGTCGTAGGGCAGGTGCGGTTCGGCGCCGAGCACGGTCACCCAGCCGAGGAAGCCCCCGCGGCGGAGAGCCTCCACTGTGGACAAGCCGGCGGCCGAGGCGCCGACGACGAGGACACTCTGGGGCAGGCCGGTTCCCTCGGTGGTGCCGGGTGTCATGCTCGAACCTC
Organism: Amycolatopsis sp. NPDC003865; assembly: GCF_053605345.1. NCBI lineage: Bacteria > Bacillati > Actinomycetota > Actinomycetes > Pseudonocardiales > Pseudonocardiaceae > Amycolatopsis > Amycolatopsis sp. NPDC003865. The sequence goes on along the minus strand of NZ_JBSGJA010000001.1, from coordinate 845,644 downwards.
TTTCGTTTGGGGCGAAACGCCGTTCACGAGCATCCGCTCACCGGTGCCAGCCAGATCCCGACGATGGCGTCGACCAGGCCGTCGGCCGCCTCGTCCCAGCCGACGCGCGGGGCGAGCCCTTCTTCGGCGAGTACTTGCTCTCGTTCGGCGAGCATGTGCACCAGGAGTTGACGAGCCATGTTGTGCCGCCCGGCACGGATGGCCGGTGGCAGGTCTGCGACGCAGGCGTCAAGACCTTCCACGGTTCGGATCAGTGCCGGCGAGTTCATGGCGTCCGCCGTCATGAACTCGCGGTAAGCCGGGCTAGTGGTGATCTGCGTGGCGAACCGGCCGAACCAGCTGGGGACCCCCAAGCTCGCGAGGTGGCGGCTGACCGGGCGGACCAGGCAGGTCACCCATTCGCGAAGCCCGGGACTGTCGCCGACTGCGGCGACCTGCCCGGCCCGCAGCCGCTCGACGGCCTCGTTGTGCCTGATCACGATCGCTCGCACGAGTTCGGTCTTCGAGCCGAAGTGGTAGCCCACCGCCGCGTTGTTCCCCTGGCCCGCGGCTTCGCTGATCTGGCGGTTGGACACGGCCTCGATGCCGAATTCGGCGAACAACCGCTCCGCCGTGAGCAGGATCGACTCCCGGGTGGCGTTACTGCGCACAGAGCGGGATGTCCGGCCGCTCGTGGCCGTCACCGGGTGGGGCATCGCCAACCTCCTTGGCGCTGGGACCCCCAGTCAACCGGTCGGCAAAGTTTCAGTCAACCGGTTGATTTAAATATGCCTCGGATGGGTGACGCCGAGCCGGCGTCGACGGTCGGGCTGGACGGTTTTAGCACCAGGTGCTATCGGTTCGAGGCAATTGTTGTTTTCGATTACCATTATCCAAGCATGAGCTGGACGGGTAATGTCAAAGTGTCCTTCTGGCCGGTTATTGGCCCTCGCGAACCATTGTTCACTGTGAAATGACCATGACGCTTGTTCCTCGCAAAGCGGATGACAATGGAGTCAACCATGCCTGAAAACTCCCCGGTCCCCGGAGAAGCGCGCATCAGCCGCCGACACGTGCTCGGTGCGGCGGCGTTGGGTGCGGTGGCCGTCAGCGGTGTGCTGGCCGGCCCGGGCCGGGCCGCCGCGGCGCTCGTCGGCTCCTCCACCACCGTGACCGAGCAGCGAGAGCGCGCGGTCGTCGTCGGCTCGGGATTCGGTGGTGGCGTGTCCGCGCTGCGATTGGCGCAGGCCGGGGTGTCGACCCTCGTTCTCGAACGCGGTCTGCGGTGGCCGACCGGTCCGAACGCCACCACGTTCTGCCGCTTCGCCAACATGGACAACCGGTCCGCCTGGCTCACCGACCACAGTGTCGTCCCCGGCGTCGACAAGACGTGGACGCCGTTCACCGGCGTGATCGAGGCCGTACAGGGTAACGGCATGACCGCCAACTGCGGCGCGGCCGTCGGCGGTGGCTCGCTCATGTACCACGGGATGTCCCTGCAGCCGACCAAGGCGAACTTCGCGAAGTCGATCCCCGCGGCGGCCGGGCTCTACGACGAGCTCAACCTGTGGGCCTATCCCCGGGTCGCGCAGATGCTGGGTATTTCGACCATTCCCGACGACATCCTGAAGACCGATCCGTACAAATCGTCGCGCCTGTTCACCGACGTCGCCGCCAAGTCCGGGCTGAAGACCTTTCGCGTTCCCTTGCCGGTCGACTGGAACTTCGTCCGCGGTGAACTGGACGGGCGTTACGAGCCCACCTACACCACGAGCGACATCGCCTTCGGGGTCAACAACGGCGGCAAGCACTCGATCGACGTCACGTACCTGGCGGCCGCGGAGGCCACGGGCAAGGTCCGCGTGGCACCGCTGCACGTCGTGCGCGACATCGCGATGGACTCGAACAAGCGCTGGGTGCTGGAGGTTGACCGGATCGACACCGCCGGAGCCGTCCAGGAAAAGAAGCGGATCATCGCCGACTCGGTGTTCCTCAACGCCGGTTCACCCGGTACGACCAGGCTGCTCGTGAAGTCGAAGGCGAAGGGGCTCATTCCCGATCTGCCCGACTCCATCGGTACCCAGTGGGGAAACAACGGGGATCGCATCTACGCCTGGATCGGGATGAACGGCGATGCCGGCACCCAGCAGGGCGGCCCCGCCTGTGTCGGTGGGAGCGACCCGGCCAGCCCGATCCCGCTGACGATCATCCACGCCGGCGCACCCGCGTCCCTGGACGGCGTCAAGCTGATGACGGTCGTCGGGTTCGGGGTCGTGCCGGCCGCCGGCACCTGGGCCTACGACGCCACGAAGGACGACGCCGTGCTGACCTGGCCGGTCGCCGCCGACGCCGCGCTGCAGACACTGATCGCGGCGCGCATGGCGGCGCTCGCGCTGGCCGGTGGCGGTCTGATGGTCGACACGAACACCACGGCGCCGTCGACGTGGCACTCGCTGGGCGGTGTTCCGCTGGGATCGGCCGTGGACCTGTACGGCCGGGTGACCGGCCACCAGGGGCTCTACGTCCTGGACGGATCGCGCATCCCGGGCTCGACCGGTGCCTGCAACCCGTCGATGACCATCGCCGCGCTCGCCGAGCACAGCATGTCGAGGATCGTGGCCCAAGACGTCGGGCGGGTGTTCTGAGCGGGCGAGGCGGGGCCGGCGCGTCGCCGCGCATCGTGACCGCGGAGCTCGGCAAGTCCTACGGGCAGGTGCAGGCCCTGGCCGAGGTCAGCTTCGCGGTCGGCCGGGGCCGGATTCTGGGTGTGCTCGGGCACAACGGGGCGGGAAAGACGACGTTGGTCGACATCCTGTCCACCCGCGTGCGGGCCGACACCGGAACCGCGAGGGTCTGCGGCTGGGACGTCGAACGAGGTGGCGCGCAGGTGCGCCGCCGCATCGGGGTGGCCACGCAGTTCGCCGCGCTCGACGAGAACCTCTCGGGTGAGCAGAACCTCGTGCTCCTCGCCCGGCTGCTCGGCGCGACGGCCAAACAGGCCCGCGAACGAACAGCCGAGCTGCTCGCGGCCTTCGACCTGACCGAAGCGGCGGGACGCAGGGTCCGAACCTATTCCGGCGGGATGCGGCGGCGGACCGATCTGGCGGCCTGCCTGCTGGGGCGTCCGGAGGTCCTGTTCCTCGACGAACCGAGCACCGGGCTCGATCCGGTCGCCTGCCGGCAGCTGTGGGACACGCTGAAACACCTGGCGGGCACCGGGATCACGGTGGTGCTGACCACGCAGTACCTGGCCGAAGCCGAAGCACTGGCCGACGACGTGCTCGTGCTCGCGGGTGGCCGGGTCGTCGCCGCGGACACGCCCGCCGCGCTCAAACGCCGGCTGGGCAGCCAGCTGCTGACCCTCTCTTTTCCGGGCCAGTGGCACCGCGATCAGGCGATCCGCCGCTTGCACGGCCTCGGGATGCCCGGAGTAGTCGATCCCCGGTCCGGGGCCGTCGTGCTGCCGGTGCACGATGGACGTGACGTGGTGGCCGCGGTGCGCGCACTCGACTCCGTGCAGCTTCCGGTGACGCAAGTGCGCGTGACCGAGCCGACCTTGGAGGACGTCTACCTCGCTCTCCACGGCGCAGGACAGGCACGCCGGTGACCGCGCGGGTGAGCCTGCCGGCCCCCACGGCCACGGCCTGGGAGAGCAGCTCGTTCGGCTACCAGGTACGGGTGCTGACCGGTCGCTACGTGCGCGCCACGCTCGGAGACCCGAAGCTGTTGTTCTTGGGCCTGCTGCAGCCGGTGGTGCTGTTCCTGCTGTTCAGTCAGGTCTTCGCCGGGGTAGGGGCCATTCCCGGGGTGGCCGCGTTCGCCGGTTACCTCAACTTCCTGTTGCCGGCGACGATGGTCAACATCGCTCTGACCACGGCCATGGGTGCGGGATTCGGCCTGCTCAGCGATACCTACACCGGGTTCGCCGGACGGTTGCAAACCATGCCGGTGGCGAGGATGTCGCTGCTCACGGCCCGGACCCTGGCAGACGCGATCCGGCTGGCGCTGCAGCTGGTCGTGATCTTGGTGATCGCGTGGCTGGCGCTCGGGTTCCGTCCGGTGAACGCCGGAGGACTCGCCGCGGCCGCGCTGTTCACGGTCGTCGTCGGCTGGTCCCTCTGCTGGGTCTTCCTGGCGATCGCGGTGTGGCGCCCGCGGCTGGAGGCCATGCAGGCGGTCACGTTCGTCGTGATGTTCCCGCTCATGTTCAGCTCGAGCGCTTACATGCCGGTCGAGACTATGCCCGGGTGGTTGCGGGTGCTGTCGAAGGTCAACCCGGTGACCTATTCCGTCGACACGACCCGGGCACTGGCCCTCGGCACTCCAGCGGGCCCCGCGCCGTTGATCGCCGCCGTGCTGGCGGCGATCTTCGCCGGCGTGGGCGCGTGGACGGCTTACGCGCGGGTCTCGCGGGAGCGGTGAACTCCGGCCGCGAGATTCTCCAGCGCGGTGGCGGCGGCCGGTGCTCCGCCCGCGGCGGCGAACGAATCCCGGACCTTCCCGGCCGCCGTGGTGAACGCGGGGTCGCCGAGCACCCGGTCGAGGGCAGCTCCGATGTGCTCGGCCCGGCTGTGGCCGAACCGGAGCCGGGCGCCTGCTCCGGTCGCGGCGACCTGCTGGGCGATGATCGGCTGGTCGTCGCGGATGGGGGCGACGACCAACGGCACCCCGTACGCGAGGCTCTCGCAGACGGTGTTGTGGCCGCCATGGCAGACGACCGCGGACACGTGCGGCAGCAGCTCCGGTACAGGTAGCCAGGGAGCCCGGACGAAATCGCCGGGCTCGTCCCGCAGGTGGTCGCCGGGGTCGGCGAACACGGCCTGTAGACCGGGCCGCTCCCGCAGCGCCGTGGCGCATTCGCGCAGGAAGCCACCGGTGACCTCGGTGTTGGCCGTGCCCATGGTCACGAGCACGGTGGTTCGTCCGGGCGCGAGCCGTGCCCACGGGAAGTCGGCACGGTCGCCCGAAGCGTGGCGCACCGGCCCGACGAACTGCGCCGGGGCGGCCGTCGGGCCGGCGAGGACAGCGGTCGTGAACGCGATGACCAGGTGCGGGGAGAACCGCGGATCGACGCCGGACGGCACACCGTGCCGCCGGCACAGGTCGGCGAGCCGGGCGGCCAGCCAGTCCCGCACCTTCGGCGTCACCGCGAGGGGGTCGGTCAGCTCGGCCGACGTCGACGCTGACGTCACCCACAACAGCCCCGCCCGCTCGGCGGCCAAGGCGCCCGCGAAGGCCTGCTGATCGGCGAGAACGACGTCAGGGGACACGCGCTGCACCGCCTCGCGCACATCCGGCGCCATCGCGTCGGCCAGCGGCAGCAGGATCTCGTCCCACAGGTGTTTCAGCGCCGCGTAGCCACGGAGCTGGGGTGGCCGGGTGACGTCCGCGGAGCGCGCGCACGCGTGAACCGGCCAGTAGCCCGCCAAGGAACTGTTCAGGGCGGTCTCGTCCCCGGCCCAGGCGATCTCGTGGCCGCGGGCCCGCAGTTCTTCGGCGACCGGGACGAGCGGATTGATGTGACCGGTGAAGGGCGGCACGACGACCAGGAACCGGCTCACGGCCGGTCCCCGGCCGCGGTCAGTGCCCGGTGGTGCCGGGCGATCCAGTCCAGGATGACCGGCCGGATTTCGTGGTGGCGCTTGACGAGCACGGAATGATCTTGGCCTTCGACGATGTGGGTGCGACAGTTCGGCAGCAGCCGTTGCAGGCCGTGGAGGTCTTCGCTCTGGAACCCTTCGCTGCCCACGACGGAGAGCACCGGATGGAGAAGAGAAGCCAGTGTGGCCTCGTCGAAGAACGGTCCGCTGGGTACGTCTTCGACGATGGTGGTCGCGCGAATGATCTTCACCGCGGCCCGGGTCAGCCTCGCTTGGTGCGCGCCGAAGGTGTCTTCCACCCAGGCCAGGTAGCGTTCGGTGGCCATGCCGTCGACGACGCCGCTGAGGGTCCGCGCCATCTTCTCCGACCACGCCCCGGTCGGCGGTTCCCCTTCGATGGCCACGATGCTGCGGACGCGCTCGGGATACTGGTGCGCGAAGTCGAAGGCCACCGTCGCACCGAAGCTGTTGCCCACCAAGTGCACCGGTCCGGAGATGCCCAGCCCGTCGAGCAGGACCAGCAGGTCGGCGGAGAAGTCGCGGACGAGGTAACCCGTCGCGGGCCGGTCGGTCCGGCCATGAGCCCGCAGGTCGTAGGTGAGCACGTCGACACCCGCGGCGGCCATCGGCGGCGCGAGGGTCAGGTAGAAGCTGGCCAGGCTGTCGTAGCCCAGGCCGTGGACGAACACCGCTTGCGGCACGGGTCCGGACTCGGGGTTCTTCGCGTGCAGGCGCTGGTAGTGGGTGCGGACCCCGTTGGTGACGAGGTAGCTCACGCGGTCAGGCCTGCCTTTTCCGAGAGGGCCGAGTGCACGTAGTCGGCGAGCAGACCGAGCCTCAGCCCGATCACGTCGTCGATCTCCAGGCCGGCGAGGAACTCGGCCAGGTTGACCCGGTCGCCGTAGCGCTCGGCGAGCATCCCGCCGAGAGTCACCAGATCGATGCTCTCCAACCCGAGGTCGTCGTGGAAGAGGGTGGCCGGGGTGACGTCGGTGCCGTCGAAGCCGTACTGGTCGAGCAGGTCGGTCACCATCGACCGGATCACCTCGAACACGGCTTGGGCGGTGGGGTCGGCGGGGTAGCTCATCGTGTTTCTCCTGAGATCAGTGGGAAAGGACGTGGTAACCGGGGGAGCCTGCGCCGGCGGTGATCGCAGTGCCACCGGCCGGGGCCGGTCCTTCGGCGATTTCGATCGGGTTCGGTGTGGATCCGGCCGGTCGGACGCGCGCGACCGCGGCGGCACCCAGCCGGGCGACGGCGATGTCGAGGTCGGGAACTTCGAGCCCGTGCCGGCCGGTGACCCGGCACCGCCCGGACGGGTCTTGGTGCACGCGGAGTTCGGCCGGGTGGACGGGGCCGGCGCCGTCGTCCCAGAGCCGGCCGCGGACGGCGTCTTTGACCACGGCGAGCTTGAGAAACCAGGCCCGCTGCTCGATCGGGGGCAGTCGCTCGTACTCGGCGTACTCCTCGGCGCTGGTGTAGCGGCGGAGGTAGAAGTCGCGTGAGGACAGGGTCCGCCAGCGTTCGGTGATCGACCACAGCCCGTCGGTGCGGCGTTCGGACAGGGTCGCGGTGCCGGGTTCGCGGTGGACCAGTCCGGTGCGCTCGTCACCGTCGAACCGCCGGTCGACCCAGCCTCGGACGGAGACGATCGGAACTCCCTCCCGGCGGAGCTGCCCGTCCATGGTCACCGTGTCCGAGTCCAATCCGGTGACCCGGACGAAGCAATCCACGGTGGAGCCGGGGGCAGGTTCCGGTGCGTGCCATTCGATACGGGTGATGCGCGCGGGGAGCGCGATGTAGCGGTCCGGCACGGTTTCCACCAGCCACTGCCCGAGGTACTGGCCGAGGTTGTCCAGGAGCGCACCGGGTGCGGGGGGCACGGTGATCACTCCGCGCATGCTCCGGTCGGAGACCGCGATCGATCGGGTCATTCCCTGGAACGCCGGGCCGTGGAACAACCAGCCCTGCTCGTACAGGTCGCGAGCGGCCAGCTTCGGGGACCGCTCGCCCGGTTCGGGGGCCCACGACGGGGGCGCCGGCGGCCGGGTGTGAGCCAGTTCGATCGTGCCTTCGGCGTGTTCACCCAGGCGGACGTGGGCACGGCCGGGGCCGCTGGGCTGGACGGTGACCGGAACCCTTCTCGGCGGAAACGCCGGAAGCCAGCGGTGGAAGGTGAGGTCTTCGGCCGCGACAGCGGTCAGGCCAGGATAGGCGCGTTCGGCGGCTTCGAGCATGTGCGTGACCATCGTGGTGGCCGGGACCAGGGGGCGCAGGTCTTCGACGTCGGGCCAGCCGGGGCGCTGCCGCATCAGGCAGTGGTCGAGCAGGTACGGCATTGCCGCGAGGGAGACGTCCAAGGATTCGGCCGGACCGGCGGCGCGCAGGACAGCGGCGACGGAGGTCGCTGTGTCATCGAGGAAGCGGGCCATCTCGTCGGCCAGGGGAGTTCCCAGCGCCGCGAGGCCGGTGACCCCGGCCGGCGCGGGGAGGTGCGGTTTCGCGGCGCCGGGTGACTGCGACGCGGCGACCGGCGTCGGCCGTGACACCGCGGGTGCGGGCCGATCGAGCGCGCTGAAGTCCGGATCGGCGCCTTCGGTCCACAGCGCGACAGCGCACCGGCGCAGCTGGTCGAGACCCGCACGATGCGGGGAGTTCGCAGCCAGCACGAGGAACTCCGCCCCCGCGAGATCGTGGCGCAGCGTGTCGTCGATCAACGAGCCGAGTTGCCCCGGCCCGGCCTGCACGAACGCCCGCACTCCGTCGGTGTACAGGGCGCGCACGACCTGGCGGAACCGGACACGCTCGACCAGGTGGCGCAGGCACAGAGCACGTGCGGCGTCGGGTTCGTCCGGGAACGGGGCGGCCGTGGTGGCCGACCAGACCGGGGTGGTGGCCTGGCGCATCCGGAGTGCGGGCAGCCCGTCCCGGAAGTAGCGGAGATAGGGCTCGAGCATGGGGGTGTGGAAGCCCGACCGGAACGGCAGGGGGCGACAAATCACCTTTTGGGCTCGCAGGGCCGCGGTGACCTCGCTCAGGGCCGCGGCCGGTCCACACACGACGGTCTGGTTCGTCGAGTTCTCGTGCGAGATCACCACGTCGGGCCGGTCGGCGATCGCCGCCTCGGCGCGGGTCGCGTCGCAGCCGAGGACAGCGAACTCGACACCGGGTACGCGCAGGGCGTCGAGGTCGGCAGTGTCGACGAGAGCATCGAACTCGGCCCCCGACACGATGCCGCCGGTGATCATCGCCGTCCATTCGCCGACACTGTGCCCGGCCACCGCGTCGGGTCGCACCGCGAGGCGGCGCAGGGCCGTGTCGAGCAACCGGCCCACTGCCATGACGGCCGCACCGTGGCGACCGAGTGTCTTCGCCGACAGTTCGGGAACCGGCGTTCCCAGGTGCTTGGCCACGTCGGCGACCTGGGGCTCGAATTCGCCTTCGAGCCCGGGGAAGATGAACGCGGTGCGTCCGCTGCCGGCCAGCAGCGGGGCCGGGCTGAACCACAGGTCGCTGCGCCGGCGGACCGGCGTTCCTCGGGCGATCAGCCGCCGGGCGGTGGCAAGCAGATCCGGAGTGGGATCGACGAGGCCCAGCCGCGGCCCCGGTCCGCGGTAGGTCGCGTTCCGCGGCTCGCGGGAGTCGAGCGCGGTCAAGATGCCGTCGAGGTCGGGCGCGGCGAGCAACAGTACGCGGTCGGTCGTGGCTGCCGAAGTTGTCATGCGCGCCTACCAGGCCGACGCTGTGTAGAGGACCGCGGGCGAGAAGCCCCACGCGAGTTCGCGAAACAGCGCCGGGACCGCTGCCTCCGGTGCCAGCAGGCTGATTCCGCGTTCGGCGTAGGACCGGGCCAGTTCGTCACTCACCATGCCGCCGTGCCGTTCACGAGGCGCCCACGGTCCCCAGTGGACGGTCAGAGCGCGGGTACCGCTCCGCTTCGCCCACGCCTCGCCCAGCCCTTCCAGCGCGTCGTTGGCCGCGGCGTAGTCGGCTTGCCCGCGGTTGCCCAGGACGGCCGCGATGCTGCCGAAGAGTACGACCCTCGGCGGCTCGGTCAGTTCCTCGAGGGCGTCGAGCAGGGCCCGGGCGCCGTCGACCTTGGTGCGGTAGACGCGGGAAAACGACTCAGGAGCCTTGTCGGCGACCAGCCGGTCTTCGATCACTCCCGCGGCGAAGACGACCAGGTCGAGGCGTCCGTGCTCGGCGTGGACCTGCTTGACCAGCCGGCTGACCGCGTCGGCATCGGTCACGTCCACCGGGTGGTAGCCGACCGCGCTTCCGTGCCCGCGGATGTCGGACAGCGTTGCTTGTACCTCCCGGCGGGCCAGAATGTCCTTTGCGCGCCGGTCGATCTCCGCCGGTTCGAAGTGGCCGAGACCGGCCACCGCGCTGCGCAGCGCGGTCAGGTCGGTGGCCGTGGCGACGCTGTCCGGTTCGGGTTCGGCGGCGGTGGGAGCCGGGGTACGGCCGGCCAGTTCGATCCGGCACCGGGTGGCGGCGGCGAGCTCCGCGGCGACCCGGGCGGTGATGCCACGGGCGCCTCCGACCAGCAGGATGACGGAGTCCGGGCCGAGCCCCGCCGCGGTCAATTCGGCCGCGCCGTCACCGGCTGGACCGGCACCGGTCGCGGCGAGCCCGCCCAGCGACGTCGGGGTCGTTTTGGGAACCTGCCGTTGCGGCGTGTAGCAGACGACGGGCCCTCCTTCGTGGGTTTGAAGCTCGCCGGTCACCATTTCGGCGATTTCGCCTTCGTCGGGGGCACCGGTGAGCTCGACGAGCCGGGTGAGGACGTCCGGGTACTCCCGGGCGAGGCTCCGGAAGAAACCGCGCAGACCCCAGGCCCGTCCGCTCGGGCCCGCGACCGCCACGCACCAGCGCACCCGAGGAAGCACCGACGCGACGAGCGGGAAGATCTCGGGCAACGCGGGTTCGGCGGTGGTGAGGGCGTGCAAGGAGATCAAGCCGTCCAGTGGCGTGTCGATGGCCACCGGCTCGTCGTCGTCGAGCACGACGGGAATGGCGCCACTGGCGGAGAGGCGGCCCGCCAGCTCGTCGGCCAGCAGCCGGTTTCCGCCTGCGATGGCGATCGTCGTGCCGACGAGGGCAGCCGGGTCGGGCGTGGCCGGAGCGTCCACGAGGTCTTCGACGAACCGGCGCGGCTCGTCGCCCGTGACCTGCGGTGGGGTGTCGGCCGGCGGTTCGGGTGCGGGAGCGGTCGTGGTTCCGCCGAGCACCTCGGCCATCGCGCGGGCGGTCCGGCTCCGGACGAGCTCGTCCACCAGGTCGCGGCCATCGCCTACGGCACTGGACAGTTCGCCGGCGATCTCGGTGCGCTTGATGGAGTCGACGGACAGGTCCGCTTCGAGGTCGAGGCCGGGGTCGATCATCTCGGGTGGGTAGCCGGTCCGTCGGGCGATCACCCCGACGACGACGGACAGTGGGTCGGCGGCCGGAGCATCCGGCTCGGCAGGGGTTTCCGGTTCGGGAGCTGCTGCGATCGTGATCGGAGCAGTGACGACGACCGGTGCTGTGCTGGGGGACGGGGCAAGGGTGGTCGTGACCGGCGCGCCCAGGTAGCCGAGCATCACGTCGCGCTGCGCGGTGACGAGTTCCCGGCTGGTGCGGAGGAAGTCCGCGACGAGCGCGTCACGACCCTGTGGATCGGGCATGGTGTCCGTCCTCGGTGCTGAGAAGGGATGGATGCGGCGGACCGGGGTCAGCCCGCCGGGGAGCACGGCACCGTCCACGGTGCGGACGCGGTGCCCGTCGACCGTCCACCGCGGACGCTTCGGGGGCTCCGCGAACGTGAGGTCCAGGCCGGGCCGGCCGTGGTGCAGCCAGCCCGCGCGGACGTCTACCCCGGCCGCGGCCAGCCGGGCGAGACCGGTCAGGAATCCCTGCAGGCCGTCGTCGCCGAGACTGACCATGGTGTGGGGCCGGTCGTGCAGGATGCGGCCGACCAAGCCGCCGAGCACGGCACCCGGCCCGGCTTCGACGAAGATCCGGGCGCCATCGGCGTACATCGCCTCGATCTGGTCGGCGAAGCGCACCGGCGCGCCGATCTGTGCCGCCAGCTCGGCCCGGGGAGCGTCCACTTCGTCTGGGTAGGGTGCCGCGGTCCGGTTGGCCCAGACCGGCCGGTGGCGTTCCCGGAAGTCGACGCCGGCCAGGACGTCGCCGAAAGTGCGCCCGGCTTCCGCTACCACCGGACTGTGGAAGGCGCACGCCACCGGGAGCGAGGTGGCCGGCAGAGCCGCTTCACGCAGCACCGCCAGCGCGGTCTCGACCGCGGGGGTGGGGCCGGCGATGACGGTCTGCTCAGGTGAGTTGTGATTGGCGATCACGACACCGTCGAGGCCGTCGAGTACACGCTCGACCTCCGGGGAACCGGCCGACACGGCGGCCATCGCGCCGGGGTCCGCGCCGGCGGCGGCCAGGATGGACTCGGCCCGTGCTGTGCTGAGCGAGACGAGCGCCTCGTGGTCCAGCGCACCCGCCGCGGTGAGCGCGACCAGCTCGCCGTAGCTGTGCCCGGCGAACATGTCGGCGTGCACGCCGGAGCGCACCAGCAGTTCGTGCACAGCCAGCCCCGCCACGCCAAGCGCCGGCTGGGCGCACCGGGTGTCGCGCAGCCGGTCGCGCTGGGCGCGGTTCTGGTCCGGGCTGAACGCGGCCGGGGGGAACACGTGGTCGAGAACGGGGCCGCCCAGCCAGGCGATCCGGCGCAGGTCGGGAAACGTCACGAACAGTTCGGACAGCATGCCCGGCCGCTGGCTGCCCTGGCCGGGGAACAGCACCGCGACCTTGCCCGCCGCCGCGTCGTCACCGACGAAGACCTCGGGCGGGGTTTCCCCCGCGGTCAGCGCTTCGACGATCCTGGCCAGCTCGTCGAGAGTCGTAGCCACGAACGCGTACTTGACCCCGAAATGCTCGCGCGCGCTCCACACCGACACTGTCTTGGCGAAGTCGCGCAGCGCCCACGGGCGGCCGTTGGTGTCGTTGGCGGTCAGCAGGGTGCGCAGCCGCTGCAGCTGGCGGACGGCCGAGGCGTGGTCGATGCTGCGGACCAGGAACAGCTCGGCGGGCCAGGCAGTCCGGCCGTGCCGGTTCAGGTCGGCGGTGCCGTGCCCGGCGAGCACCAGGTGGAAGTTCGTGCCGCCGAAACCGAAGGCGCTCACCCCGGCAATCCGGTTCGCCGCCGGGGCGAGCCAGGGCGCGGGCCGGGTGCGGAAGGCGAAGGGGCTGTCCGGTGTCCAGGCCGCGTTGGGCGTCTCGATCCTGGTCGGCGGCAGCACACCGGTGTGCACGGCCAGCGCGGCCTTGATCAGTCCCGCCATCCCGGCCGCGCACTTGGTGTGCCCGATCTGCGACTTGACCGAACCGAGCACACACCCACCCGGCATCGCCCCGGCTTCGCGGTAGAGCGCGGTGATCGTCGTCAGCTCTGTGCGGTCGCCGACCACCGTGCCCGTGCCGTGCGCTTCCACCAGCCCGACTTCGGCCGGGGACACGCCGGCGGCGCGGTAGGCCCGTTCCAGTGCCCGCCGTTGTCCTTCAGCTCGTGGGGCCGTGAGCCCCAGGGCCCGGCCGTCGCTGCCGCTGCCGACGCCCTTGATGACGGCGTATACGCGGTCACCGTCGCGTTCGGCGTCGGCCAGTCGTTTGAGCACGAGGCAGGCAACGCCCTCGCCGAGGGCGATTCCGTCGCCTTCGGCGTCGAAGGTCCGGCATCGCCCGCGCGGCGACAACGCACCGACCGAGGCGAACATGAGGAAGTCCTCGATCGAGTTGTGCAGGTCCGCGCCGCCGCACAGCACGACGTCGCTGCTGCCGGCGAGCAGTTCCTTGCACGCCGCGTCGACCGCCGCCAACGACGAACCGCAGGCCGCGTCCACCGTGAAGTTCGCGCCGCCGAGATTCAGGCGGTTGGCGATCCGGCCCGCGATGACGTTGACGAGCTTGCCGGGGAAAGTGTCCTCGGTCAGCCTCGGGAGTTGCTCGTCCAGTTCCGGGGGCAGGTCGTCGAGGTAGGTCCGCAGCATGATGCGCAGGGTGTTGGCGCGGGAGAGGTCACTGCCGGCCTCGGTGCCGAAGATGACGCTGGTGCGGTCGCGGTCGAACGGCTTGTCTTCGTAACCGGCGTCACGCAGGGCCCGCTGGGCGGCTTCGAGGGCGAGCAGCTGCACGGGCTCGATCGAGGCGAGCGCGGTCGGCGGAATCCCGTAGCGAAGCGCATCGAAGGGGATCCGCGGAAGAAAACCGCCCCACTTGGAGTACGTGTGGTCGTCGGTGCCCTTCTCCTCGGCATAGAACCGGTCCGCATCCCACCGGTCGGCAGGCACCTCGGTGATCGCGTCGGCCCCCGAGAGGATGTTCGCCCAGAACTCCGGCAGTTCGGCCGCGCCGGGGAACATCGCCGAAATGCCGACGATCGCGACGTCGAGCGGCCTCACCGCCGTGGGGCGATCGGGTTTCTCCGGAGGCGCGGCGTGCGCGGCGAGGAACTCGGCCGCGCCGGTGGTGACTTCCGCGTGGAGGGTCGCGAGGGTGGTGGTGGCCGACCGCAGGACCGCCACCTGCCCCGCCATGTACAGACCCTCCGCGTGCTGGCCCGCCTCGTCGACATCGGCCAATTCGCTGCCGACGCGGCGGATTCCCTTGCTCGCGATGCGCAGGCGGCCGACGTTGAGCTCTTCGAGGCGTTGCCACACCTCGCGGTCGTCGGTGCCCTGGCGCCGTAGTTGGCGGCGCAGCGAGCCGAACTCTTCGGTGAACGGGCTGGGCAGGCACCGGGTGACGTGCCCGGGTGCCGTCTCCAGCAGGACGGTCCGCTCGGCGGTGACGGCTCGCTCCCGGAACAGGGGCCGCACCGCGCCGTGCGCAACGGCTTCGTCGGTGAACAGATAGGCCGTGCCCATCAGGAGCCCTGCCGCGGCGCCCAGTTCGGTCAGCGGGGCGGTCGCAGCGGCGACCATGGCCGAGGAACGTGCGTCGTGGATTCCGCCGGCGAAGAGGATCTGCAGTTCGTGGGCCGCACCACCTGCCGCCGCGAAGTCGAGCAGGACGTCGATGACCGCCTGCCACAAGCAGAAGCTGGTCCGAGGACCGACGTGCCCGCCGCACTCCGAGCCTTCGAAGACGAACTTGCGCGCGCCGGCGGCCAGGAACTGCTGGAGCAGGGCGGGCGAGGGGACGTGGAGGAACGTGGCGATCCCGGCGCTCTCCAAGGCCGCGGCCTGATCGGGGCGGCCACCGGCGATCAGGGCGACGGACGGGCGGAACTCCCGGATGGCCTTCAGCTGCCCGGCTCGCACCTCTTCCGCCGCGAAGCCCAGGACACCGACGCCCCAGGGGCGGTCGCCCAAGCGGTCGCTGGTCTCCTCGAGCATCGCTGCCGTCTGCTCGGCCGAGGACAGGGCAAGGGCCAGGAAGGGCAGGGCACCTGCGTCGGCGACGGCACGGGCGAAGCCGGCTTGGTCGCTGACTCGCGTCATCGGGCCTTGGGCTACCGGCAGCGTGATGCCCAGCGCCCGGGCGAGCGGCGATCCCGGTGCAATGGCGAGGCATTCGCTGTCCACCGGACGGTGAAAGGCCTGATCCACTGCCCTGATCGCCCGCGCTGTGGTGCCGAAGCGGGCGGCGAATCCGGCCGCGAGGAAGCAGTCCTGCCCCACGGGCAGCCGGCTGTCGTCGCCCAGCGGCAGTGTCCGACGCCCGGTGTGCAGTTCGGTGTTGGTGCCGTCGCTCACGGCGATGTGCGCTTGAGCATGCTCGGGTAAGCCGGACTCTTCGAGCAGCGCGAGCTGGGTGTCCAGGACAACCCCCGCGGCCCCGCCGGCCGCGGCGGCAGCGGCGGTGGCCGGCCCGATGCCGCCACAGGCCAGCACAGGCAGTCGCGTCCCGGCATCGAGGAGGTGCTGCAACAGTACGAACGTGCCGAGTTCGCTGACCCGGCCGCCGGCTTCCGAACCGCGCGCGATCAGGGCCTGTGCACCTTCGGCCCAGGCGACCTCGGCTTCGGCGGCCGACGTGACTTCCACGACGACTGGCCAGTGCGCGGCGGTGTCGGCGACCGGCCAGGGTGCGCCGGCGGCGAGGACGACGACGGCGGGCTCGGCCGCTGCCGCCACGTCGGTAATGGACGCGGCGCAGGCTGCCGTCACGCGGATGCCGAACGGCCGGCCACCTGCCAGCCCGCCGACCCGGTCGAGCTGGTCGAGGGCCGGGCGGTCGCCGTGGCCGAGGTCGAGCACACCCAGGGCTCCCGCCCGGCTCGCCGCAGCGCACAGCACCGCGTCCGGTACCTCGCACGGCGTCACCGCCACGACCGGCCACGGCCAGTCGGTCCTTGCTCCCATGGAAAGCCCTTTCTCAGTCACGGCTCGGCGGTGCGGCGAGGTGTCGCCGGATCCAGGTGTCGGGATCCGCGGCCTTGGCGGCGTGCAGCGCGGCCACCTCGCGGTGCGGGAAGATGAAGAAGGAGTCTTGGGAGAGGCCGGTCACGACGCTTTCGGCGACGTCCGCCGGTTCAAGGATTTCGGCGGAGTCGGCGACCGCGCGGGCTGCCCGGTGGCCGACTCGCAGGCCGTCCATCAGCAAGTCCGTCCGCACTCCGAGCGGGCACAGGGCACGCACCCGGATTCCGAGATGCCCGTAGCTGACCGCCAGCCACTCGGCGAGACTCACCGCGGCGTTCTTCGTCACCGAGTAGGGAGCGTCGCCGGGCAGGCCGAGCAACCCGGCCGCAGACGCGGTGATGACGATCTGTCCGGCCCGGCGCCGGGCCATGCTCGGCAGCACCGCCTGGGCGAGGTGGAGGTGGCCCATGACATTGACCGACCAGGCGCTCTCCCAGACCGGACGCGCCGCGTGAATGCCCATTCCGGTGGCGATACCCGCGTTCGAGCAGAGCAAGTCGACCGGGCCGAATTCGTTTTCGGTGGTCGCGACGAGATCTTCCACCTCGTCTTTCCGGGTCACGTCCGCGGCGACGGCGACGACGGCCGCGCCGGTTGCGCGTAGGGTTTCGGTCACTGCTTTCGCCGCGTCGGCGTCAACGTCCGAAACCACGATGCCACGCGGCTTCTCGGTCACGAACCGGTGGGCGAGTGCGGCTCCGATTCCCCGCGCTCCTCCGGTGACCACGATTGTCTTGCCCGAAAGATTCACAATTTTCCCATGAGGTGACCGCGAACGTCGTTCGGAAATGATCGACGGACTGGAACGGTAAGGTGGTGACAATTCAACTGTCAAGATGTGCGTGATTTTTGTGAATCACTCACTGCGGTGCCGCGGGTGCGTTGTCATCGATTGAGTGGTGTGACCGCTCCGGCCGGGAATCGGGATCGAGCAGCAGGTCCGCGCGCAGCGCCAGCTCGAGCGTCAGCCGGGCGTCCGGGTCCGCCAGCTTGTCGCCGAGCAGTTCCTGCAGCTGGTGGATCCGGTAGCGGAAGGTCTGCGGGTGTACATCCAGGCTGGCGGCGATTTCGCTGTGCGTGCCGCGGCTTTGCAGCCAGGCCAGCAGGGTGGTCGCCATTCGCCGGCGCTGTTTGGGTGTGAGCCCGGCGAACGCGGCGTCGGTGTGCTCGCGCAGCTGGCCGGTCAGGAACGGGTCCACCAGCAGCATCAACGTCGGCAAGTGGTCCTGGCACCAGGCGATCCGGCCGGATGGCCTGCCCTGCAACTGGAGGAGCCCGAGCAGCCGCCGGGCCTGGATCAGGGATCGGTTGACCTCAGCCGGGCTCACCGCGGGCCCGACGGCACCACGGCGCCCGCGCAGCAGGTCCACGATCGGCCGCCGGTGTTCACCGGGATCGGGTAGCAGCACACAGGGGGCGGAGCTTTCGAGGTCGACCAGCGCCTCCCGGCGCGCGAGTACGTCGCGGAGGTCGTCCTTCTCGTCGCGTCGTTCCACGGCGACGACGAGCAGCCGGTCCGGCATCGGCCAGCGCGCGGCCTCGGCCAGCGCGCGGATCCACTCCTGGTCCGCCGGTTCGCCGGAAAGGATCATGCGCACCAGCTGCCGGCGCGCGGCATCCGGGAGGTCCGGTGCGCCGCATTCGCCACGCACGCGGGTCTGGGCCGCGTGGTGGCCGGCGATCGCGACGGTGCTGAGTTCGTCGACCCAGGCGAAGATCGCTTCGGCGATGACGAACAACGACTCGGTGGGGATGCCGATCGAGGGCGCTTGGGCGCTGATGTGCTGCCAGACGACGCGCGCGCCGATCCGTACGGCGGCCTGCAGCGGTTCGGTGGTCCGGCCCTCCATGAACTCGAGCTCGCCGGCCCGGCGGAAGACCGCCCGCCAGGCGCTCCAGTCCGAGACTGACCCGTCGACGGCGTCGAAGCACTGGTGGATGGCGGTTTCGATGGCTCTCGTGAGGGTCTTGCGGATGCGGTTGTCCATGGTGCGGGAGTACGCCCCGACGGCGCGTTGGATCTCTTCCTGCACTTCCTGGACCAGGATGTCGGTCAGCGGTCGCAGTTTCTCGGCGAGCTCCACCGGAATGGTCGACCACAACCGCAGCGCGGGACTGCCATCGTCGGCTGGTGCGGTCGCGGTGTGGCCGGCGGTCGGGTACGAGGATGAACGGACAGGAGGAAGCATGATCGCCCCCCGGCGATGGGGTCGCGGCGACCGACGTATCGGCGTGCGCGACATGCTGAATCGGGTGTGGTTCGGTTCAGGGGTGAACCGCCCGTGGGGACCGCACGAGCTTGCCCGGGATCACCGGGTGGGGACGCGCGAGCGGGAGTAACTGCACACTCTGTGGACCGCGGCGGCGATGTCCACGGGTCTCGGGCCGCCGGGATCCGCGGCCGCCACCTGTTCGACCGGCGCGGCGAGCAAGCCGAGCAGTTCCCGGCCGGCCAGTTCGGCGATGGCGCCGTATCGCGCTTGGGAAGCACCCGATCCGGGGGCGAGGACGAGGCGCCGGGTGCGGGCGACAGATCGCAGGACTGCCTCCGTGTCCAGCGATTCGAGGCCGCGAAGGGGAACGACGTCAACCTCGACGCCCTCCGCCGTGAGGTCGGCGACAGCGTGCATGGCCGCAACGCGCGCGGTGCCGCACGTGACGATGGTGACTTCGGCGACCACGCCCGTTCCGGCGGTCGCGTCGGCGATCGAGGTTCCTTCGGCGGGGTCGGCCCGTGGACCGATCGCGTCGTAGAGCCGGACCGGTTCGAGGACTACACACGGCGCCGGATCGCGGATGGCCGCGAGCAGCAGCTGTTCGGCCTCGGCCGGCGTGCTCGGCTGGACGACCTTCAGGCCGGGAATGCACGCGAACCGGTCCAGCTGAGGGCCGGACCCCGCCTCGGGAACGGGAAGGGGGATGCGGAAGACCGGTGTGGGACAGGGCGCGGCCGGTGGCCGGTCACGGAAGACGGCAAGGTTCGCCAGCTGGTCCACGGCCGCGCCGCTGACCGGGGCAGCGGGCAGTTCGACGATGGGGATCAGGCCTTCGAGGGCGGCGCCGACGGCCGCACCGCACATCGCTGTCACCGAGGCGGGGAGGTCGAGCACACGGTGCGGTCCGTGCGTGGTCGACAAGCCGCGGGTGACGCCGAAGCGGCCGCCGATCGGGTCGGCCAGGTCCTGGCCGAGGAGCAGGACGCGGAAGTCGGCGCCGAGGGCCCGATCGAGGGCTCGGTTGAGCGCGGCGCGTCCGGAGTAGTCGGAGGTGCTCATCGCCGGCCGCCCGGGGTGGTCTGTCCGGTGATCAGCTTCAGCACGTCGGTGAGCCGCTCCACTTCGGACATCGCCTTCGCGGAGATCCGGACGAGCTGTGCCGCGTCCGCGCCGATCTTGGTGAGCCGTTGTTCGTACCGGTGCAGCGGATCGTCGCCGGACGCGTGGCCGTCGGTGAGCCGGAGAGTGACGCACTCGACGAAGGTCGGGCCGCCGCCGTCGCGGGCGCGGGCGATGGCTTCGGACACCGCTCGGCGCACCTTGACCGGGTCGCTGCCGTCCACGGTCAGTCCGGTCATGCCATACCCTTGTGCGCGGGCGGCGATGGGACCGGTTGTCGCGCCGTCGAAGATTTCGTTCCGGCACAGCAGTACCAGGGGCAGCCGGTGGGCCGCCGCCAGGTTGGCGCCTTCGTGGAAGGCGCCGGTGTTCACCGCGCCGTCGCCGAAAGAGACCACCGTGACGCGTCCGCTGGCTGTCGCCTTGGCGGCCAGGGCAGCGCCGGCGGCGACGGGAAGGCCGGCGCCGGGGGCCTCGGCCGAGAAGATCACTCCGTGGGCCCGTGCAATCGGGTCGGCGACCGCGGGGGTCCAGGGGGTGAGCAGCATGCCGATGACGTCGCGCAGCGGCATTCCGCATGCGATCAGCTCGTGCAGGCAGCGTTTCGTCGTGACCAGCCGGTCGCCGGGTGCGAGCGCGGCCACGGTGCCGGCCGCGACGGCCTCCTGACCGCGCACCGGCCGGTAGGCGATCGGGTGGACGGCGGTGTCGAGCCGGCGGAGTACAGCGGTCTCGCACATGCGGGTCTTCACCATCGCCGTGTACATCGCGAGCAGCGTGTCCTGGCTGCTTGCTGGTCTGGTCAGGACGGCCATCCCGGATCACCTCGATTCTCGGTCAGCGGGTCAGGGCGGCCACGACGTCGGGGCGGCGGACCTTGCCGGTGTCGGTGCGCGGGAGCTCGGGCCAGATGACGATCCGGTCGGGGGTTTTCGAGCTGCGGAGGGCAGCCCGCACCGCGTCCCGCAGCCGTTCGGGGTCGACGTCGATACCCGGCTCGGACGTCACCACCGCCTCGATCCGCTGGCCCCAATCTTCATCGGGTACGCCGACGACGACCGCGTCCGCGACGCCGTCCTGGCGCAGTAGCACGTCCTCGATCTCGGCGGGGGCGATGTTCTCGGCGCCCCTGATGATCGTGTCGTCCTGCCGTCCCTCGACGTAGAGGAAGCCTTCGCCGTCGAGGTGGCCGAGGTCGCGGGTGTCGAACCACCCGTCGCCGCGGGTCTCGTTCATCCCCGCGTACCGGCCGGAGACCTGTGCGCCGCGGATCCAGATCCGGCCGGACACGCCGGGGGGCAGGCCGGCGCCGTCCGCGGCGCGGATTTCGATCTCGATGCCGGGGACCGGCCGGCCCGCCGAGTGCAGCCGGGCTCGCGCTGCCGGTTCGGTGGCGGCGAGCGCGGCGCGGTGTTCATCGGGGCCGAGGATGGTGACGGTCGAGCTGGTTTCGGTCAGTCCGTAGGCGTTGACGAACCCGACGTGCGGCCACTCGCGCAGGGCCCGCTCGATGACCCGGGGCGGCATCGCGGCGCCACCGTAGGCCAGCGTGCGCAGGCTGGGCACCGACCGGTCTGCGTCCTCGGCACCCATGATCCGCGCCAGCATGGTCGGCACGACCATCGCGTGCGTGACCTGCTCAACCCGGGCCAGCTCGAGCCAGCCCGCCGGGGAAAAGGGGTCCAGGAAGGTGATCCGGCGGCCGGCGTAGAGGTTGGTGAGCACATTGGACACCGCGGCGATGTGGTAAGGCGGCACGCAGAGCAGGGTCGCGTCCCCGGCTTCCGCGGCGGCGAATTCCACCGTGCCGATCACGTAGGAGACGAGGTTGTCGTGGCGCAGCAGGACGCCCTTGGGGGCCGACGTCGTGCCGCTGGTGTAGATGATCACCGCGGTGTCCTCCGGCGAGGGTTCCCGTTCCGGTTCGGCGGCGCCTGTTCCGGGAGGCCACTCCGCCGGTGTCGCATGACCCACGGCCAGGGGCGCCACCAGGTCCGTGTACTTCTCGTCGGCGACGACGAAAGCTCCGGAGTGGTTGCCGAGCACGGTTCTCAGCTGGGCTTCGCCAAGGCGGTAGTTGACCGGGACGAAGGGCACCCCGGCGACCGCGGCGCTGAAGAGGGCCACGGGGAACGCCGGTCCGGTGGTCGCGAGGTAGACCAGTGCCGAGGCGCCGGACGCCACCAGCGCTGCTGCGCCGCGGCGCGCCGCGGCGCGAAGTTCTTCGCCAGTGAGCCCGGACTGTGCACTCCCGACCGCGACGCGCCGGTCCGGCGCGCCTTCGGCGGTCATGTCGAGCAGTGTCGTGAGGTTCATGGGCGTCAGTCCGATGCCGGAAGGGGTTTGGCGCTCTTCACCGTCAGCGGCGTGCCGTCCAGGGCGAGTGAGCCCGGGCCTGCCTTGGTGCACAGGAGTTCCACAGAGCCGTCGGCGTCGGTGTAACGCTTGCCCAGGACGGTGCCGGCGGCGTGCGCCGGATCGACGGCACCGCCGGTGTTGCCGTCGTGTTCGGTCTTGCCGACCACGGGAGCGCCGCCGCAGGTGAGGTCGGCCGAGCCGGCGGACCAGCGGACCACCACCACGGCGGTGGTGTCTACAGTGCTCAGGAGCGTCGTCCCGACGCTGGGTTCCATGCCCGGTCCTTTCGTTCGTCCGTGCGGGGTGTCACCAGGACGGCCGGTCGCCGATGACGCCTTCCGCGGTGAGTGAGCTGATTTCGTCCTGGCTCAGGCCGAGTCCGGTGAGGACTTCGTGGTTGTGCTGACCCAGCAGCGGTGCGGGACCGCGATGGATCGGTCCGTTGTGGTCGGACAGCCGGAAGGGCAGGGTGCTGTAGCGGGCGTCGCCGCCGACCGGGTGGCCCACGGTCTCGAAGAAGCCGCGTGCTTGCAGCTGCGGGAGTTCGGTCTGGCGGTGCGGCTGCAGTACCTTCGCGACCGGCACGCCGGCGGCCCACAGCGCTTCGACGATCTCGTCGCCGGTTCGTGGCAGGCACCAGCGGCCGAGTTCTTCGTCCAGTTCGTCGTGTCGCGCGTGGCGGCCGGCGGCGTGGCGCAAGCCGTCATCCTCGGCCCAGTCCGGCTTGCCGAGCACGGAGCACAGGGCGGTCCACTGCTCGTCGGTGGCGACCGCGATCGCGACCCACGAGTCGCGGCCGCCGAACTCGTCCGCTTCGGCTGTCCGGTAGAGGTTCTGCGGTGCGGCCACCGGACCGCGGTTGCCGTCGCGGTTCAGCACGACGCCGTAGGCGCTGTGCTCAATGACTTGCTCGGCGGTGATGTTGAGCGCCGCTTCGGCCATGGCGGCTTCCACCAGGGCGCCCTCTCCAGTGCGGCGGCGGTGTTCCAGGGCGAGCAGCAGGCCGGTGAAGGCGTGCAGGCCGGCGTTCGGGTCACCGATCGAATACGGCTCGACGGGGTTCTGGTCGGGATGCCCGGTGAGCCACGTCAGCCCGGACACGTCTTCGATGACGTAGGCGAGCGCGACGTTGTCGCGGTACGGGCCGTCGAGGCCGAAGCCGGGCATCCGCACCATGATGACGTCGGAACGGATGGAGCGGACTTCGTCGTACCCGAGCCCGGCCTGGTCGAGGACGCGAGGCGTGTAGTTCTCGACCACGACGTCGCAGGTCGCGATGAGGTCGCGGAGCACGGCCTTCCCGCGCTCGGTCTGGAAGTTGACGGTGACGCTCTTCTTGCCGGTGTTGAGGCCGGCGAAGATGGGCGAGCGCTCCCACCACTGTTCCTCGGTCATCGGGACGCCGGCGATGAGGCGCGTGCCGTCCGGACGGCTCGTGGACTCGACGTGGATGACCTCCGCGCCCAACATGCCGAGCATCTGGGTGCTGAACGGGCCGGCCCAGAAAGCCGTCAGGTCCAGAACCCGCAGCCCCGCCAGGGGCAGGTTTGCCGCGTCGTCGGTGGGATTGCTTTTCGGAGCTGACTTGTCGATTTCGAGACCGTTGTTCTCGCCGAGCGCGGGCGCGGGCGTCGGTTCACGCAGGAAGTCCGGCCGGAGCCGATACGGTGGAGCGGGCTGCAGGAAGCCGTCCCGGGGATTGGGCCGGAAGCTTCCGCGAGCGGCGAACTGCTCATTGCCGGCGACGGTGGCGCCGGTGTTGACCGGTGCGTTCGGGATGCGGAACGCGCTGGCGAGCTCGCGAACCTCGGCGACCGTCCGTTCGGCGACCCAGCCGTAGAGCTCGGGTGCCACCTTCGTGGCCAGCTCGGTGAGTGCCAGTGGGGCTTCGGGGTCGATCCACTCGGGGTGGCCGACCATCGCACAGAGGTCGAACCACTGCTGCGCCGTCGCGCAGCCGATGGCCACGAGCCCGTCCGCGGCCTGGGCAACGCCGGGTACGAACAACGCGCGGCCCGCGCGGAACGGCCTGCCCAGCAGCTCGAAGAAGGTCACCGGGTGGTAGGTCAGGCACAGGACTTCGACCTCCAGCAGGGAGACGTCGACCAGGCGGCCGCGTCCGGTCTGCCGGTTGCGGATGCGGGAAACCAGGGTTCCCGCGGCGGCGTAGGCGCCGGCGAGCCAGCAGCCGACCTGGCCGCCGATGTGCACCGGCGCCCGGTCGGGTGCGCCACGCCCGAGCCCGATGATCCCGCCCGACCAGGCCTGGACGGTGAACTCGGTGGCCGGTTTGTCGCGCCACGGCCCCTCCAGGCCGAACGGCGTGATGGCGGTGACAGTCAGGTGCGGGTGCACGCGCAGCAGCTCGGCCGGCTGCAGGTCCGGGTGGTCCGCGAGCTCGGTGCCCTTCGACCAGACGACGGCGTCCGCGGCGCGCAGCAGGGCGTGCACGGGGGCCAAGTCGGCCGGGTCGGCGGTCACGCTGCGTTTGGAGGAAGCCAGGAAGCTGAACAGGGCGCCGTCCGTCCCGGCGGAGGTGGCCGAGCCGGAGGCCGACCAGGTCCGCAGCGGATCACCGCCGGGTGGCTCGACCTTGACGACGTCGGCACCGCCGTCGGCGAGGATCTTGGTCGCGTAGCCGCCGGCGATGCCCGAGGAGAGGTCGACCACGGTGTAGCCGGTCAGGGGTGAGGTCGGTTCGGCCATGGCTATTCGGGCTTCCTGCGGCCGGACCGGCTGAGCCGGAAGTCAGGGGGGAACCGGTCGTCGTTGTCCTTGACCGCGGTGCTCAAGCCGCGTTCGAACATCCCGTCCAGCATCATGTCGCCGCCGTCGGGCCGGACGTAGTTGCCGAGGGTCTCGAACAGGCCGGTGAGGATGCTCCCGAGGTACTCACCCTGCTGCTGCTTGAACATCGTGAAGAAGAGCTTCTGCTGGTACACGGTGTCCGTCGGGCGGGTGCGGGAGCAGGCGAGCGCGTATTTCGCCACTTCGTCTTCGAGGACCTCGCGGGAGACCACCTTGTTGAGGAAGTTGCAGTCGTACATTTCCGCCGCGGTGAAGGGACGGCCGGTGAAGACCATCTCCTGGAACTTCCGCAGCCCCATCGTCTGCGCCCAGGTCCACATCCGCGGGCCCCAGCCGGCGTAGCGGAACGCCGCGTGGCCGAAGAGCGCGTCGTCGGAGGAGATCACCAGGTCCGCGTCGGCCGCCTGGTAGAAGTGCCAGCCGTAGCAGTAGCCCTTGAC
The DNA here is from genome assembly GCF_053605345.1 of Amycolatopsis sp. NPDC003865. Lineage (NCBI taxonomy): Bacteria > Bacillati > Actinomycetota > Actinomycetes > Pseudonocardiales > Pseudonocardiaceae > Amycolatopsis > Amycolatopsis sp. NPDC003865. The sequence goes on along the minus strand of NZ_JBSGJA010000001.1, from coordinate 820,706 downwards.
CTCGAGGATGCTGATCTTCTTGAAGTCCTGCAGCGTCCGGCAACCGGACCGCGGGTCGGCGAACCATTGGCTCACCTGGGCGCCGCCGCGGAAGGAGCTCGACGGTGGCAGGTGCACATCATCCTCTTCGGACAGCCGGAACTCGCCCAACCGGGCCTCGTCGTCCGGGGATCCGTAGACCTCCATGAACTCGGGCAGGTCGACGCCGCTGCCGAGGTCGTTCCCGGCGCCCCGGATGACCAGGACCTTCACTTCGTCGTCGATGTTGGCGCGGTGCAGCAGCTCGGCGTAGCGGAGCCGCGCGCCGATCGTGGGCGCGTTCAGGTGGTCCGGGCGGTTCAGCGTGATGGTGGCGATCCGCGTCTTCGGATCCTTCTCGTAGAGGATGATCTCCTCGGGGGAGGGACGCGTGGACTCGGACATGGCGTGCTCCTTGCCTTCGAAAGACCGCGGGCCGGTGGCCCGGGACGACCCGGCCGCCGGGTGTCCGCCGCATCGAGGGAGCCGCGAACTCCGAAGACGGCTCCGCAGCGAGCCCGGGCGCGGCGTTCGTGATCCGGCCACGAGGCAGAGTGAACACCGTGCCACGTTTTGAGTCAACCGGTTGATTTGAAACTGCGGTGAATTTTGAATCAACCGGTTGACTTACAACTCGGCCGGGTGTTCACTCGGGTCCACCCCAGGACGTGGCCGGTGGAGCGCGATGTCGCCCATGCGGCCTCAGTGGCCGGTCGACGAGTCGGTGCGCGCCGGTCCGGGACCGCCACCGATGAAGAGGACGACGATGGAGATCAGCATCGAGCCGGACCGGTGCGTCGCGGCGGGCCAGTGCGTGGCCGCCGCACCCGAGGTCTTCGACCAGCGCGACGAGGACGGCATCGTCGTCCTCCTGGCCTCTTCGGCCCCGGACGGTACGGAGAACGGTGTCCGGCACGCCGCTGCCGGCTGTCCCGCGCAGGCGATCCACCTGCAGGCCTGAAAGTCCACCGCAGCGAAGGAGCGCGGAAACACATGTCCGAGTCACTGACGTCGGCCGCCACCGGGGAAGCTCCCTACTTCCCGATGGAGCGGGCGGCGGGTTGCCCCTTCGACCCGCCGAGCGAATTAAGCGCGACCGTCGTCGAGCACCCCGTGTCCCGAGTGCGGATCTGGGACGGCAGCACACCGTGGATCGTCACCGGCCACGCCGAACAGCGCCTACTGTTTTCCGACCCGAGGGTCAGCGTCGATGACCGGCTCCCCGGCTTCCCGCACTGGAACGAGGGCATCTCGAAGATGGCCCCGCTCCGCTCCGACTCCGTTTTCAACACCGACCCCCCGGTGCACACGCGGTATCGCCGGATGATGACCGCGCCGTTCACGTTCAAGCGGGTCAACGCCATGCGCCCGGTCGTGCAGCGCCTCACCGAAGAGCTGCTGGACAAGATGACGGCCGGTCCGGCGCCCGCCGACCTCGTGGCCGCGCTGGCGCTGCCGCTGCCCACGCAGGTGATCGGGGAGATCCTCGGCGTGCCGGCCGAAGACCACGACTTCATCCACGAGCAGGCGACCATCGGCGTCGATCGCTACGCGACCGAAGAGCAGGCCATGCAGGCGTTCGCGGCGCAGGTCCAGTACCTCGTCGGGCTCGTCGAGAAACGCGCCGCCGACCCGCGCGACGACGTCATCTCCGACATCGCGCAGCGCGTGGTGGCCGAGGAGATCTCCGTCCTCGAAGCGGCGCAGATGGGCCTCGGTCTGCTGGTCGCCGGACACGAGACCAGCGCGAACATGATCGGCCTCGGCGTACTGGCCCTCTTGGAGAACCCGGAGCAGCTCGCGGTCCTGCGGGACACCGAGGACCTGGCCGTGGTCGCGAACGCGGTGGAAGAGCTGCTGCGCTACCTCGGCATCATCCACAACGGACAGCGGCGGATCGCCAAGGAGGACATCGAGGTCGGCGGTGTGGTCATCCGGGCCGGCGAAGGGATCATCATCGACCTCTCGACCGGCAATCGCGACCCGCGCACGTTCGTCGAACCGGACAGCCTCGACCTCCACCGCGCAGCCCGCGACCACCACGCCTTCGGCTTCGGCATCCATCAGTGCGTCGGCCAGCAGCTGGCCCGGGTCGAGCTCCAGGTCGTCTTCGGCACCATCTTCAAGAGGGTGCCGACGCTGCGCCTCGCGACGTCCGTCGAGCAGATCGACTTCAAGCACGACCGGCTCGCCTACGGCGTGTACGAGCTGCCGGTGTCCTGGTGACGCCCCGACCGGAAGGAAGCAGGACGGTGGACGAACTTTCCGGCCGGGTCGCCGTGGTGACCGGCGCGGCGAGCGGGCTCGGCCGCGGGATCGCCGAGCGGTTCGCCCGGGAGGGGGCCCTGGTCGTGGTCTCCGACGTCGACCAGGAGGCGGGCGAGAAGGTCGCGGCCGAGATCGGCGGCGACGCCGTCTTCCACCCGGCCGACGCCGGTGACCCGGACCAGATCCGCAACCTCGTCCGGTTCGCGGTGGACACCCTGGGCGGGCTGCAGGTCATGGTGAACAACGCCGGGGTGTCCGGCGCGATGCACGCGAAGTTCTTCGACGACGACTTCGCCGACTTCGTCCGGGTGATGTCAGTCAACCTGCTGGGTGTCATGGTCGGCACGCAGGTGGCCGCGGCGCACATGGCGGCGCACGGTGGTGGCTCGATCATCAACGTGACGTCGATCGGCGGGATCACCGCCGGGCGGAGCGTCTTGAGCTACCGCGCGTCGAAAGCCGGCCTCATCCACATGACCAAGTCGGTCGCGATCGACGTCGCCGAGCACGGGGTCCGGGTCAACTGCATCGCGCCCGGCAACATCCCGACCGGCCTGCTGGCGAGCTCGATGTCCGGAGAGGCCGGCGCCCGGATCGCCGGGATCCGCGCCGTGCAGGCGCTGTCGAAGCCGCTTCCCCGCGAAGGCACACCCGCGGACGTCGCCGAGGCAGCGCTGTTCCTGGCCGGGGACCGATCGGCGTTCGTCACGGGTATCGTGCTGCCGGTCGACGGCGGTTCCTCGGCCGGGTTCCCGCTCAAAGCCGAGGACTTGATGAAGCTCGCAGCGGCGGGGACCGGCGCGTGACGGTGGCCCGGCCGGTCCGGGGAAAGGAGGCGTGGTGAACGGTTCTCGTCGTCCCTTGCCCACCGGGCCTCGTGCCTGGCCGGGCGGGGCGGACTTCGCCTCCCGGCGAGGTAGCCGTCGCCCGGTGATCCGGTTGACGAGCTTGGACACCGCCGAGCGGTTCTTCGTCGAGCAGGGGACGTTCGCCCCCGCCGGCCGCCGCTTCCGTGACGGGACGGCGCCGCTGGCCGCCCACCAGTTCCGCACCAAGGCCGATCTCGTGCGGGCGATCGCCCGCCGGTTCACCGCGGAAACCGAGCACTCGCGAGTGGCCTTGATCGCCGGGATGGACGACGCCGCCGGTATCCGGGACTGGCTGGGCTGCCTCGTTCACCCGTGGACCGAGCGGTTCGCCCAGGGCCCCACGTACTTCGCCAGGCTCTGCGCCCAGGTGATGGCCGATCCGGCGCTGCGGGCCGTGGTGACCGAAGAGGCGATCCTTTCGCCGACCTTGCGCCGGACCCGCGAAGCTCTCGAGCGGTGCCTGCCGGTCATGCCGGCCGCAGTCGCGGCCCAGCGGGACGAGATCGTCCAGCAGCTCATCGTGCGCACGTGCGCCGAACGGGAAGCCGCAGTCGCGGTGGGCGCTCCGACCGTGTGGGCCAGCTGGCAAGACCTGGAAACCGGGCTGGTCGACGCGCTGGCCGGCATCTGGACCGCGCCGTTCACGACCACAGCACCACCGAACGTACTGGGGAAGAGCACATGAGTCACCCGCACAAGGCCCAGCGACGCCGCAAGGCACGGCCCGGGCCGGTGGACGACACCGATACCCCGGGCACAGTGCGCGGCGGAGGCGGCGCGACCGCGGACATCCGCCGGGTCGCGACCCGGAAAGCCATCCTCGAGGTCGCCGTCCGGCTGTTCGCGGAAGAGGGAGTGCTGGCGGTGTCCAACCGCCAGATCGGCGCTGCCGCCGGCAAGGGCAACACCTCGGTCGTCGGCTACTACTTCCCGTCGAAGGCGGATCTGGTCCGCGCGCTGATGCGGCAGTTCAACGAGCGCGTCGAGGTCAAGCGAGAAGCCAGATTCGCTCGAATGGGTGATGATCCTGGGCTGCGCGACTGGGTCGCCTGCCTGGTCCACCCCTACACGGAACTCCTCGACGAAGACGGGCCGCCGAGCTGGCACGCGCGGTTCATCGCGCAGGTCCTCGCCGATCCCGGGCTGCGCGAGATCGCGGTCGAGGAAGCCGAGTCGGAGTCGGTCGCCCGCATCATCCGCGGCGTGAGCGAGTGCCTGCCGGAACTGCCCGCCCACGTCCTGCGGGAACGGTCCCGCATCGTCAGCCACGTCATCGTGCAGATGTGCGCCGAGCGCGAGCGCGGGCTGGCCGAGGGGACGCCGGTCCACCCGGCAACGTGGGACGAGACGGCCATCGGCCTGGTCGACGTCCTCGTCGGCATGTGGACGGCATCGGTCAGTCCCGCCGAGAAAAAGAAGAAAGCCCGTTCCTGAGCAAACGACCGGCGAATACGCCGAGTTCGGAGACAACGATGTCACCTTGGGATTGCTCGTACGACTTCGTGAGCGTGGGCAGCGGGGGCGGCGGTCTAGTCGGCGCCCTGCGCGCGGCCGACACCGGGAGTTCCGCGCTCGTCATCGAGAAGCAGGCGCTCGTCGGTGGCTCGACCGCCATGTCGGGCGGGATGGTGTGGGTTCCGGACAACCCGCTGATGCGGTCGGACGGGATCCACGACTCCTACGTCGACGGCATGGCGTACTTCGACGAGGTGGTGGGCGACGCCGGCCCGGGATCGTCGCCCGAGCGGCGGCACGCCTACCTGATGGCCGGCCCGCGGATGATCTCGTTCCTGCAGGACGGCGGCCTGCGCTTCCAGCGCTGTGCCGGCTATCCCGACTACTACGACAACCGCAAGGGGGGCAACGCGGCCGGCCGGTCCGTCGAAGGCGTCCCATACGACGCGCGCCGGCTTGGCGAATGGCGGCACAAGCTGCAGCCCGGCCTGGCGGCGTCGATCGGGTTCCCGGCGATGACCGAAGAGATCCCGTACATGATGCACTTCAATCGATCGGCGCGCAGTTTCGCCGTCGCGGCTCGCATCGCCCGACGCGGGCTCATGGCAAAGTTGCGCCGCCGGCCGTTGCTGACCAACGGTTCGTCTCTGGTCGGGCAGCTGGTCGAACACGCCGTGGCGGCGGGTGTTCAGATCTGGCTGGAAAGCGCTCTCACCGAACTGGTCGTCGAGGACGGCCGGGTGTGCGGTGTCCGGGTCAGGCAGAGGGACAGCACGAAGACCGTCGAAGCGCGGAAGGGAGTGCTGCTCGCCGCAGGCGGGTTCGCGCACAACGCGGAAATGCGCCAAGCGCACGGGGGAGCCCAGCGCACCACCGGCGAGTGGTCGATGGCCAACCCGGGCGACACCGGTGAGGTCCTGGCCACGGCGATGGAACTCGGCGCCCGCACCGATCTGCTGGACGAAGCCTGGTGGCTGCCGGGGCCCTCGACGTACTTCGGCATGTCCGCGTTGAACAGCGCCCGTCAGCGGGCGCACACCGTGTTCGTCGATGCCGCGGGCAAGCGCTTCTGCAACGAGGCCAACTCCTACGTCGAGGTCGGCAAGGCCATGTTCGCGCGAAACCAGGAGACCCCGGCGGTCCCGTGCTGGCTGGTCTTCGACGACAACTACCGGCGTCGCTACACGCACTCGCAAACCAGCGTCGGGCGCCTGCCCGCGGACTGGGTGAAGAGCGGGGAAGTGAAGAAAGCCGCCACGGTCGCCGAACTGGCGCGCGCGTGCGGAATCGACCCCGACGGGCTGGTTGCCACGCTCGGCCGGTTCAACGAGCACGCGGCTCAGGGCCGCGATCCGGAGTACGGGCGTGGCGAGTCGCAGTACAACCGGCATCTCGGCGACCCGGGGCACCGGCCCAACCCCGCGCTCGGCCCGGTCGACCGCGCTCCCTTCTACGCGCTGAAGATCTTCCCGGGTGATGTCGGAACCTGTGGTGGTCTCGTCACCGACGAACACGCCCGCGTGCTGGGGCAGGACGGGCAACCGCTGCCTGGGCTCTACGCAACCGGCAACATCACTGCCACGGTCATGGGCCGGAAGTACCTCGGCGCGGGCGGCAGCATCGGCGGCACGATGGTCTTCGGTTTCGTCGCCGCCGAACACGCCTGCTCCGACGCCGCTTAGCCCGGGCAAGGCGTGAGTGGGAAACAGTGTTTTAACCTGTTTCCCACCCACGACGTCAGCGGGCCGCCCAGGTGATGGCCTTGGTCTGGAGGTACTCGTCCAGCCCGAACTCGCCCCATTCCCGGCCCAGGCCGCTCTGCTTGTAGCCGCCGAAAGCCAGGCGGGGGTTCACGCCACCGCCGCCGCCGTTGAGCACGACCGTGCCGGTGCGCAGCCGGGTCGCCATGGCGTGCGCGGTCGCCGTGTCGGCGCTCCAGATCCCGCCGGACAGACCGTAGGGGCTGTCGTTGGCGATGCCGACCGCCTCATCGTCCGTGCGGAACGGGATGACGACGCCGACCGGGCCGAAGAACTCCTGCTGCGCGATGGTCATGGCGCTGCCGACCCCGGTGAACAGCGTCGGTTCGAGGAAGAAGCCCTTGTCCAGCCCGGCAGGGCGGCCGCCGCCGGTGACCAGCTGCGCGCCTTCCTCCTCGCCGGTCCGGATCAGCTTTTCGACTTTGTCCCGCTGCGACGAGCTGATCAGGGGTCCCATGGTCGTGGCCGGATCCGCGGGGTCGCCCACGACAACTCCGGCCAGGCCGGCGCGGATGCGTTCCACGAGCTCGTCGTGGACGGATTCGTGCACGATCGTCCGGGTGAGCAGGGAGCAGCCTTGACCGGCGTGCACCGTGATACCGGCCAACGCCGATCGCGCCGCCCCGTCGAGATCGGCGTCGGCGCGGACGATGCTCGCGGACTTGCCGCCCAGCTCCAGAACGACCTTCTTCAGCGACGTCGCGGCCTGCGCGTAGACGGACCGCCCGACAGTGTCGGAACCGGTGAAGCTGACCAGATCGACCATCGGATGCGTGGTCAGCTCGCGGCCTGCTTCGACTCCGCCGGTGACGACGTTCAGCACACCGGGGGGAAGCCCGGCGGCGTCGGCGAAGTCGCCGAGCAGCAGCGATTCGAGAGGCGTTGCCGGCGCCGGTTTCAGCACGACGGTGCAGCCGGCGGCCAAAGCCGGGATCAGCTTCATCAAGCCGAGGAAGAAGGGGAAGTTGTAGGCCGGGATCAGCGCGCACACGCCGAACGGCTCGCGGCGCAACTGACCTTGTGAAATGCCCACGCCGGCAGTGATGGTCGGCTCGATCGAGCGCTCCCAGGCGAAGGCGGGCAGCACGCGTTCGGCCATGTCGCGCAGATGTGCGATCGGCACGCTCGTCTGCAGGCTTTCGGCGAGCCACCGCACCGATCCCGCCTCGGCCATGTTCACCGCGACCAGCTCGGCGAGGCGGCGCTCCATCTCCTCGGCCAGGCGCAGCAGCACGGTCGCGCGCTGCGACGGCGCAAGCCGGGGCCAGGGTCCCTCGTCGAAGGCCCGCCGTGCCGCGGCAACGGCATGGCGGACGTCGTCCACCGAAGCGTCGGGCACCTCGGCGACCGGTTCCTCCGTGGCCGGGTTGCGGACGACGACTTCTCGGCCGGAACTGCCGTCGGTGCGGCGGCCGTCGATGTACAGCTGTGTTGAGAACGGATGTCCCGCCGTCATGCTGTCTCCTCATTGATGACACTCATTACGAGCAAGGTGATCTCGATCGTACGCGGAAGACGGGGTCGATCTTGTGGTCAGAGACCAATTGAGTAACCTGAACACCATGTCAGCTGAGTCGCCCGAGATCCGGTTCAGAGGCCGGGTGATGCCGCGGGACCGGACCCTGCTCATGGCGATCGTGAACCGCACCCCGGACTCGTTCTACGACCGCGGTGCCACCTTCGACCGGGAACGTGCGCTCGCGGCCGTCGAACAGGCGGTCGCCGACGGTGCGGACATCGTCGACGTCGGCGGCGTCAAAGCCGGTCCTGGGACCGCGGTGGACGTTCCGGAAGAGGTCCGGCGTGTGGTGCCGTTCGTGACCGAGGTCCGGGCGCGGTTTCCCGACCTGGTGATCAGCGTCGACACCTGGCGCCACGAGGTCGGCCGCCTCGCCTGCGAAGCGGGTGCCGACCTGCTCAACGACACCTGGGCCGGGGCGGACGCGAAACTGGCCGAGGTGGCCGCCGAGTTCGGCGCCGGCTACGTGTGCACCCACACCGGCGGCGCCACGCCCCGAACCCGCCCCCACCGGGCTGGGTTCGCCGACGTGGTCACCGAGGTCGTCACCGAAGTCACGCGCCGGGCCGAGGCGCTGGCCCGAGCCGGGGTGCCCGCGGCCGGCATCCTGATCGACCCGACGCACGACTTCGGCAAGAACACTTGGCACTCGCTCGAGCTGACCCGCCGGTTCGGCGAGTTCGTACGGACCGGGTGGCCGGTGCTGGCATCACTGTCCAACAAGGACTTCGTCGGCGAAGCCCTCGGTGCGGACGTGCCAGACCGGCTGTTGGGCAGCCTCGCGGTGACCGCGTTGTGTGCCGGGGAAGGCGCCGCTGTCGTCCGGGCCCACAACGTCGCGGAAACCCGGCAAGTACTGGACATGGTCGCGATCGTGCACGGCCGGAAATCCCCGGCCCGGGTCGTGCGGGGGTTGGCGTGATCGTCCGTGCCGCCACCTGTCCGCATCCGCCCTTGCTGCTGGCCGGTGTCACCGGGGCTCCGATCCCCGAGGTCGAGCAGCTGAGGGCTGCCGGTCGTGCGGCCGTCGACGACCTCATGGCGGCGGAGCCCGACGTCCTTGTCGCTGTCGGCGCTTCGCGCGGGACGAAGGCGTGGTCCGCGGACGCGCCTTCGCCCCGCCACCTCTTCGCTCCCGGTACCGGACCAGTGTCGGCGGGTGAACCCCTTCCGCTGTCCCTCGCCGTGGCGAGAGACTTCACCGCGGGCGTTCGCATCCCGGTGGAGTTCCACGGAGTGGATACGGCGCTGCCGGTGGGGGAGTGCCGTGGTTACGGCCGGTGGCTCGCCGAGCGGGCGGGACGGATCGCTCTGCTGGTCATGGGGGACGGAAGCGCTCGCCGGGGGCCTCGCGCACCTGGCTACGAAGACACCCGTGCTCTGCAGGTCGACCACATCCTGGGGGAAGCCCTCCACACCGGCAAGGCCGAGCCGTTCTACAACCTCACGCCGGAGCTCGCCGACGAACTGCTGGTCGGCGGCCGGGTTGCCTGGCAGGTGCTGGCCGGTGCCTGCGAAGGGCGGACGGTGGACTCGAAGTGCCGCTACAGCGACGATCCGTTCGGCGTCTGGTACCCGGTGTTCACCTGGTCGCTCGCCTGATCGGCCAGCTCGTCGACCAGGCCCCACCGCGCGGCCGTCGCGGCGTCGAGCGGTTCGCCGGTGACTGCGGCGTAGAACGTGCGCCAACGCCCGATCCGGCGGGGCAGGCTCACGGTCCCCCCGGCGCCCGGCACGAGGCCCATCCCGAGCTCGGGCAATCGGAACGTGGTGTCCGGTGTCGCGAGCGCCCGTCCGGCGAAGGCGGCCAGCTCGACGCCCGCGCCGACGCAGCTGCCGTGCACCCGGACCTCGGTCCGCCCGGCGAGGCGGTGCAGTGGCAGGGCGGCTCCGGCCCGGGTGCGTACGAAGTGCGCGGTCACGAGGTCCGGTGCGGTCCCGAACTCGTCGAGGTCACCGCCGGAGCAGAACACCGGCCCGGCCCCGGTGAGAATCACTTTCGCCACGCTGTCGTCCAGTTCCGCGACGTGCAGAGCCTCGACGAGCGCGTCCCGCAGCTGACGGCCGTAGGCGTTGCGGCGCTCGGGCCGGTTCAGCCGCACGTGCAGGACGTTCCCGATCCGCTCGGCTCGCACCGGGTCGCCGGCGCTCGCGGGAACCGGGCGGGGACCGCGTCGCTCGAGCCAGCGTCTGAAGTCCGGCCCGGTCAGCAACGTGGAGTAAGCTAGCGATTCGGCCTCCAGCGCGGCGGGGACGGCCAGCTCACCGGTGGTGCGCAGCAGGTGCGCGAGGACGAGGACCGCCTGCGGATGCAGTTGAGCGGCGGCGTGCAGCTGCGTGGCGACCGCTCCGGGATCGTCGACGGCCACGAACTCCCGGCTGCTCTCGGTCGGCGCGAGCGTCAGATCCAGGGCTGCGGCCAGAGCCTGGCGGTCGGCGTCGAGCAGGTCCGCGCTCGTGATGCCGACCAAGACGCGGTCGGCGGACCGGGCGGCGGCCAGCGTGCCGGCGTCGGCGGGGGTGTCGAGGTCGACGAGCAGCAGCGGCTGGGTGATCCGGCCGCGGTCGTCGAGCAGCGGCGCCCGGACTGCATGGGCGAGTTCGTCGCGCCGCAACGGAAGTCGACTGTCCACAACGGATTCAGCGTACCATTCGAGGTATGCAGGGAGAATCCCTCGCGGACTGGCTGGACAGCGGGGTGGTCGCGCTGACCGGTGCGCCGGACGGCCCGCCACTGGTTCCGCCCGGCCGCGCCGCCACGGTCGCCCGCGAGATCACGCGGCGGTGCGGCTTGCCGGTCGACGGCGCGCACCTGCTGGCCGAGCGGGCTGCGTTCACCGGGCGCGGTCGCGGCGGCCGCGTCTCGGTCGGCGGGAGCTGCCGCCTCCTGCGGACGGCCGACGGCTGGGCCGCGGTGTCCTGCGCCCGCCCCGATGACCCGCTCCTGCTCGGCGCGCTGGTCGGGGTGGAACTGCCCGCCGATCCGTGGCCCGGGGTGATCCGCTGGGTGCGCGAGCACACGGGTGATGAGCTGGTCGCCCGCGCCACTCCGCTCGGTGTCGCCGCCGGCCCCGTGCGGCCGCAGGCCGACAAGCCGCGCCTGCCCGTGCCGGGACGACGACGGTCGGTCGAAGGGCTGCTTGTCGTCGACTTCAGCGCACTCTGGGCCGGGCCGTTGTGCGCGCACCTGCTCGGCCTGCTCGGCGCCGACGTGATCAAGGTCGAGACGCCGCAACGACCGGACGGCGCCCGCAACGGCAACCCGGCGTTCTACCGCCTGCTCCACGCCGGGCACCGCTCGGTCGTCCTCGACCCGGGCACCGCCGACGGCCGCAGCGCCATGGCCCGCCTGGTCGAGGCGGCGGATGTCGTCATCGAAGCTTCCCGGCCGCGGGCACTAGCCCGGTTCGGCCTCGACGCCGCTGCTGCGGCTGCCGGAGGCACCGTCTGGATCTCGATCACGGCCTACGGGCGCGACAGCGACCGCGTCGGCTTCGGCGACGACGTCGCGGCCGCGAACGGGCTGGTGGTCGACGGGGACGATGGCGTGCCGTACTTCTGCGGTGACGCCCTGGCCGACCCTCTGACCGGGCTGGCAGCGACCGAGCTGGCACTGTGCAGCCGGGAAGGGGGCGCGCTGGTCGACGTGGCGATGGCCGACGTCGTCGCAGCCACCCTGGACCCGGATCTGCCCGGTCGCCGGCCGCCCCGAGGGTTTCCGGTGGCCGCGCCCCGGCACCGGAAAGCAGTGGGCAGCGCACCCGCGAGCGGTGCCCACACCGCCGAGGTGCTGCACGGTCTGGGGCTCCGGTGACCGGCATGCTGATCCGGGCCGCCGAGCTGGACAGCCGCCGGGCCGACGTCCGGATCGACGGCGGATCGGTGATCGAGATCGGGGCGGTGCTGGACCGCCGGCCGGGCGAGGAAGTACTCGACGCGAAAGGCGGCGCGCTCCTGCCGGGGCTGTGCGACCACCACGTGCACCTGCACGCCCTTGCCGCTGCCGCGACGTCGGTGCCGTGCGGTCCCCCCGACGTCCGCACACCGGCCGACCTGGCGGCCGCGCTGTCCGGGGCACCCGCCGATGACCACGGCTGGGTAAGGGGTATCGGGTACCACGAGTCCGTGGCCGGTCCGCTGGACTCGGCGGTGCTCGACCGCCTGCACCCCGGGCGGCCGGTCCGCGTTCAGCACCGCAGCGGCGCCTTGTGGGTGGTGAACATCGCCGGCGCCCGTGCGATCGGGCTGTCCGCGGGCACGCACCAGGGTATCGAGCGGGATCCGGACGGGCTGGTCACCGGGCGGCTGTGGCGGGCGGACGACTGGCTGCGCGGCCGCCTTCCCCGCAGGGCACTGCCGAGCCTCGACACTGTGGGTGCGCGGCTCACGCGGCTTGGCATCACCGGCGTCACCGACGCGACGCCCGACCTCGACGCGGCCGCCGTCGACTCGTTCGACGAGCTGCCACAGCAGGTCCTCCCGCTCGGCGCGCCGCTGGGACACCCCAGGGTGACGGGACCCTACAAGATCGTCCTGGCCGACTCCGAACTGCCGGACTTCGCCTGGCTGACCGGCCGGATCCGCGCGGCGCACGACGCCGGCAGGTCCGTGGCGGCGCACTGCGTGACCAGGGAAGCGCTGGTGCTCCTGCTCGCCGCTTTCGAAGAGACGGGACACCGCGCCGGTGACCGCGTCGAACACGCGGCCCTCGTACCCGGCGAACTGGTGCCGCGCCTGGCGGGACTGCGCGTGGTGACGCAGCCGGGGTTCTTGACGTGGCGCGGCGACGACTACCTGCGCGACGTGCCGGCGGCCGATCAGCCTGATCTGTACCGCTTGGGATCGCTCGTTTCAGCCGGAATCCGTTGTGTCGCGTCGAGTGATGCGCCGTACGGGCCGCTCGACCCGTGGGCGGTGATCCGCGCCGCCGCTGAGCGGCGCTCGCCGTCCGGGCGGGTCGTGGGGCCGGGCGAGCGGATCAGCGCGGCCGCGGCGCTGGACGGGTACCTGAGCGCGCTGGACGACCCCGGTGGTCCGCCCCGGCGGGTTCGGCTGGGGGCGCCGGCCGATCTGGTTCTGCTGCACGTGCCGTTGACCGAGGCCTTGCGCCGGTGCGATGCGGGAGTGGTTCGCACGACGCTCATCGGCGGCGATTCGCGCGGGATCAGGTGAAAGTACCCAGCAAGCCCAGGCTCGCGCGGGCGTACGCCGCGCGGCGCTTGTGCCCGACCAGAAAGCTCGGCGGCGCGAAGTACGCCACGTCTCGGGGCAACGACAAACGCCGGCGCGCCAATGCTTCTTTCGCATCGCCGGTCGTCCCGCAGATCGCGATGGCGGCCAGCATGTCGTCGGTCACCGCTTCGGCCATGCCGTCGGTGTCACCCGCCCGGAACGCGGTCCGCAGCCGGGCGACCGGGCCCTCCCAGCCGTGGTGGGCCACGTACGGGTCATACGTCTTGACTGTCAGGTAGAAGCCGATCATGCGCCGGGCGTCGGCGATCGCGCGCTCGGGTGCGGCGTCGTCCACCGCGGTGATCACCCAGCCGTGTTCCACCGGTCTGCGGCCCGGCGCCGCGACCGCAGGACGGACCACGTCTTCCCACCAGGAGGCCGTGAACAGCCCGTGCCCGATCACGCCGTCCGCGACCCGGCCGGCCGCGGCAGCCATCCGCCGGTTGAACGCCCCGAGGAGGATGGGGAGTTCGAGCCGTCCCAGGACCGGTGCGCGGACGTCGGCGTCGAGGGAGTGGAACTCCCCCGAGAACCGGACCTTCTCGCCGTTCTCCGCGTGCAGCCATGCCCGCACGGCTTCGACCGTTTCCGCCACCCGTGCCACCGGGCGGTCGGCCGGTACCCCCAGCCAGTCGCGGTTGACCCGGAACGCGCCGGATCCGAGTCCCAGGAACAGCCGGCCGGGTGCCTTCGCGTGCAGCTGGCGCATCGCGGTGGCGTGGGCGTACGGCGTGCGCGCGAACGCGTATGCGATCGCAGGACCGACCAAGGCCCGCTCGGTGCCGGCCACCATCTCGGCGAGCGTCGTGTAGGCGTCGTGGTCGGCGAACTCACCGGTGCAGAAGGCCCCGATCCCTGCCTGCTCGGCCTCGCGGGCGACCCCGGCGCCGGGCCACGGCATTCCGAACAACATCGCAGCTCCTAAAGAGGGTACTCTTTTGTGAGCAGGCTAGCGCAGAGTCCACTTGCGCGACACCGTCGCGCGATCCACCTCGGCCGTTCCGAGGGGATTGCCGAGCTGGGTGTAGGAAAGGCCGGTGCGCAGGGCCTGGGTGCGCGTCGCGTCGAGGGACTCCCAGATCGCGCGGACGGTGCCCTGGATCGCGGCGGGTGGCTTCGCCGCGATGATGCGGGCGATCTCGTCGGCTCGATCCCACAGGGCGTCGCGGTCCAGAACTTCGCTGACCAGGCCGATCTGCAGGGCTCGTTCGGCCGACAGGCGCTCGTCCAAGCCCAGCAGCGCGATGCGCAGGGTCTCCCCCAAGGGGATGCGCCGGGCGAGCCCGATCGGTTCGAGCGCGGCGGTCAGGCCGTAGCTGACATGGGGATCGAAGAAGGTCGCGTCTTCGGAGCACACTACGATGTCGGCTTCGTTGAGCCAGTAGAACGCTCCGCCGGCAGCCATCCCGTGCACGGCGCACACCAGGGGCTTCCACACCTGGTTGGTCTTCGGCGACAGTTTCTCGCCCGGGTCGGTGCGGCTCCACACGTTGGAGTGCCGGTCGATGCCCTCCTTGACGTCCATGCCGGTGCAGAACGCACGCTCGCCCGCGGCGCGCAGCACCACGACCCGGATCTCGTCGTCGTCCTTGACTCGCCGCCAGATCGCGGCGAAGTCGTCGAGCATCGCCTGGGTGAAGCTGTTCATGGCCTCGGGCCGGTTCAGCGTGATCGTCGCGACGTGGTCGGTCACGGCGAACAGCACGGTCTTCGGGTCCATTCGGCGCCTCCGTCTTCTCCGGCGCCGCTCTTCCGGTCGGCACCGGAATAAAGTATAACGAATTCCATGACCGACGCTGTGCTGCTGTCAGCCTGCCGGACCGCCATCGGCACCGCCCGCAAGGGAACTCTGCGTGAGACGAGTGCCTTCGATCTCGCGACGGTGGTGGTCCGCGAAGCCGCGCAACGCTCCGGCCTCCCGCCTGAGGCGCTCGATGACGTCGTGCTCGGCGAAACCCTCGCCGGCGGCGGGGACATCGCCCGCTACGCGGCGTTGGAAGCCGGCCTCCCGCATGTCCCCGGCGTCGCGGTCAACCGGCACTGTGCCTCCGGCCTCGCGAGCGTCGCGAGCGCGGCCGCGAACATCCGCGCCGGGATGGACCGCGCCGTGGTCGCGGGCGGAACCCAGTCGTCCTCGACCGCGCCCGTGGCCCGCAGGCGTATTCCCGGTACCGACGACTGGGAAGATCCGTGGAGCTCGCCGTCCCACGTACCCACGCCGGATGCGCCGAACCGGGACATGGCGGTCCTCGTCGGCTGGAACACCGCTCGGCTGGCCGGGATCAGCCGGGCGGAGATGGACGCGTGGGCCCTGCGTTCGCACGAACGTGCTCTGCGTGCCATCGACACCGGCCGGTTCGCCGACGAGATCGTCCCGGTGAAGCTCGCCGACGGCGAGGTCTTCGACGTCGACGAACATCCGCGGCGCGGCACCAGCCTGGAGAAGCTGGCGACGTTGAAGGTGCTGCACCCGGAGATCGACGGGTTCTCCATCACCGCGGGCAATTCCAGTGGCGTGAACGACGGCGCCGCGGCAATCGTCGTCGCCGACGCGGCGCTGGCGGGCGAACACGGCCTGGACCCGCTCGCGACCATTCGGTCGTGGGCGAACGTCGGCGTCGATCCGGTGCGGACGGGGTTCGCGCCGATCACCGCCATCCGCAAGGCACTCGCTCTCGCCCGTCTCGGTCTCGCCGACGTCGACCTGTTCGAGGTGAACGAAGCCTTCGCGTCCGTCGCCGTGGCCACCACCCGCGAACTGGGGCTCGACGAAGACCGGGTCAACCCGTTCGGCAGTGGCTGCAGCCTGGGCCACCCCATCGCCGCGACCGGTGCCCGGATGATCACCACCCTCGCCCACGAGCTGCGCCGGCGCGGAGGTGGCACCGCGGTCGCCGCGATGTGCGCCGGTGGCGGCATGGGCTCGGCGCTGGTCCTCTCCGCGTGAGCGACGTCGACGGCCTCACCAGCCACTGGGTCGAAGGCGCGCGGTGGCTGACCCTCGACCGGCCGGAATCGCGCAACGCGCTGACGATCGCCATGCGACGCGGCCTGATCGCGGCCGTCCAGGCGGCCGACGCCGACCCGGACACCCGCGTGATCGTGCTGACCGGCGCGGATCCGGCGTTCTCGGCGGGCGTTGACCTGGAAGAAGCGCTGCGGGCGTCGCGCGGGGCGAGGACCGATCCCGCGGAGGTCGTGCGCGCGGCCCGCACGCCCGTGCTGGGAGTGATCAACGGGCCCTGCTACACCGGTGCGCTGGAGCTGGCGTTGTCCTGCGACTTCCTGATCGCTTCCGAGCGCGCGCGGTTCGCCGACACGCACGCCGCCCTGGGGCTGGTGGCGGGCTGGGGAATGAGCGCGCTGCTGCCGAGGGCGGTGGGCGTGCGGCTGGCTCGCCAGATGATGCTGACCGGAGAACCGATCGAGGCAGGCCAGGCCCTGCGCACCGGACTGGTCAACGAGGTGGTCCCGCACTACCGGCTGGCCGAGCGGGCCCGGCAGGTCGCCGCGGGGATCGTCGGCGCCCGGCCGGAAGCGGTCGCCGAGACCCTGGAGCTGCTTGCCGGTGGCGACGGCGCCACCACGGCCCACGCGCTCGCCCTGGAATCGGTGGCGAAGCTGCGACGGCAGACGGACGTGGCCGAAGTGACGCGCCGGTTCGCCGAGCGCGTCGCCCACAAGGACTGACGAAAGGCACAGGATGAGTGGCAACGACGTTGCGCGCTGGGCGCTGCGAGCCGCGATCGGCGGCACGATGATCGCGCACGGAGTGCGGCACGCTCGCACGCTCGACGGCACGGCCAAGTGGTTCGGTTCGGTCGGCTTCCGGCGACCGGAACTGCAGGCCCGGGCCAGCGCGATGGTCGAGATCGGAGCCGGCGCCGCACTGGTGGCCGGAGCTGCGACACCCCTGGCGGCCGCGGCTGTCGTCGGGACGATGGGTGTCGCCGCGCGGGCTGTGCACGTGGGCAACGGGTTCTTCGTGCTGAACGAGGGCTACGAGTTCGTGCTCAACCTCGCTGCCGCGTCGGTGGCCCTCGCCGCGCTCGGCCCCGGCCGGTTCAGCGTCGACGGGGCACTGGGCCTGGCGGACCGGGGGACCGGGCCGCGCCGGGCCGCGCTGGCCGCGGGATTGGGGCTCGGGGCGGCGGCCGGGCAGCTCGCCGCTTTCTGGCGCCGGCCCGGTGCCGGGCGATGAAGAACTTCTCGCAGATCCGCTGCGAGGTCGCCGACCGTGTCCTGACCGTCACGTTGAACCGGCCCGACCGGCTCAACGCCTTCACGACCACCATGGCCGAGGAGCTGATCGACGCCTTCGATCTGGCCGACACCGATGATGGCGTGCGTGCGGTCGTGCTCACGGGAGCTGGACGCGGTTTCTGCGCCGGCGCGGACCTGGCGGCCGGCGCCGCCACCTTCGACTACCCGGCCGGCGCCGAGCACCGCGATGACGCGGGCCGCGTTTCGCTGCGGATCTTCGATTCGCTGAAGCCGGTGATCGTGGCCTTCAACGGTCCGGCGGTCGGGGTCGGCGCCACGATGACACTATCCGCCGACATCCGGCTCGCCTCGGCCGACGCACGATTCGGATTCGTCTTCGCCAGCCGGGGCATCGTGCTGGAGGGTGCGTCCACGTGGTTCTTGCCGAGGCTCGTCGGCATCAGCCAGGCCTTGGAATGGTCGGCCACCGGCCGCCTCTTCGACGCGGCCGAAGCCGCGCGGGCCGGACTCGTTCGATCGGTGCACCCGCCCGGTGAGCTGCTTCCGGCCGCGTATGCCATCGCGCACGAGATCGCCGAGCGCACGGCACCCGTCTCGGTCGCGCTCAACCGGCAGATGCTGTGGCGGATGCTCACCGTCGACCACCCGATGACTGCCCACGTCCTCGAGTCCCGTGCGGTCCAGGAACGCGGCGTCTCCGAAGACGCGAAGGAAGGCATCGCGGCCTTCCTCGACAAGCGCCCCGCCGAGTTCCCCGAGCGGGTGTCGGCCGACATGCCGCGGTTCTACCCGTGGTGGCCAGCCCGCCCGTTCCGCCCGCTGGGTGGTACCTCGTGACCACCCCGGAGGAACCGCGCGTGGCCACCGACCGACCCCTTCCCGCGCGGCTGCGCAGGGTTCTCACGGCCGCACCGGAGGAAACCGCCCTGCTTTTCGAGGACCGGAGCTACACCTGGGCTTTCCTGTGGCGGGCGGTCGGGGGCCTCGAACACTTGCTCGCCGAGGCGGGGACGCCCGATGCCCGCCGGATCGGCATCGTGCTCCGCAACCGCCCGGGCCACCTGGCCGCGTTGGTCGCGACGATCGCCACCGGCCGCCAGGTCGTGACGCTGAGCCCCTTTCACGGGGACAGTGCGCTGGCCGACGACATCACGACGCTCGCTCCCGACGTCGTCATCGCGGGTCCGGAGGACTGGGCTCGGCCCGGTGTGCTGGCCGCGGCCGCGCGGATCGCCGCTGTGCCGTTGGTGACCGGCGAAGGAGACCGTCCCCTGGCGGCCCGACCGGCGGACTGGCAGCCTGACCCGACCTCGGCGTGCACCGACGACGTCGCGGTGGTGATGCAGACCAGTGGCACGACCGGGCGACCGAAGCGGGTCGAGCTGACCTACCGCAAGCTCACCGCCGCCTTCGAGGCTTCGGGCACCCCCGTCGCTTCGGCTGAGGTACGGCTGCGCAGGCACCCGTCGATACTCTGGATGTCCCTGGTCCACATCGGTGGCCTGTACTTCGCCATCGCCAACGTCGCAGCCGGCTTGCCCACCGCGCTGCTGGAGAAGTTCGACGTCGAGCGCTGGGCCGCGCTCGTCCGCCGGACGCGACCCCGCCGGGTCCGCCTCGCTCCGGCGGCGCTCCGGATGGTTCTGCAGTCCGATCTACCGCGTGAGGTTTTCGACGGCGTCGAGCAGGTTTCATCGGGTACGGCTCCGCTGTCGCCCGACGACGCGGATCGGTTCACGGCCCGCTTCGGCGTGCCGGTGCTGTCGGTCTACGGCGCGACCGAGTTCGCCGGCGCGATCGCGGGGTGGGATCTGGCGTTGCACCAGAGCTGGTGGGCCGCGAAGCGCGGCAGCGCCGGACGCGCGTTCCGCGGCAACTCGTTACGGGTGGTCGACCCTTCGACAGGTGCACCGGTGCCCGCCGGCACGATCGGCATCCTGGAGGCCGAGGGGCCGCAGTTGCCGGTT
The DNA here is from genome assembly GCF_053605345.1 of Amycolatopsis sp. NPDC003865. Taxonomy (NCBI): domain Bacteria; kingdom Bacillati; phylum Actinomycetota; class Actinomycetes; order Pseudonocardiales; family Pseudonocardiaceae; genus Amycolatopsis; species Amycolatopsis sp. NPDC003865. The sequence continues at coordinate 801,394 of NZ_JBSGJA010000001.1, read as the reverse complement.
GAGGGCTGGGTACGCACGACCGACCTGGCGAGCATCGACGAAGACGGGTTCCTGTTCATCCACGGCCGGGCGGACGACGCGATCAACCGCGGCGGGTTCAAGATCGTGCCGAGCGTGATCGAGGAAGCGCTCCGGGCACACCCGGCGGTGCGCGACGCGTCCGCCGTGGGGATTTCCGACGAGCGACTCGGCGAGGTTCCGGTGGCCGCCGTGACACTTCGAGGTGAGTGTGGGGTGGCCGAGCTGCGGGAGTGGCTCGTTCAGCGGCTGGCTCGGTATCAGGTGCCCACGGAGGTCAAGGTCGTCGAGGAGCTGCCCCGGACGCCGTCGATGAAGGTCAGCAGGCCGGACGTGCGCGCGCTCTTCGGCGCAACTGACTGAGACCGCCGTTTCCGGCGTCGCATCCGTAACAGTAGAGGAACACCACCCGATTATTGGCGTTATTGATGCTGCACGCCGGGCCGGATGAGTCTCGGCGGCCCTGCCTCATTCGTCACGGAGTTCCCAGTGGATTCGATTCCCAAGACGACCGGTTGGAGAAGTCCGATCTGGCCGTGGATGGCGGCAAGATATCTCTTCGGACCTCAACCTCCGCATGGTGCGGACGAAAGTGATCCGGTGGCACGTGCGCGGTCGATCCTGGGCTTCGCGATCACGGTATGGGCTTTCACGGGCTTCGGCGCCAAGAAGAACCTCGTCCTGACGGACGAGCTGACCAGCAATGCTGAAGTGGCCCTCGGCCCATCGGTCGGAGCGACTGTCATCGTCGGCAGTATTCTGCTGATCCATCAGCGCTGCTTTTCGCTCGAGTCTTGTTGGCCAGTGTTTCGTGCCTTGGCGGCACTGGAAACGATGCTGTTCGCCATCGTCGACGATAAATTCTACGCGACCCCGGGGTTGATCGGTTTCGCGGCCACCCTCGCCGCGGTGTGGTGCCGACCGTTCGAGCTGTCCTGTCTGGTCTTCTGGTACTGGTACCCGTTCGGCTCATCGCGCCACGTGCCGTTGCTGAGTCCCGTGGTCACCGGCATAACCGTTGAGATCGGAGTGACGGTTTCGCTGCTCGGGGGCACGAAGCAGCCGGTGCCCTATCTCCTTTGGCTGGTGGTTACCGTCAGCGGCGCGGTGAGCTCGCTCGCGCTCGTCGGATGGGAGGTAATCCGCTTACCCGACCACCATGCGTAGACAGGGGCTTGCCTCAACGCGGTGCCATCCGGATGGCCCCGTCCAGCCGCACGGTCTGGCCGTTCAGATAAGGGTTCTCCAGCATCTCGACCGCCAGTCTCGCGTAGTCGTCCGGGTCGCCGAGACGCTTCGGATGCGGCACCGAGGCGGCCAGGCTCTCCCGGATGTCCTCCCGGAGCCTGCCCAGCATCGGGGTGTCCATGATCCCCGGCGCGATCGTGTTCACCCGGATCTGCTGGCTCGCCAGGTCGCGTGCCGCCACCAGCGTCATCCCATGCACCCCAGCCTTGGCCGCGCTGTAGGACGTCTGGCCGATCTGGCCGTCGAACGCTGCCACCGAGGCCGTGAGCACGATCGCGCCGCGATCGCCGTTGACCGGCGGGTTCTTCGCGATCTCCGCCGCCGCCAGGCGCAGCACGTTGTACGTTCCGATCAGGTTCACGCGCACCACTTCGGCGAACGTGGCCAGGTCGGCCGGGGCGCCGTCCTTGCCGAGGATCCGGGTGCGGTCGCCGCCGCGGCCGGCGCAGTGGACGACGAACCGCAGCGGGCCGGCTGCCGCCATCGCGGACGCCATCGCCTCCGGATCCGTGACGTCCGCCCGCACGAAACGCGCACCGAGGTCCGCGGCCGCTTTGGTGCCCATTTCCTCGGAGAGGTCGGCCAGCACCACCTGGCCACCGCGTTCCACGATGCGGCGGGCCGTGGCCAGCCCGAGCCCGGACGCGCCCCCGGTGACCAGCGCCGACGATCCCTCGATCTGCATGCGAAACCCCTTACAGGTCCATGGATTTGCTGATGATGGTCTTCATGACCTCGCTGGTGCCGCCGTAGATCCGGCTGACCCGTGCGTCGGCGTACAGCCGGGCGATCGGGTACTCGAGGATGTAACCGTAGCCGCCGTGCAACTGCAGGCACCGGTCGACCGTGCGCCCCTGCGCCTCGGTGCAGAACAACTTGACTTTGGCCGCGTCGACCGGCGTCAGTTCACCGGCCACGTGCGCGGTGATCGCCGTGTCGAGCATCGCCTGCGCCGCCTCCAGCTCGGTCGCCATCGCGGCCAGCTCGAACTTCGTGTTCTGGAAGAACGACACCGGCTTGCCGAACACCTTCCGCGCGCGCACGTAAGCGGTCGTGACGTCGATCGCCGCGCGGGTCTGGGCGACCGCTCCGACGGCGATCGCGAGCCGTTCCTGGGCCAGGTTGCGCCCCAGCGCCGCGAACGCGTCGCCTTCCTCGCCGAGCAGGTTCGCCACCGGCACCCGCACGTCGGCGAACGACAGCTCGACCGTGTCCTGCACGGACAACCCCAGCTTGTCCAGCTTGCGCCCGACCGTGAACCCGGGCATCCCCTTCTCCAGCACCAGCAAGGAGAGGCCCCGGCGCCGGTCGCCGGGGTCTGCCGACGTCCGGGCGACGACGATGACGAGGTCGGCGTGGTAGCCGCCGGTGATGAACGTTTTCGCGCCGTTGACGACGTAGTGGTCGCCGCGGCGGAGTGCTTTCGTCGTGACGCCGGCGAGGTCGGAGCCCGTTCCGGGCTCGCTCATGGCGATCGCGGTGTAGAGCTCGCCCGTGGCCAGCCCGGGGAACCACCGGGCGCGCTGCCCGTCGTTGGCGAGACCGAGGAAGTACGGCAGTACGACGTCCAGATGAGTGCGCAACCCGCCGAGCGTGACGGTCACGCGCGCGCACTCCTCCTGCAGGACGACGTTGAAGCGGTAGTCGTCGAGGCCGCCACCGCCGTACTCCTCCGGGACCGCGGTGCCGAGCACGCCGAGCTTGCCCAGCGAGGTGAACAGCTCGCGGGGCACCAGGCCCGCCTGCCGCCAGTCGTCGTAGACCGGAACCACTTCGCGGGCCAGGAAGTCACGAACCAGGAGGCGGAAGTCTTCGTGGTCCCGGTCGAAGAGCGTGCGGCGCATGAATTGAGTATACGCATTAGGATGCCGTGGACACAGCAGAGATGTGAGGAGTGAACGTGCCGGACGAAGTCCTCGTCGAGCGCCGCGGCGCCGTGCAGGTCATCACGATCAATCGGCCCGCGGCGAAGAACGCGCTGACCGCGAAGGTTGCCGGAACCGTGGCCGCGGCCGTTGACGAGCTGGACGCGACCGGCGAACTGCGGGTAGGCGTGTTGACCGGCGCCGGCGGCACGTTCTCCGCCGGGATGGACCTCAAAGCGTTCCTGGTGGGGGAGAGCCCGTCGATCGAGGGGCGCGGTCTCTGCGGAATCACGATGACACCGCCGAAGAAGCCGCTGATCGCCGCGGTCGAAGGGTGGGCGCTCGCCGGCGGGTTCGAGCTGCTCCTCGCCTGCGACCTGGTGGTCGCCGCGCGAACGGCGAAGTTCGGCCTGCCGGAGGTCAAGCGGGCGCTCGTGGCCCGGGCCGGCGGGGCGTTGCTGTTGCCTCAGCGCGTCCCGCCGGCTGTCGCGTTGGAACTGCTGCTGACCGGCGATCCGGTCGACGCTTCCCGGGCCGCGGAGATCGGTCTGGTCAACCGGCTCGTCGAGGAGGGTGGTGCGCTGGCCGGCGCGCTCGAACTCGCGGAGAAGATCGCGGCCAACGGGCCGCTGGCCGTGGCTGCCACGAAGCGGGTCGCGCGGGCCGCCTGGTCTCCGGAGGAGGCGTGGCGGAACCAGGCCGCGGTCGTCGAACCCGTTTTCGCTTCCGAAGACGCGCGCGAAGGCGCCACAGCGTTCCGTGAGAAGCGGGCACCCGTGTGGCAGGGGCGATGAGCATCACCCAAAAAGAGTGTCAGCTATTGCTAACTTGAACCAGTCGCCGTCATGAGGAGGTCCCAGGATGACCACAGGCCCGTTGGCGGGGTGCCGGGTGCTGGAACTCGGTGGCATCGGCCCCGGGCCGTTCGCCGGGATGATGCTCGCCGACCTCGGCGCCGAGGTCGTGCGGATCGACCGGCCCGGCCATGACGAACCCGGCCGCGGCGGACCGGCGGACGTGCTCAACCGCGGCAAGCGTTCGATCGTGCTCGACCTCAAGCGTGACTCGGGCCGAGCCACCGCTCTCGATCTGGCCGAACGCGCCGACGTGCTGATCGAGGGGTTCCGGCCGGGCGTCACCGAGCGTCTGGGCATCGGCCCGGACGCGTGCCTCGCGCGCAACCCGCGGCTGGTCTACGGGCGGATGACCGGTTGGGGGCAGGACGGTCCGCTCGCTGCGGTCGCCGGGCACGACATCACCTACATCGCCCTCACCGGCGCACTGGGGGCCATCGGGCCGGCCGGTGGGCCGCCACAGATCCCGCTGAACCTCGTCGGCGACTTCGGTGGTGGCGGCTGCTACCTCGTCATCGGCGTCTTGGCCGCGCTGCACGCCGCCGAGCACTGTGGCCGGGGCCAGGTCGTCGATGCTGCCATCGTCGACGGCACCACGAACCTGCTGGCCAGCACGTTCGGCAAGCTCGGCCGTGGCGCCTGGACAGACGAACGCGGGGTCAACCAATTCGACGGCGGAGCCCCTTTCTACGCGGTCTACGAGACGCGGGACGGCGGACACGTCGCCGTCGGCGCGCTGGAACCGAAGTTCTACCGGCGGCTGCTCGACCTGCTCGAACTCGACGTCGATCCGGAACGCCAGCACGATCGCGAGACGTGGCCGGAGCTGCGCGAGGTGCTGGCGAAGCGGTTTGCCGAACGCACCCGCGACGAATGGGCGACGGTGTTCGAAGGCACCGACGCATGTGTCGCCCCGGTGCTGAGCCTCAGCGAATCCGCCCGGCATCCACACCTGGCCGCGCGGGGCAGTGTGGTGCTCCAGGACGGCATCGTGCAGCCTGCCGCGGCTCCGCGGTTCTCCCTGACCCCGTCGAATTCCGGCGCGGCGGCTTCGACCGTCGGCGCCGACACCCAAGCTGTCCTCCGCGACTGGGGACTCACCCCGCCGCCGAGCGAAAGGAACCGACCATGAGGGACGCGGTCATCATCGATGCCGTCCGCACGCCGATCGGCAAGCGTGACGGCACCTTGTCCGGGGTGCATGCTGCCGACCTGTCGGCTCGGGTACTCACCGCGCTGGTCGAGCGGACCGGAATCGATCCGGCCGCCGTCGACGATGTGCTGTGGGGCTGCGTCACGCAGGTCGGCGACCAGTCGAGCAACATCGGCCGGTTCGCCGTGCTCGCCGCCGGCTGGCCCGAGCAGGTGCCGGGCGTGACGATCAACCGGGCGTGCGGCTCCAGCCAGCAAGCGGTCGATTCGGCCGCGCACGCGGTCATGGCGGGTCAGTACGACCTGGTGGTCGCGGGCGGCGTGGAGACGATGAGCCGGGTACCGCTCGGGGCGCACCGCACCACCGGGCAGCCGTACGGGCCCGCGGTCCTGGCGCGGTACGACGGCTTCGAGTTCAACCAGGGCATCGGTGCCGAACTGATCGCCGAGCGCTGGGGGTTCACCCGGGAGCGCCTCGACGAGTTCGCCGCCGGGTCGCACGCCAAGGCCGCCGCCGCGATCGACGCGGGCGTGTTCGACGACCACGTCATATCGATCGACGTCGACGGTGTGAAGTTCGCGGTGGACGAGGGCTTGCGGCGCGGCACCTCGGTCGAGACCCTGGCTCGCCTCAAGCCTTCGTTCAAACCCGGCGGCGTCATCCACGCGGGCAACGCGTCACAGATCTCCGACGGCGCGGCCGCCCTGCTCATCACGACCTCCGAACGGGCCGCCGAACTGGGTCTGAAGCCGATTGCCCGCTACCACTCGGGAGCGGTCAGCGGCGCGGACCCGATCACGATGCTGCTCGGCCCGATTCCGGCCACGGAGAAGGTCTTGCGCCGAGCCGGGCTCTCGATCGGCGAGATCGGCGCGTTCGAGGTCAACGAGGCCTTCGCCCCGGTGCCGCTGGCTTGGCTGGCCGAGACCGGTGCGGATCCGGAACGTCTCAACCCGCTGGGTGGGGCGATCGCGGTCGGCCATCCGCTGGGCGGCTCGGGGGCGATCCTGATGACGCGCTTGCTGGCCCGGATGCGCGGGGAAGGCTTGCGGTACGGGCTGCAGACGATGTGCGAAGGCGGCGGAACGGCCAACGCGACGATCATCGAGCTGATGGCCTGAAATTGTCCATAATTCGGTCGCTTGACAAAGCGAACCGAACATGAGGATGGTATTAGTGCAGCACCTGACGACTATCGCCGGATGCCGGGTCCCCAGACGTAATCGCCACATCCACGTGGAGGGAAAGCACGATGTCTTGGCATCTCGTCGAATCTCGGGAAGTTCAGGTAGCCGAAAGGGACGCGGCAATCGACACGCACATGCAGGTGCGGGCGGGCGACACCCTGATCTTCCACGCCTGGGGGACGATCTGGGCCGGTGTCTGGTTCACGGGTAACAACGGCCCGGAGGGCTGGAACTGGATCGACAACGATCCGAAGTTCCCCCTCAAGGGTTCTCATCCGTTCTGCCTCATCGGCCGACTCGATTCCGGTCCGTTCTACATCGGCGCGGATCGTCGGCTGGACGAAACTCCCGACCAGGGAACCCTCTTCCTCGAGATCAACGACGACGTGCATGGAAACGGCAACGGCGCATTCCACTGCCAGATCCAGCACTATCGCAACGACTGACCTTCCGGGCCGGCGACCGGGACGTCGCCGGCCCGGAAAATCAGAACTGCGGTTGCGGCAGCCGTTTGTTGACGATCACCCCGCCGTCGACGCGCAGTTGCGTGCCGCTGATGTACCGGGACTCGTCGGACACCAGGAACAGCACCGCTTCGGCGACGTCGCCCGGCTCGACGTACGGCAGTCCCATCGCCGTCATCGACTCGAACGCCGGCAGCGCGTCCTCGCGGGTCGGGTTCTCCAGGTCGGGCCGGAACACCCGGTACATCGGCTCGCTGTTGAGCATGTCCGTGTTGGTGTTCGTCGGGTGCACCGCATTCACCCGGATCCGGCGCGGCGCGAGCACGATCGCCAGGTCGTTCACGAACGCTGCCACCGAACGCTTGGCGAACGAGTAGCCCAGCTTGCCCGCATCCGGCGTACCGCTGTGGGTCGGCGGCAACAGAGCCGCCGCCGATCCGGTCGCGACGATCGCGGCCCCGTCCGGCAGGAACGGCAGCGCCGCCTCGACCGCGTGCACCACGCCGTTGAAGTCGACCGTGACCGCGTCGACGAACGCCTGCGCATCATCGTTGCCGATCGGCGCGATGCCGGCTTGAGCCACGACGGCGTCGAGCCGCCCCAGTTCCGCCACGCCCGAAGCCACCGCGGTCTTCAGCGCGCCGGCGTCGCGGACGTCCACGGTGGTGGTTACGATCCGGCGGTCCAGCTTCTCCACCTGCCGCGCCGTTTCCTCCAGGTCAGCCGGTACGGCCAGGGGATAGCCGACGCTGTCGATCTGCGTGCAGAGGTCGACCGCGATGATGTGCGCGCCCTCCTCGGCCAGCCGCAGTGCGTGCGCCCGTCCCTGCCCGCGGGCCGCTCCGGTGATGAAGACGACCTTGTCCTGTACCCGGCCCATCCGGGCCTCCTTTCCGATGGCTCACCAGCCGACGAGCCGGTCCAGCACGAGCGAGGTGGCGGAGAAGTAGTCGCCGTAGCCGCCGCGGAAGAACAGCAGCGGCGTCTTCGGCGACTCGACGTGCAGGTCGTGAACGCGCCCCACGAGCAGGAAGTGGTCGCCGAGTTCCACTTCCTGCTCGATGGTGCAGTCGACCCACGCGACGATGCCGTCGAGCACGGGGTTCCCGAGCGGGGATGGTGCCCAGGAGACCGTGTCGAACTTGGCGGTACCGCTGACCGCCATCTGCCGGCAGACCGCTTCCTGGTCGGCCGCCAGCACGTTCGCGCAGTACCGGCCCGCGGCGCGGATCCGCGGGAGCGTGCGTGACGAGCGGGCGGCCAGGAACGACACCAGCGGCGGGTCGAGCGACACCGAGTGGAACGTGCCGACGACCATCCCGGCCGGCCGGCCGTCCGGTTCCGTCGCGGTGACGGCGACGACCGCGGTCGGGAGGTTGCCGAGCACGTCCCGGAACTGCCGGCCGTCGAAGGCGGCGGCCATCAGACCAGGATCCGCATCGGGGGTGGCAGCTCGAGCCCCATCTGGGTCAGCGCGTTGGCGTGGTAGGCGACTCCCGGCACGTGGATCATGTGGGAGAGCCCGGCGTGCGCGTCGCGCCAGAACCGCTGGATGGGGTTGCTCCGCCGGATGGCGTTCCCGCCCGAGCGGGCGAAGATCTCGTCGACGGCGGCGACTGCCCGCCAAGCGCAGCGCACCTGGTTGCGTCGTACGTCCGACCTTGCCTCCAGCGAAATCGGCTTGCCGGACTCGAGGGTGTCGAAGAGCCGGCTGATGCCGTCGAGCAGCTGGATGCGGGACGCCTGGATCTCGGATGCCGCTTCCCCGGAGGCGTAGAGGACGTAGGGGTCGTCGCGCACCTGGACGCCGGTGACCGCGACGCGGTCGCGCTGCTGGGCTACGTGGGCTGCCAAGGCGCCTTCGCAGATGCCGATCACGGCAGCGGTGATCCCGAGCGGGAACATCGCGGCGAAGGGCAGCTGGTACAGGCTGTCGGTGACGCCGTGTTCCTCGGCAGCTCGTCCTTCCTGGACGGCGACCTGATCGAGGGTCCGGTAACCGGGCACGAAGGCGCCCTCCACCACGACGTCCTTGCTGCCGGTGCCGGCCAGGCCGACCACGTCCCAGGTGTCGTCCAGGATCCGGTAGTCCGACCGGGGCAGGATCACGTGCCGGACGGACGGGGGCATCACCGGCTTTCCCTTGCCGTCCCCGACCATCGCGCCGAGGAAATCCCACTCGCAGTGGTCGGCGCCCGAGGAGAACGGCCATCGTCCATTGAGGACGTAGCCGCCTTCGGCGGGTTCCGCGATCCCGTTCGGCATGTAGGGCGACGCGATCCAGGTGTCGGGGTTGGTGCCCCAGATCTCCTGCCCGAGCCGCGGGTCCATCTGGGCGACTTCCCAGGGGTGGACTCCGACGACGCCGCAGACCCAGCCGGCCGCGCCGTCGTGCCGCGCGACCGCCATCACGGCCTCCGCGAAGTCGCGGGGATGAGCTGCGTAACCGCCGAACTTCCGCGGCTGCAGCAGCCGCATGACCCCCGCGGCGCGGAGCAGGGCGGCGGTCTCGTCGCTCAGCTTGCCCAGGGTTTCGTTTTCTTCGGCGAGTGCCGCCAGCTTGGGACCGGACTCCTCGATCCGGCTCACCACGTCGTGGGCCATGTCGCCACCTCCTACTCGGACGCTTTGCGGGTGAGGAACTCCGTCACGACCCGCTCGAAATCGGTTTTGCGCTCCACTTGCACCCAGTGCCCGCAGCGGGCGAAGGTGTGCAGTTCGACGTCGGGCAGCCAGCGGGTCGCGAAGTGCGCCTGGTCATAGGGCAGCATCCGGTCGTCGCGGCCCCAGAGCAGCAGGGTGGGCGTGCGCACGGTGGCGGCGCGCGTCCACAAGGGCGGGTGCTCGGCTTGGCGGCGGGGATCGAACATCGACCCGAAGATGATCTTCATCCGCTGGATGGCGTCCCCGGTGGTGGCGTTGCGCAGCCGCTCGTCGACCAGGTCGTCGGTCACCCGGCTCTGGTCGAACACCATCGTCCGGATCCATTCGCTCATCCGGTCGCGAGTGGGATCCTCCAGGAACTCGAACAGCCGCTTGAAGCCTTCGCTCGGTTCGGCCTGGAAGAGTCCGGTCGACAATCCGCCGGAGCCCATGAGGGCCATCCGCCGCACGCGGTCGGGGGCCTGCACCGCCAGTTCGGCGGCGACCGCGCCGCCCATGGAGTTGCCGACGAAGACCGCGGACTCGATGCCCAGCTCGTCCAGCAGCCGCAGGATCCACCTGGCCGCGACGACGGGGTAGGGCGCGTCGAGTTCGGGCAGCCCGGTCCCGCCGAAGCCGGGCAGGTCCGGAGCGATGGTGCGGAACCGCTCGGCGAACACCGGCAGGTTGTCCCGGAAGTTCGACCAGGCGGTGACGCCCGGGCCCGAACCGTGGAGCAGCAGCAGAGGCTCGCCGTCCCCGGCTTCATGGTAGGCGAAGGTGAGCCCCTCGATCACCTTCGTGGCGGGGGCGCTCACGGGACCAGCCCGGCCGACGGGGACGTGGACAGGAACGCGCCGCCCGGGCCGACGTCGAGGATGTCGCCGTACCAGGTCTGCCCGTACTGCAGCTCGGGCAGCTTCCACTCGAGCGCTTCCCACGCCGGGTCGAAGATCAGGTAGCCGCCCGAGTACAGCTCGATCCGGTGTCCCGAGCCGGGGTCGTGGATGTAGAGGTACATCGCCTGGCCGATGCCGTGCTTTCCGGGGCCGTGGCCGTAGGCGACGTCGAGGTCGCGGATCTGGTCGGCCGCGGTGAGGATGTCGTGGAAGTTCTCGACGTTGAACGCGACGTGGTGGAACTGACCGGGCTGGTCCTCGGCGGCGACGCCGATCGCGACGTCGTGGACCTGCGGGGTCACCGACAGCCAGGAGGCCAGGATGATGTCCGGCGCCTGGGGCAGCCGGGCGAACTCGCGGCGCTTGAAGCCCAGCCCCGTCTGCAGCCAGCTTTCGGCCTCGTTCACGGTCGCGGCGCTGGTCTGCAGGTTGATGTGGTCGAGCCGGCGCACGCCGAGACCGCGCCGGCGGGAGCTGTTGCTGAGGATCTTCGACCGGATGGACTCGTCGGCCACCGGCTTCTCGATGTCGTAGTACAGCTCGAACGGGTGCTCGCTGCCGGGAACGAGGAACCGGACGGCCTCGCCCCGGCCGGTCTCGTGGCCCGCGGCCAGCTCGACCGTCTGCAGCCCCTCGTTCTCCAGCTGCTTCTGGAACAGCTCGACGTCCTGCTTGCGCTTGACCCGGAAGCCGTAGGAGTTGACCCGGGCTTCCTCCTGCTGGGTCAGCACCAGGGAGTGGTGCACCAGCTCCTGGTAGCCGCGCAGGTAGGCGACGCCGTCGGCCTGCGCGACGACCTCCATGCCGAGCAGGTCGCGGAAGAACCAGAGCGAGCGGTCGAGGTCGGGGGTGCCGAGGTCGATGGTGCCCGCGTGGGCGATCTGCGGCCCCGGGTCGTAGTCGGGCTGGGCCATGGGGACTCTCCTTCGAGCCGGTGGGTGCGCCGAGCGCCATTATGGGCAACCTTACCCGAGAAGAGTATCCCCAAATGAGCATTGACAGTGTCACCGTGACAGCGCACGATCCCTCTGCTGGCTGGGAAAAGGCCTTTGTCACGGAATGACAATCCGAGCCGGTTGAGGCTATCGCTCAATGAGGACACCTAATTTGCCGAGCGGATCAGGAGGTGGTCGATGACCGCGAACGAAGACACCTACGACATCGTCGTCGTCGGGTCTGGAGGTGGCGGCCTCGTCGGCGCCTATGTGGCGGCATCACGCGGGCTGCGCACGCTCGTGCTCGAGAAGACCGGGCTCGTCGGCGGCACCACCGCCTACTCGGGAGCCGGGCTGTGGTTCCCGGGTTCCGCCCCGATCACCCGCGCCGGCATCGAGGACGACGTCGAGAAAGCGCGCACGTACCTGCGCGCCGTCGTCGGCGACAGCTCGCGGGAAGGGCTTCAGGACGCTTACCTCAAAGCCGGCGCGCAGCTCGTCGACGAGCTGGAGAAGAACCAGTGGTTCCAGTCGTTCGTGCACGGGCCGGTGCCGGACTACTTCCCCGATGCTCCGGGCGCATCGGTGTACGGCCGGACGATCTTCCCGCCCGAGGTCGCCGTCGCCGAGCTCGGTGAGCACGCCCCGCTGGTGCGGGGTCCGATCCCCGCCGAGCGGTGGGGTGTCGACCAGGGGCCCGTCCTCAATGGCGGCCGGGCGCTGATCGCCCGCGCGCTGGCGGCGTTCCTGGAAACCGGCAACGGCGTCCTGCACGTCGAAACGGCGTTGGAGAGCCTGCTGCTCGACGGCGACCGGGTCGTCGGTGTGGTGGCGACCCGGGGCGGGGAGCGGCGGACGTTCCGGGCCACCCGAGGCGTCCTCCTGGCGGCCGGCGGCTTCGAGCGCAACGCCGACCTGCGTGCCCAGCACCAGCCGATCCCGCTGACCGGCGAATGGTCCAACGGCGCGCCCGGCAACACCGGCGACGCGCTCCTGGCGGGCATCGCGGCCGGGGCGGACACCGATCTCCTCGACGAGTCGTGGTACGTCCCCGGTCTGGTGCAGCCGGACGGGCTCCCGGTGTTCCAGAGCGGCTTGCGCGGCGGGATCTGGGTGAACGCCGCGGGGGAGCGGTTCATGAACGAGGCCCGTCCGTACGACCAGGCGGGCCACGAGATGGCCCGCCTGCACGTCGAGTCGGGCGTCCCGCACGTTCCCGCGCACTGGATCCTTGATCAGAGGCAAGTCGACCGGGACAGTTTCGGCGGTCCGCCCGACCAGCCGATCGCCCCGGAGTGGTTCTCGTCGGGGGCACTGAAGAAGGCCGACACCCTTGAGGAACTGGCGGAGCTGGCCGGCGTCCCGTTCGGGGCGCTCAGCCGGGCCGTCGAGAAGTTCAACGGCTACGCGCGCGCCGGTGTCGATGAGCAGTTCCATCGCGGGGAGACGCCGTGGGACCGGATGTTCCACCACATCGTGCCGTTCCCGTTCCGGCCTGAACAGGCCTACCCGGCGAAGCCGTCCCCGGACTGGCCCAACCCGATTCTGCTGCCCCTGGACACGCCGCCGTTCTACCTCGCGACGATCGTGCTGTCCGACATCGGCACCAAGGGTGGCCTGAAGACGGACGAGAACGCGCGGGTCCTGCGGCCGAACGGTTCGCCGATCGAGGGTCTCTACGCCGCGGGCAACACGGCTGCGCCGATGTCGGGCCGCGTCTACCCCGGTGCGGGCACACCCATCGGCTCGGGCCTCGCGTTCGCCTATCGGGCCGTGCTGGACATCGTTTCCGCCTGACCCGACGGATCAAAGGAGATCCTCTGTGGACGACAAAGTGAAATTCCGGCTCTACCGGCTTTCGGTGTGGTGCGGGGTGATCGTCCTGGTGGCGTTCACCGTCGCGTTCACCGTGGTGGGCCGGCTGACGCCGCCCATCCCGCCGACGGCCACCGCGGAGCAGGTGACGGGATACCTGGCGATGAACCGCACCGGCGTGCTGTGGTCGGTGGTCATCATGGGGATCTGCGCTCCGCTGTTCTACCCGTTCGCCGTGGTCACCAGCCTGCAGATGCGGCGCATCGAAGGTGGCTGGGGACTGCTGTCGATGGTGCAGCTGACGACCGCGGTGGTCGCCCCGACCGGCTGGCTCTACCCGCTCGCGGTCTACGCCACGGCGGCCTTCCGGCCCAACCGCGACCCGCAGCTGGTGCTGCTGCTGAGCGATCAGTTCTGGCTCACCTACGTCGGGGTGGCGGTGATCTTCGTGGTCAATGTGGCGGTGATCGGCTTGTCGGCGTTCGTCGGCCCCCGGCCGAACCCGGTGTTTCCGCGCTGGTTCGGCTGGCTCAACTTCGTCGCGGCGGTCTGCCTGCTGCCCGGGGTCTTCGTGTACGTGTCGCCGGACGGTCCGTTCGCGTGGAACGGCCTGTTCGCGATGATCATCCCGGCAGTGGCGTTCCTGGTGTGGAAGATCGCCATGATCGTGGTGCTGTTCCGCGCGGTGAAATCCGAGGAGCGGGAAAGCCTGGCGGCGGCCGTGCCCGTGCCCGCCTAAGCACCGCGCAGGAGGAGGGCGCCGGACGGCACTCCGCCGCCGGCGGTGACGACCGCTGTCCGGGCGCCCTTCACCTGACGTTCGCGCGCCTCACCCCGCAACTGCAGCATCGCTTCGCGGACGAACCCGTACCCGTGCAGCCGGCCGGCGGAGAGCTGGCCGCCGTGCGGGTTGAGGGGCAAGGCGCCGTCCAGGGCGATCGTGCGGCCGCCGTCGATGAAGCCAGTCGCTTCGCCGGGGCCGCAGAAGCCAAGGCCTTCCAGCCACGACAACGCGTTGAACGTGAACCCGTCGTAGAGCAGTGCGACGTCGACGTCGGCCGGGGTCATGTCAGTGCGGGTCCACAGGTGGGCCGCCGGGCCCAGGGACTGGGGCAGGTGGGTGAGCGTGTCCTGGTCCCAGCTGAGCCGCTCCAGGATCGCCGTACCGGCCGCCTCGACCAGCACGGGCGGCTTCGGACGGTCGGCCGCCGTCTCGATCGCGGAGACGACCACGGCCACCGCGCCGTCGCACGGCACGTCGCAGTCGTAGAGCCCGAAGGGCGTCGTGATCGTGCGTGCGTCGAAGTAGTCGTTCATGGTCAGCGGATCCCGGTACAGGGCCTCGGGATTGCGGGCGGCACCGGCCCGCGAGGTGACGGCGATCGCGCCGAGCACTTCGCGGCCGACGCCGTAGCGGTGCAGGTAGTGGGAGGCGTGGCAGCCGATCCACTGCGCGGCCGAGACCGCGCCGAACGGCGCGCGCCACTCCAGCATCCCGGTGGCCCGGCCGCGGTCGGGCAGCCAGTCGCCGCTGCGGAGCAGCGCCGCGTGCGAGGACTCCCACACCGTGCGGAAGCACAGCACGTGCCGGCAGAGGCCTGCCGCGACCGCGAGCATCGCGGCGGTGATCGAGCCGATCTGGCCCGGCACTTCACTGCCGCCGTTGACCCAGGTGGGCCGTAGCTGCAGGGCTTCGGTCAACGCCGTGATCCCGCCTTCGCTGAACCCGGTCGGGGTCGGTCCGGGGTAGGTGGACAGCCCGTCTATCTCGTCGAGATCCAGCCCGGCGTCCGCCACGGCGGCCCGGCAGGCCTCGACGGTCAGCGCGACCGGCGGGATCATCAGCCGACGTCCGACCCGCGACTGTCCGACGCCGGTCAGGGCGACCGCGTCCTCGAACTTGCGTGGGGAGGCCATCGGGCGCAGCGCCGCGCGGACGTCCCGCGGCTCGGGCAACGGTCCCGGTTTGCCGTCGTCCGGCTCGAACAGGGGGAGGTGGACGTCGCTGTGCTGTTCGAACCGCACTCGCACCGGCATCCCGACGTACACGTCGGCGGGCTCGCAGCCGACGATGTTGGTCGTCAGCCGGGCCCGATCGTCCTCGGCCAGTGCGACGATCGCGACGACATACGGCGGCGGGAACTCGGGCAGCCAGCTTTGCTCGGTGATGCTGAAGCCCACGACGAACGCTTTCCCTGATGTGGCGGCCAAAGCGACGGTCTCACCGTGACACCCGGGGCACACCGGGCCGGGCGGGTGGAAGAACCTGCCGCAGTCCTCGCATCGCGACATCCGCAGCACGCCGTCGGCGCCCGATCGCCAGAAGGCAGCGCTTGCGAGGGTCGGTTGTGGAAGGGGGCGCGAGATCGTCGAGTTCACCTAAAGAGGATACTCAATATGACCGTCGGATGGCCGTTTGGGCTTGATTAGCGGAGCAGTCCCGGTGCATGCTGGACATCGGGTATACACAATGCGCCGCACAACGAGGAGCGCGACGATGCCGTTGCAGCCGTGGATGAAGTTGCTGTCGACCGACGACCACCTGATCGAACCGCCCCGTCTTTGGGCCGATCGGTTGCCGGCCAAGTTCCGCGAGGCGGGACCCCGCAGCGTGGAGCAACCGCGGCGGGACGGTGCCAAGCCCGCCGAGGTCTGGTGCTACGAGGACCGGATCTACCCCTATATCGGGCTGAACGCCGTCGCGGGCAAGAAGCCCGAGGAGTTCGGCATGGAGCCGACCCGCTACGACGAGATGATCCCGGGGTGCTACGACCCGAAGGCGCGGTTGCGCGACATGGACATCGACGGCGTGTGGGGTGCGCTGTGCTTCCCGTCGTTCCCTCGGTTCGCTGGCACGGTCTTCCTGGAGGGGCAGGACAAAGAGCTCGCTCTCCTGTGCGTGCGGGCGTGGAACGACTTCGTGTTCGACGAATGGTGCGCGCCCGCGCCGGACCGGTTGATCCCGCTGGTAATCCTGCCTCTGTGGGACGTGCAAGCGTGCGTCGCCGAAATCCACCGGACCGCGGCACGCGGTGCCAAGGCGATCTCCTTCCCGGAAAACCCGGTCCCGCTGGGTCTCCCGTCGTTCCACACCGACCACTGGGACCCGGTCTTCTCTGCCGCCGAAGAGGCCGATCTGCCGATCTGCCTGCACTTCGGCACCTCGGGCAGCGCGCCGAAGACCGCACCGGAAGCTCCCTTCGCGGTGACGATCGCGTTGTTCGGCTGCAATTCGATGTACGCGGCGGCGGACCTGCTCTTCTCGCCGGTGCTGCACAAGCACCCGCGACTGAAGATCGGGCTCTCCGAAGGCGGTATCGGCTGGGTGCCCTACCTGCTGGAGCGGATCGACACCACCTGGGAGCGGCACCGCTTCTACCAGAACGTCAACCAGGAGGTCCGCCCGTCGGAGCTGTTCCGCGAGCACTTCCACGGCTGCTTCATCGACGACCGGTTCGGGGTGAAGTCGCGCCACGACATCGGCGTCGACCTGATCACCTGGGAGTGCGACTACCCGCATTCCGACTCCTACTGGCCGAAGAGCCGCGCCTACGCCGCCGAGGTACTGGCCGACGTCCCGGACGACGAAGTGCACCGGATCGTCGAGCTGAACACCCGCCGCCTCTACAACTTCCCCGCCGCATGAGCCGCCGCCCCGAATCCGAGCGGTCCGACTGGACCGACCTGGACCTGCTGACCCGCGACGAAGCCGCCGAGCGCCTCGAGGAGGAGATCGCCGACATCGAGAGCAAGCTCGGCGACGCCGGTGCGGCCGAGCGGGAAGTGCTCGAGGTGCGGTTGCACGCGTTGCGCGACGCGGTCGCCGAGCTGGCGGGCTCATGAGCACCGGAAGAGTCGCGGGCAAGGTCGCCCTCGTCACCGGTGCGGCCCGCGGCCAGGGCCGCTCGCACGCGGTCCGGCTGGCCGAGGAAGGCGCCGACGTCGTCGTCACCGACGTGTGCCACGACATCTCCAGCGCCGTGCGGTACCCGCTCGGGTCGAAGGACCAGCTCGAAGAAACGGCCGAGCTCGTCCGGGCCACGGGCCGCCGATGCGTCGTTCTCCAAGCCGATGTCCGCGCCATCGCCGAGGTCCGGGCGGCCGTCGACGCCGCCCACGCCGAACTCGGCCGGCTCGACGTCGTCGTCGCCAACGCCGGGGCCACCAGCATCGGCAGCGCCTGGGAACTGTCCGAAGAGGACTGGGACGTCGTGATCGACGTCAACCTCAAAGGCGCGTGGAACACCGCGCGCGCGGCGATCCCCCGGATGATCGAGGCAGGCGCCGGCGGCTCGATCGTGCTGACCAGCTCGGCCGCGGGCATCCGCGGCCACGTTCCCTACGCGCACTACGTGGCCAGCAAGCACGGAGTCGTCGGCCTGATGAAGGCACTGTCGAACGAGCTCGCGAAGCACTCCATCCGGGTGAACAGCGTCCACCCCACCGGGGTCAGCGGCACGGGGATGGCGCCCACCACGGCTTTCGAGGACCTCGCCGGTCGCGAGCCGCTGTTCGGCATGGGCGCGATGAACCCCCTCGCCCCGTTCGTCGAACCGCGTGACGTCTCGAATGCCGTGCTGTTCCTGGCCTCGGACGAAGCCCGATACGTCACCGGCCTGCAGTTCACCGTCGACGCGGGCGGGACGAACAAACCGTGATCGGGTTCGTCGGTGCGGGGCACCTCGGCGAGCCGATGGTGGAGCGGCTCCTGGGCGCCGGGCACGAGGTCCGCGTGTACGCGCGGCGGGAGGAAGTCCGTGAAAGGCTCGCGGCCGCCGGGGCCGAACCAGCCGACAGCGCGCGCGGGCTCCGTGGCTGCGACATCGTCGTCAGCTGCCTGTACAGCGATGCGCAGGCGCTCGAAGTGCTCCCCGAGATCATGGCCCGGCACATGCTGGTCGTCTCGCACACGACCGGGCGGCCGGAAACCCTCGCCGCGCTCGCCGGACACGGTGCCGCGATCGTCGACGCGGCCTTCAGCGGGACAGCGGAGGCGGTCCGCGCCGGGCGCCTCACCGTGTACCTCGGCGGCGAACCGGACCACGTCGCCAGCGCCCGCGAAGTCGTCAGCGCGTACGCCGACCCGGTCATCGAGACGGGACCGCGCGGGTCGGCGATGCGCGTGAAGCTGCTCAACAACCTGCTTTTCGCCGCGATTTCCCAGGTGACACTGCGCGGGCTCGAGACGGCGCGGGCAGCGGGCATCGACGAGAACGTGCTGCTGGACGTCTTGGCGGTCAGCAGCGGTGGCAGCAGAGCGGCGCAGTACATCGCCGCACGTGGCGGAGCCGAGAAGTACGCCGCCGCGGTGACGCCGTTCCTGCGCAAGGACCTGGCCGCTTGTCAGGACACCGGCGCCGGCCTCGCGGAGCTGTTGACCGTCGCCCACATGGGTCCGCTGGACCTGCACGAAGAGAACGGAGTTCCCCGATGAACGTCACAGTCGACACCCGGCTGTGCTCCGGCCACGCCCGATGCGCGGCGACCGCGCCGGAGGTGTTCGCACTCGACGACGACGGCTACGCACTACCGCTCGAGAACGACGTGCCCGCCGACAAGCTCACCCAAGCGCGTGAAGGCGCGTACGCGTGCCCTGAGCGCGCGATCACCGTCGACTGAACGAGGAGGTGACCCGGGTGCACCGGCCGATGGAAGGCGTGCGCGTCCTGGAAGTCGCGCAGTTCACCTTCGTTCCCGCCGCGGGCGCGGTGCTCGCGGACTGGGGTGCCGACGTCATCAAGATCGAGCACGCCGAGCGCGGCGACGCGCAGCGTGGGCTGTCCCGCGTACTCGGCCAAGCGACAGCGACCGAAGGCTCGACGTTCCTGCCGCTCATGGAGGGCCCGAACCGGGGGAAGCGCAGCGTGGGGCTGGCTCTGGAGAAACCGTCGTCGAGGCGGGTGTTCGAGGAGCTGGTCAGGTCGAGCGACGTCTTCCTCACCAACTTCCTCCCGGATGCTCGCGCCAAGCTCAAGATCGAGCTGGACGACGTGCGCGCGCTGAACCCGGACATCGTCTACGTCCGCGGCAGTGGATTCGGCCAGCGGGGGCCGGAAGCCGGCAAGGGCGGCTACGACAGCACGGCATTCTGGGCCCGTGGCGGCAGTGCAGCAGGCGTGACCGCGCCTGGGGCCGACCGGACGCCGCGGATGCCGTCCGGGGCTTACGGCGACGTGATCGGCGGGATGACGATCGCGGGTGGCATCGCGGCCGCGTTGTACGCGCGCCAGGTCACCGGCGAGCCGTCCACAGTGGACGTCTCGTTGCTCGGTGTCGGCGCGTGGGCCACCCAGTACACGGTCAACCAAGCGCTGCTCAAGGGCGGCCCGTTGCCACCGCGGGAACACCCCAAGCACGGCTCGGCGACCAATCCGCTGATCGGCGGCTACCGGACCGCCGACGGGAAGTGGCTGGAGCTGGCGATGCTCCAGCCCGGCCGCTACTGGCCGGAGTTCTGCCGCCTTGCTGGTCGGGAGGACCTCGTGACCGACGAGCGCTTCGCGGACGTCGAGAAGATCATGGCCAACGCCGTCGAGGCCGCGGAAGTCATCGCGGACATCATCGGCGAGCGGACGTTCGCCGAGTGGACCGACGTCCTGTCCCGGGGGGAAGGCCAGTGGGCCGCCGTGCAGGGCCCGTGGGAGGTCGCCCAGGACCCGTCGCTGCGCGCGAACGGCCTCATCGTTCCCGTCGTCGACGCCGAAGGCCGCGAGCGGGAGCTGGTCGCCAGTCCGGTCCAGTTCGAGCAGACCCCGGTGGCACTCACGCGGGCGCCCCAGTTCGCGGAGCACACCGACGAGGTCCTGCGGGAGCTCGGGCTCACCGACGATGAGCTCATCCAGCTGAAGATCGACGGCGCCGTCACCTGAGAGGACCCAGTCTTGAGCACGACGTTCGAACCCGAGGGCACCTACGAAGGTGTACCCGTCTACCACTACGACAACACCGCAGGCGGTGCGGTCTTGAGCCACCATGAGCGCTGGGACGCCGTCGCCGCGACCCACTCGGGTTTCCGCAGTGACGTCTCCAAGGGGTACTGGGTCGTCACCGACGGCACGGCGGTCCAAGAGTCGCTGCAGGACTGGCGCACATTCTCCAGTAAGTCGGTGACGGCACTCGATCCCGACCCGAAGTTTCTGTGGATCCCGGAGATGCTCGACCCGCCGGTGCACACCCAGTGGCGGCGGTTGCTCGGCCGAGAGTTCTCGCCCAAGGCGGTCGCCGCGCGAGAGCCGGAGATCCGGCAGGTCGCCGTCGAGACGATCGAACGGTTCGCCAGGCTCGGGACCGCCGACGTGCTCGACGAGTTCGCCCGTCGCTTTCCCACCGTCATCTTCCTGCGCCTGATGGGACTTCCCGAGCAGGACCTCGACGTGTTCCTGGGCTGGGTGCACGAGATGCTGCACCTGTCCTACGAGCAGGACCCTGACCGCAGCCGCCAGCTGGCCGCCATCACCGAGGTCTCGGCTTACTTCGACGAGCAGATTGCGGCGCGCCGTGCCGCACCCCGCGCCGACCTGCTGTCCCGGGCGATGACGTGGGACATCGACGGTGAGCCGGTCAGCGACCGGGACCTGCACGCCTTCTGCCTGCTCATGTTCTCGGCCGGCCTGGACACCGTGCCGATCTCGGTCGGCTGGGCGCTGTACCACTTCGCTACCCACCCGGACCACCGCCGGGCGATCCTGGCCGACGGCTCGGCCATCCCCACCAGCGTCGAGGAGATCCTCCGTGTGTACTCATTCGTGATCCCGGCTCGCAAGGCCACCAAGGATGTCGAAGTCGGCGGCTGCCCGGTCAAGGCCGGCGAGATGGTGATGCTGCCGCTCGTGGTCACCAACCGCGACCCGGACCGCTACGACAACCCGGCGGCGGTGGACCTCGACCGCAAGACCAGCAACCACATCGCGTTCGGGTCGGGCCCGCACCGCTGTCTCGGGTCGCACCTGGCCCGGCTCGAACTGAACGTTGCGATCGAGGAGTGGCACGCCCGCATCCCGGACTACCGGATCGCGCCCGGACAGGAACTCGAGCAGACCGGCAACATGTACGGCATCAAGTCGCTGCGTCTCGAATGGTGAACGAGCACGACGAACTGCGCGCCTCGGTCCGCCGGTTCCTGACCGACAAGTCACCGGGCGAGGCCGTGCGCCACTGGATGGCGTCCGAGGACGGCTTCGACCCGGCGGTGTGGCGGGTGACGGCGGAGCAGCTCGGACTAACCGGCCTCGCGGTGCCCGAGGATTACGGCGGCGCGGGCGGCGGTCCGGCCGAGCTGGGTGTCGTGCTGGAGGAGACCGGGCGGGCGCTGCTGCCGTCGCCGTTCTTCGCGACGGTGGCACTCGCCGGGCAAGCGCTGGCCGAAGCCGGGCCGGACGCGGCGAGGTGGCTGCCCGGGATCGCCGACGGCTCGCTGACCGCGACTCTCGCCATCGCCGAGGAAAGTGGCTCGTGGCGACCGGAGGACGTCAGCGCGACGGTGACCGCCGGGAGGCTGTCCGGCACGAAGATGTTCGTGATCGACGGCGACTCGGCCGCACTGGTGCTTGTCGTCGCACGCGACGAGACGGGTCTCGGCCTGTTCGCCGTCGAGGGTGTCGCATCGCAGGTGACCCGCTGCCGCCTCGACACCCTCGACCCGACGCGGCGGCTGGGCCGGCTCGACTTCGACAGCGCCCCTGCCGTGCGTATCGGGCCGGCGGACGAGGCCTTCGTACATCGCGCGCTTGATCTCGCGGTGGTCGCCCTGGCCGCCGAACAAGTCGGCGGCGCCCAAGCCTGCCTGGACGCCGCGGTCGAGTACGCGAAGGTCCGCGTCCAGTTCGGCCGGCCGATCGGCACCTTCCAGGCGATCAAGCACAAGTGCGCAGACATGCTGCTGCGCGTCGAATCCGCCCGCTCGGCGGCCCGTCACGCGGCGGCCGTGGCGGTCGGGGCCCCGGCCGAACTCCCGGTGGCCGCCGCACTGGCCGCGGCGTACTGCGCCGAGACCTACACGCACGCCGCCAAGGAGAACATCCAAATCCACGGTGGTACCGGCTACACCTGGGAGCACGACGCGCACCTGCACCTGCGGCGCGCCAAGTCCTCGGAGCAGTTGTTCGGCACACCGACGGCGCACCGGGCCAGGCTCGCGACCCTGACCCGGATCGGAGGGCCGACGTGACCGACGAGTTCCGGGCAGGCTTGCGGAAATTCCTCGTCAGCAACCACCCCGGCCGCCGCCCGAAGGACCCGGTCGAACGGCTCGCCTGGCAGAAGCAGTGGCTGGCGACTCTGTTCGATGCCGGGTACGCGGGTCCGAGCTGGCCGCGCGCCTACGGCGGAATGGAGCTGAGTTTCGCCGAGCAGGTGGTCTACCAGGAGGAGTACGCCAGAGCGCGGGTACCGGGGCCGCTCGGCACCGGCGTGGGGATCGCGGCTCCGACGATCGTCAAGTACGGCACGGCCGAGCAGAAGGAGCGGTACCTGCGGCCGATGCTCCGCGGAGACACGGTGTGGGCGCAGGGGTATTCCGAGCCGGACGCCGGCTCGGATCTGCCTGCGCTGCGCACCACGGCACGCCGGAACGGCGAGCACTACGTCGTCAACGGCCAGAAGGTGTGGAACAGCGCCGCCGACATCGCGGACATCCTGTTCACCCTGGTCCGCACCGGAACGCCGGAATCGCGCCAGGACGGCATCAGCTACCTGCTGATCGACGCCCACGCCCCGGGCGTGGTGGTCCGTCCGTTGCGTGATCTGACCGGGGACGCACACTTCTGCGAGATCTTCTTCACCGACGTGCATGTCCCCGTGAGCGACCGCGTCGGGGAGGAGAACGGCGGCTGGCCGCTGGTCCGCACCAGCCTGGGCCACGAGCGAGCGGCCGGGGCGATGAACCAGGCGGCTCGCTACCGCCGGGTGCTGGACGAGCTGGTCGAGCTGGCCCGGGACCGGGGAGCTTTGGCGGACCCGCTCGTGCGCGACCGGCTGGCCGACTTCGAAGTCCGGGTGCGGATCATGCGCTACACCGGGATGCGCACCATCACCGACATTCTGGAGCGGGGCGAGCCGGGGCCGGCGTCGTCGACGTCGAGGCTGTTCATCGTCACCTTCGAACAGGATCTGCACGAGTTCGCCCTCGACCTGCTCGGGCCGTACGGAGTGCTCGGGCGGGACGACTCGCACGCGGTCCAGAGAGGACGGTGGGTGTGGGGATTCCTGCGCACCCGCGCTTCGACGATCGGCGCGGGAACCGCCGAAATCCAGCGCAACACGATCGCCGAACAGGTGCTGGGCCTGCCGCGTGATCCCGCGATGCCCGGCAAGGAGCCGCGTTGACGACCACCGAATACGGCGTGCTGACCGACGAGGCCATCGAGCGGTCCCGGCAGCGGCTGGGCGTCCCGCGGCCCCAGCGCACGCCACCGCACAACTTCGAGGTGACCTGGGACGGCGTCCGGCACTTCGCGTATGGCTACGGCGACGACAACCCGCTGTACTGCGATCCGGACCATCGTTCCCGCTGGGGGTCGCTGATCGCGCCCCCGACGTTCCTCTACACGATGGGCGAGGACGCCGCCCCGCCGCCGGATGACGAGACCCGGCGGCTACTGAAGGGCGATCCGTTCGCCGGTCTGGGCTCCTACCAGGCGGTCATGGAGTTCGAGTGGTGGCGGCCGCTGCGGCTGGGTGACCGGTGCCGGGTGCTGCAGACGCAGGTCGGCGTCCAGCCCAAGCCGAGCAGTTTCGGTGGCCGGACCGCGCACGTGACCCAGGACTACCTGTACACGAACGGCGCGGGGGAGATGCACGGCGTCCGCCGGGGCACGTGGATCAACGCCGAACGACACACGTCGAAGAAACGGGCGAAGGAAACGCTGGTCCAGGAGCCTTACACGCCCGCGCAGATAGCCGAGATCGACGCTGCCTACGCGGCCGAAGCCCGGCGAGGAGCCGTCCCGCGGTATTGGGAAGACGTTTCACCAGGAGACGTGTTGCCGCCCAAGGTGAAGGGGCCGCTGACGACGACCGATGTGATCGTCTGGCACCTCGGCTGGGGCATGCAGCTCACGCCGCCGGGCGCGTTCAAGATCGCCGCCGGTGTCCGCCGCAAGGCGCCCGGTCTCTACCCGCCGAACGGGCTCGGCATCCCGGACACGGTCCAGCGCCTGCACTGGGAGCCGGCGCGGGCGACCGAACTGGGCCTGCCCGGCCCGTACGACTACGGCGGTATGCGGGAGACGTGGCTGTGTCATCTGCTCACCGACTGGATCGGCGACGACGGCTGGCTGTGGAAGCTGCGCTGCGAGCACCGCAGGTTCAACTACCTCGGCGACACGACATGGGTGCGCGGCGAGGTGACTGCCAAGCCTTCGCCCGGCGTGGTGAAAGTCGCGGTCCGCTGCGAGAACCAGCGCGGAGAGGTGACCTCTCCGGGCACGGCGGTCGTGCTGCTGCCGACGCGAGAGCGGGCGGTGGAACTGCCCGAGCCGCCCGCGCCCGACCTGGACGGCATGGTCGCGCACGAACTCGCGCGGTTCGACGTCGGCTAGTGCCACCAGGGGATGAGCGCTTCGAGGTGGCGCCGCATGCGGTGCCGCGCCACGCCCGCGTCCCCCTGGCGGATCGCGTCGAAGATCCGCTGGTGCACGTACTGGACCTCCTCCGCGGCCGCGTCGCCAGGCAGGGGCCGCTCCTGGCCGGACGCGTGCCGCCGGAACAGCTCCGTGATGATCCGCAGGAACAGCGACAGCACCGGGTTGCCGGCCAAGTCGGCCAGCTCGGCGTGGAACAGGTCTGCCTTGCCCGGTTCGTCCGGTGGCCCTTCGGTCGGCCACCGGACGGCGACGTCGAGGCGTTCGGCCACTTCGTCGTCGTAACGCTCGGCGACCCGGCCGACCGTGCCCAGTTCGATCGCGTTGCGGACGATCCGCAGGTCGTCGGACCGCACCCCCTGGTACTCGAGGAACAACGCCATCGTGTCGATGCTGGCCTGCGGCTCGGGTTCGGTGACGACGAGACCGCCGCCCGGGCCCCGGCGCATCCGGGCCACCGAGTGGTACTCGAGCAGCCGCACCGCTTCGCGTAGCACCGCCCGGCTGATGCCGTAGCGTTCCAGCAGGTCGGCTTCCGAACCGAGCGTGGTGCCGATCTCCCAGCCCCGGGCGGCGATGTCATCGTGGATGCGCGCGGCCACGACCTCGGCGAGCTTGGCCCGCGGCCCTTCGACCAGTTCGGGCTCGATCACAGCGTTCGAGGTCCGCGGCCGCTGAACCCGGTGTCCTTCGATCCACGAGCCGACCCACTGGAGGTGTTCGGTCAGCATCGTCTGGGCCCGCGCGGAATCCCCGGCGATCACCGCGTCCGCGACAGTGCGGTGCGCATCGAAGGACTCCTCCCGCGCAGCTTGGAGCTCGACCTTGGTCACGCGCCGGGACGTGTGCGCGTAACGGGCGGTGAGCCGGTTCAGGATGTCGATGAACAGGTACAGCACCGCGTTGCCGGACAGCTCGCCGAGCAGCGGGTGCACGGCGTCCTGGGCCTCGAAGCCGACCGGGCTCTCGCGTGAGTCCTCGTCCGCGATCACCGCCCGCAGGGTTTCGATGCCGTCCTCGGTGATCCGGTCCGCGGCCAGCCCCGCCGCGATCGGTTCCAGCAGCAGGCGCGCTTCGAGCAGGTCTCCGATCGTCGTGCCGACGTACTCGAGGTAGATCACCATCGACCGGGTCGCGGGCCCGGCGTCAGGAGCGCACACGAGCAGTCCACCGTTCGGGCCGCGGCGCATGCGTGCGACCTGGTGGTGTTCGACCAGCCGCACGGCTTCCCGCAGCACCGCGCGGCTCACCCCGAACCGCTCGCGCAGGTCCTGTTCGGACCCCAGGGTCTCGCCGACCGGCCACCCCCGGCGGATGACGTCGGCCTCGATGCGGTGGGCGATCCGCGCGGCGAGGGTGCCGACCTTCGCGTCGGTTTCGTCGCCGGCGGGTTCCAGGTCGACGGCGGGCGCCATACAGCCAACTCCTCAGCAGGACAGTTCCGTACCCTCAGTCTAGTCGGACCGTGGTCGGGGACCGCCGCCACGCCGCGCCGGAAGGTGGTTGGGGATACTGTTCACCGGGGGGCGAACCGCTGCCCCGCGTCAAGACGCAGGCACTGGCCGTTGAGCATCGGGTTGTCGACGATGGCCAGCACGAGCTTCGCGTATTCCTCCGGCCGTCCCATGCGTTTCGGGAACGCGGCATCCTTCACCAGCGCGGACTTCACCTCGGGGTCGATCTTGGCTACCGCTCCGGTTTCGAACAGGCTGGGCGCGATCGCCAGCACCCGGATCCCCAGCGACCCCAGGTCCCGAGCCATTGTCAGGCACATGCCGGCGATCGCCGCCTTCGCCGCGCTGTAGGCGACCTGCCCGATCTGGCCCTCGAACGCCGCGATGGAGGCGGTGTTGACCACGACTCCGCGCTCCCCGTCGGGAGCGTCGGGCTCGTTGCGGCTCATGTGCGCCGCGGCGAGCCGGCTGATGTTGAACGTCGCGACTGCGTTGAGGTCGAGCACCCGCCGGAAGGTCTCGAGGTCGTGTGGCCCCTCCTTCCCGAGCGTGCGGCGCGCGACACCGCCGCCCGCGGTCGTTACCGCGACGTGCAGACCCCCGAGGTCCGCGACCGCGGCGGCCAGGGCTGCCTCGGTACCGGCGAAGTCGGTGACGTCGGTGGCGTGGAACCGGCCACCGATCGCGGTCGCGACGTCGGCTCCGTCCGATTCCGGCCGGTCGAGCACCACGACGTCGGCTCCGCGCGCGGCCAGGAGTTCGGCGCTGGCCCGCCCCATCCCGGACGCGCCGCCGACCACCACGGCCTTCCTGCCCTTGATCTCCATCGTTCGTCCTCCTCACTCAGGCCGGCACACGCCCCGGCCGGATCAGGTCGCACAGCCGGTCCCGGTGCAGCGCGGCGTCCCCGTGGAGCACGGCGTCGGTCTGCGCGCGACGCAGGTACAGGTGCAGATCGTGCTCCCAGGTGAACCCGATCCCGCCGTGCAGCTGCAGGGCCTCCCCGGCAACTTCACCAGCGGCGGCGCTCGAGTACGACGCAGCAACGCACGCCGCTCGCTCCGCGTCCGGGCTGCCGGCGTCCGCGGTCATCGCGGCGTGGTAGGTGGCGGCGCGGATGCCGTGCACGGCCATCGCCATCGTCGCGCACTTGTGCTTGAGGGCCTGGAAGGAGCCGAGAGGGCGGTCGAACTGGACCCGCACCCGCAGGTGGTCGACGGTCATGGCGAGCAGCCGGTCCAGTGCGCCCAGGGTGTCGGCCGCCGTTAAGACGGCCGCGTCGTCCAGAAGGCGCCGCAGGTCGGCCGGCTCCGCGACGAGCCGACGCCGCGACGGCACCCGGACACCGTCCAGCCGTACCTCGTAGAACGCGCGAGTCAGGTCCACCACGTTTTGCCGCCGGACCGAGACCCCGGGTGTGTCGCGGTCGACCAGGAACGAGGCGACTCCGTCGCCCTCGCGCGCGGTGACGAGCAACCAGTGCGCTCCACCGGCGTCCGGTACGGCGGTCTTGACACCGTCGACAACCACGTCGTCCCCGTCGCCGCGGGCGGTGGTGGACCGGACGCCGTCCGGTGTCCACGGCGAGCCGGGTTCGGCGAAGGCCCAAGTGGCCCACGCGGTGCCGGCAGCCAGTGCCGGGAGCGTCTCGGCCCGCAAAGACGGCGAACCGGTTCGGGCGAGCGCGAGCCCGACGAGGGCCGTGGAGACGAAGGGCCCGCGCGTCACGGCGCGGCCGATCTCCTCGGCCAGCAAGGTAAGTTCGACGAGCCCGAGGCCGGAGCCGCCGAACTCGACCGGCACCGCCAGACCGGGCCAGCCTTGCGCGACCGTCAGCGCCCAGAGCACCGGGTCGACGTCGTCCCCCGTCGTCTGCGCACGGGCGGGCGCGTGGTCGGTGAGCAGCTCCCGAGCCGCGTCCCGCACCATCGCTTGCTCTTCGCTGAGCTCGTAGTCCACGTGATTAAGGTATCCTCTTTTAGATTCGCGGTCGAGTATTTGGCTATCGTGAGCCACGGTTACGGTAGTTGAGTCGACTCTTCACGGGAGCATGGATGCGGCTGGAGCCCTCACCCGAACTCGAAGCCTTCCGGCGGAAAGTACGGTCCTTCGTCTCCGAACACGCGCCCGGACGCAAGGCGCACGCCGGGGTTCGCGCCCCCGCACCCGACCTGGTCCCGGCGCTCCGCGCGTGGACCCGCAAGCTGTACGACGCCGGCTTCCTCGGCATCACGTGGCCTGCCGAGTACGGCGGACGCCCGGATGCCCACCCGCTCGAGCCGTTCGTGGTCGCCGAGGAGATCGCCCGCGCGCGGACGTGGCTGCCCATCGGCGCCGCGCCGCTCGCGGCGTCGGCGGTGATCGACTTCGGTACCGACGACCAGCGCGAGCGCTTCCTGCCGCGGATCCGCAGCGGCGCGGACATCTGGTGTCAGCTGTTCAGCGAACCCGGGGCGGGCAGCGACTTGGCCGCCCTGCAAACCCGCGCGCGCCGCGACGGCGACTGCTTCGTCGTCGACGGGCAGAAGGTGTGGACGACCAACGGCCAGTACGCGGATCTCGGCTACCTGCTCGCCCGAACCGACCCCACCGCGCCGAAACACCGTGGCATCACGGCGTTCGCGGTGGACATGCGTGCCCCCGGGGTGGAGGTCCGGCCGCTGCGGGAGATCACCGGGACCACCGACTTCAACGAGGTCTTCCTCGACGGCGTGCGGATCCCGGCGGCCGATGTGATCGGCGAGGAGAACGGCGGCTGGCAGGTCGCGATGAGTAGCCTCGGCCACGAGCGCTCGGGGGTCGCGGCGCGGGGGGTCGAGCTGTTCGCCGCGCTCGACGATTTGCTCGACCTCGCCGGGGAGCGTTCGGTTTTCGGCGATTCCGCGACGCGCCAGACTATCGGGGAACTGGCCACCCGAACCCACGTCAACGCCGCGATGAACGGTCTGGCCCAGTCACGGATGCTGCGTGGGACCGAGCAACCGGTGGACGCTTTGCTCGGCAAGATCTTCTTCAGCGAGCTGAACCACGACCTGACGGCTTGCGGTGTCCGGCTCCAAGGCACTGACGGGCTCGCCGTCGAAGGCGATCCCGGGGCGATCGCGGGTGGCTGGTGGCAGGACGCGCACCTCTACTCGCGGGCCTACACGATCGCCGGCGGCGCCAACGAGGTGCTCCGGACCCAGATCGCCGAGCGCGGCCTCGGACTGCCGAAGCACCCCTGATCCCGACTGGAAGGACGTCGATGTCCCCCACCCTCTCCGGCCGTACCATCCTGATGTCCGGCGGCAGCCGCGGCATCGGCCTGGCGATCGCCGTGCGCGCGGCCCGTGACGGCGCGAACGTGGCGTTCATCGCCAAGACCGACAAGCCCGACCCGCGGCTGCCCGGCACGATCCACACGGCCGCCGCCGAGATCGAAGCGGCCGGCGGACAGGCGCTGCCCGTCGTCGGCGACATCCGTAGCGAAGACGGCGTGGCCGAGGCGGTGGCGCGGACCGTCGACCGGTTCGGCGGCATCGACATCGTCGTCAACAACGCCTCCGCCATCGCGCTCGCCGGCTTCGGCGAGCTCGCGCCGAAGCGGTATGACCTGATGCTCGACATCAATGCCCGTGGCACCTTCGTGCTCATCTCGGCGGCTTTGCCGCACCTGCTCGAATCGCCGGATCCGCGCGTGCTCACGCTGTCGCCTCCGCTGAATCCCGACCCGCGCTGGCTCGGCGCGCATGCGCCGTACACGGTGAGCAAGTACGCGATGACGATGCTGACCCTCGGGCTGGCCGAGCAGTACCGGGACCGGGGGATCGCCGCGAACTGCCTGTGGCCGCGGACCTTGATCGGAACGGCGGCGGTGAAGAACCTCCTCGGCGGCGACGAAGGCGTGCGGGGTGCGAGGTCGCCGGAGATCGTCGCCGACGCCGCGCACCTGGTGCTGACCGGTACCGCGTCGGGAGAGTGCTTCATCGACGACGACGTCCTGCGGGCGCACGGGATCACCGATCTGTCGGGATACCGCGATGGCGACGTCGCCGAAGACCGGCTAACCGGTGATCTGTTCCTGTGAAGGGTTGCCGGGCCAGTCGAGACCGGCTTCGAGTTCGGTGATCACTTCGCCGATCTGAGCGCGGAGCCGGCCCATGAACGGGCTTTCGCCGACCGGCTGGCCGGCGCAGTCCTGCAGCACGAGACGCAGGGCAGTAAGCACCGTCGCGGCGCACAGCACCGGGTAGCGCGTTCCCGGTGCGCCCCGGCCGGGGTGCGGGCAGGCGGCGACGCGTTCCGCGATGGCGGCCGCCAGGGCTTCTTCCTGCGCGGCGAACAACGCCAGCCGCTGCGCGGTCAGCGACGGCGCTTGCACGATGAGCTGCAGCGCTTCCACCGAATCGCGCTCCGCGGTGTCGGCTTGCAGCACCACCAGCGCCGCCTTGCGAAGGGCTTGGAGCACCGACTCGGCGGCCGGCCGGGAACGGAACTCGGCGATGAGCGCTCGGGCGCCGGCGGCCAGTGGGGCGAGGATCGCCTCCTCCCGGCTGGCGAAGTAGTTGAAGAACGTGCGACCGGCGATGTCGGCCTCGGCGGCGATCTGCTCGATGGTGATGCCGTCGACGCCGTCGCGCAGCACCAATCGCCGGGCGCCCGCCAGCAAAGCGGCGTAGGTGGCGGCCTTTTTGCGCTCGCGCCGCCCGGGAACCGCCGGCGTCGCCGCCGCATCCGCGTGAGTCACGGTGGTGGTTCTCCTCTTCGCCGGGGTCGGGTGCCCGGGCGGTCCGGACGGCACGAGAGTCTACGGGCGCAAGCCGTCAGGACCAGGTGACGGGCAGCGCGTGAACACCGAAGATGACCATCTCGTCGCGCAGTGGGACCTGGTCGGCGGGAACGGCCAGCCGCAGGTTCGGCAGCCGGCTGATCAGCTCGTGGAGCCCGACCTTCATCTCCACGCGGGCGAGTTGCTGGCCCATGCACTGGTGGATGCCGTGCCCGAAGGCGAGGTGCGGGACGCGGGGCCGACGCACGTCGAGCCGGTCGGGGGCGTCCCAGTGCCGGGGATCGCGGTTGGCGACCGGTGCCCCGATGACCACGGTGGTGCCGGCAGCGATGTCCACCCCGGCGATCGTGACGTCTTCGGTGGCCACCCGGGTCAACCCGAGCTGGACGATGGTCAGGTATCGCAACAGCTCTTCGATCGCCCCGTCGAGCAGGGACGGATCAGCGCGCAGCGCGGCCAGTTGCTCGGGGTTCTCCAGCAGGGCGAAAGTGCTCAGCGCGAGCATGTTGGCCGTCGTCTCGTGGCCGGCACCCAGCACCAGCATCGCCAGGTCGATCAGCTGGGCGTCGGTCAGCCCTGCCTCGGGATCGTGGACGAGCCCGGAGATGATGTCGTTGCCCGGGTCGGCGCGCTTGGCGTTGATCAGGTCGGTGATGAAGGCGTACAGCCGGATCGCGGCTTGCGCGCGCTCGTCGTCGGAGATGCTGGTGTTCAGCACGGTGGCCGAGCTCTCCTGGAATTGCGCGCGGTCGCCGTAGTCGACGCCGAGCAGCTCGCAGATGACCTGCGACGGGATGGGCTGTGCGTAGGCCGGTACGAGATCGGCTTCGGTGCCCGCTTGCAGCATGGCGTCGATGCGTTCCACGGCGATCTCGCGGATGTGTTCCTCGAGCGCCCGCATCCGGCGCACGGTGAACTGGCCGCTCAACAACCGCCGCAACCGAGTGTGCTCGGGCGGGTCCATGAACAGGAAGGTCCCGTCGGTGCGCTCGGTCGCGGCCAGGTCGGGCACGCCGCCGGCGGCCCGTTCTGCGACCTGCTGCGGGGTCAGGCTGCCGGCGTCCGGGAAGCGGATCCGGTCGGCGCTGAAGCGGGGGTCGGCCATGATCGCGCGGGCTTCGTCGAGGCCGGTGACCAGCCAAGCCGAAGCGCCGTTCATCAGGTCCAGCCGTTGCAGGGCGGCCTGCTCGCGGCGGGCGAGCAGGGCCGGTGGGGGGTCGAACGGGCACTTGCCGCGCTGCACGAAGTCGTCGGGCAAGGCACGCCGCATCGTCACCGAGGCGTCGTTGGGCGGGGCCTCGGCCTGTTCTCGGGGAGTCGTCATCGGCACGTCCTCGTGTCGGGAGTCACGTGGTGGGATGTCGAGACGGTAACTTAAAGTGCAGTCACTGCATAGATGCAGGGAGAGATTTAATGCAGTGCGTGCACTTTTACGGCTGGATGGCGAAGCTCTCGAGCTGTCGCACGTATCGCTCCATGTAAGCCGCGGTCTCCGGGTGTCCCTGGGAGAAGCCGAGGTTCTCCTCCATGGCCATGATCCGGGCGGCCGCGGTCATCATCACAACCAGGGCGGCGGGAGTGCAGACGTCTCGCGGCACCCGGTAGCGCTCCATGGCCGCCGAGGCCACCTCCAGTTGCGCGGTGCGGAACCGCTCGGAGTAACGGCGCACTTCGGTGCGGATCTTCTCGCGGTGGTGGGCGAGGGACGCGATCTCCATGGTGAACGACGTGCTCTCGCTCTCGGTGTTGAACTGCCACAGGGCCTGCAGTGGCCGATCGGAGTCGAGCAACTCTTGCTGGTGCCGCAAGCCTTCCTCGGCGCGCCGGCGGAACATGGCCAGGAACAGATCGTCCATCGTGCGGAAGTAGTAGTGCACCAGCTGCGACTTGAGGCCGGCCTTCTCCGCGACCCGTCGCGAGGTCACGGCCGCGTAGCCCTCTTCGAGCATGAGCCGCTCGGCCGCGTCGAGCAGGACGTCGTGGTTCTTCGCGTCGGGCGCCGCAACCCGGCGCTGTGCTGCCATCCCGGTGTACCTCCACGTGACGGGTGTCCACTGTGCTCCCTGCCCGCCCGATCCTAGTTGCCGGATCCGCGGGGGGATCCTCGTCCGGAACCCGTCGTGTACCGAGGACGTCAGGCACTGTGGCTGACGTAGACCGCCTTGGTGGTGAGGTAGGCCTCGATGCCCTTCCAGCCACGTTCGCCGCCGTACCCGGATTGCTTGTGCGGCGGGATCGGCATCGCCGGGTCGGCGCCCAGCGCGCAGTTGACCCAGATCTGCCCGGCGTCGAGCGCGTTCACGACCCGGTGCGCACGGTTGATGTCCCGGGTCCAGATCGAGCCGGCCAGTCCGTACTCCGTGTCGTTCGCGGCGGCGAGCACTTCGCCTTCGTCGTCGAACGGGATGACGCAACCGACCGGCCCGAAGATCTCTTCCTTGATCAGGCGCATGTCTGGCGTGGTGCCGGTGACGATCGTCGCCTCGACGAAGTAGCCCTTGCGGTCCAGCACTTTGCCCCCGGTCACGACCTGCGCCCCCTCGGCGATGCCGTCGTCGAGGATGCCCAGTACCCGTTGGCGTTGTTTCTCGCTGATCAACGGACCGAGGATCGAGTCGGGCTCGTCGCTGCCCCCCATGGGCAGCATCTGCGCGAAGCCGGCCAACCTCTCGACGACCTGGTCGTAGATGCCGCGCTGGACATACATCCGGGAGGTACAGGAGCAGTTCTGGCCCGACCCGGCGAGCACGCCCATGCCGGCGCCGACGATCGCCTTGTCGAGGTCGGCGTCGTCGAACATGATCAGCGGCGACTTGCCGCCGAGCTCGAGCGTCAGCTTCTTGAGGTTGCCCGCCGACGCCTTGACGATCTGCTTGCCGACTTCGGTCGATCCCGTGAACGAGATCTTGTCGACGTCCGGGTGCGCGGCCAGCGCCGCGCCGGTGGTCTCGCCGTAGCCGGTGATGACGTTGAGGACGCCGTCGGGCAGGCCGGCCTCGCGGAAGATGCCCTCCAGTTCCAGCGCGCTGAGCGGCGTCTCCTCGGCGGGTTTGAGGACGGCGCTGCACCCGGCCGCGAGTGCGGGGGCGACCTTGAGCATCGCGACGAAGAACGGGCCGTTCCAGGGGATGATGAGGCCGACGACGCCGATCGGTTCCAGCTGCGTGTAGTTGTGGTAGTGCTCGTAGGTGCCGAGCAGGCCGTTGGAGACGGTGTCGTAGGACTCTCCGTGAACTTTGCCGACCCAGCCGGCGTAGTACATCAGCATGTCGTAGGACACGGCGATGATGTGGCGCGCGGCGGTGGCGTTCATGCCGTTGTCGCGGGCTTCGATCGCCGCGATTTCGTCGGTGCGTTCCTTGATGATCCGCGCTGCCTTGAACAGCACCTCCGCGCGTTCGGTCGCCGGTAGCTTGCGCCAGACACCGGAGTCGAAAGTCTCCCGTGCGCGAGCGACGGCGACGTCGACGACTGCACGGCCGGAGTCGGCGACCTCACCGATCTGCTCCTCGGTGGACGGATCGAAGACCGGAATGATCGTGTCGCTCAATTTCGGGCATCCTCTCAATGCTTGACGATCATCCCGGCGTCGACCGGGATGACGGTGCCGGTGACGTAGCGGGAGTCGTCCGAGGCCAGCCACACCAC
Source organism: Amycolatopsis sp. NPDC003865 (assembly GCF_053605345.1). Taxonomy (NCBI): domain Bacteria; kingdom Bacillati; phylum Actinomycetota; class Actinomycetes; order Pseudonocardiales; family Pseudonocardiaceae; genus Amycolatopsis; species Amycolatopsis sp. NPDC003865. Next base: position 766,864 of record NZ_JBSGJA010000001.1, on the reverse strand, counting down.
GGCGTTCGAGATGTCGCCCGGCTGGACCTTGAACACCGGCATCGCGTTCTCGAGAGCGCTCTTGAGCTCGGGCATCGCCGCCACGACCTCGTCCAAGCCGGTGGTCATGGGCGTGTCGACGGTGGTGGGTGCGATGCTGTTGACCCGGATGAAGTGTGGCGCGCCGATGTTGGCGTAGCTGTGCAGCAGACCGAGAACGCCGTGCTTGGCGGCCGTGTAGGCGATCATGCCCGGCCAGTTCACCGAGTTGCCGATCAGCCCGCCGGTCGAGCTGGTCAGGATGATCGAACCGCCGTTGCCGTTCTCGATCATCGGGTCGAGGGAGACTCGGATGGTGTTCCAGACGCCCTTGAGGTTGATGCCGACAACGTCGTCCCACTGCCGATCGGGCGGGGTGACGCCGCCGGGACCGATGCCGGCGTTCGCGACGACGATCGTCACCGGCCCTAGTTCGGCGACGCCGTCGTCGTAGGCTCGCTGCAAGAGATCGAGGTCGCGGACGTCGACTTTGCGCGCGACGATGCGGCGACCGCGAGCCTCGACCTCCTTGACCGTTTCCTGCAGGCCGGCCTCCGACGGCAGCGGGTAGGGCACCGTCTCGAACTGCTCGCAGCTGTCCACACCGATGATGTCGGCGCCCTCTTCGGCGAGGCGGATCGCGTGGCTACGCCCTTGGCCTTGAGCGATGCCGGTGATGAAAGCGACTTTGCCGGCGAACCTTTCGGCCATCCGGAGCCTCCGATCGTCGTGGTTGTCCGGGTCCGCGGTCTAGCGCTTAAGTCAACGCAAATGCTGTGCACCTGCTTAACAGCCCGATCTGAGTCACGTCAAGGCAGTACGATCTGGTGCTGTGCGATCGACTGACAGCAACACCGCAAAGTGATATAACGTTCAACCACCTGATTGACCGGAGGTTGCCGTGAACGTCGTGCTGTGGATCGTCGCCGGACTGCTGGTGGTCGTGTACCTCGCCGCTGGTGCGATGAAGCTTGCGACGAGGCGGGAAAAGCTGCTGGCGAACCCGAACATGGGCTGGGCGGCGAACTTCTCGGAGGTGGCGGTCAAGGGTATCGGTGCGGCGGAGATCCTCGCCGCCCTCGGTTTGGTCTTGCCGTGGGCGCTCGGCGTCGCGGCCGTGCTGACCCCGTTGGCGGCGACCGGGCTGGTCGTCCTCCAGGCCGGCGCCATCCTCGTGCACGTGAAACGCAAGGAGGCGAAGGTGCTGCCGGTGAACGTCGTGCTGCTGGTCTTGGCCGCGTTCGTTGCCATCGGCCGATTCGCCGGTCTCATCCCGCCGATCGCCACAGCCGAGCAGCTGGCCGCGTCGATCACCTTTCTGCTCAGCGACGACGGCGTGAATGTCAACGGGGCCGTGCTGCCGTCCGACGGTGGCTGGTCGGCCCAATGAAACTCTCCACAGTGGCGCCCGAGCTCCGTGGGGCGGTTCGCCGGATGCCGCGCCTGCCGTTGGAGCGGGCATGGGCGCTGCGGCTCGTCCGCGCCGCAACGACTCGGATGAAACCGGTCGAAGCTCACGACGTCGACGTGGAAGTCGGTCCTGGCCGGCGGGTCTATCGCCTGCGCGAGCAGCGGTCCGACCTGACGCTGGTGTGGGTCCACGGCGGCGGCCTCGTCATCGGGTCCGCGATCCAGGACGAACGGTTCTGCGTGGAGACGGTGCGGGAGTTCGGGGGCACCGTGGTGTCGGTCGAGTACCGCCTGGCACCGGACGCGCCGTACCCGGCGGCGCTCGAAGACTGTTACGCCGCTTGGGCGTGGGCGCGTGACCACGCAGCAGACCCCGAGCGAATCGCTGTCGGCGGACAAAGCGCGGGCGGTGGGCTCGCGGCAGCACTGGTCCAGCGTCTCTGTGACGCGGGAGAATCACCGCTGGCGCAATGGTTGTTCTGTCCGATGCTCGACGATCGCACCGCGGCCCGCCGCGACCTCGACGGGGTGCGCCACCGTGTCTGGGACAACCGCCTGAATCGCTTCGGCTGGCGCTCCTATCTCGGCGTGGAGCCAGGAGCCGACGTAGTGCCGCTCTACTCGGCACCTGGTCGGCGGGAAAGCCTGGCCGGACTGCCGCCGACCTGGATCGGTGTCGGCGACATCGACCTTTTCCACGACGAAGACGTCGAATACGCTCGGCGACTCCGCGCCGCGGGTGTCGAGACAACGGTGCACGTCGTGCCCGGCGCCCCGCACGGATTCGAAGTGTGGGCGACCAACACCGGCCTGGCCCGGCAGTATCTCGCCACCGCGAGGACTTGGCTGAGCGACTTCAGCTAGGAAGCCGGGAAGGCCTTGATCAAGTTTTCTTTGAGCGACGGGAGATCGAGCGGAGGTCGGTAGTGCTCCCGGATGTGCTCGGCCACCGCCGGGACGCCCATCGCGAGAAGCCGGCCCGTTGAGACCAGGAAATGTCGATCGGGGTCGGCGAACGCCGAGTAGTAGTCCCGGAACTTGTACATCCCGCCGATGAACTGGTTGGTGCTCAATCGGAGGTGCCCGTTCGGCACACCCAGTGAGTCGGCCACGATCAGGCCGTGCAAGCTGGACGACAGGACCGTTTCGCAAGAGGCGATCTCTTCGACGACCCGGCGAGGGTCGGCGGTCGCGTCGATGACGCGCACCCCGGCCTGCGCGCGAATCCAGCCCAGTTCGGCGACCTCCGCGTCCAGGAAGTGGGGGACCACGCCCAGCAGGTACTTCTTGGGTGGTGTCGCTTCGAGCAGGGCGTCGGCCAGGAGGCCGGGATCGCCGACCGTCACACCGGCGCGGCCGCTCTCCAGCCGCTCCCGGGACCGGGTGCCGCGCACCGCGGCCACCGCGAAGTCCTGGTCGGTGATGAGGTCGTCCTCTTCGCGCATGAAGCCCGCACCCCACAGCGCAGGCCGGTTGGCGAACTTCGTGCCGAGCGCCAGCTCGATGATCGATCCAGCCGCGACGATCTCGCACGAGTGGGGTGACGCCCATTCGCACGTGCGGCCGAATATCTCCCGCACGAGGTATTGGCTGATCTCGTCGCCGAAGTTCCGCTTCGGACTGTTTTCCAAGCGCCACCAGTACATACGCATCGGCTTGACCGTCATATGCAAGACCCCAAGGCTGTTGTTCAGCGCCGGAAAGGATTGTTTCGGTGCGATAACGGCAGCGGCGGGAAGCGCGGTCTGCGTGAATCCTTCGGAGCTCGGCGATGACTCACGCAGACCGCACCGGCTCAACCGAAGCTGATTGCCGCGCTGGCGTAGTTGAAACTGCTGTCCAGGGCGATCAGGGAGCAGCCCGGCTCCGTCGTGCAGTCGACCGGCCCCGATGAGGCGCCCGTGAGGGGGTTCACGCCGTCGAAGCCGGAGTGGACGGTGTAGCCGGCGACTGCCGTGCCGGTGTCATCGGTGGTGCTGGTGCCTTGGTTCGCCGTGTCGCAGGCGATGTCGGTCTCGCTGTTCGCGCACTGCAATACGGTGACCGCCTCGCCGGCGGGGAAACCGCTTGCGGAAACCGATACGGCTTGGCCGTCGTTCAAGCCGGTGGCCGGGTCGACCGACAGTGCCGGGGACGCCGCGAGGGCCGTGCCCGTGCAGGAGAGAAGGGCGCCGATCGCGATGACCGCCGTTGTGGTGAATCGGAGGGAACTCGTCATGACGTGCTCACCTTTCGTCGCGGGGCCGGTTCAGGTGATTGCATCGAGAGAAATAGTCGCGCTGTGCGCAGTCATATGTTGCCAGCACGTTTCCGGGCTGTCAATTGATTTCCAACCAGGCGTGGATTCCGGTCGTCGACCGGGGGAAAATTGATAATTGATGCCAATTTCGCTGTTCAGCTCTGAAGTATCGCGCGCACGAGGAGGATCGACGCCGCAGCCGGCCACGAGCAGAACAGCCGATCAAGACCGCTCAGCAACCTCGGGACGTCGTGGTAACAGGCTCCGAACACCTCGATTCGGACGAAACCGTTCGCGGCGAGGAACCCGACGAGCGCACGCCGGGTGAACATCCTCAGGTGCCCCACCACCGCACGGCCGGGACGTCCGTGGATCCTTCGCAGACTCACCTCGGAAAACACCGGCTGCACGCCCGCGGCCAGCAACGCGCGGTTGTACCAGGCGGCCAGGTTCGGGGTGGACAGCAGCAGGGTTCCGCCCGGCCGCAGTACTCGGCGGACTTCGTCCAGCGCGAAATCGGTGTCGACCAGGTGCTCGATCAGCTCGCTCATGACGACGACGTCCATCGTGGCCGGGCCGAAGGGGAGGCCTGGAGCGTCGACTCCGGCGCCGACGACGTCGAATCCGTGCCTCCGGGCGAGGCTCAGTGCTCGACGGGACCAATCGGCACCGATCACGTGATGGCCGCGGGCGACAGCGGCGACCAGGGCTGTCGCGGCTCCGTCGCCGCAGCCGACGTCCAGGATCCGTCGCTCGGGCTCGGTGCCGTCGAGGACCTCGGCCAGCAGGCGTGCCTGCCGCCGCGCTCGGTCCGGGCCGGAGCTGATCGGTACGGTGGGCCTCTCGTAAAAGCCGCGCAACGGGCCGGGGAGGCTTTGCTCGCCCGTCACCGTGGAACCGTCCCCGAGATCGCTTCCTCGACGACGGACTCGAACCGGTCGACGGCCGAGCTCCAGCGCAACCTGGAGGCGAAATTCCGGGCTGCGGCGCCCATTCGCTGCCGGCGAGCGGTGTCCAGTGCCAGAGAGGCCCAGGCTGCCGCGAACTCGCCGCCGGTGCGGGTGAGCACTCCCGTCCGCCCGTCGAGAACCGAGTCGCGCAGGCCGGGTACGTCGAATGCGACAGTCGGCGTGGCCTGCGCTGCGGCCTCGGCCACGACAATGCCCCATCCTTCGACGAGCGCGGGATGAACCAGCAACCAGGACGCGGCCAGCAACCGCTGCTTGTCCAGCTCCGGGAGGTAGCCGGTGATGGTGACACCGTCGCCGGCCAGGCGCTCGAGCCGGGCGCGATCGGGACCGTCGCCGGCGATCACCAGTTCGCCGCCGGTCACCAGGCGGACCCGTTCCCACAGCCGCAGCAGCAGGTCCAGCCGCTTGTACTCGGCGAGGCGGCCGAGCGCGAGGAACAGCGGAGTGGGAGAGCGCGGATACCGCCGGCCCGGTGGCTCGACCCCGTTGTGGAGGATGCGGATGCGATCGGGGCGGACACCGATGGCCGTCAGGGCGGCCGAGCTCGACTCGGAGACGGTGAGGAACAGGTTGCCGGCGTGGACGCGCGGCATCAAAACCCCTTCGGCGTACCGGCCGATGGCGGCGAGCGGCGGCGGGTACCGCAACGACCACAGGTCCGTGTGCACGTGGTTGACCAGGCACACCGCCGGCTTGTTCGACCACAGCGGCGTCAGGTAGGGCAGGCCGTTGCAGACTTCGACCACGACGTCGCATCGGTCGGCGAGCCGCCGGTAGGCCAGCGGGGCGACGACGAACTGACTGAGCTTCCCGCCGGCGCGGACCACCCGGTAAGGCCGGGTCTCGGCCGTGCCGCCGCACAGCAACGTCACTTCGTGGCCGCGGGCCGCCATGCCCCGCGCCAGCCGGTCCACGAGCACCTCGGAACCGCCGGCCCGAGAGTGGGACAGGTCCCGGCCGGCGACGATGACCACACGCCGCTGTGTCCGCGGCGACGGCGGTGCGCAGATCGAAGCTGGGCGTCCGACCGTGGGCGATTTGTCCGAATTTGCGACGAGCGCTGACTCGACCATGTGTCCCCATCTATTCACGGAGTCCGGATCGGCGTTGTCATCGAAGCAGTAAAAAGAGTCCGGATCGACGTTGTTCTTCACCGGAAATGCCAATCCGAGCGGTGCTCTGCGGACTCGGTCATAGGCTTCCGTAGGTGAATAGCGGCGCATTCACGGGCTTCGGCGATCCGTTCGCGGACGTCACCACGAGCAGAGATGTTGCCAGTGCCAGCAGGCATCCGAGCAGGGCGGCGAGTACTGCTCGCGTCGGCCATCGCGTCATCGGAACATGATCCTTTCGGGGTGGGTCGTTCTCGAATACCTGCGCGGATTCGCGCTGGCGGTATTTTCGGATCCACCTGAACATCCGCCTTGACATCGTGTCAAGGCGCGACCTAAATTGCATCCACTCAAGCTGTGGCCGCCGAGTCCGATCAGGGCACCGGAATCCCGAGGCGGCAACCGTCCCCGCGACCACGAGGTCGTGCAGCCATGTCAGCGACGACAGGAAGTGCGATGTTGCGCCGTTTCCGACGCGCGGCCGGGCACCCGCGGACCGCCTTCACCCTGGTCCTCCTCGGAGCGTTCTGCCTCGCCATGGCACCCCTCGTGCCCTGGTACGTGCTTCCCCGGCTCGAGCAGTCCCCGGCGGACATCAACGCCACCAGCACCCAGATCGCCACCGGCAGCGTCTTCGACGGCACCGGGCTGAAGGGACCGAGCAAGTTCACCATCACCGTCCGGCTGGTCGGGCAGGTCGACGCCGGCCAGCCGGACGGAGTCGCGGTCTGGGACATCTCGACCCAGGTCGACACCCCGGGCACTGCCGGCTTCCACGACCCCCGGATGGCGATGAACTGGATGGTCGAGCGCTACGTGTTCGACCGGCACACGAACCTGCCAGTGCACTGCTGCGGCGAGACCCCCGCTCACGAAGGCAACGCCTACCTGAAGTTCCCCTTCCACGTCACCAAGGGCACCTACCAGTATTGGAACCCTTTCGTGAAGAAGGCGCACCCGGTCACCTACGCCGGCGACGTGACCCTCGAGGGCCACACGCTGTACAAGTTCGTCGGCAGCGTCCCGCCGACCAAGATCGGCACCCTCGACGTGCCGGGCGCACTCGCCGGTCTGAAGGACCAGCCGGGAATGGTGCACCTGGACACCTACTACCGCGACGACGGCGGCGAGATGCTCGTCGACCCCGTATCGGGCAGCCCGATCTCGGTCACCCAGCGGTCGACGACCACGGCCCGGTTGCCCGGCGGTACCACCGACCTGCTGACACTGTCCACCTTGACGGTCGCGCCGTCCCCCGAGGCCGTGCATGCCACATTGGCTCAGGCTGTCGAAGGTGATCAGTTGCTGGAAGTGGCCGGGACGGACGTGCCCGTGGTCTTGCTGGTGACCGGGATCGTCCTCGCGGCGCTGGGTGTTGTGCAGACCGTCCGCGGTGCACGCCGGACCCGAGCCGCCGACCGCGTCGAGCGGCCGGAACCGGTGGCGGCCAGCTCGTGACGACGCTGCCTGAGCGCATCTCGCGGCAGACCGGTCTGCGGCGCTCACTCTCGTTGTACCGCGCTTTCCGCGAAGAACAGACGCGACCCGAGCGGTTCTACGCTCTGCTCGCGGAAGACACCGCTCACCAACTGTCGGAGTACACGTCGCTCGCGGGGTACACGGTGCTGGACGTGGGCGGCGGCGCCGGCTACTTCGGCACCGCCATGCGGGCACGGGGAGCCGAGTACTACCTCGTCGAGCCCGACCGGCGCGAGCTGGCCGCGGCCGGGACGGCGGCACCGGGCACGATCATCGCCGACGGCTACTGGCTGCCGTTCGGTGACAGCACGGTCGACCTCTGCTTCTCCTCCAACGTACTGGAACACGTGCCGGACGCGGGCGGCTTCCTCGACGAGATGGTCCGGGTCACCAAGCCAGGCGGGATCGTCTACGTCTCGTTCACGAACTGGCTTTCGCCATGGGGCGGTCACGAGACATCGCCGTGGCACTACCTGGGCGGCGGGTACGCCGCGCGGCGCTACACCCGCAGGCGGGGCCGGCCGCCCAAAAACCTTTTCCGGCACACGTTGTTCCCGCTCCACATCGGGCAGGTGCTGAAGCTGGTGTCCGGGCGGCACGACACGGACCTGCTCGACGCGCGGCCGCGGTACCACCCACGGCCGGCCCGGATCCTGCTGCGCGTCCCCGGACTGCGTGAACTGCTCACCTGGAACCTCGTACTGGTCCTCCGAAAGACGAAGTGAGAGCGCGTGCGATGACCATGCCGACTACGCCGCTGAGCGCGGTGATCGAACCCGATGACCCCCCGAAGCGGCCGCCGCGAGCAGACGCGACGGGACCGATTGGCGACGCTTCGCGGGTGGCGAGCCGGTGGTGGCTGATCGGCGTCTGGGCGCTGATGTTCGTCCTGTTCGCGGCGGGCAGCCCCGGGAAGACGACGTTCGACACGAAGCTCGGGGTGAACGTCGACCCGGCCGGGTTCTACGCGCAGCTCGGGCACCTGTGGAATCCCTTGCAGTGGTTCGGGGGTGTCCAGAACCAGGCCATCGGCTACGCGTTTCCGATGGGTGCGTTCTCGTGGCTCGGCCAGGTGGTGCACCTGCCCGTCTGGCTCACCGAACGGTTGTGGATGTCCCTCCTGGTGGCCGCCGGGTTCTGGGGTCTGGTCCGGCTCGCCGAGACGCTGCGGGTCGGGAACCCGGCGACCCGGTTGCTCGCTGGCGCCGTGTTCGCGCTGTGGCCGACCTACACCATCCTGGTCGGCTCGACTTCCGCCGCGGTGCTTCCCGGCCTGCTCGCCGCGTGGGCGGTGCGGCCCCTGGTTCGTGGTGCCCGCGCAGGGTCCGTCCCGCTCGCCGCTTGCCGGTCGGGCGTCGCGGTGCTGTTCATGGGCGGGGTCAACGCCGCGTCCACGATCGCGGCCCTGGTGCTCCCCGTGTGCTTCCTCCTCACACGGAAACGGGACCGGCGGCTGCTGTCGCTCGCGCTCTGGTGGGTGTTCGCGGTGGTGCTGGCCACGGCGTGGTGGGCGCTCCCGCTGGTGCTGCAGGCCGCGTACGGTTTCGACTTCCTGCCGTTCATCGAGCAGGCCGCCAACACCACCCAGACCACGTCGGCGGCCGCCGTCCTGCGTGGTAGCGGCAACTGGGTGGCCTATCTGCACTTCGGCAACGCCTGGCTCGCGGCCGGTTGGGCGGTGGTGTCCACGCCGCTGCTCATCGGCGCGTCCGCCGTCGCGGCGGCCGTGGGACTGGCCGGACTTGCCCGGCGCGATCTGCCGGAGGGCAGGTGGTTGCGGCTGTCCGCCGGTCTCGCCGCGCTCGTGCTGCTGGTCGGGTACGCCGGGCCGGCGGGCGGCTTGTTCGGCACCGCGGTGCAGCACTGGCTCGACGGCGCGCTCGCGCCCTTCCGCAACGTCTACAAGTTCGAGCCGGTGCTCGCGGTGGCTACGGCCCTCGGCATCGCCCACGCCCTGGTCCGGCGGCTGGTGGCCCGACGGGTGCGAGCCCGCCGGGCCGTGGTGGGCCGGGTCTTCGCGGTTCTGGTGGCCGCGGCCGTCCTCATCGGACTCGGCCAGCCGTACCTGACCGGGCGAGTGCTGCAGTCCGGCTCGTTCGCCGCCCTGCCGTCCTACTGGCACGACGCCGCGGACTTCCTGGCCGAGCGTTCCCCGAACTCGCCGGCTCTGGTGACCCCGGCCGATTCCCACGGCACCTACACCTGGGGCACCCCGGTCGACGAGCCCCTCGAAGCCCTGGCGAAGTCGCCGTGGGTCCAGCGCACACTCGTGCCGTACTCCGGTGCGGGCTCGCAGGTGATGGTGCGGGCCGCCGAAGACGCCTTGGAATCAGGCAGTCCGCAACCGGGACTCGCGGCCTACCTCGCGCGCGCCGGCGTGCACTACGTCGTCGTCCGCAACGACCTGGACCCGACCCAGCTGGACTACGTCTCGCCGGACGTGATCCACGAAACGCTGCTGCTGTCCGGCTTCACGCGCGCTGCCTCGTTCGGGCCGGAGACCACCGGCGGCTACGCCGGCTCCGGGGAGCCGGCGACCGTGGCCGCGCTGCTGCGCCAGTACCCGGCTGTCGAAGTCTTCGAGGCTCGAGGCGCGGCGGCCGGCGGCCCGGTGGTGGCGCGCTCGGCGGAGTCCGCGGTGCAGGTCGACGGTGATCCGGGTTCGCTGCTGCAGCTGGCCAACCAGGGGGTCCTCGGCGACCGGGCGGTGGTCATGAACGGCGATGCCGGTCCGGTGGATCGGCCGGCCACCGAGGTGCTCACCGACGGGATGCGGCGGCGGGACACGGCGTTCGGCCTGATCCGGGACAACCTGTCCTACACCTACACCGCCGGGGAGACCAATCCGCCGGACGATCCGCACGGCGCGGGCGGTGCGGAACCCCGGCAGCTGGTACCGGACTACGCGGACGGGCATCAGACCGTCGCCGAGCTGGGCGGTGCCGCCGCGGTGACCGCGTCGTCCTACGGGTCGTGGCTGTGGCGGACGCCCCAGTACGACCCGGTGAACGCCTTCGATGGCGACCCGGCGACGGCGTGGACGTCGGGAACACCCGCCGGGGCGACGGGGCAGTGGCTGCGGATCGACTTCCAACACCCCACGGACCTCCCGGCCGCGGTGCCGGTCCGGCTGCTCGACGACAGCACGCTCCGACCGCTGATCCAGCGCGCCGTCGTCACCACCGACAGCGGGAGCGCCACGACCGAGTTGGCCGCCACCGGGGCCTCGCAACCGCTCCGCGTGCCCGCCGGACGCGCGTCGTGGCTGCGCATCACCATCGACCGCACCGCCGGCGGCGTGGCCGGACTGGGTGCGGGCATCCGGGACATCGCGATTGCGGGGGTGAAGGTGACCCGGTACCTGCACGCCGCGGGGGCCGGTACCCCCGCCGTCATCTCCTTCCACCGGGACGCGACATCGCCGTGGCCGCTCGGCGGTGGCCAGCCGGAGCCGCAGCTCGCGCGGACGTTCGACACGGGCTCGGCCGAGAACGTGGTCGCGACGGCGACAGCGGTCGCCACCCCTGGAGCCGCCCTGGACGCGCTGCTCGAACGCACCCCCGCGGCGAAGCCGGCGGTACAGGCCTCGGCCAGCTCGAGCTGGGGCGCGCTGCCCCAGTTCCGCGCGGCGAACCTAGTCGACGGCAACTGGCGGACGCCGTGGGTGGCCGGAGGCCCGGACCCGGTCGTCCACCTGAGCTGGTCCGGGGCGCGGAGAATCGACGAACTGGCGATCGTGCCCGCGAGCGGCGTCACCGCGACACCGACCAAGATCCGGATCGCCGGTACCGACGGCACCCGCGAGGTCGCCGTACCCAACACCAGCACGACGCCCGTCCCGTCCACCGGCGACGTGAAGTTCCCGGCGCTGACGACGGACCACCTGGACATCAGCTTCCCGGAGCTGTCAGCGGCCTCGACGGGCGGCGCAGCTCTCGGCCCGGTCGCGCCGCCGGCGGTGGGCGTGGCGGAGCTGTACGTCCCGGCGCTGGCCGACCTGATCAGCGCGCGCCAGGACACCGGCACACCGGTCGACCTGCCCTGCGGCCAGGGCCCGGACCTGGTGGTCGACGGCCACACCTACCCGACCTCGGCGAAGACCACGACCACGGACCTGACGGACTTCCGGCCGATCGTCCTCGGCGTCTGCGCGGACGAGGGCACTCTCCCGCTTGCCGCCGGGCGGCACGTGCTGTCGTCGGCGGGCGGGCCCGGGCCACTGGTGATGACGGACCTGACCCTCAGCACCGTCGCGGCGGCGGCCGGAAAGGACGCCTCCGAGTCCGCTGGACGCAGTGTGGGTGTGCTCTCTTGGGGACCGGAGCGCCGTCAGGTCGCCGTCAGCGCGGGCACGACGTCGTACCTGCAGGTGCACGAGGCGTTCAACAGCGGGTGGACGGCGAGCCTCGACGGCAAGCCGCTCACCCCGGTGGAACTCGACGGGTGGCAGCAGGGCTTCGTCCTGCCGGAGGGATCCGGCGGAACCGTGACGCTGTCCTTCCCGCCCGGCACGGTGTACCGCGTGGCCCTCGTGGTCGCGGGCGCCGCGGTGGTGGGGCTGATCCTGGCCGCGCTGGTCGAGGGTATCCGGCGCCGCCGGCAGGCTCCGGCACGGATCGTGGACACCGAAGCCGGGGCGGGCCGGAGTGGTGTGTGGGCGGCTCTCGTCGCCGTGACCGCGTTGCTCGTCGTGGTCGGCGGTTTCGCCGCCGTTCTCGTGCCGATCCTCGCCGCTCTGGCGTATGTCAAGCCGCGGTGGATGCCGATCGTCGCCGCTGTCGCGATGCTCGGTGCGGGCGCGTTCGCCGTCGCCGGCGTCGCGTGGCACGGAGTGGCACTCGGCGACGGCTCGTTCGGCGGTCCGGCCCAGGTACTCGCGCTCGCCGCGCTCGCGGCCGCCCTCACGCCGCACTTGCCTCGCCGTGGGAGCGTGCGGTCTTGAGCGGTGGCGCGGTCCGGGTGCCGTTCACGCTCGTCGACGAGCTCGGGTGCTGGCTGGACCGGCCGGACGAGCCGAACTGCGTCCTCCTCGAGGCGGAAGTCGCCGGCCGGCTGGACTCGGCGCGGCTGCGCGAGGCGGTGGCAGCGGCACTCGCTGCCCATCCGCTCGCCCGGGCTCGCCGGGCTCGGCATCGCAGCTGGCACCGCCGGCTGGAGTGGGAGATCCTGGACCGGCCGGACACGGCGCTCCGGCTGATCCGATGGCGGACGCCGGAGGAGCTGGCCGGGCTGCGGGAATCGATCTTGTCCGGTGCGCCGCCGCTGGAGTCCACCGTGGTCGAAGTCCGGCACGCCGTGGGCCCGAGCCGGGACGTCGTGTTCCTCAGCGCGCACCACGCGGCACTGGACGGCATGTCGTGCCTGCGCCTGCTGCGGTCGGTGGCGCGCCGGTACGCCGGCCGGCCGGACCCGGTGCCAGCCGACCCATTGGCCGTGCGCCTGCCGCAGTCCGGCGGTGACCGGTCGCCGACGAGCCAGCTGCGGCGCCCGGCGCGGATCGCGGCCGATCGCGACCGGTCGCGGCCCGGGTACGGGTGCGCACACGTCGTCGTACCTTGCCGTTCCTCCACCGCGCCGGGGCCGCAAACAGTCAACGACGTCCTGATCGTCGCACTGGCCATGACGATCGCCGCGTGGAACCAAGCACACGCCGTCGCGGGCGGGAAGCTGCGCATCACGATGCCGATCAACGCCCGGGAGCTGGGGCCGGACGACGAGCCGCTGGGCAACCTCTGTCGGCTGGCCGGCATCGACGTCGACGTCCGCGACGGTCCACAGCAGACACTTCGCGACGTCGCCAGTCAGACCGTGCGGGCCAAGAATCGCGGCGGGCCGCAGCTCGACCCGGTGACGTCGGCGTTGGCCTCGGCCTGGGGCCCGGTCGATGTGCGGTCGCGGGTGGTACGCCTCTCTCACCGGCTGGGCGCTCGTCGGCTCAGCGATACCTCGCTGGTGTCGAACCTCGGCATCTCCCGCGAGCCGCTCGATTTCGGCCCCGGTGCCCGGATCGCCGGTTTGTGGTTCTCGACGCCAGCGCCGATGCCTCGCGGGTTGTCCCTCGGCGCGATCACCGTGCGGCGCGAGCTGCACCTCTGCTTCCGCTACCGGCTCGCGTTGTTCGACGAAGCAGCGGCGAATCGCTTCGTGCGTTTGTTCGGCACGGCTTTGACGACCATCGGTGACTCGCGCCTGGGCGCACTGTCCACGAAGGAACCTCGGTGACCCTCGACGAACGCCTCCTCCGCGTGCTGGCCTGCCCGATCGACAAGGGTGCTCTGCTCTATTTCGCGGCCGATGAACTCCTGTACAACCCTCGGATCCGTCGTCTCTACCACGTGGAGTCGGGCATCCCGTTGATGCGCGCCGACCAGGCCCAGCCCGTTGACGAAGACCGGCACCTTCAGCTGTTGTCACGGGCCCGCGCAGAGGCTCTGGTGTCGTTGGATGTGCCGATCACGCAGTTCGGCTGGGCGGAGTGATTGGGATGGCTGCACAAGAACTCACGGCGAGGCGACGTCCGGCCATCTGCTGGTGGTGATGGTCGTGGCGAAGCCGGAGATCAACTTGACCGACGGTTCGCTGCGTGACTGGGGCAGCTGAGGATCGCCGGCTACAAGATCCCGGCTCGGCTCGTGGTCGTCGACCGGCTGCCGACCGCGGCGACTGGAAAGCTCTCCCCGGCAGCGGCGAGGGAACAGTACTCGTCAGGTGCCGAATGACCGGAATCGCCGAATTGGTCGACCGGGCGCGTGGGGCGGCGTCACGCGATCGCGAAGCTGTTGTCGGTGGTGGGGGCGACAGCGTGTCGCGCCGCTCTCGCGCTGGGAGGTGCCCAGCCGCTGTGGGTCTGCTGCACAACCACTAACTCCGGCAGGTTGGGCACGCGCCAAGCCCCGACAACGAGGTCTTCTCGCCCGGGATGAGACATCGACATCTCATAGTGAGTCGCCTGCAACTCGCTGATCGTGTACCGTTGCGCCTATCTGGTAGTTGACTAACAGATAGTGCTCGGCGTTGCCGATGTGAAGGGAGGAAGGGGCCTGCCCCTGGGAGGGCATCGCGCCCCTGACTGGCGATGAAAGCGATCTGGTTGACCGAGTTCGGGGATCCGTCGGTGCTGGTCGCCGGGGATGCCCCGGATCCGGAGCCTGGTGAAGACCAGGTTCTGGTGGAGGTGGAAGCGGCGAGCGTGCTGTTCGCAGAGACTCAGGCACGAGCCGGGCGCTCGATGGCCCCGTTCCCGCTGCCGGCCCCGCCGTTCGTGCCCGGCAACAGCGTCGGCGGCGTGGTCACCGCGGCCGGTCCGCACGTCGAGCCGGGCCTGGTGGGACAGCGGGTGGTCGGTTCGACGGGCGGGATGGGCGGCTACGCGGAGAAGGCGGTGCTGGCCGCGACCGGGGTGATCTTGGTTCCGGTGGGAGTTTCCACCAGAGACGCTGTGGCGTTGCTGGACGACGGCCGCACGGCGATGGGCTTCTTCCGGCTCGTCGAACCGAAGCCGGGGGAGTGGGTGCTGGTCGAGGCCGCGGCCGGCGGGCTCGGCAGCCTGCTGGTGCAGCTCGCCGTGAACGCCGGTGCTCGCGTCATCGGTGCCGTCGGCAGCGAGACCAAGCTGGACACGGTCCGGGCGGCGGGCGTGGAGGCGGTGAACTATACGCAGCCCGGCTGGATCGAGCGGGTGCGCGAGCTGACGGGCGGTGCGGCGGTGGACGTGGTGTTCGACGGCGTGGGTGGTGAGATCGGCGCGGCGGCGACGTCGCTGGTCTCCTCCGGCGGGCGGTTCATGGTGCACGGCGCGGCCAGCGGCGTGTACACGGACGTCACGGAACTCGAGGCGCGGGGTGTCACGGTCCTCGGGATCCCGCAGATGGTGGCCGAACTCGGTCCGATCATGGGCGAGCTGGGGACGGCCACGCTGGAGGAAGCTGCGGCCGGGCGGCTGCGGCCGGTGATCGGCCAGACCTTCCCGCTGGAGCGCGCCGCCGATGCCCACGCCGCCATCGAGGCCAGGACCACGGTTGGCAAGACGCTGCTTCTGGTACGGGACAAGGAGTCGGAATGACGGAGACACCGCAGCTGCCGCTGGAGATGCGGCGCAACGGTTTGACCCCGGTCGAGGAGCTGGGCCGGGTGCGGGAAGAGGAGGGTGTGCTGCGGCAGCCGACGGTGTTCGGGGAGTCCGCGTACCTGATCCTTCGGTACGAGGACGTCCGGGAGGTGTTCTCGGACGCCGACCGGTTCAGCAGCGCCTTCGACGGGCCTCCTGACACCGCGGATCTGGGCGCGGAGGAGCAGGCCAGGCTCCAGGCCGGACAGTTGATCGGGTTCGATCCGCCCGAGCACACGCGGTTGCGGCGGATGCTGACTCCGGAGTTCACGGTGCGGCGGATGCGCCGGCTGGAGCCGCGGATCACCGAGATCGTGGAGTCCGCTTTGGACGATCTCGAGAAGGCGGGGAAGCCGGCGGACCTGGTGGCGCACTTCGCGTTGCCGGTGCCGTCGCTGGTGATTTGCGAGCTGCTGGGCGTGCCGTATGCCGACCGGGCCGAGTTCCAGGACCGTTCCGCGCGCATGCTCGACCTCTCAGCCCCCGTCGCGGACCGCAATGCGGCGAGGCTGGAGGACCGGGCCTACATGGCAAGGCTGGTCGCCCGCGCACAGGCCGACCCGGGCGAGGACATGCTGGGAATGCTGGTGCGCGAGCACGGCCACGACCTGTCCACCGACGAGCTGATCGGCATCGCGAGCCTGCTCCTGCTGGCCGGGCACGAGACGACGTCGAACATGCTCGGCGTGGGCACCTTGACCCTGTTGCAGCACCCGGATCAGCTGGCGCTGATGCGCGACGACCCGGCGCTGGTCGAGCCCGCGGTGGAGGAGCTGTTGCGCTGGTTGTCCATCGTGCCGTCGCTGATCCGCACGACGACCACCGACGTGCAGATCGGTGGGCACACCATCCCCGCGGGCTCGCTAGTGGCTCCCTCGCCGCTGGCCGCCAACCGCGACCGCGCCTTCATCGACGATCCCGACGTCCTTGACATCACCCGTGGCGGCGCCGGTCATGTCGCTTTCGGTCACGGAGTGCACCACTGCCTGGGGGCGCCACTGGCGCGGATGGAGCTGCGCGTCGCGTTTCCGGCGTTGCTCAAGCGTTTTCCCGGGCTCGCACTAGCCGAGCCGGACACCGCGCCTCCGTTCCGGATCTTCAACCCGGTGTACGGAGTGGCCTCGCTGCGCGTGACCTGGTGAGAGGCGGGGCCACGGCACTAGCCGGGTTTCCGGGCGCCGTCGAGGAAAATGTTCACGGCTGCCTCGGTGGCTTCCTCAGGTGTCGTGGCCTCGTCGACGGTGAGCCAGAAGGCACGCTCCACGATCGCGGAGAACAACGCGAACAGGACGTCTTCGCGCAGGTCGCTGCGGAGGACCTGGTCCCGGACGCCGCGGGCGAGGACTTCGCGGACGGGCTTGGCCGTGCGTTCGACGTCGGCTCGGTCGCAGTACCCGTCGGCCTGTCTGAGTACGGCCGCGTATTTGCCGCCGTTGCGCAGGAAGACCGCGATGATCCGGGTCAGCGCTCGGGCGGCCGGCAGCTCGTCGAGGTTCGCGGCGGCGAAGGCCGCGTCGAGTTCGGCGATCCCGGCCTCGGCGAGACTGCGCAGCAGCGAATCCCGCGTGGGGAAGTGGCGGTAGAGCGTCGCGCGTCCCACACCGGCCTCGTCGGCGATTTCCGCGATCCCCGCGTCCGGCCGTCGGCCCAATGCTCGGGCCGCGGCCTCGAGGATCGCCGACCGGGTGCGCTGCATGCCCGCGTCCGATTTCGCCATCTAACCATGCTAACGCCTCACGACGAGACATAGAAATCTCATAAGGGAGTACATGGATCTCATGGCTTCGCGACAGCTCGGGCGCACCGACATCCGCGTCTCGCCCATCGGCCTGGGCGGTTCCCAGTTCTCCGCCGGTGGCATCAGCACGTTCTACGTGACGCTGGCTCAGGCGGAGGTCGACGCCATCGTCAAGGCGGCCCTGGATGGCGGTGTTTCCTGGTTCGACACGGCCGAGGGCTACGGGGCGGGCCGGTCGGAACGCAGTCTCGCCGCTGGCCTTCGCCACGCCGGGATGACACCGGACGAAGTCACCGTCTCCACCAAGTGGACGCCGCTTGGCCGGGCCGCGTCCAACCTCGAGCGCACCATCGGCGACCGGACCGGCAATCTGGCGCCCTTCCGCGTCGACCTGCACCAGATCCACACCGGCTACGGCAGCCTCTCCCCGATCCGCGCCCAGATGCAGGCCATGGCGCGGCTGGCCGACTCGGGCAAGATCCGCTCGGTCGGCGTCAGCAACTTCTCCGCTCGGCAGCTGAAGATCGCGCACGGGGAGCTGGCGAAACACGGAATACCGCTGGCGAGCAACCAGGTCCAGATCAACCTGCTGCACCGCAAGATCGAGACCAACGGCGTCCTCGAGACCGCCCGCGAACTCGGCATCACGCTGATCGCCTATGTCCCGCTGCGCAGCGGGATGCTGACCGGGAAGTTCCACGCCGACCGCGAACTGGCCGCCGGGCTGCCGCGCCTGCGCCGGATGATGGCCGGGATCTCGCCGAAAAGCCTGGACCGCACCACGCCGTTGATCGACGGGCTGCGCGAGATCGCCGGCACGCACCAGGCCACGGTCGGCCAGGTCGCGCTGGCCTGGCTGATCACCCACTACGGCGACACTGTTGTCGCCACGCCCGGCGCCTCCCGGCCGCGCCATGCCGAAGAGGCTGCCGGAGCCATGAAAGTCGCCCTGAGCGAGGACGAGACCGGGCTGCTGGCCGAACTGTCCACAAGAGTCACCCGCTGACCTGACCACAAAGGATTTCCCATGACGACCTCCGACCAACGGTCCGGGAGAGGCGCACAAGCCGAGCCGGGATCCGATCTCTCCCACCGGCAGATCGTGACGATCCTGTCCGGGCTGATGGTGGGCATGTTCCTCGGCTCGCTGGACCAGACCATCGTCTCCACCGCGATCGTGCGCATCGCCAACGACCTCAACGGCTACGACCTGCAGGCGTGGGCCACGACCGCGTACCTGATCACCGCAACGATCGCGACGCCCTTGTACGGCAAGCTCTCCGACATCTACGGGCGCAAACCGATCTACCTGATCTCCATCGGCATCTTCGTGCTCGGCTCGCTGGCCGCCATGTTCTCCAACTCCATGTACCTGCTGGCCGTCTGGCGGGCGGTACAGGGCCTCGGTGGGGGTGGCCTGATGTCGCTGGGCATGACCATTCTCGCCGACATCGTGCCGCCCCGGCAGCTCGGCCGCTACCAGGGCTACTTCATGGCCGTCTTCGGCGTCTCCACCGTGCTCGGCCCGGTGCTGGGCGGATTCTTCTCCGGCCTGGACAGCCTCGCCGGCGTCGACGGCTGGCGCTGGATCTTCCTGATCAACGTCCCACTGGGCGCCGTCGCGATGGTCGTCGTGGCCAAAGTCCTCAACCTCCCGCGCCAGCAGCAGGAGCACCGCATCGACTGGTGGGGGTCACTCGCGCTCGCGATCTGCGTCGTCCCGCTGCTGCTGGTCGCCCAGCAAGGCCGTGGCTGGGGCTGGGGATCGGCCGAAGCCATTCTTTGCTACGCGATCGCCGGCACGGGCCTGATCCTCTTCCTGGTCATCGAACACCGGATGAAGGACGCCGCGGTCATCCCGCTGCGGCTGTTCAAGAGCGGCACCTTCAGCGTCGCGATCGGCGGCGGCGTGATCCTCGGCGTGTCGATGTTCGGCGGCATCACCCTCATCCCGCAGTACCTGCAGGTCGTGCGGGAGTATTCGCCCACCGCGTCCGGGCTGCTCATGGTGCCGATGATGCTCGGCATCATGATCGGCACGATGATCTCCGGACGGATCACCGACCGGACCGGCCGCTACAAGGTCCTGCCGCTGGCCGGCACCTTGATCGTCGCGCTCGGGATGCTGCTGTTCGCGCAGGTGCACTACGACAGCCCGCTCTGGCAGGTCATGCTCGCCATGCTGGTGGTCGGGGTCGGTCTCGGCGGCTGCATGCAGACGCTGGTCATCGCCGTGCAGAACGCGGTGCCCCGGCGCGACATGGGCGCCTCGACGGCGTCGGCGAACTTCTTCCGCCAGATCGGCGGCACCCTCGGCGTCACGTTCTTCCTGACCATCCTGCTCAACACCCTGCCCGGCAAGATCACCGAGGCCTTCGGCGGGAACCTCCCACCGGGCATGGCCGGTGGACAGCTCGCCGGCCTGCAGTCCAACACCAGTGTCATCGGTTCCCTGCCCGAGGCGGTCAAGGTGCCGATCCTGACCGGCTTCACAAACTCGCTGCACGTCGTCTTCTACGTCGCCGCCGGCGCCGCGGTACTGGCCTTCATCGTCCTGCTGTTCATGCGCGAAATCCCGCTGGCCGGTGCACCCTTGCCGCCTCCGATCGAAGGCGGCGAAGCCTTGCTCGTCGACGACCGGGAAACCGGCGGCCCCGAGCCGGATCAGACCGAACGGCAACCGGAACCCGGCACGGCGACGACCACGACAGGAGACAACGGCCCGCAGCGACTTCCATGAGCCTCATTCCGTCGCGCGTCAGGCACGGTCGCGACCCGTGACCGTGCCCAGGACCGGGACTAGGAACAGGATCGCCAACTTGCGCGGACTCGAGTCCGGGCGGCAACACCGCTCGCGGCCGTCGCCTGGCCTCTTTGAGCGCCTTCCCGTCCACAGTGATCAGCGCAGGTGGGCAGGGGGAGGGGAGAAGTCGTGGGGTGAGGGCTGGGGAAGAGTGGTAGGTGCGGGGCGGAGTCCGTCGATGAGCAGGGTGAGGTAGCGGCGGCGATCCGCGCCGCCGGGGTCGGCGGGGTGTGTAGTGGCCATCGCCATGATGATCACCGCGGTCACGTCGCGGACCTGCAGTTCGGGGCGGACCACGCCGGCGTCGATGGCGCGGCGGAGCACGGGCTCGACGGAGTTCAGGAAGCGTTGCGCACTGTCGGAGGCGAACGCCGTGAACTCGAAGGCGAGGGAGTTGATCACCGGGCGCCGGGCGATCACCTCGATGACGGCTTCGAGCACGCCGGCGAGATCGCGGAACGGGTCGTCGGTGTGCACCGCCGCCTTGGGTTCGATCTCGGTGGCGAGGACGTGGTCGAAGACGGCCTGCACGAGGTGGTCGCGCGTGCGGAAGCGCCGGTAGAGCGTCATCGCGCTCACGTCCGCGCGGGTGGCGATTTCCTCGAGGGTCACCTCGGGCCCGACCTCTTCGAACGCTTCGACCGCGGCGCCGACGATCCGTTCGTAGTTGCGGACGGCGTCAGCTCGCACAGTGACCTCTCACCAGGTGGTACTTTCGAGCAGGAGGCTTGCCTTGTCGCTTGACTCGGCGTATCCCATATTCACAGGTTTTCACAGCTATGGAGGCTCAGCCGCGTCGGGCGGTCATCGGCCGATCGAGCCGACCAGGTCTGCGGTCGCCCTGTGCAGGCGCTCGGCGTTCGCGGGATCGAAGGCAGGACCGGCGATCGGAAACGGCTTGTCCTGGTTGAACACCGTCAGGGCCGCGGCGGGGCGGTTGTCGATCAGCTTGATCATCGGGGCGATCGCCTTGGCGACCGGAGCGGCGAACAGCCGGGTCAGTCCCTTGTAGAGGGTGCGCATGGGCTGGGTCATCGATTCGCCCATCCCGGTGGCGACGAAGCCCGGGCCGTAGACGACGTAGCGGGTGCGAGCGTCCGGATGGATCTGGGTGAAAGACCTACCCAGGAGGTCGTTGCGGCGTGCCGTCTGCGTCGCGGCGCGCATGCTGCTGTAGCCCGTGCGCATTTGCAGGTCGTCCCAGCGCATCTTCCCCGGGGCGCCGGGGGCGGCGATGTTCAGTACCAGGGGTGCGTCCGCCCTCTCCAACCGGTCGAACAGGTGATGGCCGAGCAGGTATCGGCTGAGGTAGCCGAGTGCGAAGGTGGACTCCAGTCCGTCCGCGGTCTCGACGCGTTCACTCCGGAACCGCTGGGCGGCGAGGACCAGAACGTCGATCACCTCAGGCATCCGGTCGACGACCTCGCGTACGCCTGCCGTGGTGCTGAGATCGGCCTGTACAAAAGTAGCGCGCTCGGCCGCGCCGAGGTCGGCCGCCGCCGCGAGGAACCGGGCGCCCTTGCTGTCGCTGCTGCCCACTGCGATCACCCGGTCACCTCGCTCCAGGTAGTGCAGGCCCAGCCCACGGCCCATGCCGTCGGTGCCTCCCGTGATGACGAATGTGCGCATGGTTCTCCTGGTGATTGTCGATCGACCTCAGGCTCGGCGGGCAACTCCGACGCTACCAGATAAGTGAAAGACTACTAACACTTATCCTCATCGAACAACGTTTCGTTCCAGCCGTGTCCAGCCGGCCTGTCTCACCGTCCGGCTTGAGATCAGCGGATCGACGAGCCGATGGAGATGCCGCCGTCGACGTCCAGGACGACGCCGGTGATGTAGCCGGCAGCGTCGCTGGCGAGGAATGCCGCGGCTTCCGCGATGTCCTCGGGCCGGCCGGTGTGACGCATCGGGATCTTGCCCGTGAGTTTTTCGCGGGCGGGGCCGTTCATCGAGGCGAGCATCGGGGTCTCGATGAGGCCGGGCGCGATGGCGTTCGCGGTGATGCCGTGGCGGGCGCCTTCGAGGGCGAGGGTGCGGGTCAGGCCGACGATGCCGGCCTTGGCGGCGACGTAGTTGGCCTGCCCGAAGTTGCCGCGCCACGACATGGACGAGAAGCTGACGATGCGCCCGTAGCCCTGCTGCTTCATGGGTCCGAAGGCGGCGCGTGCGCAGTGGAAGCTGCCGGTGAGGCTCACGTCGAGCACGGCGCGCCAGTCGTCGTCGGTGACGTCCTCGACCCGGTTGTCGCGGATGATGCCGGCGTTGTTGACCAGCACGTCGAGGCGGCCGAACTCCGCGACGACGGCCGCGATCCAGACGTTGACCTGGGCGGAGTCGGTCACGTCGACGACGTCGGCCCGGAGTCCGGTGCCGGCCAGGGCCGCGCCGTTGACGTCGGCCAGCGCGACGGTGGCGCCTTCGGCGGCGAACCGGGTCGCCATGGCGAGGCCGAGGCCCTGGGCGCCGCCGGTGATGGCGACGACGCGGCCGGGGTAGCGGTTCATCGGTGGTCTCCGGTCTCGAGGAAGCCGCGCAGGGCGTCGGCCACCGAGCTGGCCGGCCAGTTGCCGGCGAAGGTGGCGAGCTCCTCGCGCAGGGCGGGTTCGGGCGCGACGCCGTCGATGCGGTGCAGCAGCGTCTTGAGCCGGTGCTGGGCCGGGCTGCTGCGGTCGGCCAGCTGACGGCAGATGCGGTCGGCCGTGGCGGGCAGGTCCGCTTCGGGCACGATCGCGCGGAGCCAGCCGGTGCCGGCGAACGCGGTCGCGGGCAGCAGCTCGCCGGTGAGCAGCAGCCAGCGCGACAGCCCGCGCCCGACCGCGGCGGGCAGCCGGACGCTGGAGCCGCCTGCCGGGACGAGCCGGCGGGCGAGGTGCCCGTCGCCGATGAGCGTCGTGTCGGCGGCGACCACGACGTCACAGGCCAGTGCGAGTTCGAGGCCACCGGCGACGGCGTGGCCGTGCAGCACGGCGACCCAGGGTTTCGCGGCGGCCGCGATCCGGCTGAAGCAGGCCGAGACGTCGGCCAGGAACCCGACCGGGTTCTCCCCCCGGTCGTGCAGCTGGAGGAACTGGTGGAAGTCCCCGCCGGCGCAGAAGCTCGGCCCGGTGCCCGCCACCGCGACGACCGCGGTGGCGGGATCGGCCTCGGTGCTGGTGATCTGCTTGTCCAGGGCTTCGATCAGGGTGACGTCGAGGGCGTTGCGCCGCTCGGGCCGGTTGAGCCGCAGCCACCGGACGGCGCCGCGCTGCTCGACGAGCAGGGGTTCGGTCACGGTGTCCCCGCGGTGAGTTCGGCCCGCCGTCGGCGCAGCAGGTAGCGCTGCGTCTTGCCGCTGGGTGTCTTGGGCAGGGCGTCGATGAAGTGGAGGGTGCGCGGGTAGGCGTGCGCGGCGTAGCGGGTCTTGACGAACTGCTGGAGCTCGGTGGCCAGCGCGGGCGAGGCGTCGTGGCCGTCGCGAAGGACGACGTAGGCCTCGATGACTTCGCCGCGCACGTCGTCGGGGACGCCGATGACGCTGCACTCGGCGACGGCCGGGTGTTGCGCGAGGACGCTCTCGATTTCGAACGGCCCGATGCGGTACCCGGCCATGATGATGACGTCGTCGTCGCGGGACGAGAAGAAAAAGTCGCCGTCGGCATCGAACCGCCCGGCGTCGCCGGTCAGGTACCAACGGCCGTCCGCGGTGAACTTGCCCTCGCTCTGCGCGGGAATCTGGTAGTCGCGAAAGGTCATCAGCGGGCTCGCGGCGACGTCGATCGCGACCCGGCCGAGCACGCCCGGTTCGACGGGCTCGTCCTTGTCGTCGGCCAGGACGGTGAGGCTCCAGCCGGGTATCGGCCGGCCCATCGATCCCGCCTTCAGGGGACGGGCGAGTTCCGGGTGGTGGTGGTTGGCCAGCGGCATGCCGACCTCGGTCTGGCCGAAGTGGTCGTGCACGGCGAGCCCGAGCGCGTTCGCCGCCCAGCCGTTGACTTCCGGGGTCAGCGGCTCCCCCGCGCTGGACGCGCGTTCCAGGCGCAGCCCCGGCGGCACGGGCACCGACGAGGAGCGCAGTCCCCGGTACACCGTCGGCGCGGCGGTGAAGTCGGTTACTCCGTGGTCGAGGAGGGTGCGCCAGGTCGTCTCGACGGAGAACCCGCCGGCCAGCAGCAGGCTCGGGATGCCGGCGGCCAGCGGCGCGACGATCGCCGAGTACAACCCGTAGGCCCAGCCGGGGTCCGCGGCGCACCAGTAGCTGCTCGCCTGGGTGACGCCGAGGGCGTACTCCAGGTAGATCTGCCAGCCGGCGACGTAGGAGACGGGGTGGATCACGCCCTTGGGCTTGCCGGTGGTGCCGGAGGTGAACATGTGTACCAGGGGGCCGTCCCCGCTCGTGGTGACCGCGGGCACGGGCTCCGCCGACGCCGCCGCGACGCGATCCGCGAGCGACCCGACCCCGGTTCCGGTGACGATGACGCGGCGCTCGGGGTCGTGCGGCAGGTCCGGGCCCGGGTCGAGTTTCAGACGCTGGTCGGGGTCGACGACCACGACGCGCGCGCCGGAGCCCTCCAGCCGCAGGGCGATGGCCTGGGGCGCGAACGCGGTGAACAGCGGGACGTAGACCGCGCCGAGCCGCCAGATCGCGAGGATCAGGGTGACCAGGTCGGCGCTCTTGCCCATCAGGGTCGCCACCCGGTCACCGGAGCCGACGCCCAGCTCTTGCAGGGCCCGCGCGTACCGGTGCGACTTCGCGGCCAGTTCGCCGAAGGACACAGTGGACGCCGCACCGGCGGCATCGACGACGGTGAAGGCGACGCGGTCGTCGGGATGCCGGTCGCACAGCATCCACGCCACGTCGAGGACCGGAGCCGTGAATTGGGCCTTCAGCTCGGCGACCCGGTCGGCGGCGCTCACGGCTGGTCCCTGCGGTCGATGATCGGCAGGACGAGCCGGCTGGGGTGCTCCGGCCCGTGGTGGACGTGGTCGATCGCGGGCACCAAGTCCGCTTTGGACTTGCGGGCGATGAGGCCGCCGGTGGTGGTGTTGCGGTCGTAGCGCGGGAAGTTGCTGCTGGAGCCGTCGAGGCGGACGGCGATCGAGGCGAGGGTGCCCTCGCCTTCGGTGCAATCGGCCGTGTGCGGAACGAACTCGTCTTCCGGGCGCTGGTTACCTCGGCAGTCCTGCACCACCAGCGGATATCCAGCCTTCAGGAAGGTGGGCCTGACCGACTGGGTGATGCCCATGACGTCTTTGCCGTGCGGGATGCGCATGAGCAGCGTCGCTCTCTCTATCTTGTGCGCGTGTGGCATGACGGTGCTCCTTGGTGAGCTTGCGAACCGGAGATCTTGGGTACATTAGGCGGAACGAATGTACCCTGTCAATGTACCGACGTGGGTGCACTTAGTCGACGCCTGCAGGCAGAAGTGGACCCGGGTATTCGTTGACTCGTCTGTCGCTTCCCTTGCTAGGGCGCCGTGACGGTCGGCTTTGGTGTCGCCACGTCGCGCAGCAACGGCGCATGATCCGGCTGGTTGGTCGAGTTTGTTTGCGTCGACGACCGTCGGAGGGCGACACCTGCGCCGGCTCGACCTCCGTCGTCGAAAATGCATTGGCCGGACACGGTCTGGTCGTGCGCGTGTCGCGGACGTTGTGCCCGGCCGCGGTCAGCCGGCCGCCTATGGGTCCGGCTTGCGCCCGTTGACCACGCTCGGCGAGCCACTCGCCATGTCGTAGTCGTCCTGGGCGTCGATCGGCTGGAACGAGGACGGGTAGTCGCCCCGGAACTTCGGGGTCCGCGCACTTCAATGGCGGGCGAGGCGGCGGGTCACGCTTCTTATGCCGGGCACCTGCGGAATGGGAAGTCGGGTCGCGGTGTACGGAGTGAAACCATGCGACCTCCTCGTCGCACTGAACGGACACTCTTGGACAGAGCCGAGGACGTCGACACCAGCAAAGTTCGGCCGCCATGCGACCCTGCAGCCCAACCTCAGGATACGATATAAAGTACATATGTACCCGGCATCGTCAAGCCTCCCTGCCGGTATCTTGCTTCGTGCCACTCCGTACTCAAGGGGACACAGATGGTAGCGACGTCCGCGACGAGCTTGGCATCTCGGCGGGCAAGAGCGGATCGGCGCCGTCACGTCGACGATGCGCGTCGTGAGGAACTTGTCGGTTGGCTCGAAAAACTGATCCTCTCGGAGGGGTTCAGGCAGCTCACGATGGACGAATTAGCGTCCAGGCTGCAGTGTTCGAAGTCCACGCTTTACGCGGTTGCCGCCGGCAAGAACCAGGCTGTTCTTATCGCGCTCAAGCACTTCTTCCGGGAAGCCGCGGCGCGTATCGAGCAGCGCGTCGCCACGATCACCGACCCGGCGGAAAGAATCGCTATTTACCTTGCTTCGGTGGGCGAGGAAATGTGCAAAATGTCTCAGCAGTGTCACATCGACATGGTCGCCGATGACGCCACTTTCGAAATCTGGGCACTCAACGCCCGTGCGTCCGCGCAACGCGTCCGCGAGTTCATCCGTGAGGGCGTCGAGTCTGGTCAGTTCCGTGCCGTGCACGCAGCGTTCGTCGGCGAATCGGTGACCCTGCTCGTCGACGGCATCCAGCATGGCGAACTCCTCGAACGGACCGGGCTCACCTCGGGCGAGGCCTACGCCGAACTGAGTGAAGTCGTCCTAGCCGCGCTCACCAACACCACACGATGATGGTCGCGCCGGGAGTTGCGGGATCCGACACTGCGGCAAATGCTGGCGATCAGCTCGTCAATGTTGCTCAGGGCGGCGATCTTGAGCGCCGTAACTACAGATGGGCTGGCTTCGGGTGGTCGGCGTCGTGGCTCCACGATGGGTGAGGATCTCGGAGGCCGCGCTGGATTGGATGAGCTTCTCCGTCGAATATCCCCCGAAGAATGCGCAGGCGTACACATGGGAGCGTCTGGCCGTCATCCTGAGTGGGCTACCTTGGCTTCCGTTCGAAGGGTTTGCCGCGGACACGTCAGGTTTGCTGCAAGAGTTGAGCTCCCTGGACTCGGTGACTGTATAACGACGTATAGCGCTGGCCATGTGGCGCTCGTCGAACGTGTGTTCTAGGTTGGCTGCGTTGACGTCGGGGCCTGTCCGGTGAACCTAGGGGGAGCTGTGGCGCGGTTGTTGTCCGAGCGAGCCATTGGTCGCGCTTGGAGGGTGGGCGACAGCAATCTTGCCTGGGAGATCGGCGGCTATGACCTGGCCCGGTTCGAACTTCATGTCCTGGATGAGCGCGTTGTCGGCACGCCGGATGGGAGACCGAGCCCGGTGTCGGGTGATTGACCGTCGCCGGTTCCGGCGCAAAAGGCACGCGCCGTCGCGCAGGTTCGTGACTCGGGAGCGGCCGTGGGTGCGGCAGCTGGGACCGCCGCACCTACGGGCTTCAGGGTCGCTGCCTTGTCTTGCTGTCTTGGCGTAGCTCGCCGGGCGAGCACCACCGCGACCGCCACGATGCCCCGGCCCGCGCGCGGCGGGCACACGGCGCCTGAGCCGGGTACAACCAGTCGTTGCGGCGGAAGGTCCGGTACACCACCGCGCAGATGAGCAGGACCACGCCCATTACGACCGGGTAGCCGAAGTCCCAGTGCAGCTCGGGCATGTAGTCGAAATTCATGCCGTAGATCCCGACGCCCATGGTCGGTACGGCGATGATCGCCGCCCACGCGATGATCTTGCGCATGTCGTTGTTCTGCTGCAGCGACACCTTCGCCAGCGTCGCGTTCGCCAGCGTGGTGAGCAGCTCGTCGAACCTCGCGACCGGGTCGTTGACGATGGTCAGGTGGTTGAGGACGTCCCGGAAGTAAGAGCGGACCTCGATGTCACGAGTCGACAACCTTCCCAGGAGGCGGTAGGCGAAGGGTTGGTCCTGGTTGTCCGTTCTCCGGCCGCCGGGACTCTGACCGGTCAGGTCGAACTGGACTTGGACGGCAGCCGGTGGCCCAGTCTTTCCGAGCCAGGATCGCGATGAGCCGGACCGCACCACCGTGCGTCCGTCGCGGTGGCGAGGACCTCACGCGGTGAGCGACGGAGCACTCAGGAACCGGCCGTCGAGGACCCTTCGTCTGCTCAAGAGTTCTGAGCGGTGGTCATGGAGCTCCGGTGGGTCAGCCACTGATCGGCGGCGTTGCGAATCTCGAGCTTCCACGGCTGGGGGTCATTGCCGGCGATCTGGGTCCAGAGCCCGGCGCTGACGGCAACGAAGGTGTCCAGGCTGTCCGCCGATGTGTGGCTCCAGGCCGTCAGCGTGCTTGCCCATGCTTCTGCGGCGGCGGGGGTGTGGCCTTCGGCGATGAGCCAGAGTGCGGCGCAGGCGGGGTCGATCCAGGCGGCGCCGAGTGTCGGCCAAGCCCAGTCGACGAGCCAGGCGCGGCCGTCGCTGATGAGGATGTTGTTGGGGTTGAGGTCGGTGTGCAGGAGGTGATCGCCGGCGAGCAGGGCCACGTCGGTGTCGTCGGCCAGGCCGGCCCAGCGTTGCTCGATCCGGGGCAGCGGCAGGTTCGGCGGCTCCAGTTCGCCGAGCTGGGCGAGGGTGCACGCCACGGCGGCGAGATCGTGGGAGCCGGGGGAGAGGTCGGCCGCGCGGCCGGTGAGGTAGCCGAACCCGAGCAGGTCCCAGCCTGCAACGTCAAGGTGCCAGCGCAGCGGCGGCGCGATACCGGCCAGATGCGGAACGATCGCGGCTTCGCGGTGCTGCCCGCCGACACGGGGATGGTCGCTGGACAGTCCCTTCACGAACATCGCTGCGTCAGCGGTATGCACTACGGCCGCGAACGTGGAGTTAAGCCCACTGGAGACCGGCTCGACGCGATGGATCTCGCCGACTTTGGTCTCGATCGCGGCGCGGGCCGCGGGTGGGAGGGTGACGCGGTCGCGGGTGCCCATCGAGGCGGCTGTGCCGGATCGGTTCACGCGGCCACCGCGCAGGTGAAACCGAGGGTGGTCAGCCCTTCGGAACAGAACAGCGATTCCGATGCCCCGCCGGTGGCGGCTTGCAGCAGCTGGTACTGCGCGCCGTGCCGGGCGCCCCAGGCCATGGCGGCGCGCCACAGGGCGCGGCCGTGCCCGCGGCCGCGGTGCTCGGGATCGACCACGAAGTATTGCGGCAGCAGGACTGCTGCCCCGTTGCGATCGGGCAGCACGGCGAGCGGACCGATCGCTCCGCGGATGATGCCGTCGTCGACGGCGGTCAAAATCGGCCCATCGACGCGGCCTGCACGCCAGCGCCGGCAGAGAAACGCGAGCCCTGCTTCCGGTGTCTGCTGGGCCAGCTTGGCGAAGGTGTTCTGGGTGGACGAAGGGCAGTCGTCGAGTTCTTGGATTGGTCCGGCGGCGTCAGGGATGTTCTCCTGCGCGAAGGTTTTGAGCAGGACCCGGGTTCCGATGGTGGTGTCGGTCTGTGGTGGCTCGGGGGTGAACCAGATGACGCGGCCGGTCGCCGCGCCGTAGGCGGTGCACCATCGGCGAGTTGCCGCGCGAAGAGCTGGGGTTTCCAGTTCGATAGCACTGTAGACGTGGGTTTTGATCATGCCGGTTCCGCGGTGGTTGAGCGTGGGGATGATCGTGACGTCGGGGCGGTGGATGATCTCGTCGACCAAGACAGTCTCGGACTTGGTCGACGACCAGCGGCGCTCCTTGTCGAACGGCAGCATCTCGCCGGTACGCGCGGCGGCCACGATCTCGTCGAAGATCTCCGGCCGCAGCGTGTCCGGGTGCACCGGTCCCAGGGTGGGGACGACGGGCACCTCGAGGACGCGGCGCAACCAGCGCGGCCGGAATCGCATGCAGGGCACGCTACCCACCCGGCCGGCGCTGCTCGGTGACCCCCGGCGGTGGACACGCCGGAGGTCACCGAGACAGCTGAGGTACTGCTAGTACGGGTTGTCGTCACCGGCGTTGCAGCTGCACTTCGACGACTCGACCAGAACGTCCAGGTGCTCGACGAACTCGATCTCGGCCGGACCCCGCGGGGTGACGAGCGGCACGGGGACGGTGGTGCCGCTCGGGTCGCGCCGTTCGAGTGGGACGAGGACAGCGGTCATGGTTTCCTCCTCTCGGTTGATCAGTGCTGGCAGTAGGTGCTCAGCGGGGCCTTGGCTTTCCGGTAGAGCGTGACCAGCGGCATGCAGGTGCCGCAGCTGCCCTGCAGCCGGCAGCCCGTGCAGCCGCCCTGGCGCAGCAGCAGTCGGTCCGCGATCCCACCCAGCTGCACCAGCCCGGCCAGGCCCTCTTCGAGGAGAGGGATCTGGGGGTCGCGGCCGACCTTGCAGATGCTGGCCATGCCGTGCGGGTCGACGTGGAAGAAGGTGTGGCCGGCGTTGCAGCCGGTGAACGGCTTCCGCTTGCGCAGGTACTCCTGCGACTGCGCGGGCAGGCTTTCCGCGCCGCCGTAGATGGTGGGGGACATGTTGGAGAACACGTGATGTGGCAGGTCGTAGCGCTCGGCGAGGGCCTTCATCGCGTCCAGCTCGTGAGCGTTGTGCTGGGTCACGATCAGGTTCAGGTTCAGCGGCAGCCTTGCCTCGTGCGCGGCGGCCAGGCCGCGGGAGAACTTGGCGAACGATCCGCGGCGGCGGGTCAGGCCGTCGTAGGACTCGGCGGTCGCACCGTAGACGCTGATCGTGAGCCGGTACGGCCGGTACTGGGTCAGCAGCTCGAGGATGTCCGGCTGGGCCAGACGGGAGCCGTTGGACGAGATGGACAGCATCATCCCCAGCTCGAACGCCCGCTGGTAGACCGTGGTGAACAGGTTGTCGATCAGCGGTTCACCGCCGGTGAGCTGCAGCCATAACACCCCGGCGTCGGCGAGCAGCTGCAGCAGCCGTTCCCGATCGCGCCAGGTCAAGCCTTCGAAGCGTTTCAACCCGAGATAGCAGTGCTCGCAGTCGTAGTTACAGCCCAGGTTCAGCTCGTACGAGGCACGGCCGTAGGCGGGACCAGCAGGTGCGCGCACCAGGACCGCGTCGGCGAGGCGGCGGCCGGAAAGATCCAGGTCCGGCCAGCGGCGGCGCCCCGCATCGACCAACCAGTCCGGACAGGGCTGCTCGTTCGCGGTGGACGCCAGGTCGTCCCAGAGGTGCACCGGCAGCCGGATTCCCGATTCGCTGCCGGGGCGTAGGAGGAGGTAGTCATCGAGGAAGGGGCAGGCGATCAGCTCGAACATGGATGGCTCCTCAGCATGGATTGGCCGATGGATCGGCTGGACTCGACTGCGGCGATCGAGGCATGGATCTGCTCGGCGGCCGGGACGGCCAGGGCGGCATTGATGACGACGGTGAGGCTGCGACGGCGGATGTCGATGAAGAGCAGATCGATGTCGGTGGCCTCGCACAGCTCGTGCAAGGCGCCTTGCCAGTGCGGGAGGTCGTTGTCCGGGCCGAGTCGTTCCCAGGGAACGATGATCCACTTACCGCGCTGCAGGGCCGTGGCGATGTCTTGCGGGGCAGATACCCAGCGCAGGGCGGTCATGGCGCTGCCCGGGAGTCGGTAAATCCGCCGGGGATCAGCCAGCCGGGGTGGGGGTCGAGGTGGACCCGGCAGACCGTCCGGTGTCCGGTGAAGGCAGTGCGGCCGTGCAGCCATCGCCGGTTGTTGACCACGTAGCCACAGCCGGCGGCTGCCGGGATGGGGACCGCGTGACGGTCGATGACCTGCCCGAGGACCGCGAGCCACCGCTGGGTGTGCGGGGCGAAGCGCGCGAGCTCGTCGCGCCGCAGCCGCATCCCGACCAGCTGACCGGGGCCGGGTTCGAAGACGCTGCCGACGATCCCGGCCGCGCCCCCGAAGTAGGCGCCCCGCGCGGCGGAGAGGTCGGCAAGCGCGTCGGGAGCGATGGCGGCCAGCTCGCCGTGGACAGCCTGGCCGTCGACAAGGACGTAGTCGCCGCCGCGCTCGGCCGGGCGCATGCACATCGCCAGCACCAGCCCCGGCGGCCCCGGCCGGTCAGAGCAGTCGGTGTGCGGTGCCAAGGGCTGTCGGCTGAACCCGGCCCGCCCGGGCCGTGGCCGGACATCGCCGCGGGCGGCCAGCACGGTGATCCCGGAGGCGTTGCTGTCCCGGTGCGGCACGATTCGGCCTAGCCGGGCCGCCAGCTGCAGCAGCTGCTGTTCGCTGCGGACGCCGTCGAACAACGCGACGCCGCGCCGTGCCAGCACCGCCGCCAGCTCGCCTGCGCCGCCTACCGCTTCCACGTCGACGTGGCAGTCCGACAGCACGGTAGCGAGCACCTCGGGGTCTCCTCTCGGCGCGTCTTGGTCGGCTTGTTCAGCAGACCGGGCGCCTGTGGGCGCCGTCCACTGACAGATCGTCAACCTCGTGGCTGCACCGACGGCGCCGTTGCGCTGCTACGGTCGGTGACGCGCTGTGTCGGTCGGCAGGGGAGCTGGTGCTGGTGGCGGAGTCCGGATACCCGGTGTCGATCAAGGGTGTGCTCGTCCGGAACGACCGGGTACTGCTGGTCCACAACGAGCGCGACGAGTGGGAGCTGCCGGGTGGACGGAT
Source organism: Amycolatopsis sp. NPDC003865 (assembly GCF_053605345.1). Taxonomy (NCBI): domain Bacteria; kingdom Bacillati; phylum Actinomycetota; class Actinomycetes; order Pseudonocardiales; family Pseudonocardiaceae; genus Amycolatopsis; species Amycolatopsis sp. NPDC003865. The sequence goes on along the minus strand of NZ_JBSGJA010000001.1, from coordinate 734,475 downwards.
CGAGCCGGGCGAGACGCCTGAGCAGACCGTGGCGCGCGAGATCAGCGAGGAAACCGGGTTGCCCGTCGATGTCGCCGACATCCTCGACGCCTGGGTCTACCACATCGACGTCGCGAACAAGGACGTCTTCATCGTGACCTACGGCTGCAGGTCCACCTCGTCCGCGGCGCCCGTCCTGAGCCACGAGCACAGCCGGATCGCCGAGTTCGCCGAGCACGAAGTGCCCGGGCTGTGGATGCCGGAGGGGTACAAGCGCTCGATCGCGACCTGGTTCGACCGGCTCCGCGCCTCGGTGACGGCGAGGTAGCGGACCATGGCCGGCTGCGAACGCTGCGGTGCCGCGTTGAGCCGCCACGCTCGCCCACCGGTGTGCCCGACCTGCCAAGCCGGCACCACGACGCTCTCGGCGCGCCCACCGCGGCTGGCACCGGCGGTGTGGATGTGGTCCGACCCAGTCGCCGCTACCGCCCTCACCTCGCGCGACCTCGCGACCATCCTGCGCGCTTACCGGACCGTGAACGGCCTCAGCCAAGAAGCGCTGGCCGTGCTGCTCGGCTACGACAAGTCGTACATCGCAATGATCGAGACGCGCAGACGGACGCCCGGCGACGTTGCCGGGCGGCGGCACATCGCCCGCGCGCTCGGCCTGCCCTTCCACGTCCTGGGCGTCACCGATCCCGACGGCGCCGACTTCGCCGCCTTGGCGCAGTTCGGCGACAGCGTCGTCCGGCTGGCCGAGGTCGCGCGCCGATCCGGGCGGGCCGTCGAAGCGGTCAACGAGCTGTGGCCGCTGGTGGCCCGGCTGGAAGCCCGCGCCGCCGACGGACGCCTCGAACGCGACACCCTCCAGTTGCTGGCCTCCGCCCGGCTGGCGCTTGGCGTGTCGCTCGGCACCGTGCTGCCAGAGGAGCGGCTGACCGGCGCCGCGGCCTGGACCGGCAAGGCCCTCGTCCTGGCCCGCCACCTCGGCGACGATCACTTCCTGGCCGAGACCTTGCGGATGCACGGCAACGAGCTCCGCAAGGCCGGACGACTTCCCGCCGCTGTGGCTCGCCTCGAGCACGCCGTCACCCTGTCCCCAGGCCTCCGCGAACGCGGAACCGCGTTCGCTCTGCTCGCCCGCGCGACCGGGGAGGCGGCCATGCCCGACCGGTTCGTCGATGCGATCGACGCCTGCCACAGGCTGCTGGAGTCCGGAACCGATCAGGGAATGCTGCTCAACCCGTTCACACTGCGCGAAATCCATGCCCGCGGGTTGCTTTCGCTCAACCGCCCCGGTGACGCGCTTCGCGCCCTCGAACGCGCCGACCCTGGCGAGCCGGCCGCGCCGCAGTGGCAGGTCATCGAACGCGTCACCACCGGAGAAGTTCTGGCTGCCGGCGGCGAGCGCACCGGTGCCGAAGACGCCCTCACCGTGGCCATCATGACCGCCGAACGACGTCGGCTGCCTCACCAGCTGCAGAGAGCAATCCGCGCCGCCGACCGCAGTGGCATGACCCGCGTCGGAGCAGCGGGCCGAGCCGCATTGCAGCGCCTGCGCGGCCTCCTGGCTCCCGCGGCGTAACACTATCTCGGCGAGCGTGCGCCTCAAGACCGTTCGCATGGCTTGCCCGCCCGAAAGCCGGCGCACGTGAGTGATTCCCGCACGAGCGCATCGAACGTTGCTCGGTAGCGCTGGACTGTGTCGGGATCCCTGACGAAAATGAGGTTGTCGTGGTGTCGCAAAGCGACGGTGAAGACCCCGCCTCCGCCGTCGTAAATCGTGAATGGCTCGATGATTTTCTCGACGCCTAAAGGGAGGATCCTGACCTCCATCCCGGGGAGGTCGGCCACTGCCCGGAGGGCTTGGAGTTGGGGGCCGTTCGCCGGACCCAATGTCGCGGCGCCCAGCAGGACGGTTCGGTGGCCGTTTCGACCTAGTTCCAACCTTCGAACTTCGTGGCTGAAGACTGCCAAATCGATGTCGTCCGGCGCCTGCAGCGGTTCGGGAACCACGTGCGGAGCCCACTCGAAGGTATGGACCGCGAGCTCCTCCAGAGCCCGTCGGCGGCTGGCAGACCTCGCGTCCAGGGTTTCAAGGGAAATCGGGTCATCCAGCTGGCGCCGGAGCTGCATGACCCGGCTGTACTCTTCCGGGCTCACTCGGAGAAAACCGAGAACGTGCGCCAGATCCGCGATCGCTGGTGCCGTCTTTCCCGTCTCCCAGAGGGAGAGGTTCTGGGCGGAGATGCCGAGCTTGGCTGCCAACCTACGCAGGCCGAAATCTGCTGCGGTCCGGGCATCACGCAGCGAAGTGCTCAAGGCGAGCCGAGCTGGAAGGCAGGGAATTGTTTTGGTCATGCGCATTCTCGTTCCGAAGTGCGGGATGCCGGGATGATGCCGGCATCGACGTCATCAGCGTGGGATCGGAGCAGATCGACCAGTTCGTCCGCCACGTCGGCGAGCCTGCGTTGTTCGTACGGCGTGGCGGTTCCGTCCCGGAGCTGTGCGACAAGAAGGAAGATTCGCCATTGCGCAGCTTCGAGAGCGTCGACGAGCTGCTGTGTTTCGCGGGTCATGACGGCTCCGGGCGTGACGGCGGGACAGTCCGGCTCGGACAGTCGGCGGAGGCCGACGAGGACACGGCAGAGACGGATGTAGTCCGGGTGTTCTGCGACCAGCTGGTCGGTTTCGGTCGGCCAGGTAATCTCTGTTGACGCCACCGTGCTTCACCACCCTGGGAGAGTTCATTGCGCCACATCGTCGGACCAGCCCATCACCTGGAGCAGGACGTCTTCCGGTGGGCCTTCGACAGGTCCTCGCACGGGGAGTGATCCCTGCTTTCCCCAGTCGCCCAGGGCGAAACGCGCCCCGATCGCGCGCGCCGGCGTCTTCAGCGTTTCGATGCGCACCACGTCTTGGTGTGCATCAGTCGTCCGGAGGCCGACAAGCGTTTCGGGCTTAAGTGAACCGGCGGGAGCGCCACGCCATTCCCAGCCGCGGCGTCGCGACTCGTTGATGGCTGCGCTTGAGCGCTCCCACGCGCGAACGGCTTCGTCCCATCGATCAGCGTCGGTCATTGTGCCTCCGAGGAATTGCGTCGCCGAAGTCGTCGCCACCATGAGGTGCCACGCGGCGTGCTGCGGCAGGAGGTTCGGTCGACGGCGAGTCGCCCACGGCAGGCCGGGCACGTGCAGCGCGGCGCGTCGATCATCGGCGCAGCTGAAAACTGGGCGCCGCAGATCCCGAGGTAGGAACCGGAGGATCGCATCCCGTCGACGAACGCTGGTTCCGTGACGAGGTGGTTGATGCCGGTCGACGCCTCGGTAACCCACAGCAGGCGTGCGGGCGTCCGGCGTCTCGTAGGTGCGGTAGCCATCGTGAAATCTCCGCGGTCGAGCTGGATCGAAGGGAAATGGGCACCCGGCCGGTGTGCTGAGTCGGGGGCAAGCACACCGGCCGGGCTGATCAGGGGGTGACTGTCATCTCGCCGCTGGAGCGGCCTGGTGGCCGGTCATCTCCGGTCTCCCGGTAGATCGAGCACCTGCATCGCCTGGGCGTGGCTGACCAACTCGGCCATCGCCTGGCGGGGCAGGAACGCAACCGAGCCGTCGGCGCCGACGCGGATCGCGCGCACGGGTCCGTCGGTCGTGTCGACCAGGCCCAATGTGACCTGCGTCGCCGAACCGGTCGGCGTTCGGGCGGGGACGATCAGCGGTGTTCCGCGCCAGCGGTGTCCTCGCATGCCCGCCTCCCCGTTACCCTGTCAGGGCCATGAGCTGGGCGCTGACAATGCTGCCGAACTTTGGTAGCAAGTGTCAGCGGTGGTAGCACGGCTGCGCAATGACCTAATTGGGTGACCTCTGCGGTCGGCTCCACCTGCACTAGCATGTGCTGCATGGCTGGTAGCACCGCGAGGCGCCGATGAACCTCGGCGACGCGCTGAAGGAAGCGCGAGAGTCGCGTGGAGTTTCGCTGCGGAAACTGGCCGTGCTCATCGGCCGCAAGGAGTCGGATTCAGGACTGATCTCCCGCTGGGAAACCGGCGAGCGTAATCCCAAGCCTGAGGACGTGGCGTCGATCGTCGAAGCGCTCGGCATTGGAGACGATGCCGGTGCCGAGTTGATGGCGCTGGCGACCAATGCTGGGCAGAGCGGGCGTTGGCATGCCGTGACGGTGGCTGAACGGCGACAGCAGATGAACGCCCTTCTGGCAGCGGAGCGGACGGCGACGACCGTCACGCACTTGGCTCCTTTGCTGATCCCCGGCGTTCTCCAGACCAGCGCGGTCATCCGCGCCATCATGGTCGATGCGGAAGTGCCCGCCGATGAGATCGACGAGCGCGTGGCCATCCGGATCGGTCGACGCGACCTGATTACCCGCAAGTCGCCGGCAACGCTCGATGTGTTGCTGGGCGAGGCGGCGATCAGGCATGTCATCGGCGGCCGCGACGTCTGGGTTGAGCAGCTGACGTATCTCTCGGAGATGATCGAGCTGCCCAACGTCAAGGTGCAGATCATCCCGTTCGAAGCTGGATGGACACCGCTCCTCGCTGGCTCGTTCATCCTGTTCGACTCGGATCATGCGCCGTCGATGATCAGCCTCGAGCTGCACCGAGGTGGCTTGATGCTTTATGCCGACGAGGACATCGCGGTGAATCGGCAGAAGGCCGAGGCGGCCCGAAGCAAGGCGATGAGTGAGAAGAAGAGTCTCGAGCTCATCGCGAAGGTGAGGAGCGAGCTGATGGAGGCGAAGGCATGACGAACTCGACCGGCTGGTTCAAATCGAGCTGGAGTTCTGAGACGCAGGACTGCGTCGAGGTTCGCCTCGGCGACGAAGTCGGTGTGCGCGACTCGAAGGCGCCGTCCGATGGTCAGCTTTCGGTCGGCCAGGCTGCCTGGGTTGCACTCCTGGCGAGTCTCGCGACGACCTGACCTGCTGACGGCAATCGAACACGTGTTCTAGATGCGTGGTAGGTTGCTGTCGTTCGAGGTCGCGGTGTCAGGAGGTCGAAGTGGCGTGGTTGCTGAGGGAGCGAGCCACCGGCTGTGAGTGGCGCATCGGCGACAGTGACCTCGCCTGGGAGGCCGGGGGTTACGACACTGTCAGGTTCGAGCTCCACGTTCTCGATGAAGAGGTCAGCGGGGCGCCGGACGGCCTCCCCGACTCCCGTCGGACGTCCACAGCCTGCGCCAGCACCGCGTAGACACGTTCGGCGCCCTTGTTGATCACCGTGTGGCGAGCGAGCCGCGCCGTTTCTACGATGATCACCTCGGGCACGGCGATCGCGGGGTGGGTGCCAGATGACGGAGCTGCTTCGTCTGGCCGTCGGACTGATCTTGGGCTTGGCGCTCACGCCGGTGGCCCTGTGCCTGCTACGCAGGTCGATGACCTCCGAGCTGTCGAGCGTGCGGGTCGCTGCTGTGGTTGTTGCCGTCGCGGCCGCGGCGGCGGTCGTGGCGCTCTGGACGCCAGTCGCCATGGCCTTCGGTGCCGCGTTCGTCGGCCTGGGCATCCCGGCGGCGGCTGTCGACGCCGTCGAGCACCGCATCCCGGACCGGCTGAGCCTCCCGCTGTTCGGCACTACCGCTGTCGTCGCAATCGTCGCCGTGATCGTTGGCGGTGACGTCGGAGATGGCCTGCGTGCCGTCGCCAGCGGTGTGGTTTGGGGCGCGGCGTTGCTGCTGTCGTACCTGATCACCGGTCAACCGGGTCCCGGAGACGTCAAGCTCGCCCCGAGCGTCGGCATCCTGCTGGGCTGGTTCGGCTGGCCCTGGGTCCTGGGTGGCTTCCTCGCGACGTACGTCCTTACTGCGGCAGGGGGATTGGTCGGTGTGCTGCTGCGCAGGTACTCGTTCCGGGACGGTCAGGTGCCGATGGGGCCGTCCATGATCGCCGTCGCTTTGGTGTGCGGCACGCTCGCCCAGTTTCCCTCAGGCTGAGCGTCGGGCACTTTCGGAGTCCTGGCTCCGCCGGTGCCGCGCCTGGTCGACGATGTCCGCGTGCTGGCTCACCCAGTCGGCGAGTGGCTGCATGGCTTCGAGCGCTTCCCGAGTCGCCGGCGCCAGCGAGTAGGTGACCGACGGCGGGAACACACCTGCCGCCTGGTCTCGGACGATCAGGCGGTCCGCCGTCATCGTCTTCAACGTACGCGTCAGCACGCTGGCGTGCAGTACTCGTGGTCGCCCGGACCAGCTGTTCGCGGCCGCGGCGTCGTTGAGCGAACCGACCATCTCGAGCAGTTCGGTGTAGTGCTTCGGGCCGCTCTTCAGCGCCAGCAGGATCGCCGTCATCCAGTCGCCGCCGAAGAGCTGCTTCGCGTCGTGCAGCTTGCGCAAGCGTTCGGCGTCCTCGGCGGTGATCGCCTGTGTGCTCGGTCGAGTCATCGTTCCCTCCCCGGTTCGATCACCCCAGGCTGTTGATCTTAAGTTTTCGCAGGTCGCGTCTCAACTATCGCGCGGGCATTCACCTGATCAGGTCTTAATTTCAGTTAAGACCGCTGGTGAGCGGTACCGTCGAGGGGAGCTGAGGAGGGGTGATGGCCGAACGCGGGCGTGACTTCGCGGACAAGCTGAACCACCTGTTCGCCGTCACGAAGTCGCCGGAGGGCGACGAGTACAGCAACGACTTCGCTGCGGACTCGATCACCGCCGCAGGCACGAAGATCTCTGGCACGTACATCTGGCAGCTGCGCAAGCGGAAGCGGGACAACCCTACGATCAAGCACGTCGAGGGGCTGGCCAAGTTCTTCGGGGTGCCGGTCAACTACTTCTTCGATGACGACGTGACCGACCACGTCGACCAGCAGCTTCGTGAGCTGGCAGCGGAACAGGAACGCCTCAAAGCGAGCACCGGCGACCAGGAAGCGCAGCGGATTGCGATGCGGGCCGGCGAGCTGACGCCGGATCGCCGTCAGCTCGTCATGGACCTGCTGGACGTCGTCTACCGCGACCAGCAAGCAGCGCGGGAGCGAGGGGAGGGATGAACGAGCGGGTGCTGCGCCGCCGATGTCGGCGGCTGCTGAAGGAGTTGGACATCCGCCCGCCGCTCGACGTCTTCGAGCTGTGCCGGCGGGTTGGTGAAAGCCGCGGCAAGCCGATCCGCCTGCTTCCCCACTCCATCCCGGTGCCCGGTCCGTTCGGCGTGTGGATCAGCACGCGCCTGGCCGACTACATCTTGTACCAGCAAGAAACCAGCAAGCCGCACCAGAACCACATCATCCTGCACGAACTGGGCCACCTGCTGGCGGGCCACGAGAGCGATCCATGCGATGACGAACTGCTGACGGGGCTCTACCCGGACATGTCGCCGGAGAGCCTGCGTCAGCGATACCCGGACCTCGAGCCGGACGCCGTTCGCAGGGCGCTGCGTCGCACTTCGTACGACACCGACCAGGAGCGCGAAGCCGAAACGACGGCGACGATCATCTTGGAGTGGGCTTCGGTCCTGGATCAGTTCGTCGTCGACGGCGAAGCCAGCCGGACCGCCCAACGCATGGGCGTTGCGCTTGAAGGCCGGTTGGGGTGGATGTGACTCCGCTGGTCCTCGCGTACGGGATCGTTTCAGCCGCCCTGCTGCTGTGGCTGGCCGCACGGTTGGCGCGGAACCCGCGGAACGCCGCTCTTCGCAGCGTGACGGCGCTCGTGGCCTGCCTTGCCGTCGCCTTCCCGTTTGGTGCCATAGCCGACAAGGGCGCCCACGCGTTGGGCCTGTCGCCCATGATCTCGCGACTGATCCAGCACGGCCTTCTGCTGGTCGGCGTCTACAGCCTCGTTTGCTTCTTCCTGTTTTCGGCACGTGAGCGCGAGGTGGCCCGGCGACGTGCCGGCTGGTACGCCGTCTTGCTGCTGGCGGCCGAAATCGTGCTTCTCGTCTCCGCGTTGGTGACGCCGGTGTCCGTCCGGACAAACGACCAGTCGGTGCCCAGCGTGGCGGTGTTCTTCATTGCGGCTGACGTGTTCATGGCGGTCGGCTTCGCCGCGGCGGCGGTGTGGGCATGGCGGTACGCGCGCGAAGCGGGCGGCCGGCTGGCCAGAGGTCTGCGGATCGCAGCCGTCGGCCTGGTCGCGGTCGTCTTGGCGAATTGCGTGTTCGTGCCCTCGATTGTGCTCGGCTTGATCTACCACGTGGGGGTCGCTGATCGCGGCGGTTCCGCCGGGACGGTGGTGGGCGCGCTCGCGGTCACCATTCTGCTGATGCCGGGCGTCCTGCTCTTCCTGTCCGGCGTCAGCTATCCGGCCGCGATGACCAGGGTGGGCGCAGTGCGAATCTGGTGGCGTCACCGCCGTGGATATCGGCAGCTGGCGCCACTGTGGACGGTGCTGCACACGCAGTTTCCCGATGACGCACTGGATCGGGTACCGGCTGCACCGTGGCGTGACGCACTGCGTCTACGTGGGACACACCGCCGGTACTACCGCCGGGTCGTCGAGTGCCGCGACGGCCTGGTCCGGATCAGCCCGTATCTGGCGCGGACCGATGCCATCGATCTCCCGAGCCGCCTGCGACAGGCACTGGCCGCTCACGCAGCCGGTGAGCCGGCTCCGACAAAGGCAGTGCCGGTCGCACTCCCGGAGGGCGACGGGCTGGATTCGGACGTTCGCGAGCTGGTGCAGTTGGCTCGAGGCCTGGAGACGAGGGGAGTGGGATGACCAAGGCGCTGATCATCGGCGGAGGTATCGCGGGGCCGGTCACGGCCATGGCACTGCAGAAGGCGGGAATCGACTCTGTCGTCTACGAGGCCTACCGGACCGGTGCAGACGACGTCGGCGCGTTCATGACGATTATGAACAACGGCTTCGACGCCCTGCATGCCATCGACGCCGACAAGCCCGTATTGCAGGCGTCCTTCCCCGCTGATCGCGCGTTGTTCTGGAGCGGCTCGGGCAAGCAACTCGGCGAAGCACCCATCGGCGGCGGCTCGGGCGGCGGGTACGGGCCGCACACGATCAAGCGGGCCTCGCTGTACCGGGTTCTGCACGAGGAGGCCGGCCGGCGCGGGATCAAGATCCAGCATGGCGAGCGACTCGACGACGTCGACACCGAGCTCGGCCACGGCGTGGCAGCGATCTTCGAAGACGGCACGCGGCAGGAAGGCGACCTGCTGATCGGTGCTGACGGCATCCACTCGGCGACCCGGGTGCTCATCGATCCGAAGGCGCCCGAGCCGCGCTACACCGGAACGGTGGTGTTGTGCGGCTACGCCCGGCAGGCGCCGGTGGACCCGATGCCCGGCGTGTACCGGATGACGTACGGCAAGCGCGTCTTCTTCGCCTACACGACCGCGCCGGACGGCGAGACGTGGTGGTTCGTGAACCTGCCGCGCCCGGAGCTGTCCAAGGCCGAGCTGGCGTCGACGACGCTCGAGGAGTGGAAGCGGCAGGCGACGGCGTTGCTCCGGCGGGACCGGTCGCCGGCGGCCGCGATCGTCGAGGCGTCCGAGCAGATCCGGGCGAGCAACGGCTACGACATCGCGTCGACGCCGCGGTGGCATGCAGGCCGGATGATCGTCATCGGCGACGCCGCGCACGCTGCGGCGCCCAACGCCGGGCACGGCGCGTCGATGGCGATGGAGGACGCCGTCGTGCTGGCAAAGTGCCTGCGCGACCTGCGCGAACCGGCGGCGGCGTTCCGAGCTTACGAAGAGCAGCGTCGAGAACGGGTCGAGCGCTTGGTGGCCACCAGCGCCAGGATGGGCAGTACGGCGACACCTGGCCCGATCAAGCGGATCATGCGGGACATGGCGATCTCCAAGCGGCTCAAGAGCGGCCCGCGGAACACGGCGGCGTGGCTGACGCAGCACCACATCGATTGGGACGCGCCGGTGTCAGGTCCGGCTGTCCAGGTGCACGACTAGGCTCGACTCCGAACCGACTGGTCCTCGGCTCCGGTCGACCAGCCGTCGGCCACGCGCGAGCACGGCCGGACAGGTCGACCGTTGCCTCGCCGTCGAGGTGCTCATCCTGTGAACGGATGAATTTGGAAGAACTATTCATGCGTACTTGAAAGTCCGTGTCATGCACCGTTTGCAGTGCGTGGGACTACGGCCGGTACACCTGATTCATAGACGGAATATGGATCGGTTGGAGGCCGGAATGACGAATTCGAAATCTTTTCGCTTGGTGGCCCGGATTGCGGCCACGGGATCGATCGTGATTGCGATGCTCGGAGCCGCGTGGGCGCCGGCCGCGGACGCTGCTGTCCGCTACACGCTGAGGGACTCCTGTGGGTACCAGAGTTGGGGGAAGTACCGGCATTGCGATGGTGGCACGGGTTCCACTGTCATGCTTGATGTCCAGGACATCTGGGGCAACATCTACCACTACTGCGTCGGCCCGGGCGTGACCGATCTGCAGCCGGTGATCAGGTGGCGGGTGACGGGAGCCTGGTGGAACGGCGGCGTGGGCTGCGATCCCGGCTACTACGGCCCGGCGTAGGTACACATTCGAGTGAACAGAACTGCGACGGCTCTTTTCGTCGTGCTTGCCCGGTTTGATGAACCTGATCAACAGTCGTCAGGGAGGTTGAACAATGGTGCAGAGCTGGTTCTCGGTTGCGACGCTCATTCTCGTATCGGCGGGTTTGGCCAGTTGTGCGGGAGAAACGCAGGTGACGCCGCCGAGCGCGCCGCCGCCCGGGGCGTCGCTGCCAGCGGGTCCGAAGGTTGTGCGGCCCGAGGACGAAGCCACCCAAGCTGCGTTGGCTGCCTACGAGCTCTACTGGCAGATCAGTGAGCAGGCCGGTCACGCGCCTCGCGGGAAGGACTGGCGGCCAGAGCTGGCGAAGGCCATGGCCGATCCGGCTCTGACCGACTACGTGAACGAGGTCGCCAACCTCGCCTCCGTGCCGGCGCACACCGTCGGCCGGTACCGGCGGGCGCCGAAGGTGACCTCGGTGTCGCTCGGCGAACCGCCGCGAGTGGTCGTCACCGACTGCCTCGACGCCACCGACGAGCACCTCGCGAGCGACAAGGTCGGCGAGCCCGGCCGCAATCTCGACAACCCCGATCAGCCGCGGCGCTACGAGTTCGAAGCGCAGCTCGTCCGGTATCCGAATCCCGACCGCTGGCTGGTGCAACAAGTCCAACCACGTCTGGAGAAACCATGCTGAAAGGAAGCTGCCTCCTCACGGCCGGCCTAGTCGCGGTCGCTCTGCCCTCGGTGGCGTACGGCCAGGCGGGCCCGGGCGGATGCACGTCAGCCGGCACGCGCGGAATGTGCTGGGTCCAGGCCACCGATCCGGGACGGCCCGGCGGTGGCCCACAGCCCGGAAACGGTCCGGCTAAGCAGGCCTACGGCCACGCTTCGAGCAGGCCGCAGTTCGCGTGCGTCGACCAGCCGTGGACGCCTCCGCCCGCCGGCGATCTGCTTTGGGCTGGTCATTCGCCGTCGCAAGGTTCGTTGAAGCTGCTGATCTGCCAGGGCGGCGGCGCCCTGCAGGGGTGGCCACGAGTGGTGTTCGCGCCTGACGGCCAGCCGGTCGTCGTGCCTCAGGTGTCCCCGGCCGAGCTGGCCGACCAGGCGATCTCGGCGATGGGCCTGTCCGCTCCGGACATCCGGCTCGCGCCCCCGGCCGACTCTCCGCACGGAGCGACGATCGGTTTCCCCGTCTGGATGTGGACCGCTCGTCGTCAATCCACCATCGGGCCGATCACGCGGACGGCGAGTGCCGGCGCGATCACCGTGACCGCCACGGCGACCTTGGCGAAGATCGACTGGTCGATGGGCGACGGGGCAACCGTCAGCTGCGCCGGGCCTGGTGCGGAGTTCAGTGACGAGCAGGCTGGACAGCCGTCGCCCACCTGCGGCCACGTCTACCGCAGCCTCGTCGCCGGGGGAGTGGCCGGGATCAACGCGACGAGCCGCTGGGAGATTCGCTGGTCCGGCGGCGGCCAGAGTGCGTTCCGGACCATGGCCTTGACGTCATCGGCGCGGCTGCCGGTTCGCGAGGTCCGCACGCTGAACACCGGAGGCATGCGATGACCACGCGAGTTCAGCAGCTGCGTGGAGTGCCGGACGCTCCGCCACCGGCGCCGGTTCCGCTCCGGCCGCCGCGCCGCCGCCGGTCGAAGGTGCTCGTTCTGCTCGGCGTCGTGCTGTCCGCGGTTTCGGCCGTCGGTGTGGTGTGGGTGTTCCGAGCGACCGACGACGCAGTGGCCGCGGTCGGTGTTGCCCGGCCGGTCCGGTACGGCGAAGTCATCACCGCTGAGGTCTTGCGCGAGGTTCGCGTCCGGCCGGATCCCGGCGTACGGCCATTGCCGTGGGAACGGCGGTTCGACGTCGTCGGCCGGACGTCGCCCAACGATCTGCAACCCGGCGAGATTTTGACGCCGGAGACGGTGTCGGACTCGGTCACCGTGCCGGGGGCCGGACAGCAGCTGATCGGCGTTCCGGTGAAGCCCGGTCAGCTGCCCGCGGCGCCGCTGCAACCTCGTCAGCCGATCCTCCTCGTGCCCGCGGGCGCGGCGGGCACTGCGGTGGAGACCTGGCCGCCGGTGCGTGCAGCGGTGATCAGCGTCAGCGAGCGCGACGCGACGTCGACGCAGGTCGTCGACGTCGTCGTGCCGGAAGCGAACGGCGTTCAGCTGGCATCCCGCGCGTCCGCCGGTGGTGTCGCGATCGTCGTGCTCCCGAAGGACCGGTGATCGACGTGCTGATCTCCTTTATCTCGGTGAACGGCAGCCCAGGGGTGTCGACAGCTGCCTTGGCCTTGGGCTGGGTGTGGCCGCGCCACGCAGTGGTCGCCGAGTGTGATCCGGCCGGTGGCCGCGCGCTCAGCGTCTTCGACGCGGACGGCCGGCACGGCCGGACTGGCGTTTTCGAGCTGATGCTGCAGGCGCGGACCATGCCGCTGCACCGGGCGATGTCGAGCCAGCTGCTCGTTCTGCCGGACGGCACCGGTCGCCACCACCTTCTCCCCGGCACGAACGCGCTGCGGGAGGCCGACAGCCTTGACTGGCGACGCCTGACCTCCCTGTTCTTGGACTTGGAGACGGTCGACGTCCTCGCCGACTGCGGCCGGTTCCGCAGCCGGGCCACGCCGGACGCGGTGCTGTCCGAGGCCGACCTGATCGTAGCCGTTGTGCGCAACTGCCGCGGCTCACTGCAGACCTTCGCGAGGGCAGTGGATGTCCTCCGCGAGGAGCACGCCGTCTTCGACAACGAAGGGCTTGTTGTCCTTCTCGCCGATCCCGAGCCGCGGACCCACCAACGCTATCGGGCCGGAGAGATCGGGAAGGAGCTCGGCCTGATCGTCGCCGGCATCCTGCCCTGGGATCCCGCCGGCGCGGCGCAGTTCACCGACCGACACCAGCCCGGCCGGAAGTTCGAGACGTCGCCGCTGCTGACGCACGCGCGCCGTGCCGCGGACGAGATCGGTCGCCGCGCGATGGAGCGGATGAGCTGGCTGCGGAAGCCACCGCCGGTGGTGAACGGCCATGTCGGTTGACGTCGCCGCCTTCGCGGGCATCGACGAGGTCGTCGACCGGGTACAGCAGCGTCTGGCTCCACTGGTGCGGCAGCAGATCGCGGCGGGACAGCAGAACGAGCGCGCCGTCGCGGAAGCACTGCTCGACGACGTCCTGGCGACGGTGATCAAGGAATGGGCGGGCTCCGGACGCCCGTTCCTCGATCTCGGGCAGGAGCAGGCGGTCAGGTCGGCGGTGCTGGCCGAGATGTTCGGCCTCGGCCGGCTCGAGATGCTGCTGGCCGACGGCGGGGTCGAGAACATCGACATCATCGGCAGCGACCCGGTGTGGCTGTCCTACCACGACGGTCGAGTCGGCCGAGGCCCGCGAATCGCGGCTACTGACCAGGCTGTCGTGCACTGGCTGCAGCGGATCGCCGCCCGGATGGGCCGCATTGAGCACACCATCAACGACACCTGCCCGCTGCTCAACATGGAACTCCCCGGCGGGGAACGGCTCGCCGCGGCGATCGGCGTCACCGACCGGCCGCATATCTCGATCCGGCGGCATCGGCTGCCGACCGCGGGCTTGGAAGCACTGCAGCAGCGCGGCATGCTGTCGACCGCTCAGCTGGCGCTCCTGCGTGCGGCCGTTCGGGCGGAGAAGAACATCGTCATCTGCGGCCGCCAGAAGGCCGGGAAGACGACGCTGCTGCGGGCCCTGTGCTGGGAGGTTCCGGCCACCGAGCGGTTCGCGACGTTGGAGACGGAGTTCGAGCTCGGCCTGCATCGCCATCGGGACCGGTTTCCCGCGGTGGTGGCGTTCGAGGAGCGGGAAGGCAACACCGAGCGTTGGGAGAACGGCCGCCCGGTCGGCGGTGTCGAGCTCCCGCGGCTGGTGTGGCAGTCCCTGCGGATGCACATCGCCCGCACGGTCGTCGGCGAGGTGCGCGGTGGCGAGATCGTCCCCATGCTCAACGCACTGGCCGCCGGCGGCGCCGGATCGCTGTCGACCCTGCACGCGCGGAGCGCCGCACAGGCCATCCATCGCATGGTGCTGCTCTGCTTGGAAACGAACGCGGCGTGGACGCCGGAGTTCGCTTATGAGGTCGTCGCGAACACCATCGACCTGATCGTCTACGTCGACCTGGTCCGCGAACCTGGCCGCCTCGACCGCCACATCGCCGAGGTCGTCGCCATCGAGCCGGGGGAGTACGGCCGCCCGGCCCGGACCTACCTCTTCGCCCCGGCGGAAGGCCGCGGTTCCGCACCGACCGGGAACCTGCCGACCGACATCGAAGACTACGAGCGCGGCGGCTTCGACCGCAGCTGGCTCACCGATCGGAGCACGCGATGACCGAGTTCGTCCTGACGCTGGCCGGCGCTGGTATCGGCCTGGGCATCACGCTGGCCGTCCTCGGTATCCACGGCCTCGAGCCGAACGAGCTGCCGGCGTTTCGGCGAAGCCGACGACTCCTGAGCCGGCGCCGCAGCTCCGGGCGGTGGGCGCTGGCCTGCGGTGTGGGAGCGATCGTCTGGTTGGTCAGCGGCTGGCCGGTCGCCGGGATCGCCGTAGCCGCCGCGGGTGCCTTCCTGCCGTGGCTGTTCGGCGCTGGCAAGATCGCGGCCCAGCGAATCGAGCGCCTGGAAGCGCTCGAGGACTGGCTGCGACGCCTCGCCGATGTTCTGCGGGCGGGAAACGCTGGGCTCGTCGGCGCTTTGCAGGGGTCCGCCCACGACGCGCCGCCGGCGATCAGCGCCGAGGTCGTCACACTGGGACAGCGGCTGCGCACCTGGGACGTTGCCGACGCCCTCCTGCAGTTCGCCGACGACCTCGACGACCAGATCAGCGACGCCGCCGCGGCCGGCCTGTGCGTCGCTTATCGGCAGGGGACCGGCACCGCCGAGCTGCTGACCACCCTCGCCCGGCAAATCGCCGCAGATGTCGCGGCGCGCCGGGACGCGGAGACTGAACGTGCTCGGAGGCGGTCCGCTGCCCGAATTCTGCTCGGGCTCTGGGCCGTGATGTTCGCCGGCTTCGCCGCCTTCGGCAGCGACAGCTACACCACGGTGTACAGCTCGGTCGGCGGCCAGCTGGTGCTCGCCCTCGTACTCAGCGTTGTCGGCGTCGCGGTCGTGTGGCTGCGCCGGCTCGGTGTCGAGCCGCCGGTGCTGCGGTTCCTGCAGCGGGAGCGGTCATGAATCCGGAGCCTGTAGTGATCGCACTGGCGATCACGGCGGCGATCGGCGTGACGCTGATCGTGGCGGCTTTCACGCCGACGCGACCACGGCTCGCCGACGTCCTTCACAGGCCGCGGCAAGAGCCGCGTTCTCTGATGGTCGGGTACGCCGATCGGCTGCGGCTGATCGCGAACCCTGCGGACCTCGCGCTGGCCGGCCAGTCCCGGGAGTCCTTTGTGGTCCAGCGCCTCGGCTACTTGGTGGGCGGCGCACTGTGGATTCCGGCCCTCACCGTCGTCCTGGCGCTCGTCGGCGCGGCGCCACCGATCGTGCTGACCGGCGCAGCGTCCCTCGGCTGCGCGCTCCTCGGCTGGCAGCTGCCGGTGATCATGCTCAAGAACAGGGTCAAGCACGCCCGGGCCGCGTTCGCCGGCGCCATGGCGGCTTACTGCCGGCTTGTCGCGCTGGGACGTCTCGGCGACCGTGGGCCGGTGGAGGCGTTGCGCTATCCGGCCACGCTCGGCTCGGGCTGGGCGTTCCGGCGGGTCAAGCTGGCCATCGACGAAGCCACGCTGCGCGGGCGGATGCCCTGGGACGGCTTCGCCGAGTTGGCCGAGGACACCGGCGTCCGCGAGCTGAAGGATATCGGGCAGATCATCGCCAGCGCCGGTCAGGACGGCGCCAGCATCGTCGACACCCTGCGCGCCAAGGCCGCCGCCCTGGACGAGAAGCAGCTGGCCGACCGCAAGACCGGCTCCTCGGTCCGCTCTGACCGCATGGACATGCCCGTCGCCCTGCTCGGCTTGGCGTTCATCGCCTTCCTCGCGTTCCCCGGCCTCTACCTGATGCTCCACACCTGAGAGGAGAAGATCATGCTCGGCAAGATCACGTTCTGGTGGCTTTACATCGAGGCACGCCTGAGCCAGTTCGCCGACGAAGGTGAACGCGGCGACGAGAACATCACCAAGGCCTTCTACGCGGCGCTCGGCATCACCGTCGCCACACTGATCGGCGCTGGCATCACGGCCTTCGTCAACGGCAAGCTCCCGCTGATCGGCGGCCACTGATGCTGGCGGGTGAACGCGGCGACGACAACGTCGCCGCGGCCATCGTCTTCAGCGCCATCATGCTGGTTGCCTGGGCAATCCTGCAGGTCGCCGTTGTGCTGCTCGGCCGCGGCGTCGCGCTCGAAGCCGCGCGTGACGGCGTCCACGCGGCACGGCTCCCGCCCGTGGACACCGCGACCGCCGCTGCTGCCGCGGCCGGCTACGTCACCCGGGCGACCGGCTCGTGGCTGAACCACGTCGCCGCGCACGCCGAGTCCGACGGCCGCAACGTCTCAGTGACGGTCACCGGAGAAGCGGTGTCGCTGGTGCCGTTCGCGCAGTTCCCGATCAGCCAGACTTCGTCCGGTCCGATCGAGGAGCTACGGCCGTGAAGTCGTCCGAGCGGGGTGACATCACCATCGAGGCGGTCGTCGGCGTCGTCGCGCTCTTCCTGGTCTTCGGGCTCGGCCTGGTCGGCCTACGGGTACTCGTGGCTGACGCAGCCATCGACGACGCCGCCCGTTCGGCCGCCCGGGCGGCGTCGATCGCCCACGACGGCCAAGCGGCCGCGGTCACCGCGGAACACCGTGCCCGCGCGGTGCTGGCCGAGCAGCGCCTGACGTGCAGCAGCCTCGACGTCGCCATCGACGCCCGCGACTTCACCAAGTCGCTCGGCGAAACCGGCTACGTCGTCGCGACGGTCACCTGTGTCGTGTCCCTCGCCGACCTCGTTCCCGGGATCGGCGGTTCGAAGACGCTTTCTGCGGTGTTCCGCTCGCCGATCGACCGGTACGGGGCCCGGCGATGAAGTCGCTGCGCGGGGAACGTGGCTCGACGTCGGTCCTGATCCTCGGACTGAGCATCGCGGTGCTTGTCGGCGTCGGGTTCGCCGTTGACGGCACACGCAAGGGTCAGGCGTACTCCCAGGCGACCTCGATTGCGGAAGAAGCCGCGCGCGCTGGGGGACAGGCCCTACGCACCCGCGCCTTGGCCGAGGGGACCGATGCGGACGTCGATCCTCAGCTGGCGGTGGTCGAGGCCCAGCGCTACCTCGCCGCGGCCGGTGTCGACGGAATCGCGCGGTGGGACGGCCGGCTTGTGATCGTCGAGACGACGATCACAAGGTCCACCGTCTTCCTCGGTTCGATCGGCATCCCCGACTTCACCGTCCACGGCACCGGAGCAGCCGTCGTGACGTCGGCGAATTAGGAGGAGTGCGATGCGAACGACTGCGAGGTTGTTTGCCGGTGTGGCCGTACTGGTCGCGGTCGTTGCGATGCCGCCGATGGCGTTGTGGCGGTTCCGGGTCGTGTACCTGCCCGATCGCGTGCCGTCGGCACCTGAAGCCGTCTCCTGGTTGACGAGCCCGGACGACGGTCGGCTCTTTCTGTTGCTGTTGGTCGGTGCGGGCCTTGTCGCGTGGTCGCAGCTCATCGTGGCGATCGGGCTGGAGTTGGCCGCCAGGCTCCGCGGTACTGCCGTCCCACATCTGCCCGGGTTCGGCTGGGCGCAGCGCTTCGCCGCGTCGTTGTTGCTCCTGATGCTGACCGCAACGGCCGCCGAGGCGGCTGACGAGCACGTCGTCGTCCCCGGCGACAGCCTGACGAAGATCGCCGCCACCGATCTAGGGAATTCAGCTCGATACCGGGAGATCTTCGACCTCAATCGCGGCATTCGCCAACCGGACGGCCGATCCCTTCGGGACCCCGGCGTTGTCCGTCCTGGCTGGGTCCTGCAGCTGCCGCACGGTGACCCCCGCGAATGCGAGGAGGTCGTCGTCCGGCCCGGGCAGACCTTATCCCAGGTCGCGCGCGAGAAACTCGGCGACGCGCGACGTTACCGCGAGATCTTCGATCTCAACCGCGGACGGCTCCAGCCCGACGGACATCAAGTGAGCAATCCCGACGAGATCCGTCCCGGCGACGTTCTGCGTATACCTGGTTCGCCGAAGCCCGCCGCCGGTGGCGGTGGTGCGCCGCCGGCCGCCGCATTCGTCCGTGTCCCAGAGTCGTGCCAGCCCCCGACGCCACCAGCACGTCCGCTTCCACCCTCTCCGTCGGCGAAGCCGTCGCCCGACGTTCGACCCCCAGCTTCGGTCGATCGCCCTTCGAGCACGGTCGCGCCATCGACGGACGCGGACGGCGGTTCTTCGATCGTGGCGATGAGCATCGGTGGCGTCCTGGCCGCCGGCTTGCTTGCGCTTCTCGCGGTTCGGCGACGCCGCGCGCACCAAAGCCGAGGCTCTGGTCAGCACAGCAGGAGCAAGGAACCGGGCAAGTTCGAGAAGGCTCTCCACGTCGTTGCACGACCCACTACGGTCGATGATCTCGACCATGCGCTGCGAGCTCTCGCGCGCCATGCCGACGGCGATCTGCCGGACCTGCGCGGAATCAAGGTGGGAGCTGAGGGAATCAGGCTCCAGTTGGCCGCGCAAAGGATGCCGGTCAACCCGTTCGTCAAAAGCGGATCGACCGAGTGGCGACTTGATCCGTCGGCGAAACTCGGTGCAGAAGACGAACCGCCGCCGTACCCGGCGCTGGTTTCGCTCGGCCACACCGGCAACCGCGATCTTCTGCTCGTCGACCTGCAGGGGATCGGCGTTCTCACCCTCGACGGAAAACTGCGATCGATCGAGGCAGTCGTTCTCGCGATGGCCTGGGACCTCGCGGCGGCTCCATGGGCCGCAAGCACACAGGTCACGCTGGTCGGGGTGGGGCAAACCTCGGCTGAACGTCACCCGGATCGACTTCGATACGCCGACGACTGGGATGACGTCCTCGACCTGATCAGGCGGCAATCGGACCGGATCCAGGTAGTCCTCTCGGTGATCCCGTTAGCCGCCGAGACCGCCGGACTACTGTCGGCCAGCGGTCTCGACGCCGTGGTGACGGCTCTAGGTGACGGCGTTGAACTACCAGGTGCATGGCACCTTGACGTAGATGAGCAACCTGCGCATGTGGAGGCGCTGGCCGAAGACGTCGAACTGCAGCAACTCACACCTGAGCAGGCCAGTGAGTTGGGCACGGCGCTCGCCGAGGCTGGCGAACGCCCCCAAAACCCAGCCGACGAGCCTCGAGCGGGGGTTACCGCCGCGCCGGGACTGCGCCAAGTACGCACCCCTGTCGTCTCGGTGGTCCCGCGTCCCGTTCCGACGAAGGCGCCTTTCATCGAGCTGCTGGGTCCGGTCCGGCTTCGCGGAGCTGATCCGGGCGCTGTTGAGGGCAAGAAGCTCAACCGATTGGTCGAGCTCGCCGCGTACCTCGCCCTGCACCCTGGTGTCACGGCCGACGAGATCTCTCGTCAGCTCGGCACGGAAGCGCAACCCTGGTCCGCTGCCACTCGGCAAGGCTACATTTCACGACTTCGGACGTGGCTGGGCCGTGACGAGAACGACGAGCTGTACGTCCCGAACGTCGACGCGCGCCGCGGCGGTTACCGGATGTCCGATTCGTTCACCACCGACTGGCAGGTGTTCCGAGACCTGGCACGCCGTGGTCTCGCCGACCGAGACTGCGCGGTCTCGCATTTGCAGGAGGCTTTGAACCTGGTGCGAGGGACACCGGTCAGCAATGTCCCGCCTGGGCGGTACGCCTGGAGCTCCTGGCTTCAACGGGAGATGGTCGACGCCGTCGTGGAGGTGGCCCACACCCTCGCCGAGGCGTACCAGAAGGCAGATGACCTCCCGGCCGCGCGCCGTGCCGCGATGCGCGGCTTGCTGGCTGAGCCGGTGAGCGAGGTCCTCTATCGAGACTTGCTCCGCATCGAGTACCACGCCGGCAACCTCACCGCGGTTCGCCAGACCGCCGACAAGCTCGTCGCCCTCGCCGCGTCGCTCGAGATGGAGCTCGATCAGGAGACCAGCACCCTGGTCAGCACCTTGGTGACGGGACGTCGTGGAACGTAGCGACCCGCGCGTGCGGTGAATCAGGATCTTCATTTCTCCGCGTGTCTTCGTCAGAGGCAGCTGGCTGCGTTGCTCTACAGCTCCTTGGTTTGCGCGGGAGGACAGCGAAATGAACGCCCAAGAGCTGGTGAGGGCAGTGCCCGAGGTGGTCATCGCAGAGCAAATCGTTGCCGCACTCGAACTCAAGCCGGCCGGCCACGCGGCGGGATCGGAACGGTTGAGCCTGGGCTCGCTGTTGCCGGAGCCGGCCAAACGCTCGACAAACCACATCGTCGGTCGAGTCGACCGATCTGGCCGGATCTCTGCACGGACGTTGCTGACCTCGCTGAGCTGGCGACCAGCTGATCGCATAGCCATCCGCGCCTGCCGTGATTGTGTTGTGCTTGCTCGATCTTCGGCGGGCGTGGAACGGCTCCGCAGTACCCGGTTCGTCACCATCCCAGTGCGTGCTCGAACGATGGCGGGCATCGGTGTAGGCGAAACCGTGCTGATTTCGGCACTTCCGCGACAAGAGCTGATCATCGTCCACTCGCATCGGGCACTCGAGACCATGGTTCTCGAGTACTTGGGTCGGCCGGGTCAGCTGTGAACGAACCCACTCGTGTTGCTGCTGCTCGCTTGGTGATCGCCAGCCTGGGGGTCGCGCCGGCAGCGCTGATCGAGTCGCCGTTCGTGGAGACGGTACCGACCTTCGGTGAGTACATTCCGAAAGTCGCACGGGCCGTGACCTCCGGAGCACGACGTACATACCAGCCGTACTGGGGCGTGCTCGAGCGAGCATGGGGAAGTCGATACCTGACCGAGCCGACTCCGACGGAGATCAAGGAGTTGGCCCACCAAGTACAGGCGGCCGCAGCGGTGCGTCGTGGCTCCCGAGGCGGCAGAAGCGCGGCGGAGCACTTCGTCGCAGCGACGCGCTGTCTGTACCGACACGCCGAGTTGGACCGGATCATCAATCGCGAACAGAATGTGGCGCGCGACGTTACGAAGCCGCCCCGTCTGCCGTCACTGCGAAGGGCCTTCACCCCCGGCGAGCTGGCCGAAGTGACAGCCGCGGCGGCAGGTGGAGGGACAGACCCTTACTTGGACAGCTTGCTGCTGCGACTGCACGTTGAGACGGCGTGTCGACGTGGGGGAGCGCTGGGTATCCGCGGCCAAGATCTGGATCGAGACCGATGCTTGGTCTTCCTCCGTGAGAAGGGCGGGACCAGTCGGTGGCAGCCTGTGTCACCGACCCTGATGCGTGCACTTCACCTACACCAGCAACGGTTTCCGGCAGCTACGCCGACAGACCAGTTGCTGCGGTACCGAGACGGCAGGCCAATCACACGACGACGTTACGACTCATTATGGTCGCGAATCGGTCGCGCCCACCCCTGGGTAGAACGGCAAGGTGTCAGTACACATTGGATCAGGCATACAACTCTGACATGGGTCGAGCGAAACTTCGGGTACGCGATCGCTGAGGCCTACGCGGGCCACGCAACCCGCACCACCGCCCCACGCACAACAAGTACGGCGACGTATGTGAAAGCCACCTTATTGGAGGTCGTGACAGCACTCGCCGCGCTGACCGGAGAAGAACATCCACTCGTCCGGGTGATGACGGCAGACTCTGATGCGTCGGGCGGGCCTGATACACTTGCTCTATGAATTTTCCCGCACAGCAGGGAAAGTTCACCACAAACCGTGATCGAGTCCCCCCTCGGACACACGCACTATCTACACCCGGGCTGGTCGTCGCATAGACGGCCAGCTCTTTTGGTTCGTAGCGTAGCTCCAGGTTCAGCGCGCGGTACAGGCGGCTCAGGCCAGCCGTGGTTCCATCGGCCAGCGTTCCGCAGACGTCGCCGAGCTGATCAATCCTCGCGTTGACCTCAGCTGTCGACACGCTCGTGCCTGCCGGAAGACTCTCGATCTGTGCTTTCGCGGTGGCTCGTTCGGCCTGTGCCTGGTTGATCGGGTCGACGAGTGCTTCGGGCTCGACCCCTGCCGCGATGGCGGCCTGATACCGCTGAAGCCTTGCCTCCGCGTCCGCCAGCCTGTTTCTCACCGCGTCCAACGCACCACCGCCGGCCTGATTGCCATCCGACCCGAGTAGCGCGGCCGCCGTCCGGTCGCGGTTGTCCGGGTGGAACAGCTCATGGAGCCATCCGTTGATCGCCTCGACGACGATGCCTTCGCGCAGGTTGACTGTCTTCGGGTGATCCTCCAGTTTCAGCGAGCCGGGCGCCATGGTCCGCGAGGTGCAGCGGTAGTAGGCACCCTTCCTGATCGTCGCGCCCTGCATCTTCCGGCCGCAGATTCCACATCGGACCAGTCCGCGCAGGAGGTAGGACCGCGCGGTCTTCCGGGCGCCTCGCTCGGCCTTGCGTGCCGTCTTCAATCCGCCCGCTGACTTAGACCGACGCAAAAGCTGTACCTGCGTGAAGGTTTCCACGGACACGATCGCCGGATGCGCCTGCTCGCGCGACCGTACGATCCGGTCCGGCGCTGCGCGCTTGAATCGCACCACGTGGCCTGCGGCGACGTCTTCCGGGTCGAGCAACGTCTCATGTTTCGTCCAACGCCCGAAGATCGCGTAGCCGGTGTATCGCGGGTTGTCCAGGATCGCCCGCACCGAACTGCCTTGCCAGCCGTCCGCGAGCCGGTGCCGGTTCTGGTCCGGCCGATGCGCGGAGGGACAGGGAATGCCGTCCCGGTTGAGCAGGTTGGCGATCGCGCGATCGCCGTTTCCGTCCAGGTACTCGGCGAAGATCCGGCGCACAACATCCACCGTCGTCTCGTCAATAGCCAGCACCCGCAGTTTGAACCCTTCCGCGGCTTTCCGTGGGTTCGGGTGCGGACCGCTGTCGACGACGACGTAGCCGTACGGCGCCCGGCCGCCTTGGTGTCGTCCTTCGTTGATCACCTGCGCGTCCATCGCCGCACGAACGCGAGCCTGAACGTGCTGCCGCTCAGACTCGCTCATCCCACCAAGCACGCTCATCAACATCTTGTGCGACGGGTTCCGCGGGTCGTACTTCCCGCCCAGTTCCGGCACCCACAGATCAACCCCGTAGGCAGCGAACTTCGGCGCGATGAGCGAGAACTGGTTACCGAACCAACACCGCGTGCCCTCCCCGACGACGATCGCGTCCCAGCCGCGGTGCGGATTCTTCAACTCGGCGAGCAACCGCGCGCCCTCCGTCCGCCGTTCCCACGGGACGGACCTCGACTGCCCGACGTCGAAGAACTCCGCCACGATCTGCCCACCGAGCGGCTCGACGAACTTGCGCGCGTTCCCGAACTGCCAGCCGCGCGAGGTCTCCGGGTCCTGGTTGTCCTCGGTCGAGCACCGGCCGTAGCCCGCCAGGTTCCCGATTCCGTCGTCGGTCACGTCGGCGACCTCAAGGCCCAGGATGTCATCCAGTGTTGCCCACGGATCGCTGATGATTTCAGCTGTCATGGTTCACCTCCTCCGCCGGAACGTCGAGCACCGGCACCTCAGTAACCTCGATCAGAACAGCCAGCAGTGCACGCGCGACGGCAGGCGTCAGCTCAGGCAATCCCGCAGGTAGGATAACTCGGATCTGCGGCTCTTCGGAACGGGCGGCGCTCATGGTCGGCCGTCCTCACCGGTCGCGCCGGTGTCAGTAGTTACTCGGCTGATGGCGCTCCTGATTTCAGCCGTCAAGTACCCGCGTACCTGCCGAACCTCGCCGTCTTCGCTGGTCACGCGGTCTCGCGTCGGCCGGCATCCCAGGTCGGTCATCTCTTGCGCGAACGTCTTCCGGTCGATCTCCAGGGCGCCCAGCAGCTCAGCCGTGGGCACGAACTCCCTGCCATCCGGGCCAAGGTCGTCGCCCAGATACTCGACGAGCGATGCGAGGAGTTCAGGCAGCTCGCCCGGCGACGGAACCGCGTCAACGGGATGACTTGCACCGATTGCCTTGACCGCCGCAGCGTGGTCGAGCACCGGCGTGGTGTTCTCCCCGGCCGCGTGCCCGGTCAAGGTCCCGGCCGCCTCGCGCAGGGCCCGCCCCTGCTCGCAGATGGTCCTCCAGTCCTCGTTCGGCATGTAGTAGGTGCGGACCGTCATTGCCAGCATGTCGGCGCCGGCCGCCGTGTCGCCGTCCGGCCGCAGGATGCCGACGCCCTTGTGCGAGGGCAGCAGCCGGGACGAGTCGAACCCACGCGTGTTCATCTGCTCGCCGAGCACGATGTTCGAGTCGCGCCAGTCCATCACCCGAAGCGCGAACCGCGACCCGAGCACGGCCCGCAGCCCGGACGGGATCGTCTTGGAGTCCGGCCGTTGCGTGGCGAGCACGAGCACGATCCCCGCGGCTGGTCCCTTCTTCGCCAGCCATGTCAGCAGCTCGCCGACGTACTCACCTGCGGGAAGCTTCTTTCCTTGAACGTCAACGGGTGTGCGGTCTTCCAAGGGGACTTGGACCTCATCGATGAAGATCGCTGTAATCGGCATGTCCAGCGCCTTGTCGCGGGACATCTCCGGCGTGACCTTCGACTCCGGGCACGTCAGGTCGTCCAGGTCGCGCATCCGCCGGAACCGCGTCTGAACCTCGCCGACCAGCTCAATCAGCCAGTCCACCAGGGCCAGGACATGTTCGGGCTCGTCTCCGGACATGAATCGGTGAGCCACCAGGCTGGCTGCGTCCCAGTCTTTCCCGGCCTTGAAGTCCGCGACGTACAGTCGCACCCACGCATCCAGGATGAGCCCGGCCGCCGCCAGCCGGGCGGCAAAGGTCTTACCCTGCCGTGGAATTGCACCGACCAGCAGCGACGTCCACACCAGCGGAAGGTCGATCCGCCGGTCTCGCGCGTCCCGTCCGAACGGGATCGGCCGCCACGCGTCCCACTGCGTCACGCCGAGCAGCGGCGTCCGCAACGGTGGCGAGCTGTACGGGTCTTCGTCTGCCACCCACATCGACACCCGACCGGCATGGCCGCCGTTGCCCCGGACACGCTCCACGATGAGCTGTACCTCATCGACGGCAAGCGCCGACGCGAGCGCGTCCCGGTTCTTCACCACGTCGGCCGCCTTGCGGGTGGCGGGAAGATCGACGGTGACCGCCCAGCCGTCTCCGACGCGTGTCGCACGCTCGACGAGCCTCAACGTCTCGTCCTTGCCGATCAGCTTCGCGTCGCGGAACGCGTCAACCAGGACCTGCGGGTCCATCGTCCAGGTCAACGTCCGCGGTCCGGCGAGCGCTGGCTTGCGACCGGGACTTCCGTCCTTCCTTCGCCCGAGGATCGCGAGCGCCACTGAGGCAGCGGCGCCGCCGATCCACAAAGGACCGGTTCCGTACACGAGATCGACGATGGCGACAGCCACAGCCGTTACGACCACCACGGCACCGGTGACCTTCCACCGGAACAACGTCAGCGCCCGAATCTCGGTGAACTTGTCGGCAAGCTTCTCGGACTCCTCGGCGGCCGTCCGGTAGTCCCGGACGGTCACCCAACCGCGCCACCACCGCGCGCCGACCACGACGCCACGTACAACCGCACCGAGGAACCGCAACGGCGAGAGGATCAGCCACACCACGGCATCCTTGAGCGCTTGCCTCGCCTGAGGCTTGCTCTTGAGCCACAACGGGACTCGCGGCGAGTGCAGCCACCACGTCACGAAGCGACTCCTCTTCGGTGCGCGCGGGCGCGGCTGCGGCAACGTGTCGTCAATCAGTTCGCCGTCGAGCACGGGATCGGCCTTGACCGGCAGCGAGTCAGTCATGGGCCACCTCCGCCCGCAGCGCCCGCGCCAGCCGGGGCGACAGGCCACGCGAGCAGCCGGTTGCCCGCCGCACCCACGCCGGCGTGATCTCGACGTCCGGCGTCCAGATCTCCCGAGCAATGGCGAGGTAGTCGGCGAACAGCACTCGCCGCCCGCCGGTCTCCTGCTGAACGGGACGCCGTTCAGCAGCTACCAGTGCGGCATCGGTCAGCTTGTCCCGAAGGTCGGTGATCGCCTCGACGGCGACGAACACGACGAGCGGCGGCACCGAATGCAGCACGATCGAGGCGGCTTCCCCGGCCGCGAACGAGGTCCAGGTGTTCATGACGTAGGTGGCAGCGAGCGTGAACCACTTCGCCCGCCGCACCCACGCGCCCGTCTTGACCTGGTACCGCGCGGTGACCTGCTCCGCCCGCAGGATCGCCAGCAGGACGAGCGAGACGGTCGGGTCCAGCACCCACGCAGCCAGCCACGGCAGTGACCCCGGCCGCGTCCCGGCCGACGCGAAGCCCTGCACGTTGGTCATCGTGAAGGCCAGCCCGAGCACGATCCCGGACCAGCACATCCAATCGACTTGCCGCCAGACGCGCTCGATCCGCAGCGCGACGACGTCCGGATCGGTCTGGTAAGCCCGCACCTCTGCGGCTTCGGCCGCGTCCTGTGCGAGCCGTTGCGCCCGGTTCATCGCCGACCACCCCGCTTCGACGTGTCGACGGTGGTCACGGTCATGGCGCGAGTCAGCGCGTAGGACGCGAACAGCGCGGGAAGCCCGAGCACAGCGAGCAGCAGCCACGGGCTACCTGGGTGAGCGATCACCACCCACTGGACAGCAACGATCAGCCCGGCATTGAACAGCACACGCCCGACCAGCGACACGAGCCGGGCGCCGCTCCGAGCAGCTTCGGCGGCGGCCTTCGCCCGGCGAGCACCGGCCCGCCAGACCCAGAACAGCACGAGCAGCACGCCGACCCCGGCGAGAATCTGCGTGGGCGTCACGGTGAGTGCGTTCATCGTGCACCTCGCTCGCCGCGACGCAGCCAGTGCGGGCGTAGCGCTCGCCGATCGTCGTCGGTCATCGCGCCCCAGACGCCGACCGTGTCGGCGCCAGCCGTCCGAAGCTCCAGTTCAAGGCACTCGTCCTGGACCGGGCAGCCGCCGCACAACAGCTTGGCGAACTCGCGGTCATCGCAAGCGTCCGGCGGACCGGCCTCCGACGGCGTCATGCAGGCTCCGTCGCTGGTCACGACGTCGCGCAGGACATCAGTGGGCATCCACCGCAATCGATCGAGCCGCCATGCGATGCCGATCAGCCAGAGGTCGTCGGCTTCCATGCCGCACCTCCGTCCTGAAGTGCCTTGGCCAGCTCGGCGGACGACACGCGCGGCCCGGAGCGGCACAGGGTGGCGCGGAGCATGCCGGTCCGGATCGCCCGGCTGACGGTGTTGCGGGAGACGCCGAGAATCCACGCGGACTCGGGAATGGTGTGAAAGGTCTTTTTGGCGTTCATGAGAGAACCAATCTGATGATTTCAAGACTATGTTGTTGATTTCAGCTCTTCGTCGGACGTGTTTGTCCGACGCGCCGCAGGCAATGCGCTATTCGGCGCGGAGAAAGCTCGATGAACCGCTAATCTCGGCGCTGAGGCGGAGCGCGGAGGAATACGTGACGGAGGACTGGGCGGCAGTCGCCAAGGCGATCAACATGCGCGTGAACGAACTCGGCTGGCGACAACGCGAGCTGGCCGAGCGATCGCACGTGTCGCAGGCGATCGTGCGCGAGCTCCAGCATCACACGGTGGAGCGCCGACGAAGCGCGCGGACGCTCGAAGCCCTGTCCGCGACTCTGGGCTGGCACCCGCGACATCTGCTGGCCGTGCTGCAAAACCGCACGCCGCCGCACCCGGACGAGCCCGCCGACGACGGCCACGAACTGTGGTCCCGGCTGGACGCGCTCGAACAGCGCCTGGCGGAGATCACCGACCGGCTGGAGGACGTCCAAACGAGCCTCGCGACCGTGGTCGAGCACGTGAAGCCGAAGGGTTAGCGACTTGGTGAGTGAGGTGTTTTCCATGCCTCTAATTCAAGGCCGGAACGGCTTCGCAGCCCATGCACAAGCACCGCAGCACCACTGCACAACCACCGCAGATCAGCGACATTCGGGAGCGCAATGAGTCCGGCCGGGGGATGGACGGGGCGAACAGCGGTCGCATTGCAGTCGGCATTACGGCTCAGCCAAGAGCGGTTCGCCGAACACCTCGGAATCAGCGCGCGCACGGTGGCCTCGTGGCACAAGAAGCCGGATCTCCGGCCGCAGTCGGAGATGCAACAGGTCCTGGACACCGCCTATGAACGGGCATCGGAGGCCGAGCGCGCCCGCTTCGCCGAGCTGATCGGTGAGGCGCCGGCCGTCGACACGACGGAGGCTGACCGGCGACTCGCTGCGGACCCCCACATCGGCGCGGCTCTCGAATGGCTCGACCGGCACGCCCACTGGACGCCCGGCACCGCGCGCCGCGCCGTCGTCGAGCGCGTCGCGAGCGTCGACGTTCAAGACCTCCATGACCGCGGGACGCGCCGCGGTTGGTTCAGCCAGCGCGACGTCGCGGAAGCGCTGGCCACCTACTACGGCAACCGGCTCGACGACCACGGCCTGTACACCGCGCAGTATGGCGAGCTGGCCATGAACACCAGCGTCCTGACCTGCGCAGACTGGCTGGACCTGAACTGTGAACTGCGGCCCCCGCACGACCGGTTCCGCGTTCCGAGCGCGCAGCCCGAAGCCGACTTGGACCTGGACGACCACGCCGCCAGCCGCGCTGTTCAGCGACTCGCCGAGACGCTGTCCATGAACACCCGGCTGACGGACAGCCCGATCTACCGGCTGACGAGCACGGACATCCGTGAACACCAGCTCGGCGGAACGTTCGGGATGTCCCAGTTCGTGCACTACGCGCTGACGGTCGACTTGCTCGAAGGCGAGCTGGTGGACGCCGTGGCCGCCGGCTCGAACGCCATGCCGCTCCGAGACCGCTACTTGCCGGATCTCCCGTCGGTGCTCGACGTCGGCGACCGTTTGTGTGCAGGTGGCGTGCTCGCGCTCACCGCGATCGCCCGACCTGCCGACCCGTACCGCGGCGAGGCGGACTACCTGCTCCTGGTCCAGGAGCGGTCCGGCCACGTACTCAACGCCGCGCGCCGGCTCGCGGTGATCCCGAAGGGCTTCCACCAGCCGCTCACCGATGTCCGCCGGGACGCCCAGGTCGGCATGACGCTCCGCCGCGAGATGGAAGAGGAGCTGTTCGGCCGCCCGGACATCGACAACACGCTGGGCGACATGTTGGCGGCCGACCCGCTGCACCCGACCAAGCTCACCGAGCCGATGAGCTGGCTCATGGCGGAGCCCGGCCGCCTGCGGATGGAGTGCACCGGGTTCGGCCTGAACCTCGTCAGCGGGAACTACGAGTTTGCCAGCCTGATCGTCATCGACGACGAAGAATTCTGGGCACGCTACGGCGGAGTGGTGGAAGCAAACTGGGAATCCGCGACTCTTCGTCAGTATTCGACTACCGACGCCGAACTCGTCACCGAGTTACTAGGTGATGTAGCGTGGAGCAACGAAGGATTGTTCGCCATGGCGCAAGGACTCAGACGCCTTGCGCAAATCGGCGGAGAGCGTGTGAAACTGCCCGAGATCGAATGGGAGATCAGCCAGTGAACGACGGTTGGACCGCCGGCAACGCCAACGACGACGCGGCCGACACGCGCGGCTGGCTGGTCGGCCACTTCATCGACCCGTCGCAGGGTGTCCGCGCCTCCAAGGACGTGGAAGTCAAGTGGGCCAACCACCCTGCGGGCGACAAACGTCCTGAGTGGACGTCCGACGACCAACGGACCACACTGGTGATGCTCGTCTCCGGGGAATTCCGCGTCGAGGTCACCGGCGGTGGCAAGACCATGAATCGGCAGGGCGATTACGTGATGTGGGGTCCAGGAGTCGACCATTCCTGGGAAGCATTGGCTGATTCGGTGGTCCTCACCGTCCGCTGGCCGTCAGCAACCTAATTCGACGACGGGAATTCTCACCCGCTCGCCGCCGATCTCGGCGAGCCGACGCAAGCCCTGGAGAAATGCGAACAACCCCTCATTGCTCCAGGTTTCGTCGCCGATCAGCTCGCTGATCAAGTCACCATCGAGCGTCGAGTACTGTCGCAGTCCGGCCGCCTCCCAGTTCGCTTCGACATCGCCACCGAACCGCGGCCAGAACTCCTCATCCTCGATCACGACCAGGCTGGCGAACTCGTAGTTGCCGCTGACCAGGTTGAACCCGAACGCCGTGCACTCCATCCGCAGCCGGCCAGGCTGCTCGCTCAGCCAACGCATCGGAGCAGACAGCCTGCTCGGGTGCATCGGGTCGGCGGCGCGCTGCGTTCCGGTCGTTCGGTCGACGTCGAGCCGTCCGAACAGTTCCTCTTCCAGTTCGCGTCGCAACGTGGCACCGATCCGCGCGTCGGCACGGTGGTTGGCAAGAGGTGCGTGGAAGCTCTTCGGGATCACGGCCAGCCTGCGCGCAGCGTTCAGCACGTGTCCCGACCGCTCCTGGATCAACAGGAGGTAGTCCGCCTCACCGCGGAAGGGGTCGGCTGGTCGGGCGATCGCCGTCAAGGCGAGGACTCCGCCGGCGCAAAGCCGTTCTTGAAGGTCGAGCACGGTAGGAAGATCGGGCAGGTACCGGTCCCGGAGCGGCATCCGGTTGCGACCGGCGGCCAGGCTCTCGTGTAGCTCGCGTTCGAGAAGGTCAACGCCAAGCGCGTACTCGACGAAGGGCACCACGCTGACCTTGCCGCCGACCGTCCCCGGCCGTACCTGCACCTCCGTGAGCCGGTAGAGCGGCACGTCAGCGATACGGACGTCATTGTTTGCGGCTTCAGCCAGCCTGCTAACCGCGGCGGCTGTGTCAACCTGCTCGCGCGACGCCTCGCTGTCGGCCGACAATGCCAGCTGGTCACCCTCAAAGGTCAAGGGGCAAGCCAAGTCCAGCCACTCCGGCCGTGTCAGGACGCTGGTCGCTACCCGAACCGGCCCGCATCGCGCGGCGTACTGCGCGTGACCAGGAACCGAATCGCTGTAGTAGCTCGCCAGGGTCTCAGCCACGAGACTTCGTCGGGCCGCTGCTCCACCATGCGACCTCGTCGGCGCGGCCGCTGCGACTCGCGTGCGCGTAGTCCCTGGGGGCCACCCGACGTGGCGATCGAGCCAGTCGAACGCGGGTTCAAGGCTCGACCGAAGCAACGGTGCTTTCAGGCGCAGGCCGATCAGCTCGCGCAGCTCGTCGGCGGAGCGGCCGAGCACCTTGGCCAGCTTCGGCCACTGGTAGGGCAGGGGCGAGTACTCGCCGGCTTCCCACCGGATGACGGTTGATCGGTCGACGCACATCACTTCGGCGAGCTTCTCCTGAGTCAGCCCGGCCGCCTTGCGAGCTGAAACAAGCTCCTCGCGCCGACGAACGCTGACCATCCGAACACCTCGCCCTGCTGACAGTGATCACAGCCTAGCAGGCATATCACCTGGTAGATCCGGTGCCCGCCACATCTCCGCCACGAAACATCGACGTTTGCGCTCTGGGCGTAGGCGGGTCCTCCGGATTGGATGATTTCAACATATCCGGCGACCAGGGGAGCGAACGTGACCAGCGGCGAAAGCGGCTCGCGGCCTTCGCGCTTGTACGTGACCTGGCACCGCAGCGTGGCCGACAACCTGGACCACGCCGTCACCGACGAAGATCTTGCCGAGGGCATCACACGCCAGACGGGTCGCTACCACTCGCTGTGCGGCTGCGAAGTGCTGTTCGACTCCTGCCTGGTGCCTCCGGGCCGTCGATGCGGCACGTGCAACGTGCTGGTCCGGCTTCGCTCGACCCCGCCAGCGCTCGAACGAACGGGCCACAGGATGCCGTCGCGCTGGCGTCGCCTGTTTGGCCGCCTCCAGACTCCGGCCGCCCTGCCGCCGCGCCCGCCTCAACGCGTGCGGCTCATTCCCGAGCAGGGCGGCCGGACCACTACGTCGGCGGGAACGGGCGGCACCCCGACCGCGCCCGTTCCCGCCGATCACCACGCCCGGCGAGTCGCCCGATGACCGTCCGCCTGATCATCGCGCGCCCGTTGCCCGGCGCGGTTGGCGAGTCTCGCCGCGTCGTTCACGTGTTCCCGGTCTCGGCGGAGGAGACCACGCCAGAGCGGCTGACCGCCTACTGCGGCGCTGCGTTCGGGCCTGGCGAGCTTGAGTTGCTGGAGCGTCCGGTCGGGATGCCCTGCGTGGCCTGTCTCCGCTGTTCCCCCGGCCTGGACAGCGCGCATCTGCCGGTGATCGAGCAATGACGTCAAGCCCGCGACCTATCGTGCCAGCCTTCCAACGCGAGCTGGACTCGCTGCTGCTTCTGCCAGCGCGGCTGTTCATCGCGTGCCTGCTGGCCGACACGCGCTGGTGCGACGATGTGGCTGTCCAGGGTGTATTGCGTCTGAGCGAGCGGAAGTTTGCGCCACACGTCGAGCGGCTGCGCGCCGCTTGATACGTGGAGGCCCGGACCGAAGGACGTCGCGTACAACCCCGCCTCACGACGCTTGGGCTCGACCGGCTGACTGAGCACACAAAGGCGCTCGACAAGGTCGCGAGCATAGCCGCCGAACTCGTCATCGCGCTGCGCACGGCTCTCCGGCTACCCGATAAGTTGTGACGAGCGTTCTGCCGACGACTCGAAGCCCCGCGCGGAGGCCTGTGGTGACGGTTGTGACGGCTTTGAGCAGGGGCGTCACAACCGTCACGAGTGGCGTTTCCGCAGGTCAAGCAGCATTCGTCGCTGTCACAGCACGCGTGACGGCGTGACGGACCGCGACAGGGATAGTGACGGCTGATCCACCAACACCTAACACGAACCAAGTGCCGCCCACGGCCTCACGACACGGAAGGAGAGCGATGAGTACAACCAAGGGCGGCTGCACCGCCAGGTCTGCGGCCGAGCGTCCGCGGCTAGTGACCGGAGAGCGTGTCTGCAATGACCCCGGCCGACGAAGAGCGAGCTGAACGGAACGCTCGGCTATTGGCCGCATGGCGTGCTGGCACGCCGATGGTCAAGCTGGTCGGCGAATTCGACCCCTCGTTGAGCTGGGCTGGCGCATCGCTGCGCCGGCTCGGCGCCGATGTACCGAAGACCCGGACAGGGCGGCAAGCGGCACTTGGACGAGTCGACCGTCGTTGCCCAGTAGGACAGTGGACTGACGGTGCGCGCGGTCGCCGAGCTGAACGGCGCGTCTCCTACGGCAGAATCTACCGCCCACTCCAGGTGTCCGCGTCCAGCTCCGCCCTCGCGGCGGGAAATCCCCAAGGGAAGCCTGAAGCGGTCACGCTGCGGAGCACGGTTAGTGCAGAACCGACCCGCGTGTCGGTCAAAGCGTGCGCTCCAACAAGGCGCAAGATCTACTCATGCCAAGTTGGATCTCATCTCTCGCGGCCGTGGCGGCGGCGGTATTCAGCCTCGTCGCGGTCATCCTGACTGCCCGACTGTCGCGCACAAGCCAGGTCCAGCAGTGGCGACGTGACTCAGCCTTGCGCACTATGTCGCGGGTGCTCGAAGCTACTTCTGCCTGTTCCCTTGCATACTTTGAGCAAGCGAAAAGTCTCGACGCAGAGGACGGTGAACGTGACGTTCTGGGGATAACAGAGGCATTTACCAATGCTGCTCAAAGACGGCAGGAGCTTCTTGACGCACTTGCGAACCTTGACTTAATTGCAAGTCGGCGCTGCGTCGATGCGGCATACCAGATTTGGTATTGGCTAGATCAGCCGATGGCGGTTTCGCTTCGTGCTGGCGGAGGTGAGGGTAAAGTGCGAATGTTTTGGGGACTCGCGGAAGATGTAGTCGACGCGCGTGAGAAGTTTGTCGCGGCATGTCGAGTCGACCTTGGCATTGACCGCAAGTTGAAGATCCTGGACAGCTCTCGGCGAGACATAACAAAATTAGTTAGCGAGCCGCTAACTAACCCAGGTGACCTTTCCTGAGCGGCGGGCGGAGCGGTGAGCCTAGATGGGGCACTGCTACGGACGATATCCTGAGTGAGATGACATCGACCAAAGTGAGTGTGGTCTACTTGCTGTCGCCCGAGGTGCTTACTGTGACGTACTTGCGCTTGTGCCGTATAGGTAGCTCGCGGATTCTCCTGCACCTACAAAGCTAACTTCGAATCCGTTGAAGGCGCTCGTCTCTAGCGCTATTCCGTCACTGTAAAAAAGGTCAAATGAGGCAGAGTATCGAGATTGTCGTGATTCAAGCCAAGGTGACGTCGGAAATTGATATGCTAGCGTCGGATCCGACCTGTCTCGACTCCACGAAAAGGTCAGATGAACCTGCCCTTCGTTCTCCTCAAAATGGCGAGCGAGGCAAAGGACTCGTCTTATTAAGCTAGACCGGCCGGTTGCGAATCGGAGTAGGCTGTCAGTTGAAACTCTGTTGAGTACGACATAACATTTTGTGAGCCTAATGCCGTCTCGGTCGAAGTTTAATCCAACTATGCTTGGTGTAAATGGACCGCATATATCCAGTGTATTGCTGAACATGCTTAGATATCCAGTGGCAGCTTTGGAGTCGTAAAGGAGTTTATGTATGCCATAGACTCCGCTCGATTGGTCGGCCATCCACGGATTTAGATAAATCTTTCCCGTAGCGTTGCCATTGCTGGTGACGTCCGCTCCCAGCCAAATCCGAAAATTGCCTGAGAATTCGACGTCGGCCTCATATTTTTCGGTAATCATTGCGACGTCGTCAACTGCGGTATTACCCCATAATTCCGCGAACTTAACTGCAATTTCTTGGCTTGATTGGAGTCTGGTAATCCAAGCGAACGGATCAATCACAAATCGTAGTGCTGTCCCACGCACTGGATCGACCTTTAATGAAACTTCAAACCCGCGCAGGTCGCGGGTGAGGCCAGACGGGTAGACTTGCCTGTTGTTGTGCTCGCTTGAGGAGAGCGCCTGGTGGGCGAGTTTGGAAATTGTCCGTATCTGACGCCATTGACATCCTGCGAGCGATGCCAATGATCGAACAGAGTTACGTATATCGACTTGTCCTATCAGCTCGCTCATGATCGACGGAATGTAGGCATGTCCAGAAAGACCAGTCCAGGTTTAGTTGTCGGTTTAGTTGCCTGGAAGGATGGGATCATATCGGGCCAGACTTGTTCACCAAAGGTACCGTTGGTCGCTGCTAACCCACCGGGATTTCTTGGATCTGTTGTATATCTGAATACGGTCGATATGCAGGTTGCAACCATTGCTCGCATGTAATCGCAATTTGGCTTTCCGGTTGTAGTTCCGGATTCATGATAGTCTGCACCTTTGCAGCCAAAGCATAGAGGCTGAATGGCACAGGCTTTACAGAGTGGATGAGCGTGTAACTCAAGTTCGTTAAGACGGCGCAGCCTCTGGTATGCGTGATCGTCGAGTATGGCGCCGTCTTTCCAGACTGTTCCCAACGAATATTCGTCCTCGTCGGTAAACATCCAGCATGGAGAAATGTTGCCGCTTGTGGATAGCGCGAGTTGACTGGTGCCTGCTGGACAAAGACTTAGATTTCCACGCCTTGCGGAAAGTGAGACTAGGATCCTTGCCGTATAATCGTGCAGTAGAACCTGCCCTCTCTCTAAGAGGTTCTTGATCCCCCACTCGGTGACTGAACAGTATTGGTGAATCTTTTCCTCGTTGCTTAAGCCAATATCGCTAGAAGGGTCGATGTGTCTATTGGTCGACATTGGAGGTGCGTGCAGGATGGAGATCCCAAATTCTTCGTGGAACCACTGGCAAAGAGTTGAGAGAGACATTCCTTGCTGCAGGTGTAGCCGTGAAAATGTCGGCTCGAATCCAAACTTGATTTGTTTCTGGGCGGCAACTTCGATACTTCGTCGTACCAGAGCGTAGCTGCCAGCGCCGTTCTTTCGGGATCGGGCGGCATCATGAATCTCCTGAGGACCATCAAGACTTATTGTCAATTCAACGTCGTATTTTTTGCAAAACTGGACGAAGGTATTCGAGAATTTCAGTCCATTGGTTACCAGTCGATAAGTTGGATGGTGGGATAAAGTGCCATCATCAATCGCTCTGGAAAATGTTTCGGCAACAGCCAGCATGGCAGGCAAGTTCATGGTTGGTTCGCCGCCCATGAACTGAATCTCATCGATTCTGTCATACTCCTTAATAAAGCGCGCTGTCATGTTGGACGCGTCTTCGGGGCTCAATAGCCCTTTTGCTGAACCGTATAAGCCTTCATTGGCGTAGCAATACGTACAGGATAGATTGCAGTCGTTAGCGACGTTTATCGCCAACTTTGGGAGCGTTGCTAGAGAGGAGGTTGCTTCACTTTCGTCGTCGACATACGGCTCCAGGAATGTAAAGGACGTCGGAAAGGCGCTAGGCCTGTCCAAGATCCCGCTCAGTACAGAGCATAGATTCTCCCAGTCTGGTGCCTCCACTGACAGTTCACGTGCTGCCTGCAGAAGATATGCGAGTATATGACTGGATTCACCATAGGCTGGCCATACAGACACTGAAGCCTTGTCGATCAGATATGCTTCGTCATCGACTTGAATGAGATGTACTTGAGAGACTCGACGGCGGAAGTGTTCTAAGGTTAATGGTGACGACTGTTGAATCCTTCCTTCAACCTCCTCTGAAAGCATTCTTTCTCCTATCCCTAGCTTTCAATTACTGGATTCTGAATTGGCGCGCGAGCGGCAATACCGCCGCCGGATTGCACCTTACAGCCAGCACCGCAGGCTAACCCCCAAGCTGCGACGACGCTGGGATCTGATGCGCGAATAGCCTCGATTCTCTGATTAATCTCAATCAAATGTCTTTGAACTTCCTCGTTTGGCTCTACTCTTTTGATCAGTTCCTCGCGGTTGTTGAGAACAAGATCTCGGACGGCGTCGTCCAGGGCGGCGGGGTAGGAGCGCACACGGCGTTCCTCTTGTTCCCCCTGAGGCGGAGTCATAATCGGACCTCTTTCCGGAGATGCTACTTTTATGTTTGACATAGAACGGCTCTTCGAGGGTCTGCTCGCCACAGGTCTGCGTCAATCCACCGTACGAGGTATCTCTTCTAGAGTTAGGTGAAAGAATAACCGGCCGAACAGGCCACTTGCTCGAAGTGGTCGGCGAAGCTTCGAAGTTCGAACATGGCAAACGATTTCTGATTCGAAATTCGTGGTCGCACCAAGTTGATCTTGGAAGATCGGCTGGCTAGACGTGAACTTCAAGCGTTCGATGCAGAGTGGGGCCGGCATGGCGGCTGACGGCATGGCCGAAATGCCTCGTTCGGTCGGCAGGTGGGAAAATGACTGTCGGTGGTCATTCGGGTCGTCGACATAGGTGTAGCCGAAAACGTCTGCACGGGTCGCGGCGAGACGTTGCGTCGTCCACGGAGACGAGTGCGACCGGCGATGTACCACGGCCCTGCATACCGCCAACGCACGCACGCGCCCGGCTCGGCGCCGATCCTGCCCGCGCTGAACTGCTGGTCATGTTCGACCGGGCTGGACGGGCTGTCGCCGGCGCGCGCCGCGCAATGCATCCGAGGAGGATGCGCGCGCCGCGCCCGCCGTCGCTGAGTTGACAAAAGTCGCTCAGGTGACCGACTGTGTCACCGCATCTCACGCACAGATGGAAGGATCGCCCGCGCACGCTGCGGAACCGATGTCACGAAATTCGCCACGCAATCTGGCGTTCCGGGGGTAGCGTAGTGCCTGCAGATAAGGAACCGCGACGGCTGCATGTACACCGAGGTTCGGGAGGTGTCGCAAAGACGAACTTGGGTGGGCGACTATCGCGAGATTTGTCTGGAGTTGTGTTGTCAATGAGGTGCGGCGATCGTGTGGTTGACCTCTAGGAAAGGTGATGTGCCTGTGGTTCTACGACCAGGACGAAAAATCTCCGCGGGATTGGAAGTTATGGACCTGTTCTCGCGGTTGGATTTGCGACAACCTGATGCAAGCGGCTCGCTTCAGGACGTCGCTCGCCGCGAGGAGTTCCATTCGCTGATTCGCGACGAGCTCGACGCTTCGCTAAACAACCCAAGTAGACTGCATGGCTGGCGTGTCCAGGGACTTTTCGAGGCGATGGTCGTGTGTTTGGGATATGTCCGATTGATCAAAGAAGAGGATGCTGGTCTGTATTTCTTTGACGATGGGGGCGGGGATTTGAGGCCGCCAGATTTTCGAATCGTGACCTGCGGTGGTGAACACGTCCTGGTTGAGGTAAAGGGTGTAAGTTCGGTGGACTCTGGAAAGCCCTGGCAAATGCGCTTGATGGATTTGCAGCCTCTGCTTGACTACTCAAAGCTGACTGGTGCGCGTCTGCTGCTAGCTCACTACTGGTCTGGCTGGAATCGCTGGACGCTTGTTGACCCCGCAGTGCTGGTCGCCAGAGGGGCAAAGACATTGCGGTTGAACTTCGAGACCGCAATGAAGAAGAATGAACTTGGAATCTTGGGTGATGCGGAGATCGGAACTACGCCGCCTCTTGTGCTCTCCCTGATTGCGAGATCCGGTCATCAAGACCACCGCGACTTTGGAGACCGGAACGAGTATCGTTTTGTTGTCGGGGCCACTGAAGTATCTGCTGCTGGAGCTGTGCTGACTGATCCTGAGGAGAGGCGAGTCGCTTGGTTTCTCATGCTCCATGGTGGCTGGCCGGTCGAAGAGCGGCCGGTGATCAAAGATGGTCGGGTGGTTAGGATCGATTATGTGTTCGAGCCGCCGGAATCAAGTGACGAGGAATTATCGCAAGACATTTTCCAGCAAGGCTTCGCCATGGTTGGCTCATTGAGTTCGATGTACTCTCATGCGTACAATGAAGCTACTCTTACTGAAGCCGGGGAGGTCCGCAAGCTGCGCCACGAGCCCGAACCTGGCTCGCTATCCGCGCTCATACCGGCGAACTACTGGGACCGTGGTACCGATCGGAAGTTGCCGATCTGGAAGTTCACCGTTCAGGCTGGTTAGGTTTTGGCGGAATAGCGCGAAGTCAAGACCGGTGCCCCGCGAGGGCGGTGTGCTCTCTCTCGGCCCAGGGAAAGAGGGGGGTGAGATCAGGGTCAGTGCTTAGTCGAGGAGTAGCCGTGTAGATAGTGAGCAAGATCGTCCTCGGACACACGCATTATTCACCCGCGGAGAGGCCGTCACGTCGACGGCCTCTTTTTCGTGGTCGAACCGCAGGTCAAGCCGCAAGTCGCGGTACAGCTGAGCCAGCCGGCCAGGCTGACCGTCGGCCAGCGCCGCTCCGATGTTGCCGAGCGAGTCGATCATTGCGTAGACCTCGGCCTCGCCGAGCCCGGCAGGCTCGTTGGCCGCCATCAGTTCCGCCTGAGCAGCCGCACGATCGGCTTGCGCCCGGTTGATGCCCTCGACAACGGCCGACGGGTCCACGCCCGCGGAGATGGCGTTCTGGAACCGCTGCAGCCTGGCTTCCGCATCCTCCAGTTGCTTCCGTGCGGGCCCGTCGTCCGCTACCCGCGGTGTCGGCTGAGCCTGAACCAGTTGTTCGACGGTCCGCGCGATGTTCTGCCGGTCGAACAGGCTGCCGATCCACTCGTTCAACGCATCCCGCAGCGGCTCTTCCTTGAGGTAGATCGTCGGTGGGTGCGTGAGCAAGGCTGGTGAGCCGGGCGTGAGCGTCCGGGCCGGGCAGCGGTAGTACATGCCGTGCTTTCGTGGGCTGCCTTCCATCTTCCGTCCGCAGGCAGCGCAGCGAATGAGTCCGCGGAACAGGTATGCGTGCTTGACTGTCCGTCCGGCGCGTTCAGTCTTGCGCGCAGTCCGTAGACCGCCGGCCGCCTTGGCTCGCCGCATCAACTGCGTTTGCGTGAAGTCCTGGACAGACACGATCTCGGGATGTGCAGGCTTACGGGAACGAACCACCCGATCCGGCTTGGCGCGACGGAACCGGACGACGTTTCCGGCTGCCACGTCGTCAGGATCAAGCAGCATCTCTTGCCGCGCCCACCGCCCGAAGAACGCGAACCCGGTGTAGCGCGGGTTCTCCAGAATCGAGCGCACGGTGCTGCCCTGCCAGCCGTCGGCGAGGCGGTGTCGGTTCTGGTCCGGCCGCCGCGCCGACGGGCAGGGAATGCCGTCGCGGTTCAGTCCGTTCGCAATCGCCCGGTCTCCGTTGCCGGCGAGGTATTCGGCGAAGATGCGACGCACGACCTCGGCGGCCGAGTCGTCAGGGGCGAGCAGGCGCAACCGGAACCCCTCTGCTGCCTTTCGCGGGTTCGGGTGCGGTCCGCCGTCCACGACGACATACCCGTACGGCGCCCGGCCGCCCTGGTGTCGTCCCTCATTGACCACCTGAGCGTCCATCGCGGCCCGCACGCGAGCCTGAACATGCTGCCGTTCCGACTCGCTCATGCCGCCGAGCACGCTCATCAGCATCTTGTGCGACGGGTTCCGCGGATCGAACTTCCCGCCCAACTCCGGCACCCACAGGTCCACGCCGTAAGCCGCGAACCGTGGAGCAATGAGCGAGAACTGATTGCCGAACCAACACCGGGTGCCTTCACCGACGACCAGAGCATCCCAGCCGCGACGCGGGTTCTTCAGTTGGGCGAGCAACTGCGACGCCTCGGTACGGCGATCCCACGGCACCGAGCGCGATTGGCCGACATCGAAGAACTCCGCCACGATCCGGCCGCCCAGTGGCTCGACGAACTTCCGCGCGTTCCCAAACTGCCAGCCGCGAGAGGTCTCCGGGTCTTGGTTGTCCTCCGTCGAGCACCGCCCGTAGGCGGCCAATGCGCCGATCCCTTCGTCTACGGGCTCGGCCACCTCCAGGCCAAGGATTTCGTCTAATTTCGACCATTGTCGGTGTGGCGATCCCGCATTGCGTCTACCGGAAAGTACAATTGTCATTGTAAGCCATTGTTGAACAATAGTCACAATTCGTCCTGAATGCTCCGCAGTTCGCGTCTCAAAGGCAGCCCCCGCAGCGTCGGGGTCGAGTGTTGCTCCGGTATGGTCCTGTGTCGTCGCGCGTCCAATCCGCAGCGCCGGCCCGAGGGGGATCACCCGATCGGCCGCTTGTCAATCGGCCTCGGGTGCAGGATTCTGGTCTGTTCTGCACTCTGTCCATCGGATCAATTGGGGGTTTTGCACCGTGACCGCGAGCAGCGAGGGGTTCGTGCCGTTCGATGTGGAGGAGCCGCGTCAACTGCCGGTCATCGTCCTGGCGGATGGCAGCGGGAGCATGGCTCAAGAGAACAAGATAGAGACACTGAACACGGCGATTCGGACCATGCTACGGACGCTCGCCACCTCGGACTCGAGCGATACCGAGGTGACCTTCGGCGCGGTCGTGTTCGGCGGAGCCGGAGCCCGGGTGCATTACCCGGTCGGGCCTGCCGCCAGGGCTGAATGGATCGATCTGTCGGCGGTTGGAGGTACTCCCATGGGGGCTGGGTTCGCTGCCGTGGCCGAGCTGCTCATAGACGAGAAATCAGTCCCCCCGACGGCCCACAAGCCCACCTTGGTTTTGGTGTCCGACGGGGAGCCCACCGACGAAGGCTGGCAAGAGTCGTTGCGTGCGCTGCTCGACGGTCCGGGCGGTAGCGCGTTGCGGCTCGCTGTAGCGGTCGGCGCCGAGGCAGGCGCCGCCGCCTACCGGGTTCTGCGGAGATTCGTTGACAACCCCGACATCCCGGTCGCGCGCGCCGACGAGGTCCACCGGCTCTCCGACTTCTTTCTCGGGGTCACCCGCACCGTCACAACCCGGGTACGCAGCACGCGCCCGGACGACTTCTCCGCGCTGGACATCGATTTGGGCGGCTTGGTCGACTGACATGCCACCTCCCGAGACCTCGGCGAAACCCGAAACCGCAACTCCGCTCCGTCCAGGTGAAACGGTGCGCGACGAGCAAAACCGCGAATACAGAGTCGAAGAGCTCATCGGCACGGGTGGACAAGGCGACGTGTGGCGACTGGAGGGTGGCCGGGGCGCCGTCAAGGTGTTGCGCGTCGTGGACGCGGACACCGGGCGCAAGCTGCGTGAGCAACTCCGGTGGATCGCCCGCACGGACTTCTCCGGCATTCCGCTGGCCCCTCCCATCACCTTACTCGCGGAGCGACCCGGTTACGCAATGGACCTCGCGGACGGCATGGCCGGGCTCGGATCGCTCTTCCGCCCGCCGCGCGGCCAGGACCAGCGGCTCTGGTACCGCGACACCGGCGGGCTGCGTCGCAGGCTGCTCATCCTTGGGCGCCTCGCCGAAGCCCTGCACCGGTTGCACAGCCGGGCGATCGTGTACGGCGACCTTTCCCCGGGAAACATCCTGGTGGCCGAGCGCAGCGACCACATCATGCTGATCGACTTGGACAACCTGTCCACCGAGGTCGACCACCGCCGGGCCGCCGTGTTCACCCCGAACTACGGCGCACCGGAGGTCGTGACGGGAGCGGCGCCCAACGACGAACACAGTGACGTCTTTTCCCTGGCATTGCTGGTATTCCGGGTGCTCACCTGGACCCACCCGTTGCACGGCGAACACGCGTTGGCCGACCCCGCAATGCAGGAGCTTGCCGACCTAGGCGAGTTGCCCTGGGTCCACCACCCGACCGACGACCGCAACCGCGCGAAACCGGGGCGGGGGCTGCCGCTCGACGCGGTGCTCACTCCCGGGGTCCGCAAGCTGTGTGCCAGGACGTTCGAAGAAGGGCTGACCGACCCCGCAGCCCGGCCGTCGGCCGACGAGTGGCGGACGGCGTTGCTGCGGGCCGCCGATTTCACCGTCGAGTGCCCGGGCTGCGGGATCACGTCATTGGCCACGACGGACACCTGCATGTGGTGCCAGACGCCGCGTGCGCAGCTGCTTCTCGCGGGTTTCGCGGCTCATCTGCCGTCCGAGGGGGAACCAGTGGATGTCAAGCACGCCCTGGTCCTCAACCAGGGGCGGTCGCACCGCATCGACGCTCGCCGAGCGTTGCTCGTGCTCGATCACGGCCCTGGCCGGCCTGCGACCGACCCGGATGATCCGGTCGTGGAGCTCCGATGGTCCGGGGGCGCTGAAATCGAAGCACTCCGCTGCGGGTCCCAGCCGGTGTACCTCGTCGATCGGTTAAGCAGCCGGAGTATCGAGCTCCGCGTCGGGCGTACCCATCGGGTCCCCTTGGACGAGAACGGGTGGCCGTGGAACGTCCACTTCGACCGGGTGGACGCACCGCACCGGTTGCTGGT
Source organism: Amycolatopsis sp. NPDC003865 (assembly GCF_053605345.1). Taxonomy (NCBI): domain Bacteria; kingdom Bacillati; phylum Actinomycetota; class Actinomycetes; order Pseudonocardiales; family Pseudonocardiaceae; genus Amycolatopsis; species Amycolatopsis sp. NPDC003865. The sequence continues at coordinate 690,961 of NZ_JBSGJA010000001.1, read as the reverse complement.
GTTCAACGGGGTCCGTTGATGGCCCGTCTCGACGGCAAGCTCGCCGGTTCACCTTCGCGGATGGTGCTGACCGGGCGGGCCAGGGAACTGGACGACCCGCGCCTCAAGGGGTGCGAAGTCCTGGTGACCGAGGATCTCGGGCTCATCAGGGTCGCGGTGCAGGACACCGACGGGAGTACTCGGGTGGAATGGGAACCCGAGCCCGGCGACCGCGCCTCCGACGACCTGCTGCGCGAACTAGCCGCACCGCCGAGAACCTCGATTTCCGTGGTCGACGACGTCCGCCAGGTCAACGGTGTAGCCCGTGTGTTCGTCTCCGCATACCGCTATCAGGACGTCCACCACTGGGGAGAACTCGACGTCGGTGTCGCTGACAAGGTGCTCAACAGGGTGCGGGCGATGATGGCCAACTACGGGGACAAGGGCGACCCGGTGCGCTGGCTCACCGACCAGCTCACGGTGCCCACCGCGGTCGCCACTGGATTGGGTGCCCGGGTGGTGGCGTCGACCGGGCAGAACCTGGGCGCCGACCTGTCGCGGCCGGCCCCCTGCGGTCTGCGCGGTGCCCACATCGAAGCCTCGCTCAACCTGGTGGAAGTGGAGGGGAAGAGGCAGTGGCAGATCACCGGGGTGCGTTCGTTCAACACGGCGAGCACCGCCGGACTCAAGCTCGTCCACGTGGATTTGCGGTTGGTGGATCGGTCGAGTGCCGCGAAGCTGCGCGACCAGCTCAGTGGAGACCTGTCCAGGCTCGCCGTCAGCGGACCGGGTAGTTCGTTCGTCCGGCGCTGGATGACCTACCAACAGCTGGAATCACACCGATCGCTGCGGGCGATGGTCGCCCTGGGGTACCTGCACTATTCCTCGTGGCAGCGCGTGTCAGGGGATCGGGACCTCATCCGGTTCGCCATCTCCCGAGAGCCGGGCGACAGCCGGGACGACACCCTCCTCCACTACCTGGTCAGCAAGCTCGGCGCCACCGAGGATGTCCAGCTGGAGGCCGCCGCCGGCCTACCGGACGTGCTCGGCGGCGACATGCCACTGACCGAAGATTCCGGGATCCTCGACTTCACGCCGGACCGCCAAAGCCCCATGGGGGAAGTCCGCCGCGTGGATGCCGACCAGCGCGTCGTGGAGCTGCGCATGATCCGTCGTGCGGGGAGTGCCGCAGGAGAGGAAGCAGCCGCGTCCGACCCGCCCTCCTCCGGCTATTTGTTCAAGTCCTACCGAGGCGACTACCGCAGGTTGAAACGCCGTCAGGACGCCATGGAACGGATCGTCCGCGGCGCGACGCCGATGCCGCACCTGCTGGCCGTGCTCGAGGGCGACCCGCGACGCGCGTCCGTTCCCAAGCGGGAACGCCCGATCAGTGCGGCGGTGTTGGACGTCTTCGGGGGATCGCCCAACGAAGCTCAGGAGCACGCCCTCGACGTCGCCATCAACACGCCCGACTTCGCGGTCATCCAAGGACCACCGGGCACGGGCAAGACCGAACTGATCGCCGCGTTGCAGGTGCGTCTCGCACAACTGGGGCGAACCAGCGGTGTCCTCAGCAAGAGCATGCTCTTGACCAGCTTCCAGCACGCCGCGGTGGACAACCTCGTCGAGCGCTCGAAGGTGTGGAAGCTGCCGGCGGTGAAGATCGACTCGCGGGGGCGCGGATCCACCGCCCACCTCGAGACGTGGCGCAGGGAGACGGTGGCAGCGCTGCGCGAACAACTCGCTCGGCTGCCGGAAAACGGCCTGGCCGAGGCGGTTCGGCTGGTCACGAGGGAGGCCGCGGCCTATCGCATCCGGCCACTGGACACCGTGGGCACAGCAAACATGCTCGCCCGTGTCCGCGATGCCACCGCCGACTTCCTCGACAGCAACGTGCTCGGTGAGCTCGACACGATGATCGCGTCCTTGGACCGGGCGCGGCGATCGGAGACCTTCGCGTCGACCTCGGCTCGACCCGGTTTGATCTGCGCGGCCCGGGCGCTCAGGTACCTGCCGGAATCCTTCATCGACGACGGGCCGTTCATCGCCGCTCGGCTGCTGGCCATGTGGCCCGATGACCCCGGCACGCCGCTCGGTGGCGAAGCCGCGGCGATGTTGCGGGAAGCGGCGGAGTGGACCGGCACCGAGGCGCCCGGGTTCTTGTCTGCGCTGGCCGATCTCCGTGGTGAGCTCCTCGATCTGCTGCTCGGCGGAGCCGCCCGGCTCGACAGTCCGGCGCGGCGCGCGGATGTCGAAGCCCTGCTCTATGACATCGGCGCCAACCTCGACGACCGAGCCGGCTCGCCCGGGTTCGCAGTCCAGTCGGCGTTGCTCGAGTACGTAGAGGACTTGGTCGGTGACGAAGACGCCGTGCTGGCCACGTTGCGCAGCTACACGACGTCGCTCGGCACCACGTGCCAGCAGTCCGACTCGCGGGGGATTCGAGACGCCAAGGACGGTGCCGCCCAGTTCGACACCGTGATCGTCGATGAGGCCGGGCGGGCCAACCCGCTCGATCTGATCATCCCACTGACCATGGCCACGCGCCGGATCGTCCTGGTCGGCGACCACAAGCAGCTGCCGCACATGCTCGAGCCCGATGTCGAGCACGAGCTCCGCGTCCAGGATCACGACTGGGCGACCCTGTTGCAGGAGAGCTTGTTCGAGCGGCTGTTCCGGCTGTTCGCCAAAGACGAGGGCACGCCACGGTCCAGCACGCTGACCGCCCAGTACCGAATGCACCCGGTGCTGGGCCGATACGTCAGCGACAACTTCTACGACGGACAAGTGGAGTCGCCTCGCCAGGCCGAGGAATTCGCCCACTCGTTACCGGGGTACGAGGGTGCTTGCGCCGCGTGGCTGAACGTTCCGCACGACAGGGGCAACGAGACGTCCACGCGGAGCAAGACCCGGCCGGTGGAGGCACGGGTGGTGGCGGAGGAGGTGGATAGGCTGCTCGACGCCGATCCGGACATCACCATCGGTGTCATCACGTTCTACCGCGACCAGTTCCGGCTGATCCGTGCCGAACTCGGTGCACGCAACGTGCTGAAAAACGACAACGGCAGCTGGGAGCCGGTCGGAAAGGCGCAGGAGAACAGCAGAGGTGAACGTGTGGACCGCATCGAGGTGGGCACCGTGGACGCGTTCCAAGGCAAGCAGTTCGACGTGGTGTTGCTGTCTCTGACGCGCTCGTCCCCGCCACCACCTCCGCAGGCCCCGGATATGCGTTTGCTCACGGCGCGGCGCTACGGCCACGTCCTGATGCCCAACCGCCTGTGCGTCGCGACCAGCCGCCAGAAACGCCTGCTCGTGGTCGTCGGTGACGCGGACATGGCACGGCCGCAAACCGCGCCGCCCGAGGCAGCGCGGCTCACGGCGTTCTGGGAGCTCTGCGCCGGCCACCCCAACGGGGTGGTCCGTCAGGGGCCGGGAGGTGCTCGTGCCCATCCCTGATCGCGGCGTACTGGTCCAACGCAAGATAGCGCCGCCTGGCGAACACGAAGACGCGGTAGCTGTGCTCTGGCCGGTGCTCGTTTACCGGGTGACCGCCCCCGTGCAGCGCGTGCGCAGGACGGACATCTTCGAAAAGCTGCTCCTGGCCCTGTGCGCGGCAGGCGTGCGCACCCTCGAGGAGTTGTCGGCGGTGAGCGGGCTCGACCAGGACCTGTGCCAGCACATCCTCAATTCGATGCGCACCGCCGGGATGCTCGGACCGGATCGCGCGCCGACTCCCCGCGGGGCGCACGTGCAGCGGACCGACCAGTTCGCTATGATTCCCGAACTGGTGGTCACCCACGTGTTCCAGGACGCGTTCACGGGCGAGCTCTGGCCACGATCGGCCGACAACCTGAGGTACCGATCGTTCCAGGGCGGCAACGACGGCATCGTCAAGGTCCGGCTGGGACGAGCCGGAGATCGGGAATTCATCCGCGCGCTCACCATAGACGCTCCGGCCTCCCGACCGACCCCGCCCCGCCCGGAGGCGGTGGTGGCGGCGTTGGCCCAAGAGCGCGCTGTCAAGCGGGAGCGACAGCGAGAACGAGCGGACGAGGAAGCCTTCACCGGCTTCGTCCCCGATGACGCCAGTGTCTCCGAAGAAGAGCGCTGGTCGCTGCTGCCCGATGTCCACAAGATCGTGGGAATCGGACCGCCCCGGGCCGATCACCTGCTCTGCACCGTCGAACCGGCCACGGTCGATGTCGCGGCCGACCCGTTCGGTCTGGGATCCAGCCCCATGTTGTCGCGATTGCTGCGCTTTCGCACCACTGTGGACTCCGAGGTATCCCGGTGGTACTCGGAGTTGCAGGCCGAAGAGTCCGAGCGGTTGCAAGCTGACTTGCGCCAAGCGAGCGAGCGTTGGTCGGCTCACGTGGAGCGCGGCTTGTACTCGGAACTCGGAGAGGCGTTGCATGACCATCCCAAGACGGTCGACCTCCTGCTGGCAGTGCACACGGCTGCCGGCCAGCAGCACGCGGCGACCTCCAGGGAAGACGTGGCACGCAACACCTTCCGCATGTGCGAGTTCGTGCTCCGCAGGATGTTGGAGACCCTGCCACCGCCCGTGGACTGGTGCGGTCGGCCGGTGGGTGGCGGTTGGGGTTCCGACGCGCAATTGACGCGTACGGCGGTCAACCAAGCGTGGGAGGTCGTGGAAGACCTCAGCAAGTCGCTCGGCTTCACCGCCATACCCAAGAGTCGCTTCAAGGCGCAGTTCAGGGACAACCTCACCGGAAGCTTGGTGAAGATCCTCAACGACCACATGGTCTGGCCGTTGTTGCCGTGGTGCGTCATCGCCGCAGAAGATCCGCGGAGCCCCCACCGCGACCAACACCCGCTGAGGGAACTCGCCCGGAAGCGGCCAAGCCTTCTCAGCGATTTGGCGGACTTCTTGGGCGACTTGCGCAACAAGTCGTCGCACAGCGCCGTGTCCGCTGGTGCGATCGGCAGTGTCGAGTGGTGCGCGGAACTGGCCACTGACCTCGCTCGCGCCTCGATAAAACTACCACCCGAAACCCTGTGAAGGAGATCCCGACTCTATGCCAAGTCGAAACCAGAGCCGGACGAATTCCAGGCAGAAGCAGAAACCGCTCCGGGAAGTGTCAATCAGCGAAGCCAGTTTAAAGGTAGAAGCGGAGGAAAACGCTGCGGTGGAAGCCGGAGTGGATGTTCCGTCGCTCCTTGGTGAAGTCGGTGAGAACCCACAACCGGTCGACTCGGCCGGGTTCCGCAAGGCCTACGACGGCCTGGTCCGGGCTCAGGGGCTGGCGGACCGCAGGCAACGCACTCTGGAACAGCGACTCGAAGAACTCCAAAAGCGCGACCAGGATCTGACTGCGCGTATTGACCAGGTGCGCCGCCGCGAAAAAGAAGTAGCAGCGGCCGAACTCGCTGTGAAAGAGCAGCGGGAAAAGTTGTGTGCGGCCGAAGACAAGGTGGCTGAGAAGCTTCGTGAAGCGGAAGCGGGCTTCACGGCTCTGCGCGAAAAGCGAATGTCGGAACTCGAGAAGGAGTACGACGCCTACCGCAAGGACTGGGACCAACGGCGAAGGACACGGCTCGCGGCGTTGGAACAGGAGCTCGCTGAGCAGGAAAAGGTCGCGCAGGCCAGGTGGAGCCGCACGGAGGAGCGCATCGAGGACCGCGAGCGGCAACTCGACGAGCGCTTTGAGCTGCTCCGCCGGCAGGAGGCCGAGCTGCGCCAGGCTCGGGTGCGATCCAGGGCCGAGGCGGAGTCGGTGGAACAGCGCCTGGCCGACGAGCGCCTCATCGTCGAGAACCGCGTTCGCCGCGACCTGGACTCGCTGCGGCTGCAGGGCGAGCAGTGGCAGGCTCGAGCCGAAGTGGCGGAGGAGGCCCTGCAGCAACGGCTGGCCGAGTTGAGGGCTCTTCGGGCAAACCTCACCGAACTCGGCGACGACCCGCAGGCGGTCGTCGAACGCAACCGCCGGCTTCGGCTGGAGAACGAGCAGCTCCGCCGGGCGAACGACGAGCTTTCGCCGGTCGATCGGGTCCGCCTCGACGAGTACGTCCAACGATGTGCCGACCTTGAGGCCGAACGGGCCGAACTCGCCCGCCGCAACGCCGAGCTCGAACGCTCTGCCGCGCTCAACCGGATCAGCGTGGCGGAGCGTGAGACGAGCAGGCTCGTGACGCAGTCGCTCGAGAAGCGCAACGAAGTCCTGACGTCCCAGGTCGAGTCGATGCGGCGCGAGTACGCAGAGCTGGTGCAGCGCCAAGACGGCGCTTCGGCGTTCCCGGAGTGCTCGCGGATGGACCTCGACGAAAAATTGCAGACTGCACCTTCTCTGTCCCAAGGAGCTCCTCGTCTGCGCGATCTCGTGCATTCCGTTCGACATGCAATCGCCACACAAGGTCTGTTCTTCGCCGAGCACGACCTCCGCTGTTTCCTCGGCGGACTGGCTGCGACCAAACTCCATCTGCTCCAAGGGATCAGCGGTATCGGCAAGACCAGCCTGCCTCGGGCTTTCTCGGCCGCCATCGGTGCGAGCTGCGAAGTGGTGTCTGTCGCTGCCGACTGGCGCAGCCCGCAGGACCTCATGGGGTACTACAATCCTTTCGAGCGCAAGTATTACGAGAGTGGTTTCACTCAGGCCCTTTATCGTGCCCAATTGCCGCTATACGCCGACAAGCCTTACCTGATCGTGTTGGACGAGATGAACCTGTCCGTGCCCGAGCAGTACCTGAGTGATGTGTTGTCGGCGATGGAGCTGACCAAGCGTCACAGCGACGATGTGCAGGCCCTCGAGCTGATGACCAGCCGCGTGGACCCGGCACCCCGCAGGCTCCTCGACGGGCGGAAGCTCGCCATTCCGGCCAACGTCTGGTTCATCGGCACCGCAAACCAGGACGAAACGACGTTCGCCCCGGCAGCCAAGACGTACGACCGTGCCCACGTTGTCGAGTTGCCGTCTCGTCCGGAACGATTCGAGCCAACGGATATCCAGGCCCTGCGGCCGTTCAGCGTGCAGGGACTCAACTGGCGCTTCGACGAGGCGCGCCGGCACCACGGCGCCGCGGCGGCAGCCGTCCGCACAATGCTGGGCGAGTTGGTGGGCCTGCACGGTGAGGATCTCGGCGTTCTGGTTGGGTCCCGCACCGACCGGCAGATCGACTCCTTCGTCCCGGTCGTCATCGAGGCGGGCGGCACGGCCGAGGAGGCTGCGGACCACCTGGTCGCCACCAAGGTTCTCCGGCAGCTCCGTGGCCGGATCGAACTGCGGGCTGATCAGCTCAAGGCGCTCCACGAGGACCTTGAAGACCTGTGGACGACGATCCCGGACACGCGATCCGGACCGCGACGTTCACTGGCGCTGGTTGAGCGGGAGATCCGGAACCTGGCCTCGTGAACGCCCTCGTCGATCGGCTCTCCGGCGCATCGGTCGCCGAACCAGCCGAACCCTTCCTCATCGGGCGCTACAGCGACCTTTGGCGAGCACCATCGCCCCTGGTGGGGACGCCCCGAGAGGGGGATCCGCAGCTGCCGGACGACGCGATCGTCAACCACGTCCTGAGGATGCGCGGCGCACTGCACGGCGACCGTCGGGTGCACGGCTGGCTGGAACGGCCGACCCTGATCCTCGGGGAGGACGTCCAGAACGCGCTTGCGACCAGTCCGCTGGAACAAGAGATCAACCGGCGGTTGGGCCACCTCGCCGCGGTGTGTCGTGAACCGCGGAGCAAGCTCCGGTCCGAGCACGTCCTGCTCCCGGTTAGCAAGGTACGGCGGATCTCGGCACGGACCATCACCCATCTCGCCCGGCACAGCGAAGTGTGGGCTGGGCGCACCCGCGACGGGGTGCAGCCCAACGCCCTTTACGGACCGGTCAACGTGTCCGACGTGAACCTCGTAGAGAACCGGATCGTCGCCGAGTTGCTGGACGGCTTGTCGGCCTTCATGGGGCAACGGGTCGGCCAGCTCCGCCGGATCAACACCATGATCCACGATGTGCACCGCTATCTCGATGATGCTCGGCTACGAGTCCACCGGACAGCCTTCGCGGCGTACGAGCAGATATCCAGCCTGCTCGAGGGCACCAGCGTGGGTGATGCGGCCGCCGCCGCGCTCGAGGAGGCAGAGCGCCTCGATCGCGGCCTCAAGACCTTGGCGCACTCACCGCTGCGGAAGGGCATCATGAGGCCGTACAACCCCGGTCGCTCGGTTCCCGCGACGAACCTGTTCGTCAACGATGCGCACTACGCGCAATGTGGTGCGTTGTGGAAGAGTTTGGTCGGCGAGCGAAGCCAGTCGGTGAACGCGGCCGAACGCGTCCATCGGGCCGCTGAGTGGTGTTCGGGCTTCGACAGTTTCGTCGCGTTGCACGTGGTGCACGCGTTGCAGAGACTGAGGTTGACACCGGCGGAGACCGCACCGGCACCGCAGGAGTCGGCGACGTGTTTCACCGGCCCCTTCGTCGGCCAGGTCACGTTGGAGTGGACAGCGGACAATGTGTTTGTGTTGCACACAGGTGAGGGCCGTCGGACCCGCATCGTGCCCTTGCCGCACAGGTTGACCGCGACCATGGATTTGACTGAGGTCAACGATGCTCTGAGGGCGATCGCCGCAAGTGTCGAGGGATCACCGGATCCCGTTGTGGTCGTCTATCCCGGCGAACGAGGTGAGCGCCGCCGGCTGCCGCCTGCCCTGCGCGCGGCCGCGCACCACTACTCGTTACCCAAGGCCGGGTCACTGGCCGCTCTAGTGCCGGTCAGCCCGTACGAGATCGACAGCGTCGACCGGGTGGCGCGAGCTCTGCGCTGGTACGTGGATGCTCGGCTCCACCGGGAGTTGGGCACCATCACCGTCGACGAACCGGTGGCCCACGCGCTGGCTTCCCGTCTGGACTGGTTGCGCCCGGCGCGCGGTGGGCTCGAGGCCAAAAATCCGCCGCCGCCGATCACGCAGGCCGACTTGCAGCGCAACGTCGCCGCGATCGTCAAGTCCGCCCCCGGGAGCCGTCCCGGACCGGCGTTGGACCACCGCAGCGAGCGGACAGCCGCAGCGGTGGCCGAAGCCGCTTCCACGCTGCTCGGGCTAGCGTCCTGCCCGGTGTGTCCCTACGAGCCTGACCGGCCGCAGTACTCCGTGGTGGTTCGTGAGGACCACACCTATCACGCTCACTGCGATCAGTGCGGCAGCACATGGGAGACCAGAAAGTGCAAGAAGTGCGGCGAGCTGTACCCGGTGATCACTACCCCAGAGGCAGCGCAAAGCCTCGGCGGTCCGGAGGACGAGGTCGAACAGGTGCTGACCCACGAGGTCCTAGCGACGCAGTGCTGGTCGCGTGAGCGCACCTACGTGTGCGCCAGGTGCCAGTTCTGCGCGAACTCGTCGGACACCACCGACTGCGCCAGGTGTCATACATCAACCTAAACAGCCGGCGTGCGACCAACGCCGGCCCGTCGCTCATCACCGCGAGGGCCCGTCCTCAAAGCCATATGAGCAGCGCGGCGGGCTCGATCATGCCTCGATAGGAAGTGACGGCCTTGTCGAAGCGGGTGGCGATGGCGCGGAACTGTTTGAGCCGCGCCGGGCCCGCGGCTTCGTTATGCCGGACGAGCGCGTCGGCTAACGCTCTTGGCAGGAGGTCCACCAGCATGGCGTTCGGCACATCAGGCAGTACCAGCACGAGAACGCCGTCGCCGCCGCAATCGACGTGGCACGACGAGAATTCCACACCCGCGGTGCCGAACGCCTCCCTCAGGGCACGGTGCATCCCGTTTCGCACGTCGAGCCGATCGGCATCGGTGCGCTGGCGAGCACCGAATCCTTCGACATCCGCTGCGACAATCGGCCGGTGCACCGCCTCGCCTTAGGACAGCTCCTAAACAAGACCCCTGGCATCCGGCTACGGAGCCGCGCTATGGTCATGTCGCATGAACACGCATCCCGCGCAGGGATGCCACGAACATGTGTTCGAAGCCCCCCTTTGACCACGAAGAAGTGGAAAATCTCCCGCGTGGGAGACGAATCACTCGAGCTGCAGGTCCGCAGCGAACTTCAGTGTGGGGTTATAGATCAACTTGGTTCGGACACTCAATTACCCCATAGAGTCGCGAGTCGCGGCGAGGTCAGAGTAACAGCAGTTGGTCGCCGACAGTCTCGTCCATCGTGGCAAGTACGGATTGTGTGCTGCATGCTTTGACCTCTCGGGTCGGGCCGCCACACTTGATCGTTAGGTCGTTTGATCTCAGGTAGTCGGCGATCGTGGACCCGTCGTCGCCTACGGTTTCGGCGAATCGCGCGCGGAGATCGTCGAGTAGGTGGTCTTCGCGGACGTAGACGTTCTTCTCGAGCTTTGGTGGGCGGTTGCGGGCGCTGGTGTGGCCCGTGCCGGCAGCGGTAGCCGGGGCGGCCGTTCACCCAGTGCGAGTCCAGCCGGCGGCCGCAGAACTGACATTGCACGAGTCCCGCCAGCACGTACGTTCTGGTGCCGCCGTATTTGGTGGGTCGGGCTGCGCGTATGCCTTGGATCGCCAGGAACGTCGCCTCGTCCACGAGAGCTGGATGTGTCACCTTGTCCGACTTGGCCCGACCTCGTGCCGCCGATGGTCGGACTGGATCCCCGTGGTGGGCGGCGCCGGTTGTGCTGGCGCTGTGCCGGTTCCACACCTGACGCCCCGTGTACCGCGGATTCTCGAGGATCCCGAACACTGTGCGGACGATCCATTCGTGCTTCGTCCGGTGTCGGCTGCGGTCCCGGTCGGCGCTTGACGGGCATGGGATGCCGCGGTCGTTCAGCTCCCGCGCGATGCCGGCGACGCTGCGTCCGGTAGCTCGTTGCTGGAAGATCCACCGCACCCATGGTGTGCAGTGGCCGGATCAGGTTCGAGGCGGTGCAGGCGGCGGCCCCAGCTCGCGTGGGCCGGTTGGGGTGGGGACCGGCGTCGGCGAGGCGGTAGCCGTAGGGTGGCCGGCCGCCGAGGAACCTGCCCTGGACGCGGGCCTGGATGTGCATCGCAGCCAGCACTCGATGCCGAGCACGTAATACCTCGCGACGCGACTGGGATCCGAGTAAGAGCATCAACGCTTGGTGCACGGAGTCGTCGAGGTTCACCGGGCCGTCCGCTTCGGGGAGCTACAGCGGAATGCCTTGCGCCTGGAGCGTGGTGAGCACGGCGTCGAACGAGCGGTTCGGGTTCTCGGCGGCCGCGATCAGCTGGGCTGCGGCCGGGCGTTCGCGCCAGGGCAGCCGGCGTGAGCATCCTTCATCGAAGTACTCCGCCACGATCACGCCGCGCCCGCGGATCGTCTCCTCGGCGACCTCGCGTTGCCACCCGAACGACGTCGCCCGGTCCTGGAACTCGACGGTGGACATCCGCCGGTAGAACGCGAACTTCAGCCCGTGACCTCCGCCAGTGTGCGGGCGACGTCGGGCGCCGGAGGCGGGGTCGAGAGCGTTGATCATCGTGGACCTCGATACTCGAAGGTGCGGGTCGAGTGCGGAACGCAACTGCCGCAAGCCGATGACGAACGGGCAGCTGCTCTGCACCGAAATGGCGCATTGCTGCTCGGCCGGTGTGATGGATCTGGGCGAGCGGCTGCTCCAAGAGTTCACTCGCACGCGAGGCGATCAGCCCGATGCCCTGCAGGACGACGAGCGAGCCGAACGGTGTGGCGTTGCTGAAGCTCGGGAGCGGCCGCCGCGAAACCGCCCGTGGAGAGGTGTGCGGTCGGCGCCTCCGGCCGTACCAAATGGCGAGACGCTGGTGATGGATCCCGGCGAGCAGACGGCCGTGGTCTCCGCCCGCAATCTGGCGGAGAATGGCCGGGGCGACATTCTGGTGAACAATGTCTTTCGGCCCCCGGGAAAAGGTGGCAGACGAGATGAGCACGGACATGGGCGTGGAGTTGAGGAGCGCACGATCTCGGCGTGGCCGGGTTGAACTGCTCGCCGCCGCGCGGTTCACCGAAGACGGCTGGGCCGCTTGGACATCCTGGCGCTGGTGAGTTCGACCTCGGCGCTCCGACGGCAGTTTCCTCGGTTGGACCGGCCAGGTGCTGACGATCGCCGGATTCGGGAGGCTTCACGAGCTTTCGGGCTTAGCGCTCGTCGAGTCTCTGGTGTCTTGGCTTCGAGGCAGCCCGCGTAGGGCGAGGACTGTCAGTATGAGGAGGACTGCGCCGAGCGCGGTCAGCACGAGGGCAACCGTGTGCAGGCCCTCGTCGGATGCGCGTTCGCCGTAGGCGACGCCGATCAGGCTGGACGACAGGATCGCGCCGAGGTACGTGAACGTCCGGAGGAGGCCGGCGGCGACGCCGATCGTCTCGGTGGGGGCCTGGTGGTAGAGCGCCGCCTGGTTGCCGATGACTCCGAGGCCTGAGATCACCGCGAACGCCATCGTGACCGCGATCAGCAGCCACACCGGAGTCGTCGCGTGGAACGCGAGCAGGCAGGCCGGTCCGACGATCGCGGCGATGCCCGTGGCCAGCAGGCACACACGGATCCTTCCGCCGCGGGAAAAGGGGATGGCCAGCAGCGCCGCGACCACCGACATCGGCACCATCACGTAACCGGCCGTGGACGCGCTGAGGTGGCGTCCTTGCTCCAGCCACTGAGTGAACCCATAAAGGATGCAGTAGCTCAGCAGGAACATGATCGCCACGCGGACGTAGGTGGCTGACAACGCGCGGTTGCGCACCAGCATCCGGACGTCGATGAACGGGTGCGTGGCCCGCGTTTCCCACCAGAGCAGCAGGGCACCGAGGACCACCCCCGCGCCCGCGAAGACCCAGCGCGGGTGGTGCAGGTCCTGGAAGAACACGATCAGGCTCGCGATGGCCGCGGCGAACAACGCCATGCCGGCCAGGTCGAGAGCTCGAGCCAGGGGTACCGACGACTCGCGCTCGCGGGAGCGGCGGGGTAGCCAGCGCAGGGCCGCGGCCAAGGTCAGCAGCGCCAACGGGACGTTGATCAGGAAGGTCGCGCGCCAGCCGCCGAGCGCGACCAGCAGGCCACCCAGCGGCAGGCCGATCGTGGCGCTCGTCTGACCCGCGATCGCGAGGGCGCCGATCGCGCCCTCGGCGCGGCCGCCGGGGTTCTCGGCCGCCCAGCGGCGGACCAGCATCATCGCCGTCGGGTAACCCGCGGCCGTGCCGATCCCGAGTACCGCCCGTGCGACGAGCAAGATCGTGAAATCGGGAGCCAGCGTGCCGAGGAGCCCGCCGAGGGCGACCAGAACGAGGCCGCAGAGGAACGTCTTCCGCGCCCCGAACCGTTCGGCGAGTTTGCCCATCGCCGGCTGGCCGATCGCGCTGGCGAGGTAGAGCGCCGCAACCAGACCGGCCGCCGTCGCCGCGCTGACGCGGAACGCCTGCCCGATGGCGACCAGCGCGGTGGCGAGCACGGAACTGTTGATCGGGTTGAGCGCCGAGCCGAGGACGAGGGGAGTCAGGTACCGCCACCCGGGAGCGATCCGGCCGGGTGTCCCGGCGACGGTCTTCACCGGTCCTCCGGCGTTGCGGGGCGCGAGCGGACGGTCCGCGCTCCGGAGAGCCGGTCGAGGATCTCGATCAGCTTCGGCACGAGATCGCGTTCTTCCGCGGTCAGCTCCTGGTCCAGGGCGTCGGCGAGCCACGTGTTCCGCAGGGCGGACGCGGTCCGGACCGCCTCCCGGCCCCGGTCGGTCGGCTGGATCAGGCTCCGGCGCGCGTCCGCGGGGTCGGGACGGCGTTCGATCAGGCCGTCGCGCTCCAGCGCGGAGACGATCTGCGCCATCGACTGCGGGCGCATGTGCTCGGCCGCGGCCAGCTCACTCGTCGTGACGGCGGTGCCGCGGACGATGCGATCCAAGGCGACGAGCTGGCTCCTGGTCCAGGGGACCGGAAGCCGGAGCCCTTCGACCCGCAGGCGTCCGCGAAAGCGCTGGACAGCCAGGTCCAGGCCTGCGGCGAGGGCCGCCGACGGGTCTGCTCGGTCTTCGTTCATTCCGCAAGAGTACAGGCAAACTGAACAGGTAGCCTGTCTACCTCGTCACGGTCTACAGTCGTAGACAAGTTACCCAGTGAAGTCTACAGTCGTATACATCGGCGGAGTCGCCGCCGGTCGAAGAACGACATCGAGGCGAACAATGGATCTTCAACTGACAGGCAAGCGCGCGCTCGTGACCGGGTCGAGCTCGGGTCTCGGCGAAGCCATCGCCGGCCGCCTCGCCGCGGAAGGCGCCGAGGTCGTGGTGCACGGCCGCGACATCGCCCGCACCGAAAAGGTGGCCACGGCGATCCGGGACCAGGGCGGGCGAACCGCCGTGGCCATCGGCGATCTGGCCACGGACGAGGGGGCGGCCGCCGTCGCGGCTGCCGCGCTGGCCGGCGGCCCGATCGACATCCTGGTCAACAACGCGGGCGCGTACGAGCACCTTTCCTGGACGGACGCGACTCCCGAGGATTGGCGGAACACCTACGAGGGCAACGTGATCTCCGGGGTCCGGATGATCCGGCACCTCGTCCCGCGGATGCGGGACCGGCGGTGGGGCCGGGTGATCACCATCGGCGGCGGCCTGGCGACCCAGCCGATGCAGTCGCACCCCCAGTACAACGCCACGCTGGCGGCCCGGCACAACCTCGCCGTGTCGCTCGCGCGTGAACTAAAGGACACCGGTGTGACATCCAACGTCGTCGCGCCCGGTGCGATTCTGGTGGAGTCGGTGAAGGAACTCCTCACCGGGATCGCCCCCGCCCGCGGCTGGGGCGAGACGTGGGAGGAGATCGAGCGCGGCGCGGTGCGGGACCTCATCCCGAACGACACCGGCCGGTTCGGCAAGCCGGAAGAGATCGCCGCGGCGGTCGCCTATCTCTGCAGCCCGCTGGCCGACTACGTGAGTGGCGCCAATCTGCGGGTGGACGGCGGCCTGATCCGCAACGTCACCTGACGCCGCGGCGTCAGCGCCGGGCGAACGCCGAGATCGCCTGCCGCGCGGAGCCGGTAGCGGCCAGCGCCGTGATGGCTCGGGCTTCCTCGTCGAGTTGCTCGTCCCGGCTCCTGTTCGCCGCGGAGAGGATGAGGCGCTTGGTCGCCGCCAAGGCGTCGGGCGCCATCCCGGCGAGGCGGCCGGCCAGCTCCCGCGCTTCGTCGAGGAGGGCGGAGTCGTCGATGACGGCCGTCGCGAGGCCCCAGTCGCGGGCCTCGTCGGCGGTGAGCGTCCGATTGGTGAGTGCCAGTTCGAGGGCGCGGCGCGGGCCGACGAGCCGGGGGAGCAGTGCACTGGCTCCGTTGTCCGGCGACAGCCCGATCGCCGTGTAGGCGAGCCGGACCTTCGCCGAGCGGCCGAGCAGCACGAGGTCGGCGCCGAAGGCCAAGCCCACCCCGGCGCCGGCGATGGCGCCCTGTGCCGCGCAGACCACCGGAACGGTCAGGGCCGCGAGGTGGCGGTGTGCGGCGTGCACGACGTCCGCGACCTGGCCGACGTAGGAGGCGAGATCGCCCTCGTGTGCGGCGAAGGCGCGGACGTCGCCGCCGACGCAGAAATGCGGTCCCTCGGCGCGGACGAGAACGACTCGCGCGTCCGTCCTGGTGAGCCGCTCGGTCGCCGCGGCGAGCTGCCGGCCGACGTCGAGGTCGATCGCGTTCGCGGCCAGGACCAGTTCGGCCACGTCGCCGCGCAGGTCGAGCCGCACTTCACTGTCGGTCATCTCTTCTCCGGAGGCTGAGTAGGTCTTATGCTCTAATCATAATCCTAATTAGCCGCCGAAGGGATGGGGTGCCGATGTTCGAGGTGTATCTGCGGGGCCTGCCCTGCGCGTGGTGCGGGCATCCGGCGATCGCGTTCGTGCCCGCGGTGGGCACGAGGCACCAGTACCGGGTGTGCCGGCTCGGCGAGCGCCCGGAAGGGGTGGCCACCGACCGGCTGGTGCCGCGTCGGAGTCCTGGCCCGGCCGATGCCGAAGGCCCGGCGGACGTCGCGGCCGTGGCTTGACTGACTAATGCTCCTATGATTAACCTACAAGAGCGACCGGACGAAGGAGTCCGTCGCTTGCCGGACCGCGATCGCCTGGTCCGGGGCAAGGGAGGACGCTGATGCTGCACCCAGACGTCAACGAGCGCTACAGCCGCGTCGGCCGTGACACGCCCGCCGGGGCGCTCTACCGGCGTTACTGGCTTCCGGTGGCCACCGAGACGGACCTCGCCGCCAACCCGGTCAAGCGGGTCCGGCTGCTCGGGGAAGACCTCGTGCTGTTCCGCGCCGAGACGGGCGACCTGGGCCTGGTGGCCGAGCGGTGCCCGCATCGCGGCGCTTCCCTGGGCTACGGGTTCCCGGACGGTGCCGGGTTGCGCTGCCCGTACCACGGGTGGAAGTTCTCCCCGCAGGGCGAATGCCTGGAACAACCGAACCAGATGCCGCCGTCGGCCCAGCTGCAGGCGCGGGCACGCACCACGAGCTACCCCGTTCGCGCACTCGGCGGGCTGATCTTCGCCTACCTCGGGGAGGCGCCGGCGCCGGCGCTGCCGCGCCTGGACCTCTTCGCCCTCGAAGAGAGCCCCACGCGCTTCCGCGACATCGGCTACGCCGTGATCCCGTGCAACTGGCTGCAGATCATGGAGAACTCGTTCGATCCGACCCACGTCGAGTGGCTGCACGGGCGGCTGTTCAACTATCACCTCGAGCGGGCGGGCGAAGAACCGACCGTCCTCGGTGGACACCACATCAAGATCGGCTTCGACCTCGTCGACTACGGCATCATCAAACGCCGGCTGCGCGAGGGCCAGACCGAGGACGACGAGGACTGGAAGGTCGGCCACCCGGTCTACTTCCCGAACATCCTCAAGGTGGGCGGCTACGGCCTGAGCTCGTTCCAGATCCGCGTGCCGATGGACGACCACCACACGCTGCACTTCTGGTACTGCTACTACGACGTGCCCGACGAGTACGCGAACCTCGTCGAGGAGGTCCGCGCCCTGCCCGACACCTACGAGGTGAAGCTCCAGGACGCGGAGGGCAACTTCCTCATGGACACCATCGACTCGCAGGACGCGATGGTGTGGGTGACCCAAGGCGCGCTGACCACCCGCGACGACGAGCACCTCAGCTCGTCGGACCAGGGCATCGCCCTCTACCGCAACCTGCTGCGCAGCCAGCTGCAGGCGAACGAGACCGGCGGCGCCGTGATGAACGTGCACGACGCGGCGACCGAGGGCGAGCTGATCCAGCTGCCGCAGGAGAAGAAGGAGCTCGGCATCGGCGGTGGCGGCGCCAACCCGATGGCTTCGTTCCTGCGGACCCAGGGCGTCTACAGCCCGCGGCTGAGCACGCTCACGCAGCGGATCGACGCCGTGGTGCGGAAGGCCGGCTGAGCGAGCCGTGGCCAGCCCAGCAGACTCCGCCGCCCCGAACTCCGCACCCGACGGGGGCTGCCACGACGGCCGCCACCGGACCGGGACCGGGATCTGCCCGGCCTGCGGTGAGTGGTTGCCCACCGCCTGGTGCCGGGCCGCCGGGTGCGGCTGGCGGGAGGCGATCGGCGAGCCGACGATCGCGGCTGCCGTCGCCCACCACGCCGAGACCGGTCACCCCATCCGCGTGCTGATCGACTGACGCGCGGGGAACAGTCCCGCAGCGAACCACCGAAAGAGGAGCGCATTCCATGCCCCGAAAGATCGTCGACGTGCACGGCCACCTCGTCGCCCCCGCCGAGCTGTACGCCTACCGCGAGTTCCTGATCGGCAGCCGCGGGCACTACGGCCGCCGGCTCAAGGGCTTCTCCGAGTCCCGGGAGGGCCTCGGGCACGGCCGCACCGGCGTGATCCCGCCCGAGGAGCTCAAGCACTTCGCCGAGGAGCACATCGCCTGGCTGGACAAGGTCGGCACCGACGTCCAGCTGGTCTCCGCGCGGCCGTACAGCCTGATGCACTCGGAGAAGCCGGCGCGGATCGTGCACTGGTGGGCCCAGGCCGTCAACGACGCCATCGCGACCCAGGTGCAGTTCTACCCGCAGCGGCTGCAGGGCATCTGCAACCTGCCGCTGGTCTGGAACGAGCCGGTGTCCGTCGTCTTCGAAGAGCTCGAACGCTGCGTCAACGAGCTGGGCTTCGTCGGCGTGCTCGTCAACCCGGACCCGAGCGAGGGCCGCGCGCCGATGGAGGTGCCCGGGCTCGGCGACGAGTACTGGTATCCGCTGTACGAGAAGCTGGTGGAGTACCAGCTGCCGATGCTGGTGCACTCCTGCGGCTGCGTGTCCCTGCGCGAGAACCAGAGCCTGCACTTCATCTCCGAGGAGAGCACCGCGGTGATGTCGCTGGTGCAGTCGGACGTGTTCGACGTCTTCCCGGACCTCAAGGTCGTGGTGCCGCACGGCGGCGGCGCGATCCCGTACCAGGTGGGCCGGTTCCGCGGCACGTACTGGCAGGGCACCGAGCGCGGCGGGACGTTCGACGAGGCGATCCGGAAGCTCTACTACGACACCTGCCTCTACAGCGAGGAAGCGCTTGCTCTGCTGGTCAAGGTGATCGGCAGCGACCGCGTGGTGTTCGGCACCGAGCGGCCCGGCGACGGCTCGCACAAGAAGACGCCGACGGCGGGCTGGGCCGACGACATCGCCGGCGTCCTGCGCGGCATCCCGGCGCACTCGGAACAGGACCTGGACCTGATGCTCGGCGACACCGCGCTGGACATCTACCCGCGCCTGCGCAAGAACCTGGAAGCGGCGGGCTGAAATGACCTCCGAACTGCTCGAACCGACGCAGACCGCGGCCGAACGGGACGCCATCGTCGGCCTGGTCCGCGAGTTCGTCCAGGACCGGGTGGCGCCCCGGGTCGCCGAGTACGACGCGGCCGAGGAACTGCCCGCCGACCTGCTCCACGAGATGGCGCAGCTGGGCTTCTTCGGCGGCGTCGTGCCTGCAGAATGGGGTGGTCTCGGCCTCGACCACGTCACGTTCACCCGGATCATCGAAGAGGTCTCGCGCGTCGACCACTGCCTCGGCGTGCTGATGAGCATGCCCTCGGCGCTCGTCGGCTCCGGCCTGCTGGAGTTCGGCACGACCGAGCAGAAGCAGCAGTGGCTCGTGCCGCTGGCCGAGGGCAAGCTGTTCGGCGGTGCCGGGGTCACCGAACCCCGGTCCGGCAGCGACGTCGCCGGCACGCAGACCCGCTACACCCGCGAGGGCGGCGGATACGTGCTCAACGGCGCGAAGGCCTGGATCACCAACCTGGACCGGGCGTCGTTCTTCGTCACCTTCGCCACGCGGGACCCGGCGCTGGGCCGCCGCGGCCTGTCGGCGTTCATCGTGCCCGCCGACACCCCGGGCGTGCTCAAGAACCCCGTGCACAACAAGCTGGGCTTCCGGCCGCTCTGCAGTGGCGACCTCGTCTTCGACAACGTGCGCCTGGGGCCCGACGCGATGCTCGGGGCCGAGGGCGACGGGTTCGCGGTCGCGATGAACGCCGTGGAGCGCGGCCGCCTTTCGGTCGCGTCACGCGCGGTGGGGCTGGCACAGTCCTGTTTGGACGCTTCGGTGCGCTACGCGCGGGACCGGGTCGTGTTCGGCCAGCCGATCACCGACTTCCAGATGGTGCAGCAGAAGATCGCGAACATGGCGGTCTCGGTGCAGGCCGCGCGCCTGCTCACCGAGCGGTGCGCCGAGGCCATGCAGCGGGGCGAGCGCGCCCGGGTCGAGGCCAGCATGGCGAAGATGTACGCCAGCGACGTCGCGCAGGCCGTGGCCACGGACGCGGTCCAGATCCACGGCGCCTACGGCGTGTCCGAGGAGTACCCCGTGGCCCGGGCCTACCGCGACGCGAAGGTGTTCCAGATCGTCGAGGGCGCGAACGACATCCACCGCGTGCTGATCGCCAAGGACGCCATCCGCGGGGAGTCACGCCGATGACCAGCGACGTCCGCGCCGCGGCCCGGCGGCTGGGGCCGGGCGGACTCGGCGAGGCCTCGGCGCGAGACCTGCTCGCGCCCCTGGACCTGCCGTTCGTCCCGGCCACGCCGGCGAGTTCGGCCGCCGACGCCGTGGCCGTCGCGCGGGACTTCGGCTTCCCGGTGGTGCTGAAAGCGCTCACCGACGAGGTGCTGCACAAGTCCGACGCGGGCCTGGTCGAACTCGGCCTCGCGACGGCGGACGCGGTGGCGGCGGCCCACGACCGGCTCGTCGAACGGGCCGCGGCGCTCGGCGCGGCCGACGCCCGCGTCGTCGTGCAACCGATGGCGCCGCCGGGCACCGACCTCATCCTCGGCTGGGTGCGAGACCCGACGTTCGGTCCGGTGATCGTCGCCGGGCTCGGCGGGGTGACCGTCGAGCTGTTCCGCGACGTCGCCCGCCGCGTCGCCCCCGTGAACGTCGACGACGCCGACGAGATGCTGCGGTCGTTGCGGTGCGCGCCGTTGCTGACCGGGTTCCGGGGCGCGGCGCCCGTCGACACGAAGCAGTTCCGCGAGCTGGTGGCGCGGGTTTCCGAACTGGCCGTCGCCGTCCCGGAACTGTCCGAACTGGACCTGAACCCGGTGCGGGTGCTCGCCGACGGCACCTGCGTCGTGCTCGACGCCCGCGTGGTGGTCGAGCCCGTCGCTGCCGAAGAGCCGCGGAGGAGCGGCTACGACCTGACGGCCCTGGTCCGGCCGCGGAGGATCGCCGTCGTGGGCGCCTCCCGGGACGCCACCCGGCCCGGCGGCCGCATCCTGGCCTCCCTGCGCGAGCACGGGTTCGCGGGCGGGCTGCACCCGGTCAACCCGGCCGGTGGCGAAGTCGGCGGGCTGCCCGCCGTGACGTCGCTGAGCAAGCTGTCCGCGGTGCCGGACCTGGTCTGCGTTGCCCTGCCCGCCAAGGCCGCAGTCGAGTCGGTCCGCGACTGCGTCCGGCTCGGGGTGCCCGCAGTGATCGTGTTCGCCTCCGGGTTCGGCGAGGCCGGCGCGGAGGGCCAGGCGCTCGACGCTGAGCTGCGCGCTGCCGTGGCAGGTTCCGCCACGACCCTGTGCGGGCCCAACACGATCGGCGTCGTGAGCGCGCACCACCGGATGGCCGCGACGTTCAGCCAGGCGGTCAACGGCTTCCCGCTGCGCGAATCGGGCACCTGCCTGATCGCGCAGAGCGGTGCCGTCGCGGGCAGCCTGGTGTCGCGGGAACTGGCCGACGGCTACGGCATCGGCGACTGGGTGACGGTCGGCAACCAGTCCCAAGTGGACGTCGCCGACTACCTAGACCACTTCACGACACTAAACACGACCCGGTCGATCGCGGTGTTCCTCGAAGGCGTGTCCGACGGTGACCGCTTCCGCCGCGCCTTGGCGTCGGCGCGGAACCGCGGTGTGCCGGTGGTGGTGTTCAAGACCGGCGTGACCGAAGCGGGCCGCCGGGCGGTGTCCTCGCACTCGGGCGCGCTCGCCGGGAGCGGCGCCGCCTACCGCGCGGTACTGGCGCAGGAGGGCGCGGTGCAGGTCACCGAGCTGACCGGCCTGCTCGAAATCGCCTGGACGCTCGGCAACACCCCGCGCCCGGCCGGACGCCGCGTCGCGGTCGTCACCACCTCGGGCGGCGCGGGCAGCGCCACCGCGGACCTGATCGACCAGCACGGACTCGCGCTGGCGGCGTTCGAGGAGCGGACCACGGCCGACCTGGCCGCGGCGCTGCCCGCGTTCGCCCACGTCGACGATCCGCTCGACATCACAGCGGAAGGGACCTTCGCCGAGGGCACGGTGCGCCGCGTCGTCGAGCTGGTGAGCGCGGACTCCGGCGTCGACCTCGTCTGTGTGGTGCTCACCAGCATCGCGGGCGACGACGCCGTCCGGGTCGCGCGGCAGATCGCCGACGCGGCCGACGGCAGCGTGAAACCCGTGCTCGTGTCCTGGCTCGTCACGCGCTCGCTGGCCGCCGACGGCATGGCCCTGCTGGCCGGACGCGGCATCCGGGTCTTCACCGAGCCGGCCCGCATGGTCGCCGCGGCCGCCGCCCTCGTTTCCCCGTCGCACCTCAGGAGTGCCCGTGTCCGACACTGAAGACCTGCGAGCGCTGGTCGCGCTGTCGTGCCGCATCCTCGCGGCCACGGGGTGCGTCCGCGAGATCACCGGCCACGTCAGCGCCCGGGTGCCCGGCACCGACCGGATCCTCGTCCGGTGCCGTCCGCCGCAGGACCCGGGGGTGCGGTTCACCATCACCGGCGACATCCACCTGGTCGGCCTGGACGCGACCAACGACGACCTCCCGGACGGCTACGCGCTGCCGGGGGAGTGGCCGATCCACACCGAGCTCTACCGGCAGCGGCCGGACGTCGGCTCCGTGGTGCACGGGCACCCGGAGGCGTCACTGAAGTGCGGCATCCTCGGGCTCCCCATGGAGCCGGTGATCGGCGCCTACGACCCGGGCGCGATGGAGCTGGCCGTGCGCGGCGTGCCGACGTACCCGCGGGCCGTGCTCATCAGCGACCGGCAGCTCGGCGGCGAGGTCGCCGAGACGATGGACACCGCCGACGCCTGCCTGCTGCGCGGGCACGGCGTGGTCGCGGTCGGGGCCGACCTGCAGCAGGCGACGGTGCGGGCGATCAAGCTCGAGACGCTCGCCGAACTGACGCTGAGCCTGCACTCGGTGCCGGGCGCCAAGCCGCAGGCACTGTCCGAAGAGGACATCACCGAGGTGTCCGGGTTCGTGAACAGCCGCAACGCCGCGAAGACCTACGCGCACTGGACGTGGGACTACTACCGCCACACGCTCGGCGACGCCGCCGACGTGACCCGGCGCGGCTGACTCGTCGAAGGAGGAACACATGGCACACGTAGTGGGCGGCGCCGCGGTGTCGCACAGTCCGCAGCTCTCCATGGAATCGGGCGGCTGGCGCGCGCACGGGGACCTCGAACTGCCCCGGCTCGGCGCGCTGGGTCTGACGCCGACCGAGCGTACCGAGGAGGAGCTCGAGGACGAGCTGGACCCGGCCCTGCTGGCCGAGCGGTACGAGGCCTGCCAGCGCGCGCTGGAAAAGACCCGGGACGAGCTGCTCGCGCAGCGACCGGACGTGCTGGTCGTGATCGGCGATGACCAGCGGGAGCTGTTCCTCGACGACATCATGCCCGCGGTCTCGATCTTCTGGGGCGAGTCCCTGGAGGACCGCCCCCCGGGCGCCGAAGCCTATCCGTCCACTATGGAAACGGCGTACAAGTACTACCACGCCGACGAAGTGGACGTGTACGAAACGCACGCCGGGCTGGGCCTGCACCTGGTCGAGCAGCTCGTCGAGGGCGGCTTCGACGTCGCGCAGTTCACCGAGCAGCCGAAGGACCGCTCGCTGGGGCACGCCTTCACCTTCGTCTACCGCCGCCTGCTGGAGGGCCTGCCCCGCATCCCGCTGGTGCCGATCTTCCTCAACACCTACTACCCGCCGAACCAGCCGACGCCGGGCCGTTGCGTCGCGTTCGGCGAGGCCCTGCGCGAAGCGATCGACAGCTGGCCGTCGGACCTGCGGGTGGCACTGATCGCCTCCGGCGGCCTGACTCACCCGATCATCGACGAGAAGCTGGACCGCGGCCTGCTCGAAGCCCTGGAAGCGCACGACCACGAGGCCCTGTCCCGGATCCCCGTCGACGGCCTGCGCGAAGGCAGCTCGGAGATCCGCAACTGGATCGCCGTCGGCGCGGCCCTGCACGACGCCCCCGGCAAGGTCATCGACTACATCCCGGCGTACCGCTCGAAGGCGGGCTCGGGGTGCGGCATGGGGTTCTTCACCTGGACCCGGGCGTGACGTCCCGCCGCGACCGGCTGCTCGCCCTCGACTCGTGCGTGCTGTCGGACGCACTCGACGCGCTCGGCCGGCCCGGCGCGGTCGCCGGCGTCCTGCCGGTCTGGGAAGGCGCCCGGGTGGCGGGCCGGGTCGTGACGATGCGGACGGTGCCCGCGGACGGCCGAGTCAGCCGCAGCCACCTCGGCACCGCGGCGATCGAACGGGCCGCCGAAGGCGAGGTGGTCGTCGTGCAGCAGGACACCGGCCGGCCCTACCGGTCGGCGACCTGGGGCGGCCTGCTGGCCCGCGCGGCCTCCCTGAAGGGACTGGGCGGAGTCGTCATCGACGGCGCGTGCCGGGACGTCGACGAGATCCGCGAACTCGGCCTGCCGGTGTCCGCGCGGGAAGCCATCCCCTTCACCGCGCGGGGCCGGATCGTCGAAGACGCGGTCGGCGTGCCGGTGCGGATCGGCGGTGTCGAGGTGCACGAGGGCGACTACGTGCTCGCGGACGGCAGCGGCGCGGTGTTCGTCCGCGCGGCCGAGGCCGAGGACGTGCTCGCGGCCGCCGAGCGGCTGGTGGCCCGCGAGCGGTTGATGGCCGAGGACCTGCGGGCGGGACGGCTCCCGTCCGCAGTCCTCGGCACGGACTACGAGGAGATGCTCAATGGCTGACCAGACGGTCGACCGCGCGCGGGTGATCGGCACCGCCGGGCTGTCCGACGCGCTGGACAAGCTCGGCCTGCCGGGCGCCGTGCCCGGGATCGTGCCCTTCGACGCGCGGTTCTCGATCTGCGGGCGGGCGTTCACCGGCCAGTACGAACCGGTGGACGCGCTCGGCGGAACCGTCGGCGACTACATCGACGACGTCGAGCCCGGGCAGATCGTGGTGCTGAGCAACGACGGGCGGCTCGACTGCACGGTCTGGGGCGACATCCTCACCGCCGTCGCGAACGCGCGCGGCATCGGCGGCACCGTGATCGAAGGGGTCTGCCGGGACGTCGCCGACAGCCTGGCCATCGGTTACCCGGTGTTCGCCCGCGGCCGCAGCATGCAGACCGGCAAGGACCGGGTGCGCCTCGCGCACACCGGCCGCCCGGTGCGGCTGGGCTCGGTGCTGGTGCACCCCGGCGACGTGATCCGCGGGGACGCCGACGGCGTCGTGGTCCTCGCCGCCGACCGGGCCGATGAGGCGCTCGACGTCGCGGAAGGCATCGAGCGCGCCGAAGACAGCATCCGGACTGCGGTCGCGGGTGGGCAGCGGCTTGACGAAGCGCGGGCCGAGATGGGTTACCACTCGCTGCAGACGAAAGCCGGTGCGCGATGACCGCGCAGGCGACCCGGTTCGGCGAGTTCGGCACGGCGACGCTGCACGAGTCCGGGGCGACTCCGCTGCCGTCGCAGCTGCGGCCGCTCGACCCGGCGTGGCGGATCTGCGGGTACGCGTTCACCGTCCGGCTGACGCCCGGCAACAACATCTGGCTGCACCGCGCGCTCTATGCGGCCGCACCGGGCGACGTGCTCGTCGCCTCGACCGGTGGCGCCTTCGAGTTCGGTTACTGGGGCGACATCCTGACCAGCGCGGCGATCGCCCGCCGGCTCGGCGGCCTGGTGCTCGACGGCTGCGTGCGCGACTCGGCGGAGCTGCTGCAGCTGGGGTTCCCGGTGTTCTCGCGAGGGTTGTGCGTTCGCGGCACCGGCAAGGACACCACCGGCGGTGACCTCGACACCGACATCACCATCGGCTCGGTGGTCGTGCGGCCCGGCGACCTCGTCGTGGGGGACGCCGACGGGGTCGTCGTCTCACCGCGCGAAGACGTCGCCGTGGTCGGCGAGCGCGCCGCGCGGCGGGAGGACAAGGAAGCCTCCGTGCGCCGGCGGATCGCCGCCGGCGAGTCCACTCTCGACATCTACGGGTTCTGATGGACGCGCACGGGGTGGGCATCGCCGGCTGGGGTGCGGCCGGGCGGCTGATGGCCGCCGCGCTCGGCCACTCGGAGCGGTTCCGGCTCGCGGGGGTCGCGGACCTCGACCCCGCGGCCCGCGACCGCGCCGCCGCCGAGACCGGCTGCCGGGTGCACCCGGACGTCGCTTCGCTGGCCGCGTCCGGAGACGTCGACGTCGTGTACGTCGCCACCCCGACCGCCACGCACCTGGCCGCGGTCCAGGCCGTGGCCGCCCGAGGCAAGCACGTCATCTCGGAGAAACCCCTGGCCACCACGCTGGCGGACGCACGGCTCGCCGTCGACGCGGCCGACCGCGCCGGGGTCGTCCTGCTCGTCGGGGCGACCCACAGCTACAACGCGCCGGTCCGCGTCCTGCGGCGGCTCGTCGAAGACGGGACACTCGGCCCGCTGCTGTCGGTGTGCGCCACCTGCCACACCGACTGGCACCGCCGCCCGCGCTCCGCGGCGGATCTCGACGCCGCGCAGGGCAACGGGCTGGTGCTGCGCCAAGGCGCCCACCAGATCGACATCCTGCGGTACGTGTGCGGCGGGCTGACCGAGTCCGTCACCGGCACGACGTTCGGCGGCGCGGACGGGACCGAACTCGGGTTCTCCGCCCAGCTCGCGTTCCCGGGCGGCGTCCACGCGAGCGCGTACTACGTGGGCACGGGCGGGTTCGACAGCCGTCTGCAGACCTGGGGCGTCGGCGAGCTCGGCACCTTCGACGTCACCGCCACCCCGGAAACGAGCCGGTTCTTCGTCTTGCCGGGCGAAGGAGCGGTGTCGCCGGTCTTCGGGACCCTGGCGGCGACCTTCGCGGGCGGCGGCGCCTGGGTGACCCCCACCGGTGCGCTCGTGTTCGCGGGCGACGACGTCACCGAAGTCGGCGTCGAGGACGAGGCGTCCGGCTGGCAGGCCCTGCTGGCCGAACTGGCCGCCGCGCTCGACGGCCACCCGACCGTCCACACGGGACGCTGGGGGCTGGCGACGCTCGAAGTGGCGCTCGCCCTGCACGAGTCCGCCCGCACCGGCCGGCGCGTCGGCCTGCACCACCAGGTCCTCACCCAGCCCGACCTTCAGGCGTAAGGAGAAGAAGATGATCATCGACGCGCACGCGCACGTCAACGCCCCGCCGGAGCTGTACGCCTACCAGGCGGCCCTCATGTCGTCGCGCGGCGCCCACGGACAGGGCAGCGCGGGAGTCTCCGACGCCGCGCTCAAGGAGTGGGGCGAGCGCACCCTGGCCACCATGGACGGCGTCGGCACCGACCTGCAGCTGATCTCGCCGCGGCCGTTCCACTGCGGGCACTCCATGCGCCCGGCGAAGACCGTGCACTGGTGGACCAGCGCGGTCAACGACGTCATCGCCCGCCAGGCCGCGTTGTTCCCCGGCCGGCTCGCCGGGGTCGCCGGGCTGCCGCAGGCGTACGGCGAGAGCTCGGCGGACTGGGTCGGCGCCCTCGAGGAGGCCGTCACCCAGCTGGGAATGGTGGGCTGCGTGCTCAACCCCGACCCGTCCGAGGGCACCGGCCACGTGCCGCCGCTGGGCGACCCGTTCTGGTACCC
Organism: Amycolatopsis sp. NPDC003865; assembly: GCF_053605345.1. Lineage (NCBI taxonomy): Bacteria > Bacillati > Actinomycetota > Actinomycetes > Pseudonocardiales > Pseudonocardiaceae > Amycolatopsis > Amycolatopsis sp. NPDC003865. The sequence continues at coordinate 663,804 of NZ_JBSGJA010000001.1, read as the reverse complement.
GCTGTACGAGAAGCTCGTGGAGCTCGACGTGCCGGCGCTGATCCACTCGGGCAGCTGCCTCAACGACCGGGAGACCTACAGCGAACACTTCGTCACCGAGGAAAGCATCGCGATCCTCACGCTGCTGAACTCCGAGGTGTTCCTGCGCTACCCGACACTGAAGATCATCGTCGCCCACGGCGGCGGCTCGGTGCCCTACCAGATCGGCCGCTGGCGGGCGGCCCGCGCGCACCCGAAGCTGCGGGTGGGGCACGTGCTCAAGGACGAGTCGTTCGACGACAGCCTGCGGCGGCTGTGGTTCGACACGGTCCTGCACAACCCCGGTTCGCTCGAGCTGCTGATCAAGACGGTCGGCGCGGACCGGTGCCTGTTCGGCACCGAGCGGCCGGGCAGCGGCACCGCGCCCGATCCGGTGACAGGCCACGACTTCGACGACATCCGCCCGGTCGTCGAAGGCTTCGATTTCCTCAGCGAGGCCGAGAAGGCCGCGATCCTCGCCGGCAACGCGCAGTCGCTGTTCCGGCTGAGCGAGGCGGTCCCGGCAGCGGGGTGACGTGAGGCGAAGGAGCCCTCCGGCGCGGCAGTTCGTCGCGCGCCGGAGGGCTCTGCGCGTTGCGGCACCTTCACCAGTCCGACGCGATAGGCTGATGCCGTTCAGCGTTCATAACTCACAGTAGTGTACTATCATTAACCTTGAGCCTGGGTCGTGGGTCGACCGGCGGGGAGTGGGTGCCATCGTGGTTGACGAACCTGCAGACGGCGAAGGCGCGCGCGTCGCCCGCCGCCGCCCCGATGCCCGCCGTCCCCAGAAGGTGTCGCTGGCGATCGCCCAGCGGATCGTCGACGACATCACCGACGACAACCTCGGGCCGGGCACCAAACTGGCGAGCGAACGCGACATGATGGCGCGCTTCGAAACCGGGCGCGGAACCCTGCGCGAGGCGCTGCGGTTCCTCGAGATGAACGGCGTCATCCGCGTCAAGGCGGGCCCGCACGGCGGCCCGATCGTCTCCGAGCCGGACGCCCACGACCTCGCCGGCGTGCTGGGGTTGTTCCTGCAGCTCAAGAGAATGCCGTTCAAGGCGCTGGTCGCGGCGCGCGAGGTGCTCGAACCGGAACTGGCGGCGCAGGCCGCCGAAGCCGCGGACGAGGCGCTGATTGCGGAGATCTCGGACTCGATCGAGGGCATGCGGGAGTTCCTCGACGACGAGCAGAACTTCCTGGCCGAGAACGACCGCTTCCACGCGGCGGTGGCCGCGGCCGCGGGCAACGAGCTGTTCGCGCTGCTGATTTCCTCGCTGCACCTGATCACGGACGGCATGCCGCTGGGCGTGAGCTACGCGCCGCCTCGCCGGAAGGCGGTCCTGCAGGCGCACGAAGCGGTGTGCGACGCGATCAAGAACGGCGACGCGGAGGGTGCCCGCTGGGCCATGCGCCGCCACATGCGCGAGTTCCGCCGGTACATCGTCGAGAAGTTCCCGATGGTCTACGAACGCCCGGTGCGCTGGCGCGACGTGGCGCCCTGAGCCGTCTCCGCCGTCAGGGGACGATGTCGCGCCAGCGCAGCGGCCGGTCGAGCACCGCCGGGAAGTCGGACTCCACCCGGGTGCGGAACCGGCGCAGGTGCTTGCGCATCGCCCAGCGGGCGCCCTCCGCGTCACCCGCCTCGATGGCCTCGAGGATCTCCGTGTGGGACTTCACCACGTTCTCCCGCCGCGGCCGCGCATAGTCGAGGCCCAGCGGCACGCCGTCGGTGATGGTGTGCAGGGACGAGATCACCAGTGCGAAGAGGTCGTTGCCCGCCGCGGCGGCCACCGCCGCATGGAAGCGGTCGTTCTCGGCCAGGAAGTTCTGCTCGTCGTCGAGGAACGCGCTCATGCCGTCGATGGTGTCCTTGATGCGCGCGTGGTCTTCCGCGGTCGCACGCTCGGCGGCGAGCCCGGCCAGTTCGGGCTCGAGGGTCTCGCGCGCGGTGACAACGGCCCCGAACGGGACGCCGCGCAGCTGCATGAACAGCCCGAGCACCCAGGCGAGGTCCTGACCGTCCTGTTCGGCCACGACCGGGCCGCCGCGTGGGCCGGGCTTCAACGTGATCGCGCCGGTCATCTCCAGAAACCGCAGGGACTCCCGCAGCGTGCCCCGGCCCGCGCCGAACCGCTCGAGCATCTCCCGCTCGCCGGGCAGTTTCGCGCCCGGCCCGAGGTCGTCCCGCGTGATGTCGTCGACGATGTCCTGCGCGATCCCGAGCGCGGCCTTGTGTGAACGACGAGGGTCCGGCCGGCGTCGTGGCCGGCGGGCCCCCTCGGCTGCGTGCGCTTCCCTGCTCGCCACCCCACGAGCCTACCATTGCCCTGATTCCCGAACGGCCTGCTTGACGGACTGCGCGCAGCTACCTAGCCTGCTATTGCTCCTATAATTAACCTAATGTGTTGGGGCGCATCCCAGGAGGTTCAGTGTCGAACATCCCTCTTCCCCTCGACCCGACGCTCCCGCGCACGGAGAACTACGAGGACGGCACCTCGGTGCTGCGCTCGACGTCGTTCAGCGTCGACGTCTACCACGAGAACGCGGTGCTGCTGGCCGGCACGCTGCTCGGCTCCGACGGCGACCGCCACCGGCACCTCAAACGCCTCGAAGGCGGCCTGTTCAACCCGGCCCACCTGGCGCACTACGAGAAATCGGTGCTCGCGAAGGTGGTCGACGAGGAACTGGCGGCGATCGCGGCGGACCGGCCCGGCGACGGCGTCCCCCGCGGCGATCTCATCCCGCTGGTGCGCCGGATGGCGCTGCGGATCTCGGCGGAGGTGGTCGGGCTCGACGACATCGACGACGCGCGGCTGTCGCAGCTGACCACGCTCGTCGCCCGGCTCGGCGACGGCATCCTGATCCAGTGGGCGACCCGCGACCACGCCGAGGTCATGCGGGACGCGCTGGCCTGCAAGGACGAGTTCTGGGTGGACTTCGTGCGCCCGGCGCTGGAGAAGCGCCGCCGGCAGGCGACGGCGGGCAAGGACCTGATCTCGGTGATCCTCGCCGACACGACGATGACCTGGTCGGACGACGACATCCTGAAGGAAGCACTGCTGTTCATGGCTGCCGCGGCCTTCACCACGGCGACGGCGGTGACGCACGCCGTCGCCGAGCTGACGAACTGGCTGCCGGACCATCCCGAAGCGCGCGAGAAGCTCTCCGACCCCGAATTCCTGCGGATCGCGGGCATGGAGTCGCTGCGCATGCACCCCGGGCGGCACGTGCTGTTCCGGGCGGCCGCCGAGCGCACGACCATGCCGGACGGGACGCCGGTGGAGCCGGGGCAGATCGTGCTCGTCGACAAGTTCCACGCGAACATGGACGAAGAGGCCTACGGCGGCGCGGTCGACGAGTTCGACCCGTACCGCACGATCGCCGAAGGCACCGCGCCGTACGGCTTGAGCTTCGGCGCCGGTCCCCACCAGTGCCTGGGCAAGCCGCTGGTGCTCGGCACCGCGGCCGGGCGCCGCGCCGAGCCGCGCGACGGGACGCTCGCCCTCCTGCTCGGCGCCCTGTTCCGGGCCGGCGTGGAGCGCGACCCGGACCACCCGCCGGTGCGCCCGGACAGCGTCCACGACCGCTACGAATCCTTCCCCGTCCGGTTCACCGCGCTCTGAATCCTCGGCGTGAAAAGGAGGTCCGATGCGTGCACGGGCGATGGTCCAGCTGGGACCGGGTGTGCTGGCGGAGCAGGAGTTCGAGGTCCCCGTCATCGGGGACGGCGAGGCGCTGCTGAAGATCGAGGCCACCGGGATCTGCGGGAGCGACAAGACGCAGCTCGACGGCGGCCTGGCGAAGAGCGGCTGGTCCGCCTACCCGGTGATCCCCGGGCACGAGCCGGTCGGCCGCGTCATCGAGATCGGCGCCGAAGCCCGGCGGCTCTGGGGTGTCGAGGAGGGACAGCTCGTCGCGGTCGAATCCGTGGTGCCGTGCCAGGTGTGCGACCGCTGCACCGGCGGGCTGGTGAAGTTCTGCCGCAACCGCTTCTCCTACGGCTTCACGCCGACGACGTTCGGCAGCGGGCTGTGGGGCGGCTTCGCCGAATACCTCGTGCTGCGGCCGAACACCCGGGTACACCCGGTGCCCGAAGGCATCCCGGCCGAGGTGGCGACGCTGTTCAACCCGCTCGGTGCCGGGTTCGACTGGACGGTGCGGCGCGGCGGCACCGTCGCCGGCGACGCCGTGGTCGTCCTCGGCTGCGGGCAGCGCGGGCTGGCCTGCGCGGTCGCCGCGCGGGCCGCGGGCGCGGATCGCGTCGTCGTCACCGGTCTCGCCCGGGACCGGCACAAGCTCGAGATCGCGGCCAAGCTCGGCGTCGACGCGACTGTCGAAGTGGACAACCTCCCCGACGGCTGCCCCGACGTCGTCACCGCGGTGCGCGCGGCGCTCGGCGGGGACGCCGACCGCGTGGTGGACACGACGCCGCACGCGGTGTCGGCGATCGGCGACGCGATCGCGCTCGTGCGGCCCGGGGGAGTGGTGGTGGTCGCCGGGCTGAAGGGCGGCGCCGATCTGTCCGGAGTGGACGCCGACGCGATGGTGCTCAAGGCGATCGACATCCGGGGCGTGGTGAGCGTGGAGCCGTGGGGTTACCGCCAGGCGCTGCGGCTGCTCGGCTCGGGCCGGTTGCCGGTCGAGCTGCTGCACTCCCACACCGTGCCGCTGGCGCAGGTGCGCGAGGGGATCGACCTGCTCAGCAGGTCCGACGCCGTGCACGTATCGGTGGTCCCCGAAGCGAGCTAGACGGGCACACTCCGCTGGAGCGGCGGGCGTGGTTCCACGTCCGCCGCTTCCGCATGCCCTTTTTCCCTCCAGGAAACGCAAGTACTGATCAACAACTGTCCATTGTGCACATCTCTTGTGTGCCGAAGCTATTGCTCCTATAGTTATCAGGAATGTCATCCGGCCCAAAGGAGGGACCGTGCAACTCGGCTACGGAAGCGGGGGACGCAAGGGGCGGATGGCCGCCGTGCTGTCGCTCTCGCTCGGCATCGTTCTCGGCGCCACGGCGTGCAGCGGGGGAGTCGGCGGGGACGCCGGCGGCGACTCGATCAAGGTGGGCGCCGTCTTCGCCCTCAGCGGCGTGTACGGCGCGATCGGCGGCGAAATGCTCGACGGCGTCCGGTTCGCCGTCGACGAAACGAACGCCGCGGGCGGGATCGGCGGCAAGAAGCTCGACCTGGAGGTCAAGGACTACCGGTCCGACCAGAGCCTGCTCCCCGGGCTCGCCAACGAGCTGCTGCAGGACGGCGTCGTGGCTGTGCTCGGGCCGGAGACGAGTACCTCCTCGGTCGTGCTGGACCCGACGATGGCCTCGGCCAAGGTCCCGATGGTCACCGCGGCCGGGCTCAACCCCAAGGGCGCCTACAGCTTCAGCGTGCAGCCGCTCAGCGGCTACTTCGACCTCGCGGCCGAGTTCGCGAAGAGCCGTGGTGCCAAGGCGTTGTGCGACCTCGGCGTCAGCGGGGCCTCCTTCGAATCGCTGCAGAACGTCCTGGAACCCGCGGCCGCGAAGGCCGGGCTGCCGATGGGCACGCGCATCCCGTTCGACGCGGCCGCGAGCTCGCTCACCCCGCAGGTGACGCAGCTGAAGAGCGACGGCTGCACGGCGGTCTTCGCCGGCGGCACCGGCCCGTCGGTGCTGGTGGTCGCCCGTGCGATGGTCGACCTCGGGATGACCGACGCGATCCTGATGTCCCAGCCCACCAACGCCACCGCCGCGACGCTGAACCAGCTCGGCGCGGCGGCGCCGTTCACCAGCTTCGGCCTCCCCAAGGTGATGGTGGCCGACCTGCTCCCGGCGGGCGACCCGGCCGAACCGGCGATCCGGCCGTTCGCCGACGCCTGGAAGAAGGCCGGGAAGCCGCCGCTGACGACGAACAACGCGATCGGTTACTCGAGCGTCCGGGTCGTCTCACAGGCCATCAAGGACGGTGGTCCGACTTCCGAGGCGATCTACGCGGACCTCAAGTCCGGCAAGGACTTCCCGACGCCGATGCTGACCTACAACTTCAGTGCGGCGCGCAACGGCACCCTGCCCGACCGCGGGGACGGCTGGTTCACCTTCGCGCGGTGGAAGCCCGACGCCAAGGCGTGGGAGCTCACCTTCACCGGCGCCGCACCGGCCACCGGCCGCTGAGCGGGGAGAACGCCGGTGCGGGAACTCCAATCGCTCTTCAACGGAATCGGGCTGGGGGCGTTGTACGCCCTGGTCGGCCTCGCGGCCGCGTTCGTCCTGCGGGTCACGAAGATCATGAACTTCGCGGTCGGCGGGATCGTGGTCCTGGCCGGGCTGACCGCGGCTTCGCTGGCGGGGGTGCCCCCGCTGCCGCGGCTGCTCCTGCTCCTCGTGGCCGGAGCGCCGGCCGGCGCGCTCGTGCACCTCGTCTCGACGCGGTGGCTCGCGAGCCGTCCCGGCCACGGGCAGGAACACGACCTCGGCGGGGTGCTCGTGACGGTCGCGCTGGCGACCGCCCTGCAGGGGCTGGGTTACCTGCTGTTCGGGTCGGACCTGCGGTTCGCCACCCCGGTGGTGCCGGCACGCACGCTGGCCCTCGGCGGCGGGATCACGGTCACGACCGGCACCCTGCTGCTGGTCGCGGCGGTCGTGCTCGGCGGGCTCGGCAGCTGGGTGGTGCTGGAACGCTCGCGGCTGGGCCGGGCGCTGCGTGCGGTGTCCGACGACCCGGTCACCGCCCGGCTGTCGGGCGTGCGCGTCCCGACGATGGCGTTCCTCGCCTACGCGCTGCTGGGCGTGTTGTGCTTCTTCGTCGGCGACATCTCCGCCGAGGTCGTGGGGGTCACGCCCGACAACGTCTTCCACATCATCGTCGGCGCCCTGTTCGGGCTGGTGATCGGCGGCGGCGAGCGCATCGCCGGGCCGATCGTCGGCGGCCTGGTCATCGGGATCGCCGAAGCGGTCGTGAACGCGCGAGGCGGGCAGTTCACCGCCACCGTCGTCCAATTGGGACTGGTGCTGGTGGTCCTCCTGGCGAAACCCCGGGGCCTGTTCCCGGACCGGACGAGCAGGGTGGTCGGATGAACGAGCGGTTCCTGCGGCGGGCGATCCAGTCGGTCGACGTCGCGCTCTACCTCTACGGCCTGTTCGGCGGCAGCTACGCGTTCCAGGCGACGCTGACCACCGTGTCGTTCACCGCGGCACTGGCGGTGGCCTACTCCCTGGTGCTCGGCTACCTCGACGTCTTCAACTTTTCCCAGCACGCCGTGATCGGGATATCGGCGTACGGCTTCGCGATCACGGCCGCGGCCACCGGCTCGGTGTGGTGGGCGGTGCTGGTCTCGGCGGCCTGCGCGGTCGCGCTGCTCGTCGCGGTGGCGGGCCTGAGCGCGCGGTTGACCGGATTCCAGCTCGGCCTGGTCACCATCTCGGCGGGCGCGGTGTTCCTGACCGCGCTCACCACGTTCACCGACCTCACCGGCGGCTCGTCCGGAATCACGGACTTCCCGCGCTGGGTGGACTTCTCGGCCCGCGAGACGGGACCCGTGCTCGCGCTCGGCGTCGCCGTGCTGGTCGGCGTCGGGCTCGTCGTGCGGCTGTTCATGTCCGGGCGGGTCGGCCGCCTCGGCGTGGCGATCGGCGACGACGTGTTCCTGGCCCGGGTGGTCGGGACCAACGTCGTCGGCGTCCGGATCGGCGTCGCCGTGGTGAGCGGGCTGCTCACCGCCGTCGCCACGGTCTTGTGGGCGCAGGAGCAGAAGGTCGTGGTGCCGACGACCTACGGGCTGCCGCTGCTGATCCAGATCTTCCTCGTGCTGATGGTCGGCGGACGGCGCAGCATCTGGGGCCCGGTCGCGGCGAGCGTCGTCGTGGTCGGCGTGCCGGGCTGGATCGGCGGCCTGGACGGCAATGTCCTGACGATCGTGTTCGCGTTGCTGGTGATCCTCGTGGTCGTGCGCCGCCCGACGGGACTGTTCCCGGAGGCGCTGCGCGACCGCCGCAGGCGGTGGCTCGTGCGCCGCTCGCCGGCGGGTGCTCTCCAGGAGCGGCCGGAGATCGTCGCCCTCGCCGCGGACGGCGTCCGGAAGTCGTTCGGCTCGGTGGTGGCGCTCGACGGCGTCTCGATCGGCTTCGAGCCGGGGCAGATCACCGCGATCATCGGCTCCAACGGGTCCGGCAAGACGACGTTGCTCAACTGCCTCAACGGGATCTGGCCGCCGGAGGCCGGGCGGATCGGCCTGCGCTGGTCCGACGGCGCCGAGCGGGACGTCCGCTGGGGCCGGGTGCACCGGCTCGCCCGGCACGGTCTCGGCCGCAGCTTCCAGGTGCCGCGGCTGGCGGCGGGCCTGAGCGTGCGCGACAACGTCGGGCTGGCCTGTGACGGCTGGGGCCGGCGCGCCGACCCCGAACGGCTGGAAGCGGTGCTGGAGCGGTGGGCGCTGACGGCGTGGCTCGACCGCCCGGTCGCGGTGCTGCCGCACGGGGTGCGCCGGTGGGTGGAGCTGGCGCGGCTGGAGCTCGGCGGCTGCCGCGTGCTGCTGCTCGACGAACCGGCCGCCGGGCTCACCGACGAGGAAGTCGAATTCCTGGTCGAGGCCCTGCGGCGCTGGCGGGCGGACGGGTGCGCCGTCGTGCTCGTCGAGCACGACCACGACCTGGTGGAGCGGATCGCCGACCGCACCGTGGTGATGGTGGGCGGCCGGATCGTCGGGGTCGGCGACCTCGCCGAGCTGCGCGCCCGCGGCGACCTGCACGACGTCATCGGATCCGGGACGAGGAGCTGACCGCGATGCTGCGACGAAGGTTCACGAGTGCTCCGGTGCGCTCCCTCGTCCTCGAGGACGCGGACATCGGGTACGGGCAGATGGTCGTGCTGCGCGGGGCCGGCTTCACGGTCGGGGCCGGCGAGTGCGCCGGCGTGCTCGGGCCCAACGGCGCGGGCAAGACGACCCTGCTGAGCTGCCTGGCCGGGGTGCTGGGCCCGGGCCGGGGTTCGGTCACCGGGCTGACCGGCGACGGCGAGCGCGTCGACCTGACGCGGTCGGGACCCGAAGCCCGCCGGTTCGCGGGGATCTCGTTCGTTCCCGAAGGCCGCCGCGTCTTCCCCCGGCTGACCGTGGCGGAAACGCTGAGGTTCGCCCACGAAGCCCTGCGCCGGCCCCGGGCGGCCGCCGACGAGGCGATCGAGGAGGTCTACACCCGGTTTCCCGGCCTCGCCGCGCGACGGCACGTCGCCGCGGGCATGCTCAGCGGCGGCGAGCAGCAGATGCTGTCGCTGGCGCGGGCGATGGCGGGGGATCCCACGGTGCTCCTGGTGGACGAGCCGTTCATGGGGCTGGCGCCCAAGGTGGTCGACGAGCTGATCGGCTGCTTCCGCGAGCTGCGCGCCACCGGCGTGACGCTCGTCGTCGCCGACGAAAGCGCCACCACGATCGACCAGCTCGACCCGGAACGCACCCTGGACGTGCGCGACCTGCCCGTCCCGGTGGGTGGCTGATGCCGGGGGCCGGCGGCGGCCCGGTCGTCGTCACCGGGGCCGCGGGCGGGATCGGCCTGGCCTACGCCCGGGCGTTCGCGGCCCAGGGCCGTCCGGTGGCGGTGTTCGACCGCGCCGAGCGGGTCCTCGACGTCGCTTCCGAGGGGATGCTCGGCGTGGTCGCCGACGTCGCCGACGAGGACTCGGTCGACGCGGCGTTCACCCGCGTCGAGCGCGAGTTCGGCGCGCCCACAGTGCTGGTCAACAACGCGGCGCTGTTCGCGGAGCTGCCCTTCACCGGGTGGCGGGACATCGACGTGACGACCTGGGACCGGGTGCTGGCGGTGAACCTGCGCGGACCTTTCTTGTGCGCGCGCCGGCCCTGCCCGGGATGACGGGCTTCGGCCGGATCATCTCCATCAGCTCGACGACAGCGCACGTCGGCGGCCACCAGCGGCTCCACTACGCCGCGTCGAAGGCGGGCGTCATCGGGTTCACCCGCGCGCTCGCCCGCGAGGTCGGGGCGGACGGGGTGACGGTGAACGCGGTCGCCCCCGGCAGTACCCAGTCCGAAGGGGTGCTCGAGCGCTATCCGCGTGAGGTGCTCGACAGTGCGATCGCGGCGCGGGCGATTCCCCGCGCGGCGGTGCCCGCCGACCTCGTCGGAGCCGTGTTGTTCCTGGCGTCCGAGGCGGCGTCGTTCATCACCGGGCAGACGATCGTCGTGGACGGCGGCCATGTCTTCCTCTGAAAGCGTCGAAGCGGCGACGGCCCGCTTGCTCGCGGGCTTGGGCTCCGGCCGCCGGCACGGACCGGGCCGCCGACCGGCAGTGGTCGTCGTCGACCTGCAGCGCCATTTCATCGACGCGGACCCGGGGATTTCCGGCGCCGTGGCGGCCACCGCCGGGCTGCTCGACCACGCGCGCCGGGCGGCGGTCCCGGTCTACCTCGTGCGCATCGGCTTCGACGACCTCGCGGACGCCGACCCGGCCTGGGCGGCGCGGTTCGACCTGAGCCCGTTGCTGCGCGGGGCGCCGGGGACCGCGTTCGACCTCAGGATCGGGCCGCGCGACGGAGACGTCGTGGTGGACAAGCGTCACGCTTCCGCTTTCGCCGGAACGGATCTGGCGGCGCGACTGTCCGAAAAGGACGTCGATACGGTGCTGCTGTGCGGTCTCACCACGAGCGGATGCGTGCGCGCGACCGCGGTCGACGCGGCGTCGCTGGGACTGCGGGTGGAGATCGTGCTGCCCTGCGTGGCGGATCCGCGGCCGCTGTCGGGCCCGGTGGCATTGGCGGACCTGGCGGACCGGTACGCGGACGTGATCAGCCTCGACGAAGCCGTGCGGCTGCTGGCCGGCGGATCCGAAGGTCGATGACGACCTTGCTCCGCACCCGGTGCGGCAGGAGCTGAGTGGTCATCTTGCGTTGCCGGCTGCCCGTCAGTGCCGCTTCCTGCTACGCCGTCGAGGCCTTCTCCAGCCAGTCCATCATGATTCCGGCTATCTCCGTGCTGTTGTCCTCCAGCATCATCATGTGGCCGTTGCCGGTGATGCCCCGGTCGCCCAGCCAGCAGTGCTCTGCTCTCGCGCCCGCCTTGTTCAGCCACTCCACCACCGCGCCGTCCAGTTCCCGGGGGTGGTCGATGTCTTCCGTGCCCGTCAGCACCAGGATGCGTCTGCCCTCCAGCGCGGACTCGTCCTCGATGTGGAGCTGGGCGCCGCCGATGTTCGTGCGCTCGAACACTATCCGGCCGCTGATGCCCTGCAGGGAGCGGAAATACGCGTCCAGCGTCTCCCTGGGGAAGCGGGTGCTCGACCCCACCAGTTTCGCGCGGTGGAACGCCGGGGGGAACGTCAACGTCCGGTCGAGGTCCAGCACCGTCTCGCCGGACGGCATCGCGACCACCTTGCGGCTGCCCTCGTCGCGCAGCAGGTGGCCCAGTTCGGCTCCCAGGTTGCCGGGTGGCGCCGGTGCCACCCCGATCACCGCCGCCACCGCGTCCGGATGCCGCTCGGCCAGTTTCCAGCCGAAGGCGCCGCCGATCGAATGCGTCAGCACGACCGCCCGGCCGCCTACCTCCTCGATGACCGCCGCCAGGCCGTCCACGATGGTCTGTCCGCTCAGGTCGCCCGGTGGGACGTGGCCGCTGCGGCCGACGCCCGGCCAGTCCGCCAGGACCACCGTGTGGCCGCGGCCGAGGAAGTCGTCGGCCCATCCCGGGCGGCCGTCCGGGGTCACGTGGTAGCACGCGCCCGAATGCACGCCGCCCGTCACCATCAGGACCGGCGGGTGGCCGTTCGGCTCCAGGGGTTCGAACACCTCGTAGTAGGTCGACGGGGCGTCGGTGAAGCCGCACCGGTGGCGGCACGGAGTGGTCATCGGGCACCCGCCGTGCGCGCTTCCTGCGCCCGCACCGCCGTCACGCCGCCGTCGACGAGGAGGTCGGTGCCGGTCACGAAACCGGCTTCGGAGCCCAGCAGGAAGGCCGCCGCCGCGGCGACGTCGGCGGGCGTGCCGATCCGCCGGGCCGCCGAGGCCGCCACCGCCGCGCGCATGCGGTCGCCGCCCGGTCCGCTGAACTCCTGGTGCCCCATGGGGGTCGCGACCATGCCCGGGCTGATCGAGTTGAGCCGGGCGCCCCGCTCGCCCCACCGCGGCGCGGCGGCCTGCACCCGCAGGTGGTTGCCGCGCTTGGCCAGCCAGTAGGCGGTGCGCGGCGACCCCGCGGCTTCCCGGACGCACGGCAGGTCCAGCAGGTGTTCGACCGGCGTCACGGCCAGCTGCAGTTCCTGTTCGGGCGGAAGGGCGGCCAGGCGGTGCCCGGCCATGCTCGCGATGACGACGCCGGCACCGCCGGGGGCGACGACCGCGCCGAACTCCTCGATGGCGTACGCGACGCCCAGCAGGTCGACCCGCAGGATCCGGTCGGCGGGCGCCTGGGCGGGGGACACCCCGGCCGTGTGGGCGATGCGGGTGACCGCGCCGAGGCCGGCGGCGGTGCTTGCCAGCGCGGCGACCGACGCACGGCCGGCGACGTCCACGGCCTGCGTCACCACCCGGTGGCCTTCGTCGCGCAGCTCCGCAGCCGCCTGGTCCAGCCGTGCTTCGTCGTGGTCGCCGAGGACCAGCGTGGTCCCGGCGCCGAGCCGCCGGGCGATCGCCAGGCCCATGCCGCCGACCCCGACCACCACCGTCACGCTCGAGTCCACACTCGTCCCCCGTTCCGCCGGGCCGCGCCACTGGACAGTGACCGAGCAAAAGGTTAATCATAGGAGCAACCAGTGGTCAACCGGTGCTGCCGCGGTACACCGGGGAAGAGGAGCGAAGATGCCCGCGTTCGGTCTTTTCCCGCCGATCCTGTACCCGATCAGCCTGCGGGACTGGGAAGCGGACGCCACACCGGACGACCTCCTCGGCATCGCGCGGCGGGCCGACGAGCTCGGCTACGCCTTCATCGCGTGCGGGGACCACGGCGCGCTGGCCGTCGACGAGCTGCGCAGCTACGGGCGCGCCCGGTTCTACGACCCCGTCGCCACCCTCGGGTTCCTCGCCGCGGCGACCCGGCGGATCGGCCTGGTCACCCTCGTCTACCAGGCCCACCTGCGCAGCCCGCTGATCGCCGCCAAGGAGCTCGCGACGCTCGACCACCTCTCCGGCGGCCGGCTCATCGCCGGGTTCGGCGTCGGCAGCCGCCGGCACGAAGCCGACGCCGCGGGGGTCGAGTTCGAGCGCCGGGGCGCCATCGTCGACGACCACATCAAGGCGATGGAAGCCCTGTGGGGCAACGAGGTCGCCAGCTACGACGGCGAGTTCGCCCGGTTCGACGACCTGATCTGCGAACCGCGGCCGAAGCAGCTCCCGCGCCCGCCGATCTGGATCGGCGGGAACCGGCTGGTCGGCCTGCGCCGCGCGCTCCGGCTCGGTGACGGCTGGGCGCCGTTCGGCGCCGACCGGGACGCGATCGCGAACGTGCTCGGCCGGGTCCGGGGCACGCCCGAGTGGGAATCGCGGCCCGGGGACTTCCGGATCGTCGCGCCGTTGGCGCCCCTGGGCGGGCGGGCGCCGCGTGGAGAACCGGCGCCGCCCTTCGAAACGCCGTCCGACGCCGCCGCCGAGCGCACGGCCGCGCTTGTCGGGGACTGGCTCGAGCTCGGCGCGACGGACTTCATCGTCGACCTGCCCGCGCCGTCCGCGGCGGAGTTCCACGAGGCGCTGGCGTGGTTCGCCGAAGTCGCGGCGCCCCGGGCGAAGCTGTCGGTCACCATGGACGTCACCTGAATCCAGGCTCAACGACGATCCGAGTATCCCTCCCCGAGGCGCCCGCGGTGGCGCCCTCACCAAGTCGAGTCCGGGCGGATCGTCCCGACGTGGCCGCAGCAGCTCGCCATCGCCAAGGCGGCCGACGCCGCCGGGTGGGAGTTCCTGCTCCCGCTGGCGCGGTGGCAGGGCGTCGGGGGCGACAGCGACCCGAGCCGCTCGTCGCGGCGAAGCAGGCCGCGACGAGCGTTGGCCGAGTTGGGCGGCGCACCCGCCGGCGAAGGCGACGGCGCTCGGTGTCCCTCGACCCGCTGCTGGTCGGCTTCTGCCCGGCGCGCACCAGCACGACGTTCCCGAAGATCCGCAGCGCGCCCGCGTTCGCCGTGAACCTGCTTTCCCACGACCAGGCGTGGATCTGCCGGCGGCTGGCGGCCCGCGCCGTCCGGGCCCCGGTGATCGAGGGGGCGCTCGCGTGGCTCGACTGCACCTTCGCCGACGTCCACGAGGCGGGTGACCACTACGTCGTGCTCGGCGCGGTGGCCGCGCTTCGGGGGACTGAAGGACCCGGCTGGGGTGGACGCCACCCCAGCCGGGTCCGTCGTCACCGGGCCGGGATTTCCCCCGCCACCGGGGCCGGGACGGCAGCCGGTGCCGCGGCGTCGGCGAGCGACTTCCCGACCGACTCGCGGCCGAGCAGCACGGCCGGTGCCGCGATCACGCACAGCCCGGCGATGACCACGACCACCCAGGCCAGGCCGCCGCCGGTGGTCAGGAGCGTCGCGCTCACCACCGGGGTCAGCCCGCCGACGATCGCGGCGAGCTGGTAGGAGAGCGAGACGCCCGTCGAGCGCAGCTTCGTCGGGAACAGCTCGCTCAGCAACGACGCGATGGTGCCCTGCGCGGCCGGGGTGATGAAGCTGAACAGCACGATGAACGCGACGAACAGCAACGCCGTCGAATGGCTGCGCATCGCCAGCAGGAACGGGTAGGTGGCGACCGCGACGCCCAGCACCGAGGCGACATAGACCGGTCGGCGGCCGAGCCGGTCGGAAACCGCGCCGTACCACGGGATCGTGAACGTCGACAGGATCCAGCTGGCGCTGAGCGCGAGGAGCACGGTCGTGCGGGAAAGCCCGGCCGCCACGGCGAAGCTCACCGCGAAGCTGCCGAAGAAGGCCGCGGACATCGTCGGCGGGATGCTCGCGAGGATCCCGCGGACCAGCGGGCCGAGGTGGCGCGCCAGGCCGAGCTTCTGCCCGCGCGTCCGCTTGGCTTCGACGAACAGGGGGCTTTCGCTGATCCGCAGCCGCAGGTAGATCCCGAGCGCGATGAGGAGGAAGCTGAGCAGGAACGGGATCCGCCACGCCCAGCCGAACAGGACGGGCTCCGGCAGGCCGGCGACGACCGCCATCACGAGCGTGGCGATGACCGCGCCGAGCGAGAGGCCGCCCTGTCCGATGCCCGTGTACAGCCCTCGGCGGCGCGGCTCGACGTGCTCGGCGATCATCAGCACGCCGCCACCCCATTCGCCGCCGTGCGCGAGGCCCTGCACCATGCGCAGGAGCACCAGCAGGACGGGCGCGAGCGGACCGATCTGCGCCTGCGTCGGCAGCAGCCCGATGACGCCGGTGCCGCCGCCGGCCAGGCACACCGTGGTGACCAGCACCCACCGGCGTCCGAAGCGGTCTCCCAGGTAGCCGAAGACGAATCCGCCGAGCGGCCGGACCAGGTACCCCGTGGCGAAGGTCGCGAACGACGCGATGGTGGCCACCGCGGGACTGAGCTGGGCGAAGAACAGCGGGCCGAAGATCAGTGCCGCGGCGGAGCTGTAGAGGACGAAGTCGTAGGTCTCGATGGCGGTGCCGAGGCAGCTCGAGGCGACGACGCGGCGGACTTCACGCCGTACGGTGCGCGGGTCGGCGGCGCTCACCGGGCTTGCCTCGCCGCCGCGGAAGTCGTTGGCCGGACGGAAGTTGACCGGACACAGTCGAGCATCGTTGCTCCTTTGTGGATGGTGAGAGGCGAAGAACCGGACCAATTGCTCCTACTATTAGCCTCGATTTGGAGCGGGTCAAGCATCTCTTCGGGTCGCCCCATCCGGGCTGCCCGGAAAGGCGGCACGCCGGTCTCGGCTTGACACCCGCACCAATGCTCCTATCATTAACCTGATAGTGGCTTCTTGGAGGAGGAATGATGGCTGGACAGGGCCCGCTCGAGGGCCGGGTGGCGATCGTGACCGGCGCCGGCCGGGGGATCGGCCGGGGCGAGGCCCTCGCGCTCGCGGCGGCCGGCGCCAGGGTCGTGGTCAACGACCTCGGCGTGGACCCGGACGGAGCGGGCGCTGCCGCCGGGCCGGCCGACGAGGTGGTGGAAACCATCCGGGCGAACGGCGGTGAAGCCGTGGCCAGCTACGAGTCGGTCGCCGACTGGGACGGCGCGGCCCGCGTCGTGGCCACGGCGGTCGAGGTGTTCGGCCGGCTCGACGTGCTGGTCAACAACGCGGCCGTGGTGCGCCAGCACAAGATCGAGGACGCCACCGAGGAGGACTTCGACGTGATGGTCGACGTCAACCTCAAGGGCACCTTCGCGATGTGCCGGCACGCGATCCCGGTGCTCCGGCGTCAGGGTGGCGGGCGGATCGTCAACACCACGTCGAACCAGTGGGCCGCGCCGCTGGGCAACGCGGAGTACGCGTTGTCCAAGGGCGGGGTGACCAGCCTGACCTACGCGCTGGCCTGGGAGCTGCAGAAGGACGGCATCACGGTGAACGCCGTCGCCCCGTTCGCGCTGACGCGGATGACGGCCGACCAGGCGCAGCGGGACGCGGCGCGGATCGCCGAAGGCGTGATGAGCGAGCGCCGCGCCCGGGCCAAGGAACCGCGGGCCGACGCGGCGCTGGTCGCCCCGATCGTCGTCTACCTCGCGAGCGACCGGGCCGCGGACGTCACCGGCCGGGTGTTCCGGGCCGGCGGCGGCAAGATCGGGATGTACAGCCACCCCGTCGAGACGCGCACGATCTTCCGGGACGAGCACGCCGGGCCGTGGCCGCAGGAGGAGCTCGCCGAGCTGCTGCCGCGCACCGTCCTGGCCACGGACACCAAAGCGCCGCACATCGTCTGAGCCGCCCCCTGGACACACGCGCGGGACCCTTGTCGAACCGGGGTCCCGCGCGTGCCCCATTTCACGTCACAACGGCCGGTCGACGGCGGTCGCCTCGTCGATCGCGGGCCGTGCGTGGCTCAGCCGGGTCGCCATCGCGATGGTGCGCATCTCGTCGCACAGCTCGGCGCGCCGCTTCAGGTAGGTGTCCTGGAACGACGGTGCCCGCGTGAACGCCCGCAGCTCCTCGGCCGTGTCGAACCACAGTTCGGTGACGGCGTCGAAGTTGTAGCCCGGCGGCCGGTCGACCACCGCGTCCACCACGCCGCGACGCGTCCCCGCCGCCACCTCGCCGTGGGCTTCGGTCAACGCCGCCACGAACTCCTCGTTCGTCAGCGCGCGGTCGCGCTTGAGGAAGAAGGCGAGGCAGTACGGCCGCAGGCCGCCGGGGCTCGCGACGTGCTCGTGCGTCGTCAGCGTGAAGTGGCGGGCGTAGGTGGAGAAGGTCGCGAGCTCGTCCGGCTGCAGCAGGTCCATCATCTCGTCGTGCTGCCACATCGTCGTCGCGACTTCGTGGCCCGTCAGGGTGAGGAAGTTGACGCCGTCGTAGTCGAGCGCGGCGCGTGCGAACACCGTGCGGTCGAACAGGTTCAGGCAGTGGGCGGTCTGCACGATGCCGGGCCGGATCAGCGGCATGCTGCCGGCGAGCAGCGAGTGCTGGCGCCAGCGGACCACGAACTCGGCCGCTGAGAGCGCGGGGTTGCGCCGGGCCAGGTACACCAGCTTGGTTGTCGGCTCCGGTGTCGTCATGAGCTCCTCCTCGATCGCGCGCGGTCGCCCTTGTGCTCTCCCGCCAAGATTTCTATGCTAATTATAGGAGCAACCACGACGACGTGAAGGTGGCGCCATGAGCACAGGGCAGGACCGCGGGACCCGAGCCGGGCGGGTGTGGTCGTGAGCGCGGCCGAGCCGGAGGTCGAGGTCCGCGTGCTCGCGGCCCGCTGGGAGGCCGAGGGAGTGATCTCCCTGCGGCTCGCCCGGGCCGACGGCGGACAGCTGCCGCCGTGGGACCCCGGCGCCCACGTCGAAGTCGTCCTCCCGTCCGGCCGGATCCGCCACTACTCGCTCTGCGGGGACCGCGAAGACCGGTACACATACACCATCGCCGTGCTGCGCGAGACCGCCGGCCGCGGTGGGTCGGCGGAGATCCACGACACCGCGCTCGTCGGCAAGCAGCTGGTGATCCGCGGGCCCCGCAACCACTTCACCCTGCGCCCGGCCGGGTCGTACGTGCTCGTCGCGGGCGGGATCGGCGTCACGCCGATCCTGAGCATGGCGCGCGAGCTCACGGCCCGCGGCGCCGGCTGGCGGCTGCACTACGGGGGACGCTCGCTGGAGTCGATGGCGTTCCTGCCCGAGCTGGACAAGCTGGCGTGCGAGGCGGACGCGCCCGTCGACGTCCGGCCGCAGAACGAGTCCGGGCTGTTGCCGCTGGAGGAGATCGTCCGGGAGGCGCCCGGCGGCGCCGCGGTCTACGGCTGCGGTCCCGCGGCGATGCTGGATGCGTTGCGCGCGGCGGTGAGCCGCCTCCGGCCCGAACTCGAAGTCCACTTCGAACTCTTCACGGCCGGAACCGCCGAGCCGGGGGAGGACGGCGCGCCGGACAGCCACGCGCGGCCGTTCACCGTGGTGCTGGCGCAGACGGGGGAGACCGTCGAGGTGGCCGACGGCACGACGATCCTCGAAGCGGTGCGCGAGCTCGCGCCCGAGGTGCCGTACTCGTGCGAAGAGGGGTTCTGCGGCACGTGCTGCACGAAGGTGCTCGACGGCACGCCGGTGCACCGGGACACCGTGCTCGGCGACGACGAGCGCGCGGCCGGGGACACGATGATGATCTGCGTCGGGAGCTGCTCCTCCGCGGAGCTGGTCCTCGACCTGTGACGACCGGGGTGGGTTCGATGGGAGTGAACATGGTGGGTCTCGATCGCGCGGCGTTCCGCGCACGGGTGTCGAGTGGCGAGCCGCTCATGGTGCAGTGGTGCCCCGACGCGCTCACCGCGCGGCTCTGCGAACGGCTGGGGTACGACGGCGGGTACCTCGGAGGTGGCGGCCTCGGCTACGCGATGGCGATTTCCGAGGCGCTGCTGAGCGTGTCGGACCTCGCGGCGGCGAGCTGGCAGATCCGGCGGCGGTCCGGGCTGCCGCTGATCGTCGACGGCGGGGTGGGCTTCGGCGACGCGATCCACGTGGCACGCACGGTGTGGGAGCTGGAGGCGGCCGGCGTGCACGCCATCGAGCTCGAGGACCAGGTCGCGCCGAAGCGCGCCAGCCACCACCGGCACGTCGAGCACCTGATCCCGCTCGAGGAGATGGTGGGCAAGATCCGGTGCGCGGCCGAGGCGCGGCGCGACCCCGACCTGCTGCTGATCGCGCGTACCGGCGCGGTGCAGAACGAGGACTTCGAGCGGGCCGTCGAACGCCTCACCGCCTACCACGAGGCCGGGGCCGACGTCGTGATGCTGCTGCCCGCGAACGACGAGCAGCTGGCGGCGGCGCCGGCCCGCCTCTCCGCGCCCGTCGCCACGCTCACGTCGTTCGACCTCCACACCGCCGAGGAGTGGCGGAGCCTGGGGTACGCGATCCTGATCGACGCGGTGACCGGCCAGACGGCGGCCTTCGCCGCGCTGCGCGAGGCGTATGAGCTGCAGCGCGCGGGAAAACCCAGCGCGCGCCCGGCCGGGGAGTCGTTCGCGATCTACGAGAGTTTCCAGGAACTCGCCGGCTTCGAAGAGCTGTACGACATCGAGCGCGCCACGACCGAGCCGGGCACGTGACCGCGGTCAGTCGAGCAGCACGCGGAACAGCTTCTCGAGCGTGTTCCGGAGCGTTTCTTCGTCCGCTTCGTTGAGTGCGGTGCTGCCGATCACCTTGCGCATGAGCCAGAACCCATTGATCAGCGCCAGTGCCATCGCCGCCCGCTCGGTGCCCCGGGTGTCCGGGACGACGTCGTACAGGTGCTGCTCGACGTGCCTTTCGATCCCGGCGCGCAGGATCTCCGCGGCCCGGGGGTTGGGAGCGGAGCGCAGGACGAGCAGGAAGGGGTCCAGATCGCCGGCCTCGGGCGCGGTGCGGCGTACGAGCGCCGCCGCGGCGTCGCGGGCCAGCGTCGCCGGGTCCGCGCCCAGCACGGTCCGCTCGGTCAGCGACACCTCGACCACCTCCGTGAACAGACCTTCCTTGGAGCCGAAATAGCGGTTCACGAGCATCGCGGTGACCCCGGCCGCCTGGGCGATCTCCCGGACGCCGACGCCGTCGTACCCCGCGCGGGTGAAAGCCTCGATGCCCGCGCGCAGGATCGCCTCTCGGGTGGCGGCGGCGTCGCGGCGACGTGGCTCAGTCATGTATACGAGTGTAGACTACGATTAAGTCTACAGTCGTATACATCTGGAGAACGAGAACATGGATCTGCAACTGACCGGTCGGCGTGCGCTCGTCACGGGCTCGAGCTCGGGGCTCGGCGAAGCGATCGCTCTCCTGCTCGCGCAGGAAGGTGCGGATGTCGTTGTGCACGGGCGCGACGAAGCCCGGACTCGTGCGGTCGCGGAGAAGGTCGGGGCCAAGGCAGTGGCCGTGGGCGACCTTGCCACCGACGAGGGTGCCGACGCGGTGGCCGACGCCGCCGGCGACGTCGATGTCCTGGTCAACAACGCCGGGGCGTACGACCACCTCGGCTGGGACGACTCGGCTCCCGACGTGTGGCTGCGCACGTACGACGTGAATGTCGTGTCCGGCGTGCGCATGATCCGCCGGTTCGTGCCGGGCATGCGGGCCCGTGGCTGGGGCCGGGTCATCCAGATCGGCGGCGGCCTAAGCGGCCAGCCGATGGCGATGCAGCCCCACTACAACGCGACGCTGGCCGCACGCCACAACCTCGCGGTGTCGCTGGCCCGCGACCTGAAGGGCACCGGCGTGACGTCGAACGTCGTCGCGCCGGGTGCGATCCTCGTCGACTCGGTGCGGCGTCTGCTGACCGAGATGGCGCCGGAGCGCGGCTGGGGTGCGGACTGGGCCGAGATCGAGCGCAACTCGGCTGAGGACTTCGTGCCCAACGACATCGGCCGGTTCGGCCGGCCCGAGGAGATCGCGGGCGCGGTCGCGTACCTGGCCAGCCCGTACGCCGACTACATCAGCGGCGCGACGATGCGGGTGGACGGCGGGACGATTCGCTCGGTGCAGTGAATCCTGGACAGCGCACGCTTCGGGGATAATGATAGGAGCATGTTGGATGAACTGTTCTCCGTCCGCGACAAGGTCGTGGTGGTCACCGGCGGCGGCCGGGGCCTGGGCGAGATGATCGCCCGGGGGTTCGTCGAGCGGCAGGCGAAGGTCCACATCGTCGGCCGCTCGGCGGAAACCCTGGCGGCCACGGCGAACCGGCTGGGGGAGCGGGGGACGTGCGTGCCCGTCCCGGCAGATTTGTCGACGACGGCGGGGCTGGACGCGGTGGCCGAAGCGCTGGCCGGCGAACCGGCGGTGCACGTCCTGGTGAACAACGCCGGTGCCAACTTCCGCGGCGAAGTGGACACCTACCCGGAGTCCGCCTTCGACGAGCTGTTCGCGATCAACGTGAAGCCGGTGTTCGGCTTGGTGCAGCGGCTGCTCCCGAAGCTGCGGGAGGCCGCGTCCCCGGGCGACCCGGCGCGGATCGTCAACATCGGTTCGGTGGTCGGGTTGAAGCCGTCGGGCCGCGGGTTCGCGTACTCGACCACCAAGGCGGCGGTGCACACCCTGACCCGGCACCTCGCGCTGGCGCTGGGCCCGGAGTCGATCACCGTCAACGCGATCGCGCCGGGACCCTTCGAGACGGAAATGACGTCCGGCCGGATGGCCGAGATGCTCGGCAGGCTGTCGCTCAAGCGGCCCGGCGTGGATCTCGACCTCATCGGTGCCGCGGTTTTCCTGGCGTCCCGTGCCGGAGCATTCGTCCACGGCAGTGTGCTGCCGGTGGACGGGGGACTCGCGATCACGTGACCGGCGATCATCGGCCTTTTGAGCCGCTGATCACGCCTTGATCCTCCAAGGCGCTCGGTCGGCCGCAGGTCGCGCCCAAGCCGCTCACACAGCCGTTCCCGAAGTTCGAAACCTTCACCGTGCCGAGGGAGCCACCGGACCGGCATCGGCAACCCGCCGGTCACCGACGGCCGAACCCGGCGCTCCCGTACGGCCGGGGCCGAGCACCTGAGCCCCCCGCTCGTCTTCAGCCGATGGCGATGGTGAAGATGTGCATCGCCGCCGTCCCGGCGTTCGCGCCGTCGCTGATGTCCGGCAGGGTCACCGACTGCACCGTCTTGCCCGCCTGCAGCGGGATCGGGGCGTAGTACAGGCTCACCTGCTGGTTCAGCCGGCCACTGCTGTTGTTGAGGTACGGCACCGTGGTGAGGACGTCGCCACCGGTCGCCGCGTTGGCCCACCAGTCGGCGAAGCTGACGCTGTGGGACTCGGTGGTGCCGTCGGTGTAGGTCACCGTCGCGGTGCCGGTGGGGCTGCCGTAGTCGCCGGCGCCGATCAGGCCGAGGGTGTGGCCGGTGCCGGAGACCATGATGGTCTGCCCGCCGGCCACCCCGCCCGCGACGACGTTGTCCGGGCTGCCCGGCGTCACGTCGGGCCAGGTGAACGTCAGGCCGTCGTGGGTGAAGGTGGTGCCCGGGGTCAGGCTGGGCGTCGCGGCGGCCAGCGCCTGCGCGGAGAAGCTGGCGTTGCCGCCGTCGAAGTTGCCCGCGCCGGGGGTGGCGTCGTCGCTGACGCCCACGTTGTTGTAAGCCGCGGACAGCGACGGGTACGGCGGGTGCGGGAGGATCACGGTGGTCGCGTCCACCGAGGTGCCGGGCCCGTTGGCGGAGGTGAACGCGGCCTGCGCCGACACGTCGAACTTCCCGGGCTGCGCCGAGGCCGGCACGGTGACCTGCCACGTGGTGCTGACGGTCTGCCCGGCGGCGACGGTGGCGAAGGTGGCCGGCGAAGTGGCCTGCGCGGTCCAGCCGACGGGCACGCTGAGCGTCAGGGTCACGTCCCGCAGCGGCCGGGCTCCCGCCGGGTTGGGCAGGGTGGTCGTGACGGTGTACGTCGTGCCCGCTTGCACCCGGTCGGGTGCGCTGAGCGTGAACGGCTGCTTGACCACGACGGGCGTCGAGCCGGTGACACCGTCGACCGTGACGCTGATGGTCGCGACCCCGGGCGCGATCAGGGTCACCTTGCCGGTCCGGCTCACCTGGGCCACGCGCGGATCGCTGCTGCGGTAAACGACCCGCTTGTGCGCCAGGTCGACGAACGACTCGTCGTTGTTCACCGCCTCCACGACGTGGTCGGCCGGCACGTGCTGAGCGGCCTGGGCGGTGTCGTCGGCGATCCACGGGTTCTTGCCGGTCAGGTCGATGCTTTGGCCGGGCGCGAAGACCACCTGGCCGGGCTGCACCGTCACGTACCGCGTCCGCGGGGTGATGGCGCCGGTGACGGCCACCGTGGCGGTGCCGGTGAGGTGTTCCGCGTCGGCGCCGACGTCGAACCGGTAGGAACCGTCGTACACCACCTGGCGGTGCTTGGCCTCGTCCCAGAACGACAGGTCGCTCAGCCGCACCGGGATGGTCAGGTGCTGGGTCTGACCGGGCGCCAGTACGTCCGTCTTCTCGAAGCCGGCCAGCCGCCGGCGGGGCAGTTCCACGCCGGGCACGGTGAACGCCGTGGCGGCGTACAGCTGCGCGACGGTGGCGCCGGGGGTGCGGCCGGTGTTGGTGACGTCCAGCCCGATGGTGACCTTGCCGTCCGCGCGGGCGGTCCGGGCGTCGGCGTGCACGTGCGAGTAGGCGAAGCCGGTGTAGGAAAGGCCGTACCCGAACGGGTAAGCCGGAGCGCCGGTGAAGTACTGGTAGGTGCGCCCGAGACCGCCGGTCTGGGAGGGCGTCAGCCCGTAGTTCTTCATGCCGGGCAGCTGCGTGTCGTCGGCGTACCAGGTGAAGTTCAGGTGCCCGCTGGGATTCTGCTTGCCGAACAGCACATCGGCCAGCGCGGTGCCCTGGCTTTCCCCGTTGTACGCGCTGAAGACGATGGCCGGGTAGCCGCTCTTGGCGTGGTCGAGGGAGACGGCGCCGCCCGCCTGCACGGCCAGCGCGGTACGGGGGTTGCCGGCCGCCGCGACCTGGTCGAGCAGCGAGTCGTAGTTGCCCGGCATGGCGATGCTCGTGCGGTCCCTGCCCTCGGTGGCCACGTTCGTGTCGGTGCCGGCGAACACCACGACCAGGTCGGCGGTCTTGATCGCGGCCATGGTCGCCGCCGAGCAGCTCGCCGCCGTGGTCGCGCCACTGGACGTCCCGCACGCGTCGAAGGTGACCGTGGCGGCCGGGTTGGCCGCCTCGAGCGCGGACGTGATGCCCTGCACGGCGTTCACCTGCAGCGCGGGCTCGCCGGAGTAGTCGCCGAGGGTGACCTTGCCGGCGAGGTCGCCGACGACGACCACGTTCGTGAGCTTCGCCGGGTCGGCGGGCAGCACCGGCGTGCCGGAAACCTTCTCGTTCTTCAGCAGCACCAGCGAGTTGTCCGCGACCTTCGTGGCCAGCGCCTGGTGCGCGGCGCTCTGGATCTCGTCCTTGGTGATCTTCGTGTAGGCCACGCGGTCCGGCGGGTCGAACTCGCCGGTCTGCATGCGCATGGTGAACAGGTGCACCAGCGCGTCGTCGACGACGCCCTCGGAGAGGATGCCGGCCTTGATGGCCTCCTGGATGTTGGCCAGGGTGTCTTCGGAGCCGGTGCAGTTGAGCTGGGTGCCCGCGCGCAGCGCGTACGCCTGGCCGCCCGCCGCGCCGGAAACCTGCTGTCCGGTCGCGGTGTTCGTCCACTGCGTCGCCGCGTTGGCGGTTTTCGTGGTCCAGCCCGGCGGCGCCCAGTTGTGGCTGCCGGGCGCGTAGACGTCGCCGACCGCGCCGCAGTCGGACGTCGTGTAGCGGTCGAAGCCGTAGGTGCGCTGGGCCAGTTCGTTCGCCGTGTACGTGTTCGCGGGCGCCGGCGTGCCGTTGATCGCGTTGTACGACGTCATCAGGCCGGAGACGTGCGCGTCCTGGATCAGGTCCCGGAACTGGCGGGTGTAGTAGTCGCGGATGTTGGCGTCGGTGGTGTCGGAGGAGTCCGCGTGGCGGTCGTTCTCCACGTCGTTGAGCGCGTAGTGCTTGGCCGTGGCCGCGACCTTGAGGTAGGGCGTCGTCGGCCGGCCCTCTCGCGTCTGGCCCTGGTAGCCGTTCACGAACGCGCCGGCCATTTTCGCGACCAGGTACGGGTCTTCGCCGAACCCTTCGTCGGTGCGGCCCCAGCGCGGGTCGCGGTCCAGGTTCACCGTCGGCGCCCAGTACGTCAGGGAGCCGTAACCGTTCTTGTCCGGGCCGATGTTGTTCTGCGCGACGCCCCACAGCGACTTGTCCAGCATGCCGCGCGCTTCGTCCGAGATCGCGGTGGTCTCCTGGTAGATCAGCTCCGGGTCCCAGGACATGGTGCTCGCCAGGTTCGTCGGGAAGCTGGTGGCGTGCACGCCACCGGTCGCGGTGCCGGGGTCGGTGTTCGCGCCGAGCGTGTTGAGCCCGTGCTGGCCTTCGCTCCAGTACGTGTACTGCTGCACGCCGAGCCGCGGAATGGCCGGCGCGCTGTTGGTGTGCAGCTGCAGCACCTTCTCGGGCAGCGTCATCCGGGAGACGAGGTCGGCGGCCCGCTCGGCGAAGCTGTGATGGGTGTCGCGGTAGACCGGCGGCGCGGCCGCGGCCGGCTGCGGGCCGGCCCACGCGGACGGGACGAACGTGGCCGCGGTCATGGTGGCGGTGAGCAGGGAAACGGCGGTGAACCGTGCCCTTCGCCGGCCGGAGGGGAGCAAGGACATCGGATCTCCGTCACAGAGTGTCGGTGGGAATCACCTGGGTGCTTGCTGGGTTCCGGTGGAATCCCCGGCCTGGTCGACCCTCATCGTTAGCAGCCGATCCCGTTTCGGGGCAAGGGTTTCGGCTCCGGCCGCCCGCCGGGCTGTGCATTCCGATGTAACTTTCAGCGGCCGCGAAACTTTCGCGGATCCGGCGGAGCCGCTACCGCCCGCGCTGGGAGGCGGCGGCGTGGCCGCCGAGGTCGTCGAGGGTGAGCCGGTGCCGCGGCGGCTGCTCCAGGACGGTGCGCCGGGTGACGACCTGGTCGGCGCCGACGTGCAGGAGCTGCCCCGGTTCGAGGTTCCGCCAGCCGGGGTCTTCGTCCATCCGTTCGCTGGCCACGACGACGGCGCGGTGGTGGGCCAGCGCCCCGGACCGCGCGCGGACGCGGCCGGCGGCGCTGGCGTGCTCGAGGTGGCGGTCGCCGTGCGGGCCACCGGGCGAGCGCTGCAGCACGTAGAGGTCGTGCGTGTCCGGGTAGCGCAGCGCCCACAGCTCGGTGGCGGTGGTCAGGACGACGTTGAGCGCGTAGACGGGCAGGTTTTCGGCGACCCAGCGGGCGGCGGCGGTGAGGCCGGCCCCGACGTCACCGCCGCGGGCGCCGGTTTCCTGGGTGATCAGGGCGAAGAATCGTTCGGAGTCGGTGTCGCCGCCGACGAGCTCACGGTGTTCGCGGTCGAGCCGCGCCTCCAGTGCGGGGAGGTCGCCGAGCACGCCGTTGTGGGCGAAGAGCCGGCCGTGCTGGACGAACGGGTGGGTGTTGGCCGGCTCGACGCCCCCGGTCGAGGCGTAGCGGATGTGCGCGACGAACGTCGTCGACTCGCACTGCTTGGCCTCGTACGCGTACTTTTCGTCCGCGTACGCGGCCAGCGGCTGTTTCCACACCAGCGGCTCACCCCGGCCGTCGAAGACGCCGAGGCCGGTGCCGTCCGGCTCCCGGCGGCTCTGCGCGGCGAGGCTGTCGGGCGCCTCCAGCAACCAGAACGTCGCGTGCACGCGCTGTGGCGCGGCGGACAAACCGAACAGACGGCACATCCTCCGGGTCCCTTCCTGACGGCGTCAGGGGTGAATACCCGGCCGGGGCGCGGCGAACCGTTCGATTGCCCGCCCGCCGGTCAGGTGCGGGAACAGCTCGTGCCGTTGAGGGTGAACGACGTGGGCGTGGCCGTGGTTCCGGTGTGGGTGGCCTGGAAGCCGATGGTGACCGAGGCGTTCGGCGCGATCGTGCCGTTGTAGGCCGCGGCGCGCGCGGTCACCTCGCCCGACGACGGGGAGTACGTGGCGTTCCAGCCGGAGGTGATGGTCTGGCCGGCCGGCAACGGGAAGACCAGCGACCAGCCGACGACCGGGGTGGTGCCGGTGTTCGTGATGGTGAGGTTTTCGGTCAGCCCGCTGTTCCACGCGTTCACCGCGGCCGCGACCGCGCACGAAGCCGACGGTGGCGGGGTGGTGGTGGTCGTCGTGGTCGGTGGGGTGGTGGTGGTCGGTGGGGTGGTGCCGGTCAGCCCGAAGAAGGCGATGGCGTACGCGGCCATGCCGGTAGCGGGCAGGCTGTGGCCGGCACCCTGGATGCTGTACGCCTCGACCTGGACGGTGCCGGAGGCGTCGGCGTAGCGGCGGCGGTTCCAGCCGGACTGCGGGGTGTCGGTGGACGTCGGGGTCTGGCTCAGCCCGAACACATTCGTCCACTGCTCGATTTCCTCCTGCAGCAGGGAATAGGGCACCAGCGTGTCGGCGGTGCCGTGCCAGAGCTGCATCCGCGGGCGCGGACCCTGGTAGCCGGGGTAGGCCTGCCGGACGGCGTCGCCCCACTGCTGCGGGGTGCGGTTCATGCTGCCGCCGGTGCACTTGCTGCTGCCGGGCGGGTAGTCGGCGGCGCCGGCGAAGCAGTCGAAGGGCACGCCCATGAACGCCGCGCCGGCCTGGAAGACGTCGGGGTAGAGGGCGAGCATTTCGTTGGTCATCATGCCGCCGGAGGACGATCCGGTGGCGAAGACCCGGCCGGGGTCGGCGCCGTAGTGCTGTTCGGCGTAGGTGACCATTGAGACGATCGAGACCGGGTCGCTGCCGCCGCCGCGCCGCTTGGCCGCGTCGGACCAGGTGTCGAAGCAGTTCCCGAAGCCGGCTTGCTGCTGGGCGCTGGGGTAGATGACGAGGAATCCGTACCGGTCGGCGAGGGAGGCGAATTCGCTGCCCGAGTAGAAGCCGGGTCCCGAGCCGCCGCAGCCGTGCATGGCGACCACGATCGCGGGGTGGGCCGGGTGCGAGTCGGGCACGTAGACGTGCATCCGCATGCCACCGGGGTTGTCGCCGAAACCGGTCACCTCCACCAGCGAGGCGGCGGCCGCCGGTGCTGGCGCCGACAGTGCGGCGCCGGCGAGCAGCGTGGCGCCGGCGAGCATTCCGAGCAGTGTCCTGAGTCTGGTCATCGTCGACCTCCGGTCGGGAATTCCCCGCCACGACGTTAGGCAGTTCCGCAACGGCCGTCAATGATTTGCCGAGCATCGAAAGTTTCGGTCAAAGGCAGACGGATATTTGACCGGACGGCCTCGTGATCTCTTGTTCGGAGTTTGTTTCGCACCAGTCCGGGTAGGCCGTCCAGTTGAAGGTGTTTCCGGCAAAAGGAGGAATCATGGTGCGAGTCGGTCTGCTGGTCCGGGTGCAGGCGAAGCCGGGCAAGGAGTCGGAAGTGGCGAAGTTCCTGACAGACGCGCAGGCGATCGTCGAGCAGGAGCCGGACACCCGGGCCTGGTTCGCCGTCCGGTTCGACGAGTCCACGTTCGGTATCTTCGACGTGTTCCCCGATGACGCCGGCCGGCAAGCTCACCTGGCCGGTGGCGTGGGCACCGCACTCGGGCAGCGCGCCGAGGAACTGTTCACCGTCTCACCTGCGATGGAGAACGTCGACATCCTCGCGTCGAAGCTGCCGACCTGATCCCGGACGCATGAGCGAGCGCCGCGCAGTGAGCCTGTCGTGGAGGCACGACGGCGACTCGTCGCGAGCGAGGGCCGGAAGGAGAGTACCGGAATGGCGACGCGCATCGTGACCAGCAGCCGGGCGATGGCGGCCGAGGAAGATATCGTGCTCAACACCGCATCCGACGCCACCCGCGCGAAAGCGTGGCTGCCGGGTGGCGGCTCCCGCGCGTACGACATCGACTTGCGTGCGGCGGAGGGCCGGGTGGAGTGGCGTCCGGCCGGTCACGACGGGTGGGCCGGCCGGCTGCGGGTCATCGGCAGCGGGTCCGGGGCCAGCCAGGCCGAGCTGCAGGTGGAAGTCGATGAGGCGGCCGACACCGATGAGGTGCGTGCCACCCTCGACGGCGCGCTTCGCGCACTGGCGGCCGAGGTGGACCAGAACTTCAACGTCAGCTGACCTGCCTGAGCCAGGCGCGGGCCTCGGCGACGGTGGGCTTGATGGTCATGACTCGGTCCAAGGCGGTCAGCTGCAGGTGCCGGAGCATCGCGCGCTGGGTGCTGACGAGGCAGAACGCGACGCCTGCGGACTTCGCTGCCTGGGCGAAGATCTGGAGTGCCGCGAGCCCTGAAGAGGAGAGGAAGGTGACTCTGCCGAGGTCGGCGATCACCGCGCTCGGCGGGCCCGCGAGGGTCGATTCGAGGTGCTGGGTGAAGGCGCGTGCCGTGGCGAGGTCGATCTCGCCGGACACAGTCGCCAGTACCACACCGGTGTCGCGGGTGGAGGACAAAGCGAGTTCGCCTCGCCAGTAGTCCCCGCTGAACCGGCTCACCAAGGCTTCGTGGAAGCAATCCTGCATCACCGTGCTCCTTGCTGTCGTCGAAGGGGTGCGTTTCAGGCCGCGCTCTCGTGGTCTTCGAGTCCCACTGCTTTGCGCAGCTGGCCGCAGTCGTGGTGCAGCTGCGGGTGGTCGTCGGCGAGGTGGGCCATCAGGTCGCACAGGCCCGAGGCGATGGCGTTGAGCTTGTGCTGGGTGGCGTCGTCGGAGCGTTTCTGGGTGTTCTGCAGCAGGGCGACGAGCAGGAACGTCACGATCGTGGTCGCGGTGTTGATGATCAGCTGCCACGTGTCGATACCCGGCAGGATCAGGAACGACGGTGCCCACAGGACGATCACCAGGACACAAAGGACGAAGAACCAAGCGCGTGAGGCGAATTTGCTGATGACGCTGGCGAACCGGTCGAACGGTCCGAGGTGCGCGTTCACGTCCGAAGGCATGGTGGCCGTTCGGGAAGAGGAAGGAGCGGTCACGTCGGCGAATCCCTCCGCGGGTCAGTAACGTCCGGTCGCCGGCGTGCGTGTGGCCGGGACCCGGTACCTCCAATGGGGTTCCCGGCGCTCCCGCCGCCGTGACCGCCGGACCAGTACCAGCAGCCACAGCACTCCGATCAGCGCGATCACGCCCATGCCCGCCCAGGTCGTCACGGTGTACACCGTCGTCACGTCCGCGGGCGGGACGACGAGGCCGCGCGGGTCGAACCGCGCGACCTGCCCGGTCAGCACCAGCGTGATCACCAGCGCGATGGCCGACATCGAGTCCCACAGCGCGTGCAGCAGCGCGACGCCGAGGAACGCCAACGCCAGGCGCAGGCTCAGCACGAAGTGTTCGCGCGTGCTCCACGCGAACAGCAGCCCGCCCAGGATGGCGGTCCACAACCCGTGCCCGACCGGCGCGAGCAGCCCGCGCAGCAGTTCGGTCGTGACCAGGTCGTCGAGCGACAGGCCCCGGGTGGTGAACAACGAGGTGAGCGCGTAGCCCGCGGATTCGAAGGCGGAGAAGCCGAAGCCGACCGTCGCACCGAGGATCATGCCGTCCCGCATGGACTTCACGGCCAGCCCGCGCGTCAGCATGGCGAGCGCGACCAGCTTGACCGCCTCTTCGATCAGCCCGACCCACAGATACAGCCACGTCGACTGGTACAGCAGGTAGGTCTCCAGCACCGAGGCGCCGAGGACGCCGAGCACGCCGCCGACGAAGAAGGTCCGGAACACCAGCTCGGCGGTGATCTCCCCGGAGTCGCGGCGCTCGAACGCCCACGCCACGAACGTCACCGGCACCAGGAAGCTGCCGAGCAGCACGAGCGTCGGCAGCAGGTTGGGGTTGCCGGTCGCGTACGTGACGATGACCGACAACACCCACAGCAGCAGGCCGATCGCGAAGATCCGCAGCCACGCCCGCCGGCGGGGACGGCTTACCGTGGTCATCGGCGCCTCCCGAACCGCTCGCCGCGCCCGGTGGCCGCGGTGTCGACGAACGCTCGGAAGCGGGCGGGCGAGCCGGGTTCGGCGACGCCGTCTAACCCCTGCGGGCAGCGCAGCCGCCGGCCGACTTCGGAATCGACGCGGTACAGCGCGAAAACGTCGGCGAGCGGCTCGTCGTCCAGCTCGTACAGCACCCGTGGCGTCAGCCCGGTCAGCTCCAGCTCGCCGCCGGCCGCTGTCACCCTGTCGCCGAAGGTGCGCAGCAGGCGGAGGAAGTCGTCGCCGGGCTGCTCCACCCGGGACAGGTCGACGACGAAGTTCCGGGAACCCGCGTGCACCAGCCCGGCCAGGTACCCCGCGAGGGTCCGCAACGCCGGAGCGTCCGCCCGTCCGGCGATCGCGACGACGGTGTAGCGCCCGGGATGCAGGGTGGAGCTGATGGTGAGTTCGTGCGGCGGTGCCGCGCGGCTGACCAGCCGGTCCAGTTCCGTGAGCGTGAGGGAAAGCCTGGTGGTCATGGGAGTCCTCCCGGTTGTGCGAGTTCTTGCGCGAGACGCTCGTGCACCAGCCGGACGGCCATGGCCCCTTCGCCCGCCGCCGAGGCCACGCGCTTCACCGAGCCGTGCCGGACGTCGCCGACGGCGAACACGCCGGGGCTGCTGGTCTCGAGCGGCAACGGTGTGTGCGAGCCGCCCGCGTCCGCGCCGGTGAGCACGAACCCGTCCTCGTCGAGCGCGATGTGGCCCGACAGCCAGCGGGTGTGGGGAGCCGCGCCGATGAAGACGAACAACGCCCGGGCGGCGAGCCGGTGCCGCTCGCCGGTGCGGTTGTCCTCGACCTCGACTGCCGACATCGTCCTGCCGTCCTCGGCGACCTCACGGACTTCGGTGTGCAGGTGGACCTGGATCCGCGGGTGGCGCTCGACCTGGTCGACGAGGTAGCGCGACATGTCCGCGCCGAGGTCGCCGCCGCGCACCAGCAGGTGGACCACGGGCGAGGTCTGCGCGAGGAATACCGCGGCCTGCCCCGCGGAGTTGCCGCCGCCGACCACCGCGACCGGATCGGCCTGGCACTGCCTGGCTTCCTGCGGGGTCGCGGCGTAGTAGAGGCAGGTGCCTTCCAGGTGGTCGAGCCGGGGGAGGGGCAGTCGCCGGTACCGGGCGCCGGTCGCGATGATCACCGTCCGGGTGACGATCTCGGTGCCGTCGTCGAAGCCCACCGCGTACAGCCCGCCCCGCAGGGCGAGCGTGCGGGCCTCACCCGGAACCACGACCCGGACGCCGAACTTGTCCGCCTGGATCACCGACCGCTCGGCCAGTTCCGCACCCGAAATCCCGGACGGGAAGCCGAGGTAGTTCTCGATCCGCGACGTCGTGCCCGCCTGCCCGCCCGCGGCGACGGCGTCGAACGCCGACGTCGCCAGTCCTTCGGAGGCCGCGTAGACGACGGCCGCGAGCCCGCCGGGACCGGCGCCGACCACGAGCACGTCGCGCACGCCGACCGGGAGCTCCTCGTGCCGCAGCCCCATCGCGGACGCCAGTTCGGTGTTGCCCGGGTTGCGCAGCACCCCGGCGCCGGGCAGCACCACCACCGGGGTCTCGTCGACGGTGACGCCGAGCCGGCGCAGCAGCTCCTCGGCTCCGCGGTCCTTGTCGAGGTCGTCCAGCCGGTACGGGAGGCGGTTGCGGGCCACGAACTCCAGCAGCCGCCGGGTGTCGGGCGAGTAGCACGAGCCGACGATCCGCAGCCCGTCGCCGGAGCCGATGATGACCGCGCGGCGGGCGAAGTAGGCGTGCAGGATCAGATCGCCGAGGACCAGCTGCCTCAGCTTGCCGGCTCCGATGGCGAGCACCTCGCCGGGTTCCGCGGCGACGGCGGTGAAGAACGACGGCTGCCCTTCGAGCAGGCCCAGCTCGCCGAGGAACCGGCCCGGCCCGTGCACCCGCACGGTTCTGGTTTCGTCGCCTTCGCGGTGCTGGATGGCGACCTTGCCGCTCAGGACGACGTAGAAGTCCGTGTCCCGTTCGCCTTGGGCGTAGAGCACGTCCCCCGGCCGCACCGGACGGCGCTCGCCCGCGTCCGAGAGCTTCTCGAGCTGCTCGCGGGTCAGCCGGGGGAACGCGCCGTGCGGATCCGGCGTCTCCACGAGGTCCGGTGCTGAGACCGTCATACGAACGCCTCGTGCACGTAGCACCAGCGCCAGTTTTCCCCGGGCTCGAACGAGCGCACGATGGGATGGCCGATGGCGTGGGCGTGCCGGCTCGCGTGCTTCATCGGGGAAGAGTCGCAACAGCCGACGTGCCCGCAGGTCAGGCACAGCCGCAAGTGCACCCACGAGGTCCCGGCGGTGAGACATTCCTGGCAGCCCTGGGGAGTCCGGGGCACCACGTCTCGGACGAGAGCCAGGTGCGGGTCGACGACGGTGGTCATTTCTTCGCCTCCTCCGGCGAGTTCAGTGCTTGGTCGAGCCAGTCGCGCAGCACGTTTTCCGGTGCCGCGCCGGCCTGCCGCCGGACGACCTCGCCGCCGCGGAGCACCAGGAGGGTCGGCACGGCCATGACGTCGAACCGGCGTGCCACTCCCGGCGCCAGGTCGATGTCGACCTTGACGAGCTTCACCTTCCCGGCCCGGGCGCGGGCGAGCCGGTCCAGCGCCGGGCTCACCGATCGGCATGGTCCGCACCACTCGGCCCAGAGGTCGACGAGCACCGGGAGGCCGGCCCGCTCGGCGATCGGCGCGAAGTCGGCGTCGCCCGCGTCGACCACCCACGGCAGCGGCCGGTGGCAGTTGCCGCACTTCGGCGATCCGTCCGCGGCGGCGGGAATCCGGTTGGTCTTCCCGCAGTGTTCGCAGGTGACGGTGACAGTCTTCATGCCGCCTCCGCCGCGGGGGCGCGGAAGTCGACGGTCAGGTCGCCGCCGGCCGCGTCGACCACGATCACCAGCCCCTCGGTCAGCTCACCGCGCAGCAGCGCGCGCCCGATCCGGGTCTCGACCTCGTGGGAGATGTAGCGGCGCAACGGCCGGGCGCCGTACACCGGGTCGAACCCGCGCTCGGCGATGAAGCGCCGCGCGTTTTCGGTGAGCTCGACGGTGATGCCCTGCTCGGCCAGCCGGCGGCGCAGCTGGTCGAACTGCAGGTCCACGATCCGCTCGATCTCCGGCAGCCCCAGCGGGGTGAACAGCACGATGTCGTCGAGGCGGTTGAGGAACTCGGGCCGGAAGTGGTGCCGCAGCTCCGCCAGTACCGCGTCCCGGGCTTCCGCCTTGATCTCGCCGGACGACGTGACGCCGTCGAGCAGGTGCTGCGAGCCGATGTTGGACGTCATGATGATCACCGTGTTGCGGAAGTCGACCAGCCTGCCCTGCGCGTCGGTGATCCGGCCGTCGTCGAGCACCTGCAGCAGCGTGTTGAACACGTCCGGGTGGGCCTTCTCGATCTCGTCGAACAGCACCACCGAGTACGGCCTGCGCCGCACGGCTTCGGTGAGCTGGCCGCCCTCGTCGTAGCCGACGTACCCGGGCGGGGCGCCCAGCAGCCGCGAGACCGTGTGCCGCTCCTGGTACTCGCTCATGTCGAGCCGGACCATGTTGTCTTCGCTGTCGAACAGCGCCCCGGCGAGGGACTTCGCCAGCTCCGTCTTCCCGACCCCGGTCGGGCCGAGGAAGAGGAACGACCCGATCGGCTTGCGCGGGTCGCGGATCCCGGACCGGGCGCGGATGATCGCGTCGGCGACCAGCCGGACGGCCTCGTCCTGCCCGACGACCCGCTCGTGCAGGATCTCGTCGAGCCGCAACAGCTTCTCGCGCTCGCCTTCCTGCAGCCGCGACACCGGGATGCCGGTCCACTGCGAGACGATCTCGGCGATCTCGTCCTCGGTGACGACCTCGCGCAGCAGCCGCTTTTCGCCCTGCTTGCGCGCCAGCCGTTCCTCCTCGCCCTCGAGCTGGCGCTCCAGTTCGCGGATCTCGCCGTAGCGCAGCTCGGCGGCGCGGTTGAGGTCGTAGTTCCGTTCCGCCTCTTCGGCTTCGTGCCGTACTCGCTCCAGTTCGGACCGCAGCTCCTGCACGCGCCGGATCGCCTGGCGTTCGGCGTCCCACTGCGCCTTCTTGGCGTCGGTTTCGGCCCGCAGGTCCGCCAGTTCCCGGCGCAGCTCCTCCAGCCGCGCCTTGCTCGCCTTGTCGGTTTCCTTGGCCAGTGCGGCTTCCTCGATCTCCAGCCGCGTCAGCCGCCGGGTGAGTTCGTCGAGTTCGGCCGGCATCGAGTCGATTTCCGTGCGCAGCCGCGCGCACGCCTCGTCGACGAGGTCGATCGCCTTGTCCGGCAGGAACCGGTCGCTGATGTAGCGGTGCGACAACACGGCCGCGGCGACCAGCGCAGCGTCCTGGATCTTGACGCCGTGGAACACTTCGAGGCGCTCGCGCAGCCCGCGCAGGATGGAGATGGTGTCCTCGACGGCCGGTTCGGGCACGACGACCGGCTGGAACCGCCGTTCCAGCGCGGCGTCCTTCTCGATGTGCTTGCGGTACTCGTCCAGGGTGGTCGCGCCGATCATGTGCAGTTCGCCGCGGGCGAGCATCGGCTTGAGCATGTTGCCGGCGTCCATCGCCCCTTCGGTGGCGCCCGCGCCGACGATCGTGTGCAGCTCGTCGACGAACAGGATGATCCGGCCCGCGGCGGCCGTGACCTCGCCGAGCACGGCCTTGAGCCGTTCCTCGAACTCACCGCGGTACTTGGCTCCGGCGACCAGCGCGCTCATGTCGAGCGAGAAGATCGTCCGGTCCCGCAGGCCTTCCGGCACGTCGCCGCGCACGATCCGCTGCGCCAGCCCCTCCACGATCGCGGTCTTGCCGACCCCGGGATCGCCCACGAGCACGGGGTTGTTCTTCGTCTTGCGCGAGAGGATCTGGACGACGCGGCGGATCTCGGTGTCCCGCCCGATCACCGGGTCGAGCTTGCCGGCGCGCCCGTCCGCGACCAGGTCGCGGCCGTACTTCTCCAGTGCCTCGTAGGCACCCTCGGGGGTCGCCGACGTGACGCGCTGGTTGCCGCGGACCTTGGTCAGCGCGGTCAGGAAGGAGTCGCGGGTCACGCCGTGGTCGCGCAGGATCCGCCCGGCCGCCGACGCCGTCCCCTCCTCGGCCAGCGCCAGGACCAGGTGCTCGACGGAGACGTACTCGTCCTTGAGCCGCTTGGCTTCCCGCTCCGCCGCGTCGAGCAGCCCGGCCAGCCGCCGGGTGACGTAGACCTGCCCCGGCTGGGCGCCGGGCCCGGTCACCTTCGGCCGGCGGGCGAGCTCGGCCTCGACCGCGGTGCGGAGCGCGTCGACGTCCGCGCCGGTCTGCGCGACCAGCCGTGGCACCAGGCCCTCGGGCTGGTCGAGCAGCGCGAGCAGCAGGTGCTCGCCGTCGGTTTCGGTGTGGCCGAGGCGCCCGGCGACGCTCTGGGCCTCCTGCAGTGCTTCCTGGGACTTCTGGGTCAGCTTGCTCATGTCCATCGCCGGTGGCTCCTGACTCGGGCTTCGAGGACGTCGATGCGGTCGAGCAGGTCGAGCACCAGCCCGAGCGCGGCGTAGTTGACCGGCAGCGTGGCGCGCAACCGCTGGACCCGGGCCAGTCTGGCCACAGTGGACGGTGGGAAGCACGGGCGCCCGTTCGCGTCCGGGGTCGACTCCAGCAGGCCGAGTGCCGCCAGCCGGCGGACCAGCTCGGGGTGCAGCCCGCTGCGCGCGGCCACGGTCTCGAGGTCGAGCCGGGCCGGGCGGACGAGCACGTACCGCGCCATCAGGTCCTCCTGGGATCGAAGTCGGACACCGCGGCGAGCTGTTCGTACAGCTCGCGTTCACGCTTGGTCGGGCGCTTCGGCACCATGATCCGGACCTCCGCGTAGAGGTCGCCTGGCTTGCCCTTCGGGTTCGGCATGCCCTCCCCGCGCAGCCGCAGCCGCCGCCCGCTGGACGACCCGGCCGCGACGCGCACCTTCACCTCGCCGCCGGGAGTGGTGACCGGGACCGTCGCGCCGAGCGCGGCCTCCGACGGCGTCACCGGGAGCTCGACGTGGAGGTCGCGCCCTTCCAGCCGGTACCGGCGGTCCGGCCGGATGCGGACGACGAGGTAGAGGTCGCCGGGTGCGGCGTTGCCGGAGCCGCGCCCGCCCTGCCCGGCCAGCCGGATGCGCTGCCCGTCGAGCACACCCGGCGGAATCTTCACGTCGTATTCGCGGTCGCCGCCGAGGTTCAGGTGCCGCCGCCCGCCGCGATAGGCTTCCTCGACGGTCAGCTCGAGCTCGGCCTCCTGGTCCGCGCCCGGGATCGGGCCGCCGCGTCCCCGGCCGCCGAAGAGGCCGCCGAGAAGGTCTTCGATGTCGACGCCCTCGAAGCCTTCGAACCCTTCGAACCCGCTGCCGGAGGTGGAGTAGCGGACCCGGCTGCCGCGCGGTCCGGCACCGGCGCCGACACGCTGCTCCCAGTCGTCGGGCACCTGCCGGAAGTCGTCGCCGAACCGGTCGTACTTGCGCCGCTGCTCCGGGTCGGACAGAACCTGGTAGGCCTCACTGACTTCCTTGAACCGATCTTCGGCCTGCGGGTCCTTGTTGACGTCCGGGTGGTTCTCGCGGGCGAGTTTCCGGTACGCCCGCTGGATCTCCTCGGTGCCGGCGTCCCGGCCGACCCCGAGCGCGGCGTAGAAGTCCCGTGCCACGCGCGCTCACCCCCGTGGTTTGGCCACGGCGACCGCGGCCGGCCGCAGCTGCCCGCCGGCGGTTCCGTACCCCGGCCGGACCACCCGGGTCACGGTGTTCGGTTCGGTGCCCGGCTCGTCGACGACCGCGACCACCTCGTGCCGGGCCGGGTCGAACGGGACGCCGCTCTCGTCGTCACGCTCGTACCCGAGGCCGGTCAGCAGCTGCACGGCCTGGTCGCGGATCGCCAGCACGCCCTGCACGACGGCGGTGGGGTCGGCTTCGGCGTGCGCGAGCGCCAGCTCAAGGTTGTCGATGACGGGGAGGAAGGCCGCGGCGACCCGGGCCCGTTCGGCCGCGCGCTCGGCGCGCAGCTCCGCCGTGTGCCGCTTGCGCAGGTTGTCGGCGTCGGCCATCGCCCGGCGCCAGCGGTCCTCGCATTCGGCCGCCTTCGCCTCGAGTTCCTGGAGCCGATCCGGCCCCACCGCCGGGACGGGTGCGTCCTGGGGGCCGGACTCGGCGCCCGTCCCGGCGGCGTCCACGGAGGATGTCCCCGGCTCCGTGGATTTCCCTGTGGTGGCCATGGTTCCTCACGCCCGGTCGAAGTCGGCGTCGATCACGTCGTCGTCCTCGGCCGGCTCGCGCTGCGGCGGCGGACCGCCGTCCCCGCCCGGCCGGGCCGCGGTGAGCCCGGCCAGCACCTGCTGCAGCTCCGAGGTCAGCTCGCGCACCCGGTCCAGCGGCGCGTTCGACTGGACGGCTTCCCGCGCGTCGGTGATCAGCATCTCCGCGCGCGCCTTCTCGTGCGCCGGCGTCTGGTCGGTGATCGCCCTCTCGGCCTGGTAGGCGACGCTGTCCAGCAGGTTGCGCGCCTCGACCTCCTCGCGCAGGCGTTCGTCGTCGGCGCGGTTGCGCTCGGCGTCGCTGACCATCCGCTCGATCTCGGACTGGTCGAGGTTCGAGCTCTCGGTGATCGTGATGCCCTGCTCGGCGCCGGTGTCCTTGTCGCGCGCGGTGACGTTGACGATGCCGTTCGCGTCGACGTCGAAGGTCACCTCGATCTGCGGCTCGCCGCGCGGTGCCGGCCGGATGTCCTTGAGCTGGAACCGCCCGAGCACCCGGTTGTCGGCCGCGCGCTCGCGCTCGCCCTGCAGCACCACGATGTCGACCGCGGGCTGGTTGTCCTCCGCGGTGGAGAACACCTCCGTGCGCCGCGCCGGGATCGTCGTGTTCCGTTCGATGATCTTCGTCATCACGCCGCCGCGGGTCTCCACGCCCAGGGACAGCGGGGTGACGTCGAGCAGCAGGACGTCCTTGACCTCGCCCTTGAGCACCCCGGCCTGCACGGCGGCGCCGAGGGCGACGACCTCGTCCGGGTTGACGCTCATGTTCGGGTCCTTGCCGCCGGTGAGCCGGCGGACCAGGCTCTGCACGGCGGGGATCCGGGTCGAGCCGCCGACGAGGATGACCTCGTCGATGTCGTTCGCGCTGACCTTGGCGTCGGACATCGCCTGCCGTACCGGGCCGAGGCAGCGCTCGACCAGGTCGGCGGTGATCTGCTCGAACTCCGAGCGCCGGACGGTCGCGGTCAGGTGCTTCGGCCCGCTCGCGTCGGCGGTGATGAACGGCAGGTTGACACTCGTCTGGGCGACCGAGGACAGCTCGACCTTGGCCTTCTCCGCCGCTTCGAACAGCCGCTGCAGCGCCTGCGCGTCCTGCCGCAGGTCGATGCCGTTGTCCGCGGCGAACTTGTCGGCGAGGAAGTCGACGAGCCGGCGGTCGAAGTCGTCGCCGCCGAGGTGGCTGTCGCCCGCGGTGGCCCGCACCTCGACCACGCCGTCGCCGACGTCGAGCAGGCTCACGTCGAACGTGCCGCCGCCGAGGTCGAAGACCAGCACGGTCTCGTGCTGCTGGGAATCCAGCCCGTAGGCCAGCGCGGCCGCGGTCGGCTCGTTGATGATCCGCAGGACGTTCAGCCCGGCGATTTTGCCGGCGTCCTTGGTCGCCTGCCGCTGCGCGTCGTTGAAGTACGCGGGCACGGTGATCACGGCTTCGGTCACCCGCTCGCCGAGGTTCTTGCCGGCGTCGTCGGCCAGCTTGCGCAGCACCTGCGCGCTGATCTCCTCCGGCGAGTAGAGCTTGCCGCGGATGTCGAAGCGGACGACGCCGCCCTCGCCCTCGACGACGTCGAACCCGACCGCCTTGGCCTCGTCGGACACCTCGTCGAACTTGCGGCCGATGAACCGCTTCGCCGAGTAGATGGTGCCCTTCGGGTTGAGGATCGCCTGGCGGCGGGCGAGCTGCCCGACCAGCCGTTCACCGCTTTCGGTGAAGCCGACGACCGACGGGGTCGTCCGGGCCCCCTCCGAGTTGGGGATGACCCGCGGCTCACCCGCTTCCCAGACGGCGATCACCGAGTTGGTGGTGCCGAGGTCGATCCCGACCGCCTTCGCCATCACGCACCCCCGGACTCGGCGGGCAGCCGCGCCAGCAGCGCCCGGGCTTCATCGGCGACTTCGGCGTCGGCGACGACTTCGTAGCGGGTGGGCGTCATCGCGCGGACCGACGCGAAGTCACGGCGGCCGCGCTGCAGTGCGTGCGCGACCAGCCCGAAGACCGCTCCGACGACCGCTCCGAAGACGAGCCCGTACAGGGCGAGGGTCAGCGTGGCGAGGACCGGGGTGAACCAGTTGAACAGGCCGAACAGCCAGCCGATCAGGAGCCCGCTCAGCGCTCCGGAGCCGGCGCCGCGCAGGGCGGCGCCGCCGTGGTCCAGCCGGCCGATGACCTGCTCGACCAGCTGCACGTCGCGCCCGATGATGGCGGTCCGCTGCACCGGGAACCCTTGGTCGGAGAGGTGGTCGACGGCACGCTCCGCGTCGCGGTAGTCATCGTACGAAGCGATCGGCACCCGGTCGGGGGCGTGACGTGGAGTAGGCGCGGTGGCGCCCGGGTGTGCGGTCATGGCTCGTCTCCTAGGCGTTCGCGTGTTCTTCGGTGCGGGCAGGCTGACCCGTGCGGTCGTCGGTGAGCTGCCGCCGCTCGTCGCGGCTCCCGATTTCGACACGCCGGGGCTTGCTCGACTCGGCCACCGGGATGCGCAGCGTCAGCACGCCGCGCTCGAAGTCGGCCGCCAGCCGGGAGGTGTCCAGGTTGTCCCCGAGGAACAGCTGGCGGCTGAAGTCACCCTGCGGCCGCTCGTCGATGATCAGCTCGGCGCCCTCGTCGCGGACCGGCCGGCGGGTCGCCCGCACCGTGACGACATTGCGTTCGACGGACACGTCGACGTCGCCCGGGTCGATGCCCGGCAGGTCGAGCGCGACAAAGAATTCGTCACCGCGGCGGAACGCTTCCATCGGCATCGCGCGGGGCGCCGTGCGCCCGCTCGATACCTGTTCGCTCAAGCGTTCCCAATCACGGAAGGGATCGAAACGCAGCAAGGTCATGATCTGGTCCTCATCCGGACGGATCGTCCAGCCGGGAGTGTCCGATCCGAACCGATTTCGCGTAGCTTTGTTCGGCGGGCAGGCTTTCCCGTACGCCAGGCCCGGCGTGTGGCGGCGGAGTGTGCCTGTCCGATGCGGTTCCACCGTGGCAAAGGCACGCACCGTCCGCGTGCGCCCGGCAGGTCGAATTTTCCGAAGCCTTGTCGGCCCGGCAGAACAGGTCTCGGCGGCGTAGGGTGCGAAACAGCAGGTCGGCGCCGGGGAGGCCGGAAATGACGCCTGAGGAAGATGCGGTTTCGCTCGGTCAGGAAGCCAAAACGGACAGCTGGTGGCGTGCCCAGCTGTCGGATCTCTACGGCCTGTTCGCGATTTCGATGATGATGTTCGACGGCCGCGACGCGGCGGAAATCATGCGGCTCGCCGCGACCTCGGTGCCGTCGCTGATTGGTTGCACAACCGATGCGGCATATCTTATCGAGGAAGATGGCTCGGTCACCCCGCAGAATGGTGCGGAAAAGGCTCATCCCGACCTCGGCGCGGAGGTCGGCAAGCTTGACGGGCAGAGCGGGCGGATCGAGCTGCCCGACGGCCACTGGCGCTGGTGCCACGCGCTGCGCGGGCCGGGCGGCCTGACGGGCATTCTCGTGGTCCGGGCCGAGCTGCCCCCCTCGCGTGGCGAGATCTTCCTGCTCAGCTCGCTCTGCCAGCAGGCCGCCGCGGCGCTGGCCAACTCGGCGCTGATCAGGCGGGAGCGCCGGCAGTCCTTGGCGCTGCGGGAGCTCAACGAACAGCTGTCCACGTCGGTGGAGCGGCTCAAGCAGCAGAAGCAGGTGCACGACGTGCTGTCGACCATCTCGGCTTCCGGCGCCGGCGAGCCGGGCATCGCGCACGCACTGCACCAGCTGACCGCGCTGCCGGTAGCGATCGAGGATCGGTTCGGCAACCTGCGCGCGTGGGCCGGCCCCGGCCGGCCGGACCCGTATCCGAAGGTCGGTGTGCACCGGCGCGAGGAGCTGCTCCGGCACGCCGCGACCCTGTCCGAGCCGGCCCGGGTGAAGGACCGGCTCATCTCCCT
Organism: Amycolatopsis sp. NPDC003865; assembly: GCF_053605345.1. Classification (NCBI taxonomy): domain Bacteria; kingdom Bacillati; phylum Actinomycetota; class Actinomycetes; order Pseudonocardiales; family Pseudonocardiaceae; genus Amycolatopsis; species Amycolatopsis sp. NPDC003865. Next base: position 621,652 of record NZ_JBSGJA010000001.1, on the reverse strand, counting down.
GGTGCGGCCGCGGCACGAGGTCCTCGGCGTGCTCGCCCTCATCGACCCCGGGCGGACCGCCGGTGTGGACGAGGTGTTCGCTCTCGAGTACGGCACGACCGTGCTGGCGCTGGAACTCTCGCACCAGCGCAGCCTGGCCGAAGCCGAGCTGCGCCTGCGCCGCGACCTCGTGGACGACCTCGTCACCGGGACCGACGACGGTGGCGCGTACGCCCGTGCCGAGGCGATCGGGCACGATCTCCGCCGCCCGCACCACGTGGTCGTGCTGCGGTGGGCCGGGGACCTCGCCGAGGACGTGGTCGCCGAGGCCACCGGGCGAGCCGTGACGACGCTCGGGCTCGCTTCGCTCGTGTCGCGCCATTCGGGCGCGGTCGTGCTGCTGGTCGCCGGGCCGCTGGACGGCGCGGCGCTGTACTCCTCGCTGTCGGAGAGCCTCGGTACCGGGGGAGCGATCGGCATCGGCAGCCGTTGTGACACGCCGGGGCAGCTGCCCAGGTCCTACGCGGAAGCGGTGCGGGCGGTCCAGATCCGGCGCAGCTCGCAGACGCCGAACGGGGTCACCACGTTCGACCAGCTGGGGATCTACCGCATCCTCGACACCGGGCAGAACCACGGCGACGTCGTCGAGTTCGTCCGCGAGTGGCTCGGGAAACTGCTCGACTACGACACCCAGCACAACGCCGAGCTGGTCGCGACGCTCGCGCAGTACCTCGAGTGCGGCGGCAGTTACGGTGACACCGCCGCCGCGCTCATGATCCACCGGAGCACGCTGCGCTACCGGCTCGGCCGGATCCGGGAGATCACCGAGCTCGACCTCAACGACGTGGACAGCAGGCTGAACCTGCACCTCGCCACCCGGGTGTGGCAGGTGCTGCGCGGATCGCCCTGAGCGCCCCGCACGCACGGACGTGTGATCGGCCCCTCGGCGGGTACGCGATCCCGAAAGCATCCGTGGGAAGGGAGCCTGCCGTGGTACAGCACGAAAAGTGGCTGACCGCCGTCGAAGACGTCGCCGAGCTGGACGACCCGGATGCCGCGAGGGCCACGCTCGGCGCGGTCGTCGCCGCCCTCGCCCGGTGCCTGCCGGACACCGGCCGTGAGTGGCTGGCCGGCCGGCTGCCCAGTCCCGAGGCCGGACCGGCGCGCGATCCCGGGCCGGCGAACCTGGAGTCGGGCACCGATGTGGCAGCGGCGGTGGCCCGGCGGCTGCGGACCACGCCCGAGCGGGGCCGCTACCTGACCCAGGCGGTTCTGACCGCGCTCACCCGGACCGACCCGGGACTCGCCGAAGAGCTTCGCGGACGGCTCCCGCGCGCGGTCGTCGAGACACTCGCTCCCGCGGGTGAGTCGCCTCGCGACGCGGCGAGCCACCAGCAGGAGGTCCCGACGCGGCTGACGGACGAAGAGGTGGCCCGCGGCCTGCGTCACCTGACCGGGTGGTCCGGGGGCCGGGACGGGATCGAGCGCACCGTGCAGCTGCCCGCCGAACGCATCACGCCGCTGGTCGAGCGCGTCCAGCGCGAGGCGCGGGCGATGAACGACCACGCCCACGTCGAGCGGGCCGACGGCGGGGTGACGTTCCGGCTGTGCACCGGCCGCGAGGGAGTCGTCACCGAACCGGATCTGTGGCTGGCCGCGCGGATCGACGAAGCCGTCGCCGCCGTGGGGTCCGGGGGACGACCCGGTTGAGCGCGGCCGGGGCGGCTACCCGGATGCCATGGACTACTCCGAAAACTGGTGGCGTGACGCCGTCGTGTACGAGGTCTATCCCCGCAGCTTCGCCGACGCGAACGGAGATGGCACCGGCGATCTCGCGGGCCTGCGCGGGCGGCTCGGCTACCTGGCCGACCTGGGCGTGGACGCCGTGTGGACGACGCCGTTCTACCGCTCGCCGATGGTCGACGGTGGCTACGACATCGAAGACCACCGGGCCGTCGACCCGCTGTTCGGCACCGACGCGGACGCCCTGGAGCTGATCGCGGAGGTGCACCGGGCCGGGCTGCGGCTGCTGATCGACGTCGTGCCGAACCACACCTCCGACCGTCACCGGTGGTTCCAGGCGGCGCTGGCCGCCGGGCCCGGTTCGGCCGACCGGGCGCGGTACCACTTCCGCCCGGGGCGCGGCGACGGCGGCGAGCTTCCGCCCACCGACTGGCGCAGCGTCTTCGGCGGTCCCGCGTGGACGCGAGTGCCCGACGGCGAGTGGTACCTGCACCTGTTCGCCCCGGAGCAGCCGGACCTGAACTGGGATCACCCGGAAGTGCGCGCCGAGTTCGAGGACCTGCTGCGGTTCTGGTTCTCCCGGGGGGTCGACGGTGTCCGCATCGACGTGGCGCACGGTCTGGTGAAGGATCCGGCGTTCCCCGATCTGGGGTCCGGCCACGAAGATCTGATGCGGCCGCCGGACCGCACCCGGCACCCGCACTGGGACGTCGAGGGCGTGCACGAGATCTACCGGTCGTGGCGCAAGGTCGCGGGCGAGTTCGGCCCGGACCGGGTGTTCGTCGCCGAAGCCTGGGTCGCGAAGCCGGAGCGGCTGGCGTGCTACGTCCGCCCGGACGAGTTGCACACCGCGTTCAACTTCGACTTCCTGCGCTGTTCGTGGGACGCCGGGGCGCTGCGTTCGGTGATCGACTGCACGGTGCAGGCCCTGCACGCGGTGGGGGCGCCCGCGACGTGGGTGCTGTCCAACCACGACGTCGTCCGGCACGTGACGCGGTTCGGCCGCGCGAACACCCGGGTCGAGGACCACCCCGGGCCGCCCGAGCCCGCCGACCTCTCACTCGGCAGGAGGCGGGCCCGGGCGGCGCTGCTGCTGATGCTGGCGTTGCCCGGCGGCGCGTACCTCTACCAGGGCGAGGAACTCGGGCTTGAAGAGGTCGAGGACTTGCCCGAGGACGTGCTGACCGACCCGACGTGGGAACGCTCCGGCCACACCCAGCGAGGCCGGGACGGCTGCCGGGTGCCGCTGCCGTGGTCGGGATCGGCGCCGCCGTTCGGCTTCACCGGCGCCGACGTGCCGACGTGGCTGCCGCAGCCGGCCCGGTGGCGGGAGCTGACCGAGCGGGCACAGCGCGACGACCCGCAGTCGATGCTCTGCCTGTATCGCGCCGCCCTCGCCGCGCGGCGGGAGCACCCCGCGCTGGGTGACGGAGAAATGACGTGGCTGCCCGCACCGGAGGGCGTGCTGACGTTTGCTCGTGAGCCGGGCTTCGAATGCGTGGTGAACCTGTCCGCCGAGCCCGTCCAGCTGCCGGACGGCGCGCCGGTGCTGCTGGCCAGCGTGCCGCCGGAGGCGGGCCGGCTGCCGGTGGACGCCGCGGCGTGGCTGGTCAGGCGGTGACGAGCCGGATCCAGCGGTAGCCGTAGCCGGCGATGGCCACGTCCGCGGGGTCGATCCGGTCGTCGTAGCCGCCGTCCTCGAACACCGCCAGCGCGAGGTCGTCCGGCTCGGCCGGGATGCGGAGGCGATGGTCGGAAGGGCCCAGGTTGTGCACGAACACCATGCGGCCTTTCGCCGTCTCGGCCCGGTGCACCAGAACCTCCGGCGGGCCGCCGTCGACGGGCTGGTGCCGGCCGACGGCGATCTCCGGGCACTCCTTGCGGGTGTGCAGCACCCGCTCGAACCAGGTCAGCAGGCTGTTCGCGTTCCGGCGCTGGCCGACGACGTTGACGCGCTCGTACCCGAACGGCCCGCCTGCGACGAGCGGGGCGACCAGCTGCCCGGCCGGCGCGCGGGAGAACCCGCCGTTGGGCCCGTCGGACCACTGCATCGGTGTGCGGATCGCCGTGCGCTCGGGCAAGGCAAGGTCTTCGCCCATCCCGATCTCGTCGCCGTACCGCAGCACGGGGCTGCCCGGCATGGTGAGCAACAGGCTGTAGGCCAGTTCCAGGCGTCGCCGGTCGCCGTCCAGCATGCAGGCCAGCCGGCGCCGGATGCCGCGGTCGTACAGCTGCATGTGGGGCTCCGGCCCGAACCGGCTGATCACGTCGCCGCGTTCGGCGGGGGACAAGCCGCCGAGGTCGACCTCGTCGTGGTTGCGCAGGAAGGTGGCCCACTGGGCGTGGCCCGGCAGCCGCGGCGAGGACCGCAGCCGCTCTCGCAGGGGCTGGGCGTCGCCGCGGGCCAGCCCGAGCATCAGGGCCTGGTTGAGCCGGAAGTCGAAGAGCATCGTCGCGCGGCTGACCTCGTCGTCCGCGGTGCCGAAGTACTCGAGCAGCTCGTCCTCGGGCACGTTCGCCTCGGCGAGCAGGATGGCGTCCCCGCGTTGCCAGGAAGCGGTTTCCCGCAGCCGCCGCAGGAGGCCGAAGTCCCGCTGCCCGCGCGACTCGATGAGGAACGGGGCCGCGTCGATCCGGAAGCCCGCGACGCCGAGCCGCAGCCAGAAAGTGACGATCTTGGTCAGCTCGGCCTGCACCGCCGGGTGTTCGACGTCGAGCTCGGGCTGGAAGCGGTAGAACCGGTGCCGGTACCAGCGGCCGACGGACTCGGCGTAGCTCCAGGTCTCCTCTTCGGATCCGGGGAACACGCCACCGTCCCACCGGTCGGCGGGTTCGTGGTCGGCCCAGACGTACCAGTCGTGGTGCGGCGCCTCCCGGCCGGAAAGGGCCGACCGGAACCAGGGGTGCTCGTCGCTGGTGTGGTTGACGACCAGGTCCAGCACGATCCGGATGCCGGCCTCGTCGGCCTGGCTCACGAGTTCGGCGAAGTCTCCGAGCGTGCCGAAGCGCGGGTCGATGCCGTAGTAGTCGGTGACGTCGTAGCCGCCGTCGCGGCGCGGCGAGGGATGGCACGGGTTGAGCCAGATCGTGTCGACGCCCAGCCGGCCGAGGTAGTCCAGCCGGTCGGCGAGGCCGCGCAAGTCACCGACACCGTCGTCGTCGGAGTCCTGAAAGGTCTCGATGTCGAGGGAGTAGATCACCCCGTTGCGATACCACCGATTCACGATGCGGCGGCTACCCCCGGGCTCCCTGGACAAACTCAGTCGTGCGCTCGCGCGAGGTGCTGTCCGCGAAGGAGGGCGTAGAGGTGGTCCGGGTCGTGGGGAAAGGGGAATCCCGTGGCGCAGGCCCGTTCGGCGTCCTGGCGGATCCCGCGCAGCGCACCGGGGGACAGCTCGGGGACGCCCGGGCCTTCGGTGCGCAGCCAGTCGAGCAGGTCGTCCCAGCCCGCCCAGTCACCGGCGGCGAGCACGGCACCCACCGCGGCCCGGTCGAACTCCTCGGCACGCAGATCCACGTCGGTCGTCGGTTCGTCCTTTTCGGCCATGTCACGGGCGATACCCGGTGACCCGGACGGCAAACGCCCGGCCGTTTGCCGGCGATCGAGCCGGGAACCCGAACTGCTGATCTCGCAGATCGAGGAAAGGCTCGAGGATGACTGCCCAGCGTGCGCCGGAGGCCCTGGTGGTGGGGCTGCTGACCGATGACGGATTGCCCGGGCAGCTCGCCGGGAGAATCGCGGACGGCCTGCCCGCCCGTCTCGCCCGCGACCTCGGCGAGGAAACGTCCTGGCGCGTCGAGCACGAGACGCAGTCCCTTCCGCTGAACGAGGAAGGTGACATCCCCATGCTGGCCCTGGCGCAGGAACGCCGGGCCGAACACGGCTGGGACCTGCTGGTGCTGGTCACCGACCTCCCGCGGCGATCCGGCACGGTCCCGATCGCCTCGGACTACAACGTCGACCACGGCGTGGCGATGGTGTCGCTGCCCGCTCTCGGGGCGTTGCGGCTGCGCGGCCGGGTGTCCCGGCTGGTCGTCCACCTGATCCGGCACCTGGTCGTGCGCCGCACGGCGAAGGAGGCCGATCCGCCGCGAGGCATCCTCGACCGGCTGCGTGACCTGGTCGCGCCCACACGGCACATCCGCGGCCGCGGCACCGCCGACGAGCACCTGGCTTTGGTGGGGATGCGTGGCCGGGTGCGGTTGCTGGCCGGGATGATCCGGGACAACCGGCCGTGGCGGCTGGTGCCCAACCTCGCCGGAGCCACCGCGGCCGCGGCCGCCACTGCGGCGTACGGCATCATCACGACCTCGTTCTGGAAGCTCGCCGAAGCGTTGCCCGCGCTGCGGCTGGCGGGGATCACGGTGCTGGCGGTCGTGGTGATGGCGGGCTGGCTGATGGTGCACAACCACCTGTGGGACTCGCCGTCCGGGCATCTCGACCGGCGCAAAGCCGGGTTGTACAACGCTTCGACCGCGCTGACGTTGTCGATCGGCGTGGCGTGCATGTACGCCATCCTGTTCGGGCTGGCGCTGGTGGCGTCGATCGTCCTGGTCGAGGGCACCTACTTCGGGCAGACTCTCGGCCATCCGGCGGGGCCGGCTTCGTACCTGAAGCTGGTGTGGCTGGCGACTTCCGTGGGCATCGTCGCCGGGGCGTTGGGTTCGAGCGTCGAAGACGAGGAACGGGTCCGCCAGGCGACCTACAGCCGGCGTGAGCAGGAGCGGCAGCAGCGCAACCGCGAGCGCGCCGACGAATCCGGCGACTGAGCGATCACCGGGGCCTCGCGCTCACAGCGCATCCGGCCACCGGGCTGACCGGTGGCCGGATGCGTTGGCCCGTCAGGGTTTGAGGACGACCTTCTCGCAGTGGTCCTGCTTGTTCTTGAACATCTCGAAGCCGCGCTCGGCCTCCTCCAGCGGCAGGGTGTGGGAGATGATCCGGGTCGGGTCGAGCTCGCCGCGTTCGATGCGCCGCAGCAGTGCTTGCATGTAGCGCTGCACGTGGCACTGCCCGGTCCGCAAGGTCAGCGACCGGTTCATCCATGCGCCGGCGGGGAACTTGTCGAGCAGGCCGCCGTAGACCCCGATCACCGAGACCACGCCACCGCTGCGGCAGGACATGATCGCCTGGCGCAGCGCGTGCGGGCGGTCGGTTTCCGACCGCACGGCCTGCTTGACCCGGTCGTAGGCGGCGACGTGCGCGCTGCCGTGGGTGGCTTCCAGCCCGACGGCGTCGATGCACTTGTCGGGGCCGCGGCCGCCGGTCAGTTCCAGCAGCCGGGACCGGACGTCGACCTCGTCGAAGTTCACCGGGATGTGGCCTGCCTGCTCGGCCAGCTGCAGCCGGTAAGGCTCCTTGTCGATGGCGATGACCTTCGCCGCGCCCAGGAGCCGGGCGCTGTCCATGGCGAACTGGCCGACCGGGCCGGCGCCCCAGACCGCGACCACGTCGCTGGAGGTGATGTCGCACATCTCGGCGCCCATGTAGCCGGTGGGCAGGATGTCGGAGAGGAACAACACCTGTTCGTCGGTCAGGTTCGACTCGATCTTGATCGGGCCGACGTCGGCGAACGGCACCCGCGCGTACTGCGCCTGGCCGCCCGCGAAGCCGCCGGTGAGGTGCGAGTAGCCGAAGATCCCGGCGACCGGGTGACCGAACATCTTCTCCGCGATCCCGGCGTTGGGGTTGGAGTTCTCACAGCAGGAGTACAGCTCGGCGGCGCAGGCGGCGCACGCGCCACAGGCGATCGGGAACGGCACGACGACCCGGTCCCCGACGCGCAGCTTGCCCGGGTCGACGCCCCGGCCGACCTCGATCACCTCGCCCATGAACTCGTGGCCGAGGACGTCGCCGTCCTGCATAGTGGGGACGTACCCGTCGACCAGGTGCAGGTCCGAGCCGCAGATGGCGGTGGAGGTGATCCGCACGATCGCGTCGCGGTGGTTGAGGATCTTCGGGTCCGGAACGTCCCGGACCTCGACCTTGTTGCGGCCCGACCAGGTGTTGGCCCTCATGCGTCCGCTCCCTTCTCCAGTTCGACGTCCGACAGCGGTTGCGCCGGGCGCTGCGGGAATTCCTTGCGGGCCCGCTTGCCCCACGGGGCGCCGTCGGACCGGACGACCTCGCCGGTTTCCAGGACCTGCTTGAGCCGGCGCAGGTCGTCGTCGAGCTGCTGGTGCGGTTCTTCGCCGTAGTACTTGGCGACCGCCTTGCCGAGCGCGCCGCCGGGGATCTCGTACGCCAGGACGACGTTCACCTCGGTGCTCTCCCCGTCGGGGGCGGGGGTGAACCAGACGGTGCCGGCGTTGGGGACGGCGGCTTTCCCGGTCGAGCGCCACGCGATCCGCTCGCCGGGTGTCTCTTCGGTGATTTCGGCGTCCCATTCGACGTCCTGGCCGAAGGGGGCGCCGGCGGTCCAGTGGCTGGTCCGGTCGCCGGTGGTGCGGACCTGCTCGAGGTGCGCCATGAACGAAGGAAGGTTCTCCAGCTCGCGCCAGAACGCGAAGACCTCCGGCGGGGGTTTGCGGATGGTGGTCACTGCGGTCAGTTCCACGGAATCTCCTTTGCGTGCGCCCCGCGCTGCCCGCGCGGAGCCGGTGTGTTCCGCGCGGGTGGCCCGCACGGCGGTCAGTACGTCCAGCGCGGTGATCCCGGCGACGGCGCCGGTGACCCCGGCCAGCCGCCGCCGTCGTCGCCCGCCCCGGTGGGCGAGGGCGATGCCGAGCGCGGTGAGGTCCATCGCGTCGCCCGCGACCCGGGTCCACGCCCAGACGCCCTTCCGACGGCCGGCCAGGAGCCCGGCCGCGTGGACCAGCTCCCGCACGCCGACGGCGGGCACCACCGCCCGCGACGTCGCCGAGTCGTCGACGCCGCCGATCCGCCGCACGGTGCGCGGGGCCGTCAGTTGTGCCAGGCCCAGGCCCAGGCTCAGCCAGCCCAGCCGCCGGCCTCCCCGTCGCACCTCCTGCTGTCGTGTTCGTTCTGCTGCCGGGCTCACCGAGCGCGTCATGGGGTTCACCTCCGGGTCCGATCGAAGGCGGCTACCCCTCGGCGATCCGGCTAACCCACCGACCCGTTCGAGCGGCCGCGGGTTTATCGAGAAGTCCTAAGGAAAACCGTCGCCCGAGGGGACATCCACGACGAGGAGGAAGCCGTGAAAGCAGTGGTGTACGAAGGGCCGCGGCAGGTCAGCGTCAAGGACGTGCCGGACGCGAAGATCGAGCGGCCGACCGACGTCCTGGTACGGATCACGTCGGCGAACATCTGCGGCTCGGACCTGCACATGTACGAGGGCCGGACCGACTTCGAGCACGGCCGCTGGTTCGGCCACGAGAACCTGGGCGAGGTGGTCGAGGTCGGCTCCGGGGTCGACAAGGTTCAGGTGGGCGACTGGGTCGTCATGCCGTTCAACATCGCCTGCGGTCACTGCAAGAACTGCGAACGTCAGCTGACGAACTACTGCCTGACCGCCCAGCCCGAGCCGAAGATGGCCGGCGCCGCCTACGGTTTCGCCGACATGGGCCCGTACGCCGGGGGACAGGCCGAGCTGTTGCGCGTGCCCTGGGGTGACTTCAACTGCCTGCGGCTGGGCGAGGACGCCGAGCGGCGCCAGACCGACTACGTGATGCTCGCCGACATCTTCCCGACCGGTTACCACGCCACCGAGCTGGCCGGCGTGGTGCCCGGCGACCAGACGGTCATCTACGGCGCGGGCCCGGTCGGGCTGATGGCCGCCCTTTCGGCGACCATCCGCGGGGCGAGCAAGGTGATGGTCGTCGACCGGCACGCCGACCGGCTCCGGCTGGCGGAATCGATCGGCGCGATCGCCATCGACGACTCGAAGGCCGACCCGGTGCAGGCCGTGCTCGACGAAACGATGGGGCTGGGCGCGGACAACGGCTGTGAGTGCGTCGGCTACCAGGCGCACGAGCCCGACGGCCAAGAGCGGGCCAACCTGACGATGAACCGGCTGGTCGCCTCGGTGCGGTTCACCGGGAAGATCGGCAACGTCGGCGTCTTCGTGCCCCAGGATCCCGGCGCCGAGGACGAGCTGGCCAAGCAGGGCAAGCTCGCCTTCGACTACGGCATGTTCTGGTTCAAGGGCCAGCACATCGGCACCGGCCAGGCGCCGGTCAAGAAGTACAACCGGCAGCTGCGCGACCTCATCGCCGCGGGCAAGGCCGAACCGTCGTTCATCGTCAGCCACGAGCTGCCCCTCGACCGCGCACCGGATGCCTACGAGCACTTCGACAAGCGGGACGACGGCTGGACGAAGGTCGTCCTCCACCCCGCGATGGCGGGTGCCTGACATGGCCGGAGAGCTGAACGGACGCCGGGTGGCGATCCTCGCGGCCGACGGAGTGGAGCGGGTCGAGCTGGAACAGCCGCGACAGGCGCTCGACGACGCCGGCGCCCGCACCAGCGTGGTCTCCATCGCCGGCGGCGAGATCCAGGCGCGCGACCACGACCTCGAAGACGCCGGCACGTTCGCGGTCGACCAGCTGGTCGGCGACGCGTCGGTCGACGACTACGAGGCGCTGCTCCTGCCGGGCGGGACGGTGAACCCGGACAAGCTGCGCATGGAACGCGCCGCGGTGCAGTTCGTACGTGACTTCGTCCAGTCGGGCAAGCCGGTGGCTTCGATCTGCCACGGCCCGTGGAACTTCGTCGAGGCCGACGTCGCCCGCGGCCGCAGGCTGACTTCGTGGCCCAGCGTGCGCACGGACCTGCGCAACGCCGGAGCCGAGGTGGTCGACGAGCCGGTGGTCACCGACGGCAACATCACGACGAGCCGATCGCCCGACGACCTGCCGGCCTTCTGCGAGCGCATCGTGCGGGAATTCGCCGCGTAGATCGCGGCCGGTCGGACGCGACTCCGTCGATCGCGTCGGGGACAGGCCAAAGTGGACGCTTACCGCGGCGGTTTCTCGAGTATGGGAGGAATCTCTCCTGTCGCCATCCAGCGGAGTAGGTGCTTCGAGCACTCGGCACCACTGCCGACGGTTTGTCCGCAGCGGAGTGCGGGTGCGACAGGAGCGGTTCCGCCCGCTGCCGGCCGTTCGCGCGGAGCTCGCTTGGTCGGTGTCAGCGCGTCGGCTGGGGCTCGGTGCTGAAGCACACCGGCCTGGACAACGTGACGTTCCTGGACGCCGACCACGTCGCGTTCGTCGAGGACGCGGGCGACGGCCTGCACACCCAGCGCGGGCTGCTCGACTCGGCGTACCTGTTCGACCTGCACGCCGACTACGCCCACGGTGCTCAGCCGGTGCGGTTCCTCGCCGAGGGCCGCGACGGCGACAACGAGATCACCGGCATCCACGCCACCACCGGCGACCCGTCCCCGCAGGGCATCCTCGGCGCCCAGCGGCCGACGCCGTTCGCCGGCGGCTGGCGGTTGTTCGGGACCCAGCAGCACGGCGACAACGTGCTCTGGGAGATCACCCGGCGCCAGGCACCCCGCCTGCGTTCCCCGGAAGCCGGCCGCCTTCCGGTATTCGTTGATCCGAGGATGTCTCGATTCGGTGTTCGCGGCACCGTTGCCGCATTTCAGCGTCGCTCTGGGAGCCGCGTTGGCGGCGTGGTGCACCGCCGGTGTTCTGGGCCCAGGGCGGTCCAGGATCGGTCCGCGTTTGGTCCACGGCCCTGCCGACCAGGTCGTCCGACCCACACGATGACATCAGGCCACCGGCCGACCACTGTTCGAACACGCGCGAACGAGGCAGGAGCAAACATGAGCTGGACCGGACGCTTCTCCGCACTGGCAGGCGCGAGCGCCCTCGCCGTGGCGACCGCCGTCGCCGCGTCGCCACCAGCCGACGCGGAGCCCGCGGTCAACGCGGGGAACTACACCTGTACCTGGACGATCGATCTCCGGCCGCTCGACACGACCTTCCACACGCGTCACGTCAACGTCCCGGTGCGGTGCAACGGCACGATGAGCAGCATCACGATCGGCGTCTGGGGCCTCAGCCCCAACGGGTTCGTCAACTGGACCGGCTCGGAAAGCTGTAGCGCCAGCGCGACCTGCAGCGACCCAGATCTAGGCGATCCGCGAGGCGGGTGGGAATCCGACCAATTCGACAGGTGGATCAAGGCCTGCATCACGGTCATCACGCCGAAGGGCGCGACCGCGAGCGAATGCAACACGCGAGTCGCCTCTTAACCCTGCAGCCGATGTGGCCCGCCGGGAGCTTGCCCGGCGGGTCCGATTGCGCCGGAATGGTGAGTGACGGGCAACCTCCGCTCGGTACCTTGAAGTCATGGCCGAGCCTGCGGACATCGACTACACCCAGCGTCTCGGCGCCGAGATCCGCCACCACCGGATGTCACGCGGAATGTCGTTGCGAGCGTTGGCGAAAGAGCTGACGCTGAGCGGCCACGGGACGCTCGTCGACTACGAGCTCGGCCGCCGCATCCCGCCGGCGAACCTGGTCGCCGGCTGCGAGCGGATCTTCGGGATATCCGACGGCTCCTTGCGGAACCTGCGCGAAAAGGCTTTGGCCGAACGCGCGGACCTGGCCACCGAAGAGCTGCTGCGAGCGCCGGAAGCCCCGGTGGCCGCACCGCCCGTGCGGCCCCGGTGGCCAAGGCGCCGGGTAGTGGTCGTCGCGTCGGTCGTGGTGCTGCTGGCCGGGATTGCGTTCACCATCGGGTTTTTCCCCACTACAGCACCCGTGGCACCGGCGTCGGCGCCCGTCCGGTTCGGCTTCGAGGACGGCACCCAGCGGTGGAGCCCGTTCTGGGGCGGCAAACTGATCCGTTACGACGTCACCACCGCGACGGCTTACGAGGGTGGACAGTCCTTGCAGATCACGACGACCGGGTTCAGCAACGTGACCGACAAGGCGATCGGTACGACCCACGGGCTGGCGACTCTCCGGCCCGGCATGCTGGTCAGCTGCTTCCTCCGCGTACCGTTGCCGGAGCGGGCGAGCGTGCGGTTCTTCGCCTACGACTCGAAGTCCCAAGCCACTTGGGCTCCCGAAACCCCGAAGGGCGGCGAAGCGCAACTGCCGCAGGACACGGCGTGGAAGCGCTATGACTGGACCGTGCCGCAGGTCGACGTCGTGCAGGGCATCGGCATCGAGATCTACCAGTTCACCGACGATCCGGTCATCCTCTGGCTCGACGCGATCAGCTGGTGACGCCGGCTGCCGGTGCCTCTCAACATGAGCGCCTGATCGATTTGTAGCCGCAGCGGAGAGGACCATGGCCAGCCGGCCGAGTTCGTCCTGCCAGGGCCGTGACCACCAGGCCCCGGCTCCGGCCAGCGCGACGCTCTGTCCGTGCCGCGGTGGCAGCCCGGCGATGCAGTGCCGGCGCTCACCTCGATGGGCGCCGGGCACAGCGCCTCCGCTCGTCTCGGTCAAGCCGGCGTGATGGTCGCTGCCGTCGCTCTCGGGCTGTTCCGGAACAGCACGGCGAGGGGCAGGTGAGCGAGTAGCGGATCGAGAGCGGGCTTCCCTAGCGTGGTCCACGGCGTTTGCGGACGGACTCACCGGCGACCGCCGTGCTGGGGGTACGGCGGTCCCGGCCCCACCTCGTGCCACCGGGGTGGGGCCGGTTCACCGGGAGAGGCCCTGGCCGACAGCGCACCGTTCGCAGCTGGCTTCTTTGTCGGCCAGGTGCGCCTGGGGGTGGGCCTGGTCGGCCAAGGGCTCGGGGTACAACGCGAGCGCGCGCTCCCAGAGCCGGTGGGCCTCCGCCGGCTCGTCGCGGCGCTGCGCGACATGGGCCTGGCCCTCGACGGCACGGGCGTTCTCCAGGATGAGGTGGTGGCTCGTGGCCAGTTCCTCGGCGCGCTGGTGCAGGCCGGCGGCTGTTTCGACGTCGCCCATGGTCAGGTACGTCTCGCCGAGGCAGTTGAGGGCGTCGCACTCGACGTCGGTCACTCCCGCCGTCGTTCCGACTTCGAGGGCCAGCCGGCCCAGGCTGATCGCCGACTGGAGGTCTCCGGTCCGGCGGTCCAGGACGGCCAGCCAGGCCAGCGCCCATCCCTCCCCGAACCGGTAACCGATCTCGCGGCTCAGCTCGAGTGCCTGAGTCAGGTGGAGCTTGGCCTGCGGCCAGCGGTGGAAGCGACCGTGCAGCCGGCCGATATTGGCCAGTGACAGGGCCTCGCCCTGCCGGAAGCCGGTTTCCCGGTTGATGGCGAGCGCTCGGCCGAACTGTTCCTGGGCCTGGGTGTATTCGCCGAGATCGGCGGCCACGAAGCCGAGGTTGTTGACCAGTGCGCCGACGTCACGGGTGCTGCCCAGCTTCTCCGACAGGTCGTGCGCGATCTTGAAGCAGTCGCGCGCCTCCCGGTACCGGGCGAGCCGGAGGTAGGTGATGCCGAGGTCCGAGGTCTGGTACGCCTCGCTCGCCTGGTCTCCGGCCTCCCGACTGATCAGCAGTGCGCGTTTCAGCAGCTCGATGGCGTCGGTCAGCTGGCCGAGCTCCCGGCGGATGACGGCGATGTTGGCCAGCGCGGCCGACTCGCCGCGCGAGTTGTTCAGCTGCCGCGCGGCGGTCAAGGCGCCCTCGAACAGCGGCAGCCAGGCGGTGCGGAAGTTCATCCGCTCCAGGAACGGCCGCAACACGCAGGGAAGCTGCCAGGAGTGCGCGGGCCGGCCGGACTTCTGGGCCAGCGTGGCCACCGCGATCAGGTTCTGGTACTCGGTTTCCAGCAGGCCGATCGATTCGACTTCGGTGCCTGCCGGTGGCACCGAGGCCGGTCTGGCGGGGATGTCCGGTTCGAAGCGGGAGATCTTGCGAGCCATCGGACTGCAGTGCAGATCGGCGAGGTGGAGGTAGTAGTCGAACAGGCGGGCAGCCGCTTCCTGCCGCTCGGCCTCGGTCTCCTCCGCCTCCAGGAGTTTCGTCGCGCAGTCCCGGATCAGGTCGTGCAGCTGGTACCGCCCGGCGGCGGGCTGCATCAGCAGGTTGCAGTCACACAGGCTTTCCAGCTGCTCCTCGGCCTCGTCCACCGGCAGGCCGGTCAGCGCGGCGACGGCGTACCGGTCGAAGTCCTGGCCCGGATGCGCCCCCAGCAGGCGGAAGGTCCGGCGCTGGGGATCGGGCAGCGACTCGTAGGACAGCCGGAGCGTGGCGTACACGCTCAGGTCGTCCACGGTCAGGGTGTGCATCCGGCGGCGGGACTCGCGCAGCCGCTCGGCCAGGTCCTCCACGGTCCAGGTGGGGCGATGCCGGAGGCGGGACGCGGCGATCCGGATCGCCAGGGGCAGCCGGCCGCAGAGCTCCGTCACGTCGGCGACCACCTCGGGGGCGTCGAAGGCCCGATCGGCGATCCGCCGGAACAGCGCCACCGCTTCGGACGGCGGAAGCACGTCCAGCGAGACCGGCCGGCTGCCGTCCAGCGTGGTCAGCCGGCGGCGGCTGGTCACCAGCACCAGCGCCTCGGCCGTGCCCGGCAGCAGGGGCCGCACCTGGGCCGCGTCGACGGCGTTGTCGAGGATCACGATGATCCGCTTGCCCGCCATCAGCGACCGCCACTGCTCGGCGCGTTCGGCGAGCCCGTGCGGGATGAGCTCCGTCGGCGTGCCCGCCTGGCGGAGCAGGACGTCCAGCGCCGCCTCCGGCGTCCGAGGCTGTTTCCCGACCGTGAAGCCGTGCAGGTCGATGAAGTACAGCCCGTCGGCGTGCTCGCCGGCCAGCAGCTCCGAGAGGCGGACCGCGAGCGCCGTCTTGCCGATGCCGCCCATGCCGTCGATCACGGTGATCCGCGACCCGCCGGCGAGGTCACGGCGCATGTCCGCGTACAGCCGGTCGATGTCGGCGCCCCGCCCCACGAAGTCGCTGGCGCCGGCGGGGAGGTTGCGGGGGCGTGACCGGGGCACCGGTGCGGCCGCGACGGCCGCGCCCCGCAGGATCTGGGCGTGTGCCTGCTGAAGCTGCGTGCCCGGGTCCAGGCCCAGTTCGTCGGCGAGCCGCCGGCGCCCCTGTTCGTACACGTCCAGCGCCTCGGTCTGCCGGCCCAGCGCGGCCAGGGTCAGCATGAGCAACGCGCGCAGCGGTTCCCGGAACGGGTGCTCGGCCACCAGGCCGGTCAGCCGGACGACCATCTGTTCCGCCTGGCCGAGCCGCAACCGGAGCGCGCCGAGCCGTTCGACCGCCACCAGGTACTGCTCGTCCAGCCCGGCCGCGGCGGCGTCGAGGGCGCGGCAGACCCGCAGCCCGGCGAGCGCGGGGCCACGCCACAGTTCGATGGCGGCCGACAGCGCCGCCACGGCGTCGGCGGGTCGCCCGTCCGCCTCGGCCTCGTCCGCGAGCTGGATCGCTGCCCAGAACCTGTGCACGTCGAGACCGTCTTCGGGGACGACCAGCCGGTAGCCCGCGGGTTCGGTGACGATCGCGTCGCTGTCCCCGCCGGCGGCGGCGAAGGCGCGGCGCAACGCCCAGACGGCGTTGTGCAGCTGTGCGTGGGCCGTGTGCGGGACCGCTTCTTCCCACAGCCCTTCCACCAGCCGGTCCAGCGTGACGACCTCGTTCACCCGGGTCAGCAGCAGCGCCAGCAGACGTTGCTGGCGGCGGCCGCCGAGACGCACGGGTCCCTCGGCCGTTGTCGCTTCGAGCGGCCCCAGGATGCGGAAGTACATACGGCAACGCCCCCCTGTGCGTCGCTGGTTTCGGGTCAGGATAGCGGAAGAGGATGGGCCGCGAGTGAGGCCGCGAAGAGATCGACCGGCGGACGGAGAGCGAACGAAGAGCGGCCGGTGCCAGCATTCCGCTCGGCAGGGGATCTGGGCACGGAGCGGTGCATCCCCCCGATCGACATGCCGTGAGGCGTCCGACGAAGGAGTAGCACGCATGCGGAAAGCGTTCGTCACCTCTGTGGTCGCTGCTGTCACCATCCTGGGCGCGGTCCTGGGGCTGTCCGGGATCGCCGGCGGGGGCGCACCGGCGCAACCCGCCCCGGCCCCGCTGATGATCAACAAGAAGGGGCCCGTCTGCTGCGATGAGCGATGACCGGACCGTCTTCCGGCCCGGCGAGCACGAAGGGTTTCGTCACCACGGCGGCCGCTCTGGCCGTCGTGTTCGTCGTCACCTGGTTGCTGCAGACTGACAGCGTACGAACCGGCTCGGCGTGGTGGGCGGGACAGGCCCGCAACGCCAGTCTCCTCTGGCACCAGGACTGGCGGGTCTTCACCCGGGCGCCGACCGGCCCCGAAACGGTCGCCTACGACGCACAGCATCTGACGGCGATCACCATGTACGCGACCGGGTCCGGCGATCGCCGGGGCCTCAGCCGGATCGCCTACAGCCAGTGGATGGAGACCGCGGCGCTGGAACAGGTCGTTCCCGAGCAGGCGTGGCGGGAGTGCGCGGCCGACGTGATCGAGCGGTGCCGCCCGGTGCTGGCGTCGGTTCCCGCGGTCGCGGTCGCCAACCCCACTCGTGACGCGACCGTGTGCGGACGGGTCGTGTTCGCCAGGGAGTTCCCGCTGAACTGGCGCGACGCCGATCCCGCCGCGGGCCGGACCCGCCGGGTCGGCGCCGTCACGGTGCTGGACGTGGCATGCGGCCGGTGAGCAGGCTGTGGGCGGGCCTGACCCGCGCGGCGGACGCGTTCGAGCCGCGCGGCCTGCCGTTGGCGGTGGCCAGGACATTGTTGGCACTGGCCGGCGGATGCCTCCTGGCTTTCAGCCCGGACCGGGCGTTGTTCCCGCGGACGGCGGGGGTCACCGACGGGCCGGTGTGCGACGGGATCGGCCGGCTGTCGATGTGGTGCCTGGCCGGATCGGACGGGGCGGCCCCGTGGATCTGCCGGATCGTCGCGCTCGCCGTGCTGCTGCTGGTGGCGCTGGGGTACCGGCCTCGGTGGACCTGCATCCCCCACTGGTACGTGACGTTCAGCCTCAGCGCGGCCATCGCCCTGCCCGACGCGGGCGAGCAGGTGATCCGCATCCTCACGCTGCTGCTCATCCCGATCTGCCTCGCCGACGAACGGCGCTGGCAGTGGTCACGGCCCGTCCGCCCGCTGCCCGCCGCGTGGCGGGGCCGGGCGTACGCGGCGCAGCTGTTCGTCCGGCTGCTCGGCGTGACGATCTACGCGCAGGCGTCGCTGAGCAAGCTCGCCGTGCCGGAATGGCGGGACGGCACCGCGGGGTACTACTGGCTGGTGGACGCGCACTACGGCTCGGCGTTCGCGATCCAGCCGCCGCTCGGGACCGTGCTGGGGAGTTCGGTCGGCGTGTCGATCGTGACCTGGGGGGCGCTGGCGGTGGAGTTGACCTTGGCTGTGTGCCTGCTGGGCTCCGCACGTGTCCGCAGGGCGGGCTGGGCGCTGGCGGTCGGCATGCACGGCTCGATCGCGCTGCTGATGGGGTTCACCACCTTCGCCATGACCATGGCGGGTCTGTGGGGAATCGCTTGTACCCCACGGCCGCGGGCGGCGGGAAACGTCGCCCCTGAGCGCGACGGCTTCGACGGGGTCAGTGCGCGAGCACGGCCGGGAAGCCGAACGCCGTGACCAGCGAGGGATCGTGGAATTTGACCACACCGGACACGCCGGTCGCGGTGGGCGCCAGCACTACGGCGCCGTCGGCTCGGAGCACACCCTCCGCGTCCCGGTGGTACACGACAGCCGCGGGTTGGCCGTTGGCCGTGGTCGCGATCATCCGCCAGTCACCCGGGGTGCCCAGCACGAACGTGTCGAGGACGTGGACGCACATCGCCCGGCCGGACTGCCAGTCGCGGAACGGTGTCGCCTCCAGCGTGGCGTCCGTACGCAGTACCTGTTCCAGCAGACGGGCGTCGGAGCGCTCGAAGGCCGAGATGTAGCCGTCGAGCAGGGCACGCGCGCGCTGGTCGGTCGGTTCGAGCAGTTCCCCGGGTTCCGGCCGCACCTCGTCCAGCCGGGCGCGGGCGCGCTGCAGACCGCTTTTGACCGCCGCGGTGGTGGTGCCGAGGATCTCCGCGGTTTCGGCCGCGGAGAACGCCAGCACTTCGCGCAGGACGAGGATCGCGCGTTGGCGGGCGGGCAGGTGCTGCAGGCCGGCGATGAGCGCCAGCCGCAGCGACTCGCGTTCGACCACCACCGCGGCCGGGTCGGGCGGCGCGATCCAGGCGTCCGGCAGCGGTTCCAGCCACGCGACCTCGCCCGGCGCGACGGAACTCGGCGGGCGGTCGGGTTCGTCGTACGGGCCGGTCAGACCCGAGGGCAGCACGCGGGCCGGGCGCCGCTCCACCGCCGTCAGGCAGACGTTGGTCGCGATCTTGTAGAGCCAGGACCGGATCGAGGCGCGGCCCTCGAATCCGGAGTAGGACCGCCACGCCCGCAGATACGTCTCCTGCACCAGGTCCTCGGCGTCGTGCGCCGAGCCGGCCATGCGGTAGCAGTGCGCCAGCAGTTCCCGGCGGAACCGCTCGGTCTCGGCGGTGAACCGGTCCTGGTCCGGTGCCGTCCGTGTCACGCCGCGAGCCTACGGCGCCGGCGTCCGCGATCACACCTCATCGGGCTGCGGGCTGCCGGGTCCTCGGTTGTGGTCATCGGTGCCGACTCCTCAGGGCAGCAGGGCCAGTTTGCCGATGGTGGCCCGGTTTTCCAGCTCCGCGAGCGCTTTCGGGCCGTCGGCCAGTTCGTACGCGGTCGGCCGACCGGGAGGCACCACGTCCGCGGCGATGAGCGCGGACAGTTCACCCATGAGCTCGGCGAAGATCCGCGGCGCGGCCTGGATGAGCACACCGAGGTTGAATCCGATGACGTGGACCTGGTGCCGGTACACCAGTTCCCAGTTGGTGATCGAGGCGTCGCCGCCCGCCACGCCGTAGACCACGACCCGGCCGGTGACCCGCTTGGCCGCGGCCAGGCTGGCGCCGAAGGTGGCGCCGCCCGCCGACTCCAGCACCACATCGGCGCCGGTGCCGCCGGTCAGCCGCAGCACGTCGGCGGCGATGTCGCCGTCGAGGGAGTCCAGGACGTGGTCGGCGCCCAAGGCCAGCACAGCGTCGTGCTTGTCCGGTGACGCGGTGGCGACGACCGTCGCGCCGTAGTGCTTGGCCAACGTGACCGCGGCCTGGCCGGTCGCGCCCGCCGCGGCGTGGACCAGCACGGTCTGTCCCGCTGTGACTGCGCCCAGCGGCTTGAGCGCGGCCAGCGCGGTCGGCCAGTTCACGATCAGGCCCAGCGCCTGCTGCCCGGTCCAGCCGGGCGGTACCGGCATCGCCGCGGCCGCGGGCAGCACCATGTACTCGGCGAAAGCGCCGCTTCCGACGCCGATTACGCGGGCCCCTGGCTGCGGGCCGGTCGCCGCCTCGCCCATCGCGACGACCTCGCCGGCGGCCTCGAAGCCGGCCAGGTACGGCGGCCGTGGGCCGTCCAGGAACGTGCCGTGGGCCTTCGAGATGTCGGCGAAGTTGACGCCGGCGGCGGTGACCCGGATCAGGACCTCGCCCGGGCCGGGGACGGGCACCGGTGCGTCCGTGATCAGGCGCATGTCCTGCGGGCCGTTGCGGGACGTCTGCTGCAGTGCGCGCATGGTCGTGGGAACGGTCACTGGCGGCCAGCCTCTCGGTTTCGGGGGTGGGTGGGAGAGACGGGCCCGTCTCTCCCACCCAGGTAGACCCCGGTCACCGCGAAAAGGAATCGGAACCTGCCGATGTTCGCCACCGGAGCCGCCCGGCGGGCGTCCGGGTCACGCGACTCGGCCGAGCCTGCGGTCGACGAACCGGAGTTTCGCCTGGACGGCCGGTGACAGCGCGAACGGGTAGAGGTCGTCCTTGCCCATGCTGCGGTTGAGCTGGTTCAACGCCCGCGACAGCGGGACCCAGGTGGCCATCAGGGCATCGAAGTCACGCGGGTGGTCTTCGGGGTCCGCGTCGACCTGGGTGCCCGGGTGCGGCGCGATCGGCGTGCCGGCGACGAGCACACCCAGTGCGGCGGCGGTCTGGACCGTGTCGCGGATGTGCAGCAGGTGGGCGAACGTCTCCGCCCAGTCCTCCCACGGGTGCGCGGCCGCGTAGTGGCTGACGTGGATGTCGGCCCAGCGGGTGCCGGGCTCGCTCGCGTAGTGCGTCGCCAAGGCTTCCTGGTAGTCGGCGCGCTCGTCGCCGAAGACGCGCCGGAACTCGCCGGGGTCGGCGGCGATCAGCACGTCCCAGTACCAATGGCCCACCTCGTGGCGGACGTGCCCGAGCATCGTGCGGTAGGGCTCGGCCAGCTGTACGCGCAGCCCTTCGCGGAACCCGGCGTCGCCTTCGGCGAGGTCGATGGTGATCACGCCGCCGGCGTGCCCGGTGGTCACCGGCTCCTCGGCGCTGGACAGCAGGTCGAACGCCAGCCCGTGCTCCGGGTCGTCGGTGCGTGGCGTGGTGGGGAGGCCGAGGTCGTCGAGCTGGTAGAGCAGCCGTCGTTTGGCGGCCTCGGCGACCCGGAAGGTGTCGTCGACGTCCTTGTCGGCCGGCCGGGTCCGGGTCAGGGCGCAGCAACCGCACAGCGGGCCGTCGGCAGCGAGCCAGTTGCACCCGGCCAGCTCGGCGTTGGCGCAGCGCCGGTTCCCGGCCGCCCGGACCATCGACGCGCTCGCGCGGTCGAAGCCGACGCCGGTGCCGCACACCACGCAGGCCGAGTTCTCGAAGAACAGCAGGTTCGCGCATTCCGGGCAGGTAAAGGTCCGCATGGGTTTCCCTTCGGTTCGGGCCGGGAGCGCGCCGTTGAACGGGACATCCGCCGGGAATTACCCCGTGGCTGTCCCGGACGAACTTGTGCTGGTCGTCACGCCCCCGTGACGACGACGCGCGGGTGACCACGATCGATTGAATGATCATCTTTCTGCCAGCTGTTTTCCGGCCGGTCACGCACGATGACCGGAGCAGCAGCCGAGGCGGAGGTGTCGGTCGATGGGTGGCGGGTCACGGCGGAAGGTGCCGGCGCTCCTGGTGGTGGCGGCTCTGCTCGCGTGGTGCGTGTCAGCGTTCGGGCCGGCGGCGCGCGCTACGGCCGCGACGCACGACTGCGGGTTCGCGTCGGCGGGAACCGGCACCTACGCGCGGACGCTGTGCTGGTTCGACCTGTCCGGCTACGACGCCGCGGAGGCCACGTCCGCGGCGGGTCAGCGGCTGACCTTCGCGCTGCCCGGCGGCTACCGGCTGGCGGTCACGCTCAAGGTCTCCGGCGGTCCCGTCGCCGCGAACCGGCTCCCGACCTATTCCGCGGCCTACCTGGGCAACTCCGGGCACTACACGGGCGTGCCGGGGCGGCCGGCGCTGTACCAGACCGCTTCCGGCACGACGACGGTCGCCGCGCTGAGCGACATCGTGGCCACCGACAGCGCCGGGGCGGTGGTGCAGGGCTACGGGCTGGTGGGAGCGGACGCGGAGTCGACCGACGCCGGCGAGTCGATCGAGTGGACCTCGTCCTCGCCGCTCGAATCGCTGACCGCGACCGGGTCCGACCCGGGGATCGGGAACGCCTGCGGCGGCGGGTACAGCGGCATCGGCACGCGGACGGTGCGGTGCGCCGGGCGCACGGGCGCCAACAAGACCGGCACCGCGATCATCTCCGCCGAAGACCCCACGTCGTTCAGCCAGCGCATGGTCGGCGGCGGGCGCCAGGCGGTCGGGTTCGGCGTGCTGGTCTCCAGCCTGCAGCTGACCAAGAAGGTCGTGCGGGGCTTCCCCGGCGACTCGTTCGCGGTCTCGGTCGCGGCGCCGGGTGGCAGTGTGCTCGCCTCGGCCGACACCGGCGGCGGCACTTCGGCGAGCACCGGTGAAGTCACGGTGCTGGCCGGGGCCCGCGGCGGTGACTACACCCTGCGCGAGACCACGACTTCCGGGCTCGAGTCCAATTACGACAGAGCGTGGTCCTGCACCCGCAACGGCAAGGCGGACGGGGAACTGCCCGCCGGTGACGCCGGTGGCTCGGCCCGGGTGCACGTCGGCATCGGCGACTTCGTCTCCTGCACGGTCACGAACACCGGGAAACCCGCGACGCTGAAGCTGGAAAAGCACGCCGCCGCACCGGTCGACGTCAACGGCAACGGGGTCACCGACGCGGGCGACACCGTCGGGTACACCTTCACCGTCACCAACACCGGCGCGCTCGAACTGCACGACATCGCCGTGGCGGACGCGAAGGCCGGGCCGGTCGCCTGCCCCCGGCCAAGCCTCGCACCGGGGGAATCGCAGACCTGCACCGCGCAGGCGCCGTACGTCATCACTCCGGCCGACGAGAACGCCGGGGCGGCGGTCAACACCGCGACGGCCTCCGGGCTGCCGCCGGGCAGCGCCACCCGGGTGACGTCCGACCCGTCGTCGACCCGCACCCCGACCGAGAAGCCCGCCCCGGCGCTGACGCTGACGAAGTCGGCCTCACCCGACAACCCGGACGCGTACGCCGCCGGCCGGCTGATCACCTACTCGTTCCGGGTGACCAACACCGGCAACGTGCCGTTGAACGAGATCGGAATCGACGAAACCGCTTTCTCCGGCAGCGGTGTCCTGTCCACGGCCGTCTGCCCGGTCGCCACGCTGGCTCCCGGCGTGAGCACGACGTGCACCGCCACCTATGTGCTGACCCAGGCCGACGTCGACGCGGGCCGGCTCGACAACACCGCCACCGCGCACGGCAAGCAGCCCGGCTCGCGGGTCCCGATCACGTCGAACCCCTCGAGCGTCTCGATCCCGACGCCCGCGCACCCGGCGATCACCCTGGTCAAGACGGCCGACCCGCTGACCGTCGACCGCGCCGGCCAGTCCGTCGGCTACACGTTCGTGGTCACGAACACCGGTGACGTGACGTTGCGGGACGTCGGCGTCGCCGAGACGCGGTTCACCGGCTCCGGCCCGGCACCCGTCGTCACCTGTCCGGAGACCGTGCTCGCCCCGGGTGCCGCGCAGACGTGCCGGGCGACCTACGCGGTCACGCAGGCCGACGTCGACGCGGGTGCGGTGGAGAACACCGCTGTCGCGCGCGGAACGCCACCCCGCGCGACGGAGCCGACCACGTCGGAGCCGTCGTCGGCGAAGGTGACCGCCACGCGCTCGGCCGCCCTGACCCTGGCGAAGTCCGCCCAGCCGGCCGTCGTGACGTCCGTGGGGGAGCCGGTTCGCTACTCGTTCACGCTGGAGAACACCGGCACCGTGACGCTGACCGAGGTGGCGATCACCGAGGGCGCCTTCAGCGGCAGCGGACCGCTGGGCGCGGTCACCTGCCCGGCCGGGAGCGCGGTGCTCGCGCCCGGCCAGGTCGTCACCTGCACGGCGGACTACGCGGTGACCCAGGCCGACGTCGACGCCGGCCGAATCACCAACAGCGCCACGGCGGCGGGCACCCCGCCCACGGGCTTGCCGAAGGTGACGACGCCGCTGGCGACGGCGGTCGTGACCGCCGGTGGCGGGGCGGCGCTCACCCTGGTGAAGTCGGCCGACCCGGCCTCCGTGGTCGGCGCGGGCGAGACGGTGCGTTACCGCTTCGCCGTGACCAACACCGGGAACCGCACCCTCACCGGGGTGTCCGTGCGCGAGACGGAGTTCAGCGGCACCGGCCCGGCGCCGGTCGTCGAATGCCCGTCGCGGACGCTGGCGCCCGGGCAGGCGCAGACCTGCACGGCCACCTACACCCTGACCCAGGCCGACGCCGACGCCGGAACGGTGACCAACACGGCCGAGGCGACCGGCATCGCCCCCGGTGGTGAACCGGTCACCTCCGGCCCGTCGCGGGCGAAGGTGACCGTGCCGGGCAAGTCGGGGCTGTCGCTGGTCAAGTCGGCCGACCCGGCCGACGGCGGCCACTTCCGCGCCGGGCAGACGGTCACCTATTCCTTCGTGGTCACCAACACCGGGAACCGCACGCTGACTTCGGTCATGGTGCGCGAAACGGCGTTCTCGGGCACCGGCCGGCTGTCCCCGCCGTCCTGCCCGGGCGGCGGCGCGACGGTGACCGCGCTGGCTCCGGGGGAGCAGGCGGTGTGCACCGCCGCCTACGTGCTCACGCAGTCCGATGTGGACGCCGGAAAGGTGTCCAACACGGCCGTCGCCACCGGTACTCCGCCCCAAGGCGACCCGCCGGTTTCGGATCCGTCGACGGTCGTCGTGCCGACGCCGCCGGACGCCGCGCTCACCCTGGCGAAGACGGCGTCGCCGGGCACGGTTTCCGCGGCCGGGCAGGAGGTCACCTACTCGTTCGTCGTCACCAACACCGGCAATGTGACGCTCGAAGCGCTCGCGATCCGCGAAACCCGCTTCACCGGCGGCGGCGGGACACCGGTCCCGGTGTGCCCGGCCGGTCCGCTGGCGCCGGGGCAGCACGTGACGTGCACGGCGGCCTACCGCGTCACGCAGTCCGATGTGGACGCCGGGCGGATCGACAATACCGCCGTCGCGTCGGGTACCCCGCCGGCGGGCGGTCCGGCGGTGGAGTCGGCGCCCGCGAGCGCGACGGTGCGGGTCACCGCAGCCGCGGTACTCGAGATCACCAAATCGGCCCGGCCGGTCGACGTGAACGGCGACGGCGTGACCGGCGCCGGTGACCGGATCGAGTGGACGGTCACGGTCGGCAACACCGGCGCGGTCACCGTCCGGGAGATCCGGGTCGACGACCCGTCCGCGGGCGTGGCGACCTGCCCGGCGACCGAGCTGGCGCCGGGCCAGGCGATGACGTGCACGGTGCCCGCGCACACCGTCACCGCCGCCGACGTGGCCGCCGGCCGGGTGCGCAACGTCGCCACCGCGGCCGGCACCGGGCCCGGCGGGTCGCCGGTCCCCGCCGGGCAGGCGGTCGCCGACGTCCCGGTAGTCCCCGCACCGGCGCCGACCGGCGGCCCGCACCGGCTCCCCGACACCGGCACGGACGTGGCCAGGCTGCTCGGCCTGGCGAGCGTGCTGCTCCTGGCCGGGGCGGCGCTGTGCGCGGCCGCCAAGCGACGGGACGTGACCCGGTGAGCCCGCCGGGGCAGGCGAAGGCGATCAGGCAGCCGGGTCGCCGCTGCATGCTGTGATGGCGCCGAGGCGCGGCACCGGAGGCCGCGAACCCCGGCTCATGCGGTCGTCACGCGGCCGTCGTGGACTTCGGCGATCCGGTCGACGGTGGTGAGGTGGGTGCGGGCGTGGGTGACCAGCACGGTCGCGGTCGCGCGTTGGTGAGTGAGGCGGGTGAGGAGGTCGAGGACGGCGGCTCCCCGCTCGTGGTCGAGGGCGCTGGTGGGTTCGTCGACCAGGAGGACGGTGGGGTCGTTCATCAGTGCGCGGGCGATGTTCACGCGCTGGCGCCGGCCGCCGGAGAGCGGGTGCGGGAGGCGCCCGGCCTGGGGGCGAGCCCGACGGCGTCGAGCAGGCCCAGCGCGCGGGTGCGGGCCTTGGCCGGGGAGCGGCCGTCGATGGCGGCCATGATTTGGAGTTGTTCGGCGGCGGTGAGCGCGGGCAGCAGGTTGGGTTGCTGGAAGACGATGCCGATCTTGTGGCGGCGCAGGTCGGTGAGTTCGCCGCGGGGGGAGGCCGGTGGCGGTGGTGCCGTCGATGACGACGGTGCCGGAGTCGGGCGTCACGAGTGTGGCGGCGACGGCCAGCAGGCTGGACTTGCCCGAACCCGACGGGCCGACCAGCGCGGTCAGGGGAGAACCAATGCGCCATCGCGGGTCGCGTCATGGCCAAGAGTGGCGGGTGACCGGACCAGCGCACACCCACACCGGTCGGGGATCGACGCGGGTCGCCCACGGTTTGGGACGGGAGAACCACCTCCTCGGGCAGCTCTTCGGTGAGCCCGCCGCGATGCGTTCCGATGACGCAACCACCCGCGATCTCGACGGCGCGACGACCGGCATGCTCACCCGCTCGGTGTGAACGAGTGTGAGATTCTGTTTCGGTGAACCGGAGCCGCAAGCGTCGCGCGAATCAGTCTCGGCGCAAGCCCGGAAGCTTCAATTGGGCGGGCTTCATCGTCGGCGCCGTGCTCTGCGGCGGTACTGCGGCGGCCCTGCTCTCGGTCGGCGTGTACAAGTGGCAGCAGGCGCCCGACGAACCCGCGTCCACCACCGCGACCGTCGTCGCCTGCTACACCGCGACACCGGGAAACGCCTGCAGCACCGGCGACGCCGTTTTCACCGTCGGTGCCACCACCTACCACACGGCGCGTGCCATCCCCTACGACGCCCACGTCGGCGAGCGCTTTCAGATCAACTACGACCTCGGCGACCCCGCACGCAACGGCGACACGCTCACGACCGCCATCACGTCCTTGGGGATCGGTGGCATCGCGCTGGTCCTGTTCGCCCTGAGCCTCTCCAGCTTGATCCGTCATCGCCGGCTGGTACGCCCTGCCCGATGACACGACCTGCTTCCAGCCGGCCGATGGGCAGCTTCGCCCGTCGCTGACTGCCGCCTGGCAGCCGGCGCGTTAGCCGCGGTCCTGCTGCTCCTGCTGCCCGACCTGCCCGCCACGCTCTGCTGGCGACGACCGCCGGACCGGGCGCGCTGTCGTTCACCGACGTGGCCCGCGGGCACCACCTGTGTCTCGAATTAACCCTTTGCGGGGGAGACGTGGTTTCTGCGTCCGCGTTTCACTTCTGCGGCCGAGTTTCGGCCCAGTGACAGGAGACCGATGGTGAGCGAGTACTCCGACCGCGATCTCGAACAGGCGGCGCCGGCCGACGTCGTCGCGTCCGCACGCACCGAGGGCGCGGATGCCGACCAGTACGTCGTGCTGCAACGCAAAAGCCAGTTGTTCCCCACGGTCGTGGCCGCGGCACACCGGCTCCGGTGCTTGCCGGTCTGGCGGGGGCGCGACGCGGTCGATCCGTCTTCGGTGGCGGAGACCGTCGAAGAAGCGGTGCTGCAACTGGCGTTCTTCTGCGACAGGGAACTCAACGCCACCCTCGAGCGGGTGCTCGCCGCGGTGCACGATCGCGTCGAGACGGTCCGGCAGGTCCACGCGGGGAGCCGACCGGGTTTCGGTGGGCGGGTCGAGGAGAAGTTCCGCGCGGACGAGGAGGCCGCGCAGGGGCGGCTGGACCAGGCGATCGCGGTTTTCGTCGACGCCGCTCGCGCGGACCTGCGCATCGGCGGCCCATGGGTCCCGCTGCGCCCGGCCAAACCTTGAGCGTGCCGTCCTCGGCCGGCCGGTCGGACCCGCCGGCTCGCGGGCCTCGTTGCTCAGGAGCGGGCAGGATGTGGTGCAGGGGAGTCGTGCTGGTCGGACGCGCGACCCGAGGATTGGACGCTCAATGGGACGCTCGTCGGTGTTCACCTTCCAGTACATCGCCATCGACACGGAGGCTGGTGTCACGCCGGAGGAGTTCGAGACCTTCGTGCGTGCCGAAGGCGTGCACCTGCCCTTGTACCCGGGGTGGCGGTGGACTCTGCTGCGCGGGTTGCGCGGGGAGCGGACCGGGCAGTACCTGATGCTGTACGAGATCGAGAGCGCCGAGCAGCGCGACCGCTACGTCACGGCACGGGGTGAGCAGACCGAGCCGGCCAGGGCGTTCTGGGCGCGGCACCCGGAGGCGGAGGCGGTGCTGGCGCGGTGGCGGCGGCTGGGCACCTACGGTGAGCTGCCGACGTTGTTCACCGACTACCGGCTGCTGGCCGACAATCCGCGGAGCACGGTCACGCCCGGCCCCCGCTACCGCGACCGCCTGGGGGAGGAGCCCGTCGCCCGGGTCGTCGGGATCCACAACCTGGCGTTGCGCGCCGGGGTGACCGAGGCGGAGTTCGACCGCTTCATCGCCGAGAACCACCACCGGATCGACGACTACCCGGACTGGCGGTTCCACGTGCTCAAGGGCGAGCGGGGCAACCGCCTGGACCAGTACGTGATGATGATGGAGATCGCGAGCCTGGACGCGCTGGACGTCTTCTACCCCGAGCCCGACATCGCCACCGGCGAGGCCGCGGTGTTCGCGGCCGCCCACCGCGACACCAAGCAGATGTACGAGGAGTGGAAGCAGCTGGCCTCGTTCTCCGGCTCGCCGCAGATCTACACGGACTACCTCGCCGTCGCGGAGAACCCGGCGTAGTCCCGCACGACCGGAGACGGCACGACGACAGTGCGGTGTTCCGGCGCGGCGGACCGGTCAGCACGCGCGCCGCCGGTGGCCTTGCGCCCGGGCCGTGTCGATGATGTGGTTGGCTGGACTCCGAGTGGTCGGAGGTGACCGTGGACGGTGGGGTACTGGGCCCGAGTGACGTGCTGGCGGCGGCCGAGACCGCCCCGCCCGTGGAATCGGTCGAAGTCGTCGCGCGCGACCTGGCGAAACGGCTGGGCGCCTTCGACGTGTCCTTCCTCCTGGTCGACCTGGTCGAGGAACACCTGGTGCGGCTGACCTCGACCGAGCAGGACCCGGACGGGCGCGCCCCGGAGCCGGTCGCTCTGCCGGGCAGCGTCTACGAGCGGGTGCTGCGCACCCAGCGGCCGGCGCGGGAGCAGATCGAGAGCGGCGTGCGGGCCGTGCTGCCGGTGACCAACCGCGGCGACTGCGTCGGCGTCCTCGAGGTCACCGTGCCCTACTACGACGACGAAGTGCTGGCCCAACTGGGGCAGGCCGCCCACGCGCTGGCCTACGTCATCGTCACCGACCGCCGCTTCACCGACCGCTACCACATCGGCCGGCGCACCACCCCGATGAGCCTGGCCGCGGAGATCCAGCACCAGCTGCTGCCCTCGGCGTCCTGCTGCGAGGCCGCCCAGTTCACCATCGCCGGCGCCCTGGTGCCCGCCGACGACATCGGTGGCGACACCTACGACTACACCCTGGACCGCGAGACCCTCCACCTGTCGATCACCGACGCGGCCGGGCACGACGTGGCCTCCGCACTGACCGCGACCCTGCTGGTCGGCGCGCTGCGCGGGGCCCGTCGAGCCGGCCGCGACCTGGTGGTGCAGGCGCAGCAAGCCAACCAGGCCCTGCTCGACCACGGCGGCGAGGTAGCGCTGGCGACCGGCCTGCTGCTGCGCGTCGACCTGCAAACCGGACGGGGCGAACTGGTCAACGCCGGACACCCCCCACCACTGCTGCTGCGCGACGGTGCGGTGAAGCCGATCGAGCTGGAATCCGACCTGCTCTTCGGCGTCCGGCCGTACCGGTACCGGGTGCAACGGCTGGACCTGCGCCCCGGCGACCGGCTGGTGCTGCTCACCGACGGCATGTTCGAACGCGACGCCGCCGGCGCCGACTTGCCCGCGCTGATCCGCCGGACCGTCGGACTGCACACCCGAGAGCTGGTGCGGGCCGCGACCGTGGCGGTCACGCGCGCGTCCCGCGGTCACCTGCAGGACGACGCGACCGTGCTGTGCCTGGACTGGCACGGAACCGAACGCACGGAACGCCAAGCCGACCACGGCGCCGACATGGACACCGCCTCGCCCGCCTAGCGTTTCAAGCGACCGAACGCGACGTGTCCGGGCAGGGCTGTGATGCCGTCGCGGCATCACAGCGCGCGGAACGGGTCTTGGACGCGCCAGGGGTACCCAGGCCACCGTGGAGGAGGAACGAACCACGAGTGATGGGACAGTGATGAAGATCTTCCTCACGGGCGGCTCCGGCTACATCGGCCGCGCGACGATCGGCGAGCTGGTACGGCAGGGGCACACCGTCGAGGCGCTCGCGCGCAGCGAGCGGGCCGAGGTGGCCGTGGTCGCCGCCGGGGCGAGCGCGGTCCGTGGTGGCCTGACCGACCTCGACGTGCTCAACCAGGCGTCGGTGCGGGCGGAAGCCGTGATCCACCTCGCCCAGGCCACCACCGGCGAGGAGGACCTGGCGGCGGCCACCGCGATGCAGGACGGCGTCGGCGGCGGCACGTACGTGCACACCGGCGGCAGCTGGGTCTACGGCGACACCGACGGCATCCAGGACGAGAGCGCGCCGTGGAACCCGCCGGCGGTCGTGGCCTGGCGCAAGGCCGTCGAAGACGCGGTGCTGGCCCGGGCCGCCGGCGGCGGACGGCCGGTCGTCGTCCAGCCTGGCCTGCTCTACGGCGGCGACAACCGCCTGATCGACAGCTTCTTCGTCCAGCCGGGCAAGGAAAGCGGCGCGATCCCGTACATCGGCGACGGCGGCAACCACTGGGCCCTGATCCACCTGGACGACCTCGCCCGGCTGTACACGGCCGCGCTGTCGGCTCCGGCGGGCTCGGTGTACCTCGGCGTGGGCGGGGTCGACCCGACGGCCAAGGAGGTCGCCGAGGCGTGCGCCCACGCCGCCGGGCTCGACGGGAAGACCGTCTCCCTCAGCATCGAGCAGGCCCGCGAGCGGATGGGCCCGATCGCCGACGCCTTCGCGCTCGACCAGCGGCTGACGTCGGCCAAGGCGCAGCGCGAGCTGGGGTGGACACCCGTGCACACCGACCCGCTGACCGAGTTCGCCGCGGAATGATCCGAGAACCGGGAATCGGCCGCGAAGCGGTGCTGTGGTTTCGCCGCCGTACGGTGTGAACTTTCTTACCGATGGGTAGTCAGGCGCCAAGTCCGGTTTTCGGCGCGCAGGGAACCAGGACCCAGGCTCCGCCGGTCCAGACCTCGGGCCGGCGGAGTCGCGCGTTCGGTAGGGCGACCGGTGAAGCGAATCGGCCGGCACGGCAGTCGCGAGCTGCCGGTGGAACCCACGGATTCCGGGCGCGACCGGCGAGCGTTTCGAGGGTCGCGCCGGGGCGGGTCGTCAGC
Source organism: Amycolatopsis sp. NPDC003865 (assembly GCF_053605345.1). Taxonomy (NCBI): domain Bacteria; kingdom Bacillati; phylum Actinomycetota; class Actinomycetes; order Pseudonocardiales; family Pseudonocardiaceae; genus Amycolatopsis; species Amycolatopsis sp. NPDC003865. The sequence goes on along the minus strand of NZ_JBSGJA010000001.1, from coordinate 590,336 downwards.
GGGGCCGGCGGGGATCGGTCGCGGGCGCGGAATTCGCGATCTGCTGCCGGGCTTCGTGCAGCTGGTCTTCGAGGGACACGATGCGGCACGCCGCGTCGATGGCGGTGCCGTGATCGACCAGTTCCCGCACTCGCGCGGCGATCCGCAGCTGGTGGCGGGAGTAACGGCGGTGGCCGCCGGCGGACCGTTGCGGGGCGATCAGCCCGGCTTCGTCGAGGCTGCGCAGGAACCCTTGCGTGGTGCCGAGCATGTCGGCGGCCCGGCCCATGGTGTAGGCGGGGTAGTGCTCGTCGTCGAACTTGTCGGCCGCGCCGGGCGTGGCCGGTCCTTGTTGGTCAGGAATCATTCCACCTCCGCGTCACAGAGGACCCCGGGTACCACTGCGGCACCCGGGGTCCTCGAGGGTAGGGATTTTCACCATTGTCGACCGGCGCGACCGCCGGCGTCCTGCACCCGCATCCGGCGCGAAGCCGGAACGTGCGGGGATCGCTTACTCGTGACCGAGCACCACCTCCGAACTCGATGGGACTGCGGTACCCGCGCGGCGCTACCTGGCCGCCGCGGGCGATCCCATGATGCTCCCGTTCCCTTCTCTCCTGATTTTCCCACTTACTCGGTACTGCGACTTCACTTGCTACTGCTGCACTCGCGAAAACAACTACTGCACTGCTGATCTTCACCATCACCGCGGAACCGGTACTACCTGGTCGAACTTTTCACGCTCCGGCCCCGCGGGCACTTGTCCCACTTCGCGGGTAGTTACGTCCTCTCCCGCGCCTGCTTGACGTTGTCTCTCTCGCTACGACGAAGAGATTACACACGCCCGCCGCCCAATGTCTACCCCAGCCACCTTAGATTTTCTGGCGGCTTCGACGGGGACTGCCGAGTGGAGGCTGCTGGGAGGTGCGCCCTCGCCAGGCGCTCGCCGCCGGGGGCGGCGCAGCTCGCATCGGCTCGGTTCCTCGATCCGGTACGCGTGCCGTGCCGCCGAGGTCGATGGTCCGTGGGCAGAACGCCCGGCCAGGCGACCGCCGGATGCCTTCTGGCCGGCTTTCGCGACGGTGAGGTGGGCCAGGCACAGGGACGGTTCGGAGTCGCATGTGGAGGCTGGTCGCGGCGGCCGGCGACGGCACGGCCGCGGCGAGGTGGGCGAACCTCGATCTCCCCGTCAGCGCAAAGCTTTCTCGACCAGCGCGACGGTCGCGCGCGGGTCGTCGACCTGGAGGACCAGGCGGGAGTAGCGCTCGTCGGCGAGTTCGATCACGACGGCCTTCGACGCGTCCTTGACGTCCCAGAAGACCTTTTCGCCGTCGAGGTGGAACGTGCCCGCCGTGATCACGCCGGGCAGGTGGGCGCCCGGCGCGCGGATCCCCTTGGGGTCGGCGGCGATGCCGGGGTCCTCGGTCGCGCCGCGGACGTTGGCCAGCGGGATGGTCAGGCTGCTCTTGAAGGCCCAGAGCTTGTCGAGACCTTCGATGACGACGACGAGGTCGTCGCCGTCGACGCGGACCAGTGCCATGTCGGGTTTTCCTTTCAGCCGAGGGAATCGAGGTGCCGGGCCAGCTCGGCGCCGACACCGTCGGGGTTGCCGCGCAGGCGAATGCCCAGTGCGGCGGCGGTGAGGGCGACGGCCAGCGCGACGGGAACGCCGAGCGCGCCGGCTATCGCCTGGTCGAGGGTGTCCAGCGCGGTCCCCACCTCGGCGGCCACCTCCTCGTCGGCCGGTGCCCGTTCGGCGGCCGCGAGCAGCAGCAGGCCGAGTTCGGCCGACGTGACCAGCTCCAGCGCGGTCGCGGCATCCGGTGCCGCGGCGAGCGCGTCGGCCAGGGGGCGGACGTCGTCGGCGACGTGGCGGCGCAAGGCGGTCAGGTAGAGACCGCGCTTGCTGCCGAACGTCTTGTACAGGCTGTTGCGGTGCACGCCGAGGTGGGTGACCAGGTCGTCGACCGAGACTCCGTCGAACGCGCGGGCACCGAACAGCTCCACGGCGGCGTGCACCACCTCGTCCTCGTCGAACGCCCTTCGCCTGCCCATGCCAGGACGGTAGCCTTTTGAGGAACGATCAGTCAAGAACGATCGTTCCGCAAACTGCCGGACGATCAGCCGTGGCGGCAGCCGGCGGCCGGGGCGGGCCCGAGTTGCAGGACCACCGCCGTCCACGTCATGCCGACCCCGATCCCCAGCAGCAGCACGTGGTCGCCCGGGCCCGCTTCGCCGGTGCGCAGCAGGTGGTCGAGCGCCACGATCTGGTCGCTGGCGCCGAGGTGGCCCACCCGCAGCCCCAGCCCGGTCATCGTGCGGGATTCCGGGACCCCGAGCGGGCGCAGGACCTGGGTCTCCACCAGACGGCGGCCGTAGTGCGGGGCGCAGATCCGGACGATGTCGGGCAGGTCGACGCCGGCGTCGGACAACGCCGTCTTCACCACCGCCGTCACCCCGTCGGCGTTGCGGTTGTCCACGTGCGCCGGGCCGCCGTGCCGGCTGAGCCACTGGCGCTTGCGGCGACGGATGTCCAGGGACCGGTGGGCGGTGACGCTGGCCGAGCGGAACGGTTCGTCCCCGCGCTGCAGCCCCTCCAGTGACGGATCGGTGTAGGAAGCGATCGCGCGGACCCGGGCCAGTCCCGGCCGTCGCGAGAGCACGACCGCGCTGCCCGCGTCGCCGTAGACGATGCCGGTGTCGGTGCTCCAGTGCGGGAACCCGGGCGCGCCGAACCGGTCGCCGGCGGTGATGAGCACGGCGTCGTGGTCCGGGCGGCCGGCCAGCACGCTCGCCGCGACGTCCAGGCCCGCCACCACACTGTTGCTCATCGCGCCGAGCTCCAGGGTGAGCCCGGGACCCGCGCCGACACCGAGCCGGTCGCGCACGTAGGACGCGGCGTGCCAGAAGTCGATTCCGGCGTGGTAGATCCCGGCGTGCAGGCACAGCTCCGGCCAGATCGGTTCGCCGGCCAGTTCCGCGGCTTCGCGGAGGGCTTCCCGGCCGGCGCGCACCGCCAGCTCCGGCCCGGGCAGACCGGCGACGGCGGTGGACAGCTGACCGGTCCGGTCGGCTTCGGCGGTGGTGAACTCGCCGGCCGCGAGCGGCACCGCGACCGGGGTCAGCGCGCCGAGGTCGCTGCCGATCCCGGTGAGGTGCAGGTCATCGACGCGCATCCGGGATCACCTCCGGGAGCACGGCTTCGATCTCGGAGAGCATGTCGTCGAGGTGGAGCGGGGGAGCGGACACGTACCCGGCGGCGGCGAGCTCGGCGGTGACGGCTTCGGCGTTTCCACCGGAGAAGCGGTGGAAACCCGCGAAGCAGACGGGTCCGGTGCCCGGAACGGCGATGGCCAGGTGCGCCCAGCCGGTTTCGCGGTCCCAGCGCACGATCAGCCGGGTGTACCCGGCGTCGGCGTCGGCCTCGCGCAGCACCTGTGTCAACGTCGTGGCGGTCAAGCAATTTCCTTCCGGCGCGGTGACCGGCACGCACCACGGGGCGCGTGCTGGACGGGGGAATGACCGGGGACGCGTCGTCGGGCCCCGGAGAACGCCGCAGAACGTACCGTGATGATCATGCGCGCTTGGTCACCCCCCAATACACAGAGTGATCGCGTCGGCTGCTACAGGAGCTGTTTGCCGGGCGCTGCCAAGAAATCCGTGGATGACGATCGTGAGGAATCTTCGCATGAAGATCACTCTAAGTAGTGACGGTCGTCGTCAGTCCAGGCAGAACTCGTTGCCTTCGGGGTCGGTCATCACGATGAACCCGGCGCTGAGCGGGGGTTCGGGCTCGACGCGCCGTACCCGGGTGGCGCCGAGGGCGGTCAGCCGCCGGCACTCGGCTTCGAGGGCCGCCATCCGGTCGGCGCCCCGCAGGCCGGGTGCGGCCCGGACGTCGAGGTGGACTCGGTTCTTCGCGGTCTTGTCTTCCGGGACCTGCTGGAAGAACAGGCGGGGGCCCCGGCCTTCGGGGTCTTCGACGGCGGAGCTGCTGTTGCGCTGGGCTTCCGGCACACCGGCCCGCTCCAGGAACTCGTCCCACGCGGCGAACGGGTCGGCGCCCTCGGGCAGTTCGACGCCGGGCGGCGCCGGGTGGACGTAGTCCAGCACCTCGCGCCAGAACGCCGAAAGCGCTCGCGGGTCGTGGGCGTCGAACGTGACCTGGACGTGTCGGCTCATCGGGGTTCTCCGTGGGTCGTCATCGGGCTGGCGTCGCCCACCTTGGCACCGAACGCGGACACCGGCGGTCCTCGATGCCCGGCGCCTTGGGCGAAGAAGAGAGCCGGCGCTCCGCGGCGGTAGCCGGGTCAGGCCGCGGCGGAGCGCACCACGGTGAGCGTCGCGGGACCGACCCGCAGGATTCCGTCGTCGAGCGGGGCGCAGCGCACGCCGCCGTGCCCGCGGAGCCCGCGGAACGCGCCGGGCGCCAGCACCACGTCCATCCAGGCGCACGGGTGGGCCGGGCGATGGGCCTGGAACCGGACTTCGCCCGCCCCGGAGTCGAGGCCGAAGACGGCGCCGGTCCCGCCACGCGGTGCGGCCAGCTCGTCGACGGGGAACCCGCGCACGACGATGTTGCGTCGCGGCAGGTGCGGGCCCGGCACCGCGGCGAGCCCGAGGTCCCGCGCGAGAACGTCGAGTGACTCGGCGGCGAAAAGGGTGACGGCCGCCCGGCGGTGGGCCGGCTGGTTGAAGTACCGGTCACCGACGAGCCCGAGCGTGGCGCGCACGGTCACCTCGTCGCGCTCGACGGGTTCCGGGTCGGGCCGCGGGCCGTCCGCGGGACGGCCTTCGAAGGCGTGGGCGGGGGAGACCTGCAGCGCGACGATCTCCACCGGGGCCGGGATCGTGTCCGGCATGGGCGCTCCTCCATCGGGCCGGCGCGCGAACTGGCGGGTTCGCGCGCCGGCGTCCTCACCGGCCTTCGGCGTCGCTGGTGAACAGGGTGCGGTAGTCGCCGTAACCCGCGTCTTCGAGGTCGTCGAGGTGGATGAACCGCAACGACGCGGAGTTGATGCAGTAGCGCATTCCGCCCTTGTCGAGCGGGCCGTCGTCGAAGACGTGGCCGAGGTGGCTGTCCCCGTGCAGTGAGCGGACCTCGGCCCGGATCATGCCGTGGCTGAAGTCTTCCCGCTCGACGACGTTCGACTTGGCGATCGGCTTGGTGAAGCTCGGCCACCCGGACCGGCTGTCGTACTTGTCGACCGACGCGAACAACGGCTCGCCGGACACGACGTCGACGTAGATGCCCGGCTCGTGGTTGTCCCAGTACGCGTTCGCGAACGGACGTTCCGTGCCGTCCTGCTGGGTCACCCGGTACTGCTCCGCATCCAGCCGTGACACGGCTTCCGGGTTCTTGTGGTACTTGGCCTGCTGAGGCACAGCTCTCCCTTCCCCGCCTTGCGGCGTGAAGCTGGGGCACCAGGTGAAACGCACCTGGACGCGCAGGTGTACAGACGTGCGGCGCACCCGCGCTATTCCGCTGGGCGGCCGGTCACGCCGGCGCGTTCTTCTTTCTTAAGGATTGGGTGACCACGCCCGCCCGGCCGGACGACGCCTCATCCGGCCGGCCCGGTCAAAGCCGCCCTTGCTTCTTGCCCCAGAAGTACTCGTTGGCCAGGTTCTTCTTGATCTGGTCGGAGAGCCCGGCATAACGCGGGTCGGTGTTCAGGACGTTTTCGATGTCCTTGACCGCGTTCTGGGTCTGCGTCTTCTTTTCGGGAGGCAGGTTGTCGAGGTCGTTCTGGAAATCCTCCCAGCTGTGCTTCGTCTTGTTCGCCTTGCCGGGGATGTCGTCGAGTGTGTACGAAGTCCGCGGCGGATCGTTGAGGTTGAACTTGTTCTCGTGGTGCAGCACGTTGTGGTACTCGATGACCGACTGGTTGGTGTTGGAGCCGTTGTAGCCGAGCTGGTCCTGCTTGATGTGGCCCATCTCGTGGTACAGCGTCTTGTCGGGTTGGCCGGCACCGAGGTTGATCGTGCCGGACTGGTGGTTGTACCCGCCGCCGCCCTGGAGGTCGAGGGCGTCGTGGGCCTTGTTGTGCCCGAACTCCCCGGCGACGGTGTCCGCGTCGTAGCCCATGTAGTGGCCGACCGTCTTGCCGTGGTCAGCCGGGCCGAAGCCGTGTGCCACCCCGGGCGGCAGGTCTTCGATCTTGGTGTTCAGCTTGACGTTCGGGTCGTCCGGGATCTTCAGGGTCTTCTGCGGCCCGTCGATACCCAGCTCGTTCTTGTAACCGTCGTACTTGTCCCCGAACGGCCTTTCGTCGTTCGCCGGCCGGTTGTGCCCGGGGTGATCGGGGCCCGCGGGCTGGTAGTCGATGGGCGTGTGGTCGCTCTGGCCGCCGCCGGAGTGCGATGGACCGCCGCTAGCGCCGTTGTGGCCGCCGCCGGGCGCACCCGTGCCGTGGCCCGGCGGGGGAGGCGGGGGCGGCGGCGCGCTGTGGCCTGGTGGGGGCGGCGGCGGTGGCGGCGCGCTGGTGCTGCCGTGCCCCGGCGGGGGAGGCGGCGGGGGCGGCGCGTTGGTGGTGCCGTGCCCCGGGGGCGGCGGAGGCGGTGGCGGCGCGTTGGTGGTGCCGTGGCCCGGCGGGGGAGGCGGCGGGGGCGGCGGGCTGGTCTGGCCGTGCCCCGGGGGCGGCGGAGGCGGGGGCGGGTTGGAGCTCTGGACGTGGGTGGCGTCGTTGCCGGCGTTGGCGTGTGCCGGTGGCGCCGGATGAGGCGGCTGTGCGGCCCCGTCGCCGTCGTCGGCCAGCTTGCTGCTGGTGCAGCCGAGGCCGAGCGGGTCGGCCTCGAACAACGGGTTGGGCACGTAGGCGACCGGGTTCGGCGCCGGGGCGAGCCCCAGCGGGTCCTGGCTGAGGTAGCGGCCGGTGCCCGGGTCGTAGTAGCGGAAGACGTTGTAGTGCAGGCCGGTCTCGTCGTCGGCGTACTGGCCGGGGAACCGCAGCGGCGTCGACACGCTGCCCGGGCGACCGGGCGGCACGCGGCCCCACAGCGACGTGGTGGCGTGCCAGGCCACGACCCCGTGGGCGTCGATCATGTCGACCGGCGTGCCGATCTGGTCGGTGACGAACGAGAAGAACCGCACCCCGGTGCCGAGGTGTTCGGTCTGCGTGACCGGGCGCGTGCTGGCGGGGTAGTGGTCCCAGGTGAGCACGAGCTCGCGGCCGTGGGCGTCGCGGTGCACCTGCTCCACCAGCAGCTGGCCGCTCCAGGCGAACGTGACTTCTTCGGAAACGCTGCCGTCCGGCGCCAGGCGCTGCTTGGCGGTGCGACGGCCGAGGGGGTCGTAGCGGTAGCGCCACTCGGCGCCCTGGGGCGTCCGGACGCCGAGGAGGCGGTCGAGCGGCCCCCAGCGGTAGGTCCAGGTGCCGCCCGGGTCGCTGCGCGTGGTCAGGCGGCCCTGCGCGTCGTAGCCGAACCGGACCGCGCCCGCGGCGGCCAGCGTGTTGCCGGTGTAGCGGCGCGGTCCGAGCTCGGCCGCCGGCAGCTGGGCGTCGACGATGTTGCCGGCCGCGTCGTAGCGGTAGCTCTCGGTACCGCCACGCGCGGCGACGTCGGTGACGCGACCGGCCGGGTCGAGCCGGAACCGGGCCGGCCCGGAGAGGGCGTCGTCGACGCCGGCGAGGCGGCCGTCGGACTGGTAGAGGTAGCCGCGCCGCTGGGTCACGTGGGTGGTGTCGCGCGCGGTCACGGTCTGCTGCGTCAGCTGGTGCTCGGCGTCGAACGCCTGGGTCAGCGTGGCGCCGGCGCCGGTGGTGCGCTCGACCTCCCGGCCGGCCTCGTCGTGGCGGAACGAGACGACCTGCCCGGCGACGCGCAACGACACCGGTGTTCCGGCGGTGTCGTAGGTCCACGCACTGTCCACTCCGGACGGAGTGCGGCGCCGGACGCTCATCCCCTCGTAGGAGTAGGCGATCGCCCGGCCGTCGACGGTTTCCCGCACGACGCGGCCGGACTCGTCACGCTCGATCTCCACCACACTGTCGCCTTCGGTGGCGCGCACGAGGAAACCGACCGGGTCGTAGGTGTAGGTGGTCACGCCCGCGCCGGTGCGGCGCTCGACGACGTTGCCCAGGACGTCGTAGGTGAACGTCGTGGCCGCGCCGAGGCCGTCGACCGACTGCACGAGCCGGCCGGCGCTGTCGTACTCGAAGCGCAGCACACGGCCGTCGAAGTCGGTCTCGGAGACCGTGCGCCCGGCGGCGTCGTAGGTGTAGGACCAGCTCAGGCCCGCGGGGTTCGTCACGCGCGTCAGGCGCAGCTCGGTGTCGTACTCGTAGGCGGTCCGGGCTCCGGTGGCGTCGATCTTCGCGACGGTGAGGTCGAACGGGCCGTACTCGTAGCGGTCGCCGCCGTGCTCGAGGACGTTGCCCTCGGCGTCGTAGCGCCACTTGTCCTGCCGGCCCGTCGGCCCGATCCGGAAGGCGCGGCGGCCCTCGACGGTCCAGCCGAGCCGGGTCCGGCCCCCGGAGGCGTCGGTGACCACGCGCGGACGGCCGAACAGGTCCCGCTCCACCGGGTCCGCGACCGGGGCCGGCGCGACCTCCGCGCCCCACTGCCGGTCCTGCCGGAACTCGACGTCCGCCGTGGCGCTCACCGCGAGCAGGTCGGGTGCGGTCCCGGCCGGGTACACCCGCCGGTAGGTGCGGTCGCCCGCGGCGACGGTGAGCGTCAGTGAACCGTCCACTCCGGACTCGACGGCGGCGCGGGTCCCGTCCGGCCGCACGATCGCCGTGAGCAGGCCTTCCGTGGTGTACTCGAACGCCGTGGTGCGGCCGAGCGCGTCGGTGCGGGACAGGAGGCGGTCGTAGCGGTCCCAAGTGGACGCCGTCGTCTCGCCGAGCGGGCCGACCTCCCGCACGACCTGGTCGGCTTCGTTGACGTGGAATTCGGTGCGGTGGCCGAGAGAGTCGGTGTAGGTGGTGACGCGGTTCTCGCGGTCGTAGGTGAACCGGCCGTCGTAGAACCCGCGGTCGCCGACGGTTTGCACGCAGCGGCCTTCCGCGTCGTAGACGTAGCGGTACCAGACGCCGTTGCGGTCCTGCCAGCCGGTGATCCGGCCGTCCGCGTCGTAGTCGTAGGTCTCGGCCAGGCCCGAGGAGTTGATCACCCGGGTCAAGCGGCCGCGCTCGTCGTAGCCGAACGTGCGGGCGAGCACGGTGAGGTTCTTGTCCGGGTCGACCACCCGGACGGCCGTGATCCGCCCGGCGGTCGAGTCGAGCTCGACCAGGTAGCCACTCGTGTGCCGCAGGAGCTTCGGCGCGCCGAACCGGTCGTACTCCACGTCGACCCGGTCGCGCCCGGCGCCGATCATCGCCGACACCGGAAGGATCTCGCCGCCCCGGCCCGGCAGCGGGCCGAACCGCACCTGGGTGCGTCGCAGGGGATCCGTGACCGAGTACGTGCCGTCTTCGTCGACGCTCAGCGGGCGGCGCGGACCCTCCGCCGGCTGTACCGGGGAACCGGCCGTCGGGAGCGGGTAGACGAGGATCGTCCCGTCGGCGCAGTAGAAGGTCGCGTTGCGCGCGTCGAGTTCGAGACGCTGGTCCACAGTGGACGTCCAGGTCGGACCGAACCACCGCCCCGCGCGGTAGCTCGAGAGGTGCAGCCGCTCCAGCACGAGCGGCTCGGGCAGGCGCAGGTCCTCCTGCTCCAGCACGACGGCACCGCGCACCACGTCGACCGGGTCGGACTTGCACACCAGGTTGTCCTTGCCGACCGCGGTGTCGCGCGGATTGTCCGGCTTGGGCGAGGGCGCCGGCCCCCTGGTACCACCGCCGCCGGGCGAGCCGTTGCCCGACGGTCCCGCGTTGGCCGGTGGCGGGGTGCCGTGGTCGCCCGGGGGGTTCGCGGAGTCGCCGCCCCCGTTCTTGGCGGGAGGCGGCGTGGTGTCCTTCGGCGGGCCCTGGTACCCCGAGGTCGACGTGCTGTCGTTGCCGCCCGATTTGCCGGGGGGTGGGGTGCCCTCGGGTCCGCCGCCCTTCGGGGTGCCGCCGGCACCGGGCGTTTTCCCCGGTGGCGCTTTCGGGGTTCCGTTGATGTCGCCGACCTTGGGCGGCGGGGCGGTCTTGCCGGCCTTGAGGTTCTTGAGCGCCTTGCCCGCGTCCTCGAAGAGCGTTCCGGCCCTCTTCAGCAGCGGCACCAGGGCCTTGAGGGCCTTGACGAGCTTGGTGACCAGATCGGTGATCTTCGAGGCGGTTTTCGCGACGGCGGTGACGACCTGGGGGACGACCCAGGTGAGGCCGATGCCGAGGGTGAAGATGACCTGCAGCGCCCAGCTGATCAGGTGGCCGACGAGTTCGGAGATGATGTCGCGGACCAGCGTGCGGACCGCGGCCACGACCTCGCCGGCGGTCTTGACGCCGCTGGAAGCACCTTCGCAGCCCTTCTGCGCCGCTTGCAGGGTGGTGGACACGTCCTGTCCGCGCTGCCGGTAGGTGTCCGAGGCCGGTCCGGACCAGGACTGCAGATCGGCTTTGACGGCGTCGGTCAGGTCCGCGGAGACGCTGCCGAGTTCCTTGGCGACGTTGGCCCAGGTCTCGGACTGGGCGGCGATTTCGTCGGCGTTTCCGGTGAGCGCGTTGAGGGCGTCCTTGAGCGGGCCGACGTGCTCCATCAACCAGCTGACCCCGGCGGCGAGGATCGCGCCGAACGGGTCCATGGCCATCGACAGGGCGTCGAGCGCCGTGCCGACCGCGCCCATCGCCACCGAGGCCCAGTCGCCGCTTTTGATGGCGGCCGAGAGGTCGTTGGCGGATTCCAGGAGCGAGATGCCGGAATACGCCTTCGTCGAGTCCTGGGTCTGCGCGATCAACGGGTTGCTCACGTCGGCACGCTAGCAGCGGAGGTCGACGCCGCGCGGCGGATGTCGCCTCGGATGTCGCCTCAAATGTCGCCGAGGAGCCTGGCCGCCTTGATGCCGAGGTGCAGGATGAGGCGGCGTTCCCCGTCGCTCAGGTCGAAGCCGGTGAGTGCCTCGATGCGGCGAAGGCGGTGGTAGACCGTTCCCCGGTGCACGCCGAGGCGCTCGGCGACCGCGCGGGAGTCACCCGCACGGTCGAGGAACGTCTCCGCGGTGACGAGGAGTTCGGGATCGGCGTCGATGAGCGCGGTGATCGCTTCGGCGACTCCCATACCGCGGAGCTGCTCGCGCGGCTGGGCGGCCAGCAGGGCGTAGATCCCCAGCGCGTCGTGGCGGGCGACGGGCCGGAACCGGGGGATGACGTCGGCGACCCGGATCGCGTCGAGGGCCTGCCGGTACGAGGTCGCGGTGTCGGCCAGCCTCGCCGCCGGACGGCCGACACCGGCGACGACCGCCCGCCACCGATCCGGGCGCCCCAGTCGTCGCACCACCGACGAGCACAGCCCGTCCGCGAGCTCCGCCGCGCGCTGGGTCGCGACGACCAAGCCGTGGCCGGGACGGACCAGGACCATGCTCTCGCGCACCGGCAACACACCGGCGGCCGCGCGCAGAGCCGCGCCGAGCGCCAGGCGGTCACCGGCGTCGACCTCGTGACCGGCGACCGGCAGGGGCGCGACGACGATGGCGACGACGCCACCGCCCGCCGCGAAGAGATCGGATTCGACGAGTCCGTCGGCGGCGAGGGTGCGAGCCACCGGGTCGTCCGACAGCAGATCGCGGAGGAACTCCCCGACGCGGGCGTCGTGCAGCTCGCCCAGTGCCCGTTCGCGGAACAGCACCTCCGCGGCTTCGCCGGCCGCGACACCGGCGAGAGCGAGCCCGGCGTCGTCCACCGGCTCGTCGGCGTCGATGAGCCACAGGTAGCCGAACTGGACGCCCTGGAACCGGATCGGGATCGCGACCCGCGGCAGCAGGCCGAGCTCCGCGGCCGCGGGCAGGCGTACCGGCCCGTCGGCGCGCGAGAGCCGGAACCGCCGCAACCAGGCGACCCCCTCGGGCGGAGCCTCACGGCTCAGGATCACCCGCGCCCGCATGTCGTCGATCGGACCGGCCTGCGCGCTGTAGGCGAGCAGCCGGAAGTGGACGTCGTCGATCGCGACGGCCCGGCCCAGCTGCCGGGCGAGGGTGTCCACCACCCGCTGCAGGTCTTCGCTCACGCCCGCGAACTTAGCTTCAGGGCGTGTCGCCGAGCCACGCGACGACGTCGAGCTCGACCCGGAAGGGTGGGACCAGCGGGGCGCCGATCGTCGTCCGGGCGGGACGCCGGCCGGGGAACTCCGCGGTCCAGACCTCGTTGTAGGCGGCGAAGTCCCCGAGGTCGGCCAGGTAGGCGGTGACCTTGAGGATCTGGTCCGGCCGCGCGCCGGCCTCGGCCAGCACCCGCCGGACGTTGGCGAAGGCCGCGCGGGCCTCGTCGGGGAAGGGTCCGGCGACCGGCCGCCAGCTGTCGTCGACCCCGACCTGGCCCGACAGCAGCAGGAGATCGCCCTGCCTGCGGAACGCCGGCGCGGGCGGCGGGATGACCGGGTCGCGGCTCATCGGATCCTCCTCGTGGGCCGGAAGGGGAGCAGCCCGGGGGCGCCGGTCCCGCTCGTGAGCTGCCTGGCCAGCAGCTTCCCGGTGGCCGGTCCGAGCGTCACGCCCCACATGCCGTGACCACCCGCGACGTGCACGCCGGGCACCTTCGTCGCCCCGATCACCGGCAGGCCGTCGGGCGTCAGCGGCCGGGACCCCACCCACGGCTCGCGGACGTCGTCCCAGCCGCCGTCGAGCAACGGGCGCAGCGAGCGCAGGACGGCGTCCAGGCGACGGGCGTCGAGGGGCGCGTCCCGGTCGGCGATCTCCATGGCGCCCGCGACGCGGACCCGGTCTCCGTACGGGGTGAGCGTCACCCGGGCACCGGGCAGGTAGACCGGGCCGGGGAGCGGCTCGGCGAGCCGGACGCTGCAGGAGTACCCGCGTCCGGCCTGCACCGGCACCCGCACCCCCAGCCGGCGGCCCAGCTCCGGCAGCCACGCACCCGTCGCGAGCACGACCGCGTCGGCCCGGTGCGGTGGTCCCGTCCAGGTGTCCACCTGCAGCCCGCCCCGCCCGAACCCGATCGACCGCACGTGGGCGCCCTCGACGAGCTCGCCACCCCGTTCGCGCACCGACCCGGCGAGCGCGTCGAGGAACGCACCCGGGGCGAGGAACCGCTGCCCCGCCAGGTGCAGGACCCGGGCGACCCGGCCGGAGAACGGGGCTTCGTGGCCCGCCGAGATCCGGTAGGAGACGTCCTGCCCCGCGGCGCGGGCGGCGGCGAGCTCGTGTTCGAGCCCCGCGGTGTCCTGATCGGCGGTGAACCCGATCCGGAAGGTCCGCTCGTGGACCTCGGCCGCGACACCGCCCTTCAGCAGCTCGTCGAAGGCGCCGAGGCCGGCCGCCGCCAGTGGCGCGAGCGCGGCCATCCCGCGTCGCCACCGGGACGCCGTCGCGTTCCGGGCGAAGCCGGCCAGGAACGCCACGGACGGCCGCCCGCTCACCGAGACCGGCGAGCCCGGCGTGAGCAGGCTTCGCACGCCCTCGCGCAGCAGGGCCGGCTCGGCCAGCGGCGCCACCATGGCCGGGACGAGGTAGCCGGCGTTGCCCCACGACGCACCCGCCGCCACTCCCGACCGGTCCAGGACCGTGACGTCCGCGCCGTGCTCCTGCAAGAACCACGCGCACGAGAGCCCGACGACGCCGGCGCCCACCACCACGACGCGGGTCACCGCCACACCTGCTTCGCCACGCGCAGGAAGTTCCCGCCCATGATCCCTTCGACGGCCTCCGCCGCGTGGCCGCGCTCCAGCAGGGCGGCGGCGATGGCGGGCAGGCGTTCCGGCTCGATGAACTCCAGCCGGTCCCACCGCGCGTAGCTCGCCGGGAACAGCTCCGGGTTGGCGGCCAGCTCGTCGCCGGCCTGGTCGAAGCAGTAGTCCAGCCCGAGGCCCACGTGTTCCCACCCGACGACGGCCACGGCGTGCTCGACGTGGCGGACGATCGCCTCGGTGCTCGCGTCGTTGTCGCCCAGGAACATGCCCACCCCGTCGATCCCGACGACGCCACCGGTCGCGGCGCACGCGAGCATTTGGTCGTCCCCCACGTTGCGCGGGTCGTCGTGCACCGCGCGCGCGGCCGTGTGGGACACCACGACCGGTGCCGTCGATGCCGCGAAGACGTCCATCGACGTCCGGTACGAGCAGTGCGCGGTGTCGACCACCATGCCCACCCGGTTCATTTCGGCCACCACTTCCCGCCCGAAGTCCGTCAGCCCGCCGTCGGTTTCGTCGTGGCAGCCCGAGCCGGCGGCGTTGCGCCGGTTGTAGGTCGGCAACAGGGTGCGGACACCGAGGTCGTAGTAGGTCCGCACCAGATCGGTTCGGCCCCCGAGCGGGCGGGTGTCTTCCAGGTCGAACGCGACGGCGAGCCGTCCGGTGGCCTTCGCCTCCCGTACGTCCTCGGTCGTGCGGGCGAGCAGGTAGCGGTCGGGCCGGGCGAGCAGCTGGTGCCGGAACCCCGACAACACCTGGATCGTGTCGGCGACGTCGTGGGGCGCGTAGCCGACGTTGACCGACACGAAGGAGGCGCCCGCCTTCGCGTACCGCCACAGGACGTCGACGTCGGTGTCCGGGTCGAGCGGCAGGCAGCAGTGCTGCTCCCACAGAAGCATCAGTGGCTTCCGTTCACGCAGGAGGGGCAGCTCGGCAGGCGCGCGCCGTGGTGGATGGCCTTCTTGAAGCGGGCCTCTTCCTCGAGCGCCGGAGGAAGCTTCGCGGTCAGCAGCGGCTGCTGCGGCAGCGCGTCGCGGTCGACCACGGCGCCGTCCTTGATGACGGCGTGGATGCTCTGGTAGTTCTTGGCGCCCAGCAGGGGATTCTCATCGAGGACGACCAGGTCGGCGATCTTGCCGGTCTCGAGGGTCCCGAGGTCGTCGTCGACCCGGTAGGCCCGGGCGATGTTGCGGGTGGCGGCGTGCAGCAACGCCATCGGGGACATGCCCTTCTCCTCCATGGCGCGGAGCCAGACGAAATGGCCCGTCGCCAGGCGCCCCAGCGCCTCGTCTTCGGGCAGGCCGTTCCAGGTGCCCTTGATCATCGGCTCGTCCATGACCTCCGGGGCGAAGATGCCGCCGTCGTTGGCGAG
Source organism: Amycolatopsis sp. NPDC003865 (assembly GCF_053605345.1). Lineage (NCBI taxonomy): Bacteria > Bacillati > Actinomycetota > Actinomycetes > Pseudonocardiales > Pseudonocardiaceae > Amycolatopsis > Amycolatopsis sp. NPDC003865. Next base: position 575,266 of record NZ_JBSGJA010000001.1, on the reverse strand, counting down.
CAGGATCGACGCTCCCGAGTCGACGAGGTTGCGGGCGTTGGCGTCCGAGGCTTTCCACAGCGTCCATTCGAAGTCCGAAATGGACTCCTTCAGGGCCTTGAACCCGTTCTCGGTCAGCGGGAAGATGACGGCGCCGCAGTTCTTCTCGGCGAAGAGTTCCAGGGTCCCGCGCGGGATTTCCGTGGGTCCGGTCATGTTGCAGTGCTGCACGAGGTCGCAGCCCGCCTCGATCGCGATCCGCAGGCCTTCGACCGTCCCGGTGTGGGACTGAGCGGTCAACCCGGCGCGGTGCGCTTCTTCGACGATGACGTGCTGGGTGCGTTCCGAGAACTGGAGGAAGGCGCCGGCCGAAGCCCCACCGTGCTCGTTCGACGCGTACTTCACGAAGTCCACCCCGCGCTCGAGGTAGGCGCGGACCTCCCGGCCGACCTCCTCCGGCGTCAGCCACATCAGGTGCCGTCCGACGTTCTCGACCCACGCGGCGTTCACCCGGTCGACGAAACGGGAGCTCCCGACGCCGGGGATCCGCTTGTCGAAGTCGTCGGAGAACGGGCCGTCGAACCCGACGATGTTGCCGGCGCAGCGGATCCGGCTGCCGGGTGTCTCGCCCCGGTCGATCCGGTCGCGGACCGCCATCAGCGCCCGGCGCGGCCCCCAGGTGTCGAAGACCGTCGTCAGCCCGTTCTTCAGCGCGACCTGCGCGGCCTCGGCGATCAAGTCCTCGTAGCGCCCTTCGTGGCGGACGAGCGTCTCGAAGAGCACGTTGACGAGGAGGTGCACGTTGGCGTTCATCAGCCCCGGGATGACGAACTTCCCGCTGAAGTCGGCGGTCTCCGTGCCTGCCCGGACCGGCAGCTCGTCCGGGCGCCCGATCGCCGCGATGCGGCCGTTCTCGACCAGGATCGCGCGACCCTCGACGCCCTTGTCGGCAACGCCGTCGATGACGGTCGCCCCGGTCAGCAGGAGTGACATCGTCGTCTTCCTTCCGTTCTCCAGCACGTCACCACACGTTAGGTCCGCCGGCGCCGACCGGGTATGGACAGGAGTCGCACCAGCGGCGTCCCACATTGGACAACTGTCGAATGCGGCGCGCCCACGAGGTTGACAGAATCCCTTGATGCTCACCTCAGGCGAACTCGCCGATCGGCTGGCGCGGCTGGCGGAGAAGTTCACCGTGGCGGGCGCGTCGGCGGCGCTGTGGCACGACGGCACGCTCGTCCGGGCCGAAACCGGGACGGTCAACGTGACGACCGGCGCTCCCGTGCGGCCCGGCACGCTGTTCGCGGCCGGCTCCGTCACGAAGACGCTCACCGCGTCCCTGGCGATGACCCTGGTGGACGACGGGCGGCTCGACCTCGACGCACCCGTGCCGGCGTACCTGCCCGGCTTCACCACGGCCGATCCCGTCCGGTCCGCGGCGATCACCGTGCGGATGCTCCTCGACCATTCGTCCGGTCTCCCCGGCAACTACCTGCCGGACCTGGCCCCGGGCGACGACGTGCTCGAACGGCTGATGCGGGAACTCAGGGCCCTGAACGTCACCGGTGTCCCGGGCCGGCGGTTCTCCTACAGCAACATGGGCATGAGCACGCTCGGCCGGCTGGTGGAAGTGATCACCGGTGAACGTTTCGACGTCGCGCTGAGCACGCGCCTTCTGCGGCCACTCGGCATGACCGCGACCGCGGACGCCGAGGAGATGCTCCTCCACTCGACCGCCGTGGGGCACGTCGCCGACCCGGCGAGCGGGACCGCCTCGCGGGTGCCCCGGCTGCGGGTCTGGCCCGAATACGGGCCGGCCGGTTCACGCCTGTGGCTCGACGTCGAATCCCTGGTCCGCTTCGGACGGATGCACATCGACGGCACGACGCCCGACGGACACCGGCTCCTGTCGGCGGCAGCCCTGGAGAAGATGCGCACGCCCCGGTACGACGACTTCTGGGGCTGCCTGCGCGGGTGCGCGAACTTCGGCCTCGGCTGGGGCATCTTCCGGGAAGGCGACGACCCCGTCCTGACGCACTCCGGCGCCAACCTCGGCATGCATTCGACCCTCTACGTCATTCCCGGGCGGAAGGTCGTGCTGGCGGTGCTCACCAACAGCTCCACCGGGGGGATGCTGCACGCCACCCTGTGCACGGAGCTGCTCGACGAGTTCTTCGGCGTCCGGGGCCCGGCGCCCATCGCCCGGCCCGAGGCGGCGGTCGAGGTCGACAACGAACGGTTCACCGGTGTCTACCGGGCCGCCGACGGCCGGGTGTCCATCGAGGTGCACGACGGCCGGCTTTGCGCGCGGTCGATCCCGGATGCCGGCCTGGCCGAATGGGACCGTCTGATGGGCAGCCCCGCGGGTGCCGGCCGGGCCATGCCGATCACCTGTGTCGACCGGGAGCGGAACCGGTTCGTCCTGGACTCCGGCAACCCGGGAAACGACGTGGCGGTGCAGTTCTACGAACCGGACTCGAACGGACGCCCCACCCTGGTCCGGCTGGGGACGCTCTACGAGCGGACACCGTGAGCGCACACCGAGGCGGCGCGGGTCTTCGGGGCCCGGCCGGGTCCCGGGCACGGCTTCCCGGTGGCTGCGGACGTTCGCGAGCGGCGTCCGCAGCGAACGGATAACCGATGGACCGGCACCTGCGAGCCGCCTAGCCTGCCACCGAACCGGTTGACCTTCCGTCCGAAGAGGTGCATTTCATGAAGGTTCGGGTAGCCCGGCCGTCGACGGCCGACTCAGCGCTGACCACTGTGGACCATCACCCGAGCCCAAGGAATTCCCGAAGTGGACCTACCCCGTAGCTTCACCATCCGCGAGAGCGGCCATCGCATCCACAACCCGCTCACCAGCCGGAAACTGGCCGACCTCGGCGAGGCGCTGGACCCACCACCCGGCACTCGTGTGCTCGACCTGGCCTGCGGCTCGGGCGAACTGCTGTGCACCTGGGCCCGCGATCACCGCATCACCGGAACCGGCGTCGACATCAGCACCGCGTTCCTGGCCAAGGCCCGGGCACGAGCGATCGAACTCGACGTCACCGAACAGGTCACGTTCACCCATGGCGACGCGTCGAGCCACCTCTCCGCCGACCCGGTCGACATCGGGGCGTGCGTCGGCGCGTCCTGGATCGGCGGTGGCGTTGCCGGCACCGTGGACCTGCTCCGACGCAGCCTGCGCCCCGGCGGCGTGATGCTGATCGGCGAACCGTACTGGCGCAGGCAACCGCCGGACCAGGCCACCGTCGAAGGCTGTCACGCCACCACCGCAGACGACTTCCGCGGTCTGCCGGAGCTGGTGGAACAGTTCGGGGAGCTGGGGTGTGACGTCGTCGAGATGGTGCTGGCCGACCAGGACAGCTGGGACCGTTACGTCGCGGCTCAATGGCTCAACACCCGCCGCTGGCTGGACGCTCATCCCGACGACGAGCTGGCCGGGCAGATGCGCGCGGAACTCACCGCCGGGCCGGTACGCCACGCCCGATACCAACGCGAATACCTCGGCTGGGGTGTTTTCGCTCTGATGGACCGCTGACACCAGCCGGAGCGGTGGCTGAGTCCTGCCGAGCCGAAAGCGGGTGGCAGCCGACCCCGCCGGTCGGTCAGCTCTGGGTGGCCACGAGGTAGACGGTGGTGTCGGGGGTGGTGTTGTCCGTCATGACCCGGCGCCGGTCGTCGCTGGTTCCGGCGATGTCGGTGGCCTTGTCGGGATGCCAGGTGCCGCTGCCGGGGACGTCGCTGTCGGTGACGGTGCGCCGGCCCGGCGTCGGGGCGGGGAACCCGCTGTCGGAGAGGAAGCGCGCCACGACGGTGGCCGGCATCCGGATCTGGGCGAACGTGCGTGACTCCAGTCCGCCGGAAAGGGAGGTGCGGGACGCGGAGAGCAGGAGCGAGCCGGCCGGCAGCCGGATGCCCGTGTTGGCCTCCAGTTCCGCCGGGGACTGTGTCGTCGTCTCGTCCGGGAGGAAGCGGGATTCGGCCGGTGCCGAACAACCGGCCAAGACGAAGAACGCCGCCGCGGCGGGCAGCGGCCACTTCGGGCCGAGCCGGCGCGGTGCGGTGGGGACGGCCTCGGGCATGCCGGACATCGTGGCACGTCCGCCGGTGTCGTGAGGGTGGTTCGGCCCAAGTGGACCTGCCGGTGGAAGTGAGGGGACGGTAAATTCCCGCGCATCCGCCCGCGCCGTCGCCGGGAGCCCGGCATCATCCTCGCCGTGCACACTTCACAGTCCGCCGCACCTGCTCCGCCGCGGGAGACCTTCGTCCTGCGGGTCGTGCGGCGCCGGGATCTCGTCCGGCTCCGGCGATCCGGTCCGCCGCCCGGCGTGTCCGTGCCGCCGGCGCACGCCGACGGACGGGATCCGCGCTATCCGTCGCCGCGCGCCCTGCGCGAGTTGCTCGGGGCCCTGCTGGAGTTCGTCGTCCACGTCGGCGTGGCCGTGGCGTCCGCCGTCGTCGTGCAGCGCACGCCGGCGGCTACCCCGACCGCGGTGACCTTGACCGTGATCGGCACCTTCCTGGTGGTGTCGTTCGCCGACCGGGTGATCGCGCAGCGGGTCTTCGCCGCGTCGCTCGGCAAAGCGCTGCTGGGACTGCGCGTGATCCGGTACGACACCGGTGGGGGACCGACGCTGTGGCCGCTGGTCAAGCAGTGGTTGTTCGGGTTCGCCGTCGTCTTCAGCCTGTTCGGCTGACGTCGGCCCGGCAACGTGCAGACCTCGATCGTCGGCCGGGCCGATGATCTCGCCGCTGCGGCTCGTCCAGGATCCGCCGGTGCGGCTGGTCACGATCACCGGCACCGGCGGGGTCGGCAAGACCCGCCTCGCGCTCGAGGCGGGCCGGCGGGCGGCGAGCCGGTTCGACCTCGGCTGATCCTCCGCCTGGTGGCGGCGCGGCCCACCTACAGCTGGGCGGCACCGCCGTCCACGGGGATCTCGGCGCCCGTCGTGAACGTCGCGGTGAACGCCAAGTAGGCCACCGTGGCCGCTACCTCCGCCGGCTCGCCGAAGCGCCGCATCGGGTTCTGGGCCCTCATCTCGGCCTTGGTCTGCTCGGCGACGTCCGGTGGCAGGGTCGCGTCGAGGATGCCGGTGGCGATCGGGCCCGGGCTGACCGCGTTGACGCGCACCCGGCGGGGGAGCAGCTCCCGCGCCAGGGACCGGGTCATCGACCGCAGGGCCGCCTTGGTCGCGGCGTACGCGCTGATCATGTCGATGCCCTTGACGTCGGCCACCGACGTCGTCAGCACCACCCCGGCGCCCTCGCGCAGCAGCGGTGCCAGTTTCTGCACCGTGAAGTACGGGCCCTTGGTGTTCACCGCGAACAGCTCGTCGTACTGCGCCTCCGACACCGCCTCGAACGGCGCGAACGCGGTCACGCCGGCGTTGACGAACACCGCGTCCACCGCGTCGAACTCCGCGCCGGCCACCCGGGCCAGCTCCTCGATGTCGGCCATCGACGCCGAGTCGCTGCGGACGGCCGTCACCCGCGCTCCGAGCCGACGGCGGGCGGACTCGAGCTTTTCCTTGTCCCGTCCGGTGATCAGCACCCGCGCGCCGCCTGCCGTCAGCAGTTCGGCGGTCGCGAGGCCGAGCCCGCTGCTGCCGCCGGTGATCACCACGTTCTTTCCCTCGTATTCCTTCATGCCCCGAGTCAACCGCCGGTCGCGGGCCCGCGTCCAAGTCCCGTTCCGCATGCCGCCATACCGCCGGTGCATGGCGGCGTACGCTCGAAGTGTGGATCTCGACCTGCGCCTGGTCCGGTACTTCACGGTCGTGGCGGAGCACGGCAACATCGGCCGCGCCGCCGCGGCGCTGCACCTCGCCCAGCCGTCGCTGAGCCGCCAGATCCAGCGGCTGGAGCACCAGCTCGGCGTCCGGCTGTTCGCGCGGACGCCCCAGGGCACCAGCCTCACCGCGGCCGGTGAGGCATTCCTGCCACGCGCCCACGCCGTCCTTCGGGCCGTCGACGACGCCGTGACCGTCGCCCGCGCCGCCGACCCGCCACGGGAAATCACCGTCGGCTACGTCGAAGGCATGATCATCACGCCCGCCGTGCAGGCGCTGCGCCACCGCCACCCGGACGCCCGCGTCCGGACGCGGCTGCTGCGCTGGCACGAGGCTCGCGCGTTGCCCGAGGGGCGGGTGGACGCTCTGGTCGCTCGCGAACCGCTGCCGTTCCACGCGACGGTGACGCCGTTGTACGACGAGCAGCGCGTGCTGCTGGTACCTGTCACGCATCGCCTGGCAGGCAAGGAAATCGTCTCGGCAGACGACCTGGGCGGCGAAGGCCTGGTGGCGTGCGCGGTGACACCGACGCTCTGGAGCACACCGACAGACGGCTCGCCGCCGCCCGCGCCGGAGGACAGCTTCGAGGACAAACTGGAACTCGTGGCGTCGGGCAGCGCCGTGGCGGTCTTGCCGGCCGGCGACCACCGTCTCCGGCTGCGCGAGGACGTCACGGCGATTCCGGTCGAGGGCTTCGAGGCCTGCCGGGTCGTGGTGGCGTCGCGGCCACGGGACCCGAACCCGCTGCTGGCCCCGTTCCGCGAGGCAGCGCGGCTGCTGGTCCCCTCGGCGACCGGCTGAGGTGCCGTAAGGAATTCCTAAGCACCGGAACCGAGAGGCGCTCGGCCGGGCGGCGCTACCCTCGGCCGATGCTCGGTTCACGATGGTTCCAGGCCGTGCTGTTCGCGGCGCCGGGCTTGCTGCTCGCCGGGTTCGGCGCCGTCCACCCCGCGGTGCTCGACGCCGCTACCGCTCCACGGTGGACTGAACTGCACATCGTCCTGCTGCTCGTTTTTCCCTTGCCGGCAGCGGCACAGTGGTTCCTGCTCGCACCGGCACCGCGGTGGATCCGCTGGCCGGGGCGGCTGGCCGCGTTCGGGTTCGCGGCCTTCTACGGAGGACTCGACGCGGTCGCCGGGATCGCCGCGGGCACCGTGACCGGCAGCCAGCACGGTGCCACCCCGGTGGTCGGTTCGCTGTTCGAGGTCGGCGACCTGCTGGGCCACCTCGGCGCGGGGCTGTTCCTGGCCTCGAACGTGCTGATCGTGGTGGGGATGGCGCGTGCGGGCCTGCGGGTGGTGCCGGGCGCGGTGGTTCTGCTGGCCGCGAGTGTGTCCTTTCTCGACAGTCACATCTTCTGGCCTCGCGGTGTGCTCACGATGATCGGTGTCGCGATCGGGATGTCACTGCTGGGACGTTTCGTCCGGTTCTCGACCGTGACGGCAACCGATGGAGGAACCGGATGAACCGAACACGGCGCTTGATCACCCGACCCTGGTTCGCCGGCACGCTGGTCGCCGGCTTGATCGCCGTCGCGGCGGGGCTGTACTGGTTCCAGCCGTGGCAGCTCTGGGTGGACGAGACGGTGAACGAAAGCCTCCCCGTCCCGGCGTCCACGACGGCGCAGCGCCCGGCGCCGGAGGCCTCGCCGCCGGCCGAGCCGGTCGAACTGGGGACGGGCACCCTGATCAGCCACGAGCACCGGACCACGGGCACCGTCCGGGTGATCAGGGCGGCCGACGGGTCGCTCGTGCTGCGCTTGGACGACCTCGCGACGAGCAGCGGCCCCGACGTGCACGTCTGGCTCACGGACGCACCGGTGAAACCGGGCAAGGACGGCTGGGGCGTCTTCGACGACGGCAAGTACCTCGACGCGGGCAAGCTCAAGGGCAACAAGGGAAACCAGAACTACCCGCTGCCCGCGGGCACCGACCTGGCCGGCTACACGAGCGTGAGCCTGTGGTGCGACCGCTTCGACGTGTCGTTCGGCGCGGCGGAGCTGATCCGCACGGGTGCCTGACCCCGCTTCGGGCTGTGCGACGATGCGCGGTAGCCCGAGCCGGACGAAGGAGCCGCACGCCTTGCCCATGGTGCACGCCCTGTGGTCCCCGGACCGGGGGCTGCTGCTCTGGGCGGAGCGCGACCGGGGCCCGGCCGGCACGTCGAGCCGGTCCGCGCGGATCGCGCTGTCGCATCCGTTCGCGGTCTCCAGCGCGGACCTGACCGCCTTGCACCCCGGCAAGCCCACGTCGGTGACGTTGCTGCTGCCGTCGCGGGTGAACCGGCCGCTCGCCTCCGGCGAGGCGACGGCGGGTGGCAAGCGCCGTGGCGCGGCGCCGCGGCTGCGGCCGTGGTCGGTGCCGGCGCTGGTCGTCGACGCGGCCGAGCTGGACGACCTCGACGATTCGGCCTCGTACGGCACTTCGGTCACCCACCTGCGGGCGGTGGCCAGGCTGGCCGCGGACCTCGTGCGACGCGGGCGGGTGCTGCCGACGCTGCGCCGCCGGGGCGATGCCGCCGAGGCCCGGTGGCGGCCGGTGCTGCAGGGCGTGGATTTCGTCGCGTTCGACGCGCTGGTCGCGGCCCTGCCGCCGGTCGGGCGGGCCGAGCAGGTCGCGCCGCTCACCGGGGCCTCGCCGCGCGCGCTCGTCACCGATGCCCTGCACGCCCTGGTCGACGCGGCGGTCCGGGACCGGCTGGCGCGGGCGGATCCGCCGGTCGACCCGCGCGGGCGCCGGGGCGCGGCCGGGGTGTGGCTGTCGGCCCTGCAGGGCGGCGATCCCCGCGTCGACCTGCCGCTGGACGAACTCGGCGTGCTGGCCGAGGCCGTCGCGAAGTGGGACGAGGTCGCCGATACCGACGTCGTCGACGGCCGGGCGTGCTTCCGGCTGGCCGAGGTCAGCACCCTGCGGCAGCCGGACGCGGACGATCCCGACGACCAGACCGGCGACGGCACCAAGTGGCAGCTGCAGTTCCTCCTGCGGTCGACGGCCGATCCGAGCCTGCTGCTGTCGGCCGGGCAGATCTGGTCGGGCGAGGCGAACGGCCTGGTCCGGGACCCGCGGGGGCTGTTCGTCGCCGAGCTGGGCCGGGCTGCGCTGGTGGAGCCGGTGCTGGCGCCGGCCTTGCGCCGGACGCAGCCGGCCGAGCACGACCTGACCGTCGAGGAAGCCGAACAGTTCCTCACCTCGGGTGCGACCCGGCTGGTCGAGGCCGGCTTCGAAGTGCAGCTCCCGGCCACCTGGGACGGCCGGCGCCGCCTCGGGCTGCGGCTGTCGGTCCGCAGCACGCCTTCCGAGCAGGTCGTCGCCCGCAGCCGGGTCGGCCGCGACGAGCTGGCCGGCTTCCGCTGGTCGATCGCGGTGGGCGACGACGAGATCGACCAGGAAACCCTGGCCAAGCTCGTCGCCGCGAAGACTCCGCTGGTGCGGCTGCGGGGGCGGTGGATCAGCGTCGACGCCGACCGGCTGCGCGCTGGTCTCGAGTTCCTGCGCCGCGATCCGCACCGGCGCACCCCGCGTCCCACCGCGGCCGAGCTGCTGGAGCTCGTCCGCCTCGGGCGGGAGACACCGCTGCCGGTCACCGACGTCCGCGCCGAAGGCTGGGTCGGGGACATCCTGGCGGAGCGGGTCCAGCAGAGGCTGCGGCCGGTCGGGCTGCCCCCGTCGTTCCGCGCCACCCTGCGCCCCTACCAGCGGCGGGGTGTCGCCTGGCTGGCGTTCATGTCCGCGCTGGGCCTCGGCGCGTGCCTGGCCGACGACATGGGCCTCGGCAAAACCGTGCAGACGCTGGCGCTCGAGGCCGCCGAGCGGGCGGACGGCGATCGCCGTCCGACACTGGTGCTGTGCCCGATGTCGCTGGTCGGCATGTGGCAGCGGGAGGCGGCGAACTTCGCCCCGGACCTCCGGGTGCTCGCCCACCACGGCGGCGCCCGCGCGCACGGCGACCCGCTCGCCGAGCGGGTCGCCGCGGCCGACCTCGTCGTCACGACCTACGCCACCGCCACCCGGGACGCCGGCGAGCTCGAGACGTTCACCTGGCGACGCCTGGTGCTCGACGAAGCGCACGCCGTCAAGAACGCCGACACCGCGACGGCCAGGGCGGTGCGGCGGTTCACGGCCGGGCACCGGCTCGCGCTGACCGGCACCCCGGTGGAAAACCGGCTGGCGGACCTGTGGTCGGTGCTCGACCTGCTCAACCCCGGGCTGCTCGGCAGCCGGTTCGAGTTCCGGCAGCGGTTCGCGGCCCCGATCGAACGCCGGGGCGACACCGCGACGGCCGCCGCGCTGCGCCGGCTCACCCAGCCGTACCTGCTGCGCCGGGTGAAGACCGACCCCGCGATCGTCCCCGAGCTGCCGGAGAAGATCGAGATCCGGCAGGAGTACCGGCTCACGCGCGAACAGGGAACGCTGTACAGCGCGATCGTCGACGAGATGATGACGAAGATCGAGAACAGCCACGGCATCAAGCGCCGCGGCAACGTCCTCGCCGCGATCACGAAGCTCAAGCAGGTCTGCAACCACCCCGCGCACCTGCTGCACGACGGTTCGCCGATCGGGGACCGCTCCGGCAAGGTCACCCGGCTCGAAGAGGTCCTGGCGGAGATCCTGGCGGCGGGGGACCGGGTGCTGTGCTTCACGCAGTACACCGAGTTCGGGCACCTGCTCGTGCCCCACCTCATCGATCGGCTCGGCGCCGAAGTCGGTTTTCTGCACGGTGGCCTGGCGAAGGGGGCGCGAGACGCCATCGTGGACCGGTTCCAGTCCGGCGACGGGCCGCGGATCCTGGTGCTCTCGCTGAAAGCCGGTGGTTCCGGGCTCACGCTGACCGCGGCCGCCCAGGTGCTGCACCTGGACCGCTGGTGGAACCCGGCCGTCGAGAACCAGGCCACCGACCGGGCGTTCCGGATCGGGCAGCACCGCACCGTCCAGGTCCGGAAGTTCCTCTGCCCGGGCACCGTCGAGGACCGCATCGACACCCTGATCACGAAGAAACGCGCGCTGGCGGGCATGGTCGTCGGTGAAGGCGGAAGCGGGCTCACCGAACTGCCCACCGAGGCGCTGCGCGGGATGTTCGCGCTGGGGGAGGAGGCGATCGATGACTGAGCCGCTCCCGTGGTGGGGGACCAGGTTCGTCCGGGCGTTGACGGCGATCGGCGTCCTGCTGCCCGCGGCGGGCCAGGGGCGCGTCGTGTCCCTGACCGCCGGCGCCGGGCGGGTCGACGCCGAGGTGGCGGACGGCGGGTCGCACCAGGTGCGGATCGGGCTGACGGCGTTCGGGAAAGCGGAATGGGCGGCGATCACCCAGGCCCTCGCCGCGAAGGCGTCACTCACGGTTCAGCTGCTCGGCGGCGAGCTGCCGCGCGAGGCGGAGCAGACCTTCACGGCGGTCCGGCTGCCCCTGTTCCCGTCGTCGGCGCGTGAGGTGTCACTGGACTGCACCTGCCCCGCCGCCGAAGTGCCGTGCGGCCACCTGAACGCGGTGTTCTCCGCACTCGTGGCACGGGTCTGCGAGGATCCGTTCACCATCCTCGCGCTGCGCGGCCGCAACCGCGAAGCGCTGCTCGAGGAGCTGAAGAACCGGCTCATCGCCGCCGAGCCGCTCCATCCCGACGACGAGTGCCCGGCCCTGACCGACGTCATGGACACCTTCTTCGACTGCGCCCCGGGGCCGGCCGGCGCGGCGCCCTTGCACGCGCCGCGGACGGCGGTCGACGCGCTCCTGGACCAGGCGCCGCCGTTCGCTCTCACGGTGGCGGGTGACGACGTCGCTGCGCTGCTTCGGCCGGTGTACCGGGCACTCGGCGGCGAACAGGGCGCTTGACCGCGGAGTCGTTGTCGCTCAGGGGATTTCGTTCAGGAGACGATGAGGACCAGGCGGCCGCGGACGTGGCCGGTTTCGGCGGCGCGGTGGGCCTCGGCGACGGCGGCCAGCGGGTAGGTCCGTTCGACCGGCAGCCAGAACCGACCGGCTTCGATGAGCTCGCCGATGGTGGCCAGGGCGTGGAAGGCGTTGCCGTCGGCGAAGCCGTTGCTGAAGTGCACGCCGTGCTGTTCGGCGCCCGCGAAGTCGGCGACGGTGACGACGTTCTTCGGCTCGCCGCCGGTGAGGGCGATCAGTTCGGGGAGCACGCCGTTTCCGGCGACGTCGAGGGCGACGTCGACACCGTCGGGAGCCAGGGCACGGACGCGGTCGATCATGCCGTCCCCGTAGACCACCGGTTCCGCGCCCAGGGTCTGCAGGAAGCCGCTGTTGCGGGCGCCGGCGGAGCCGATGACCCGGGCGCCGCGGGCGAGGGCGAGCTGGACGGTCGCGGTGCCGACGCCGCCGGAGGCGCCGTTGACGAACAAGGTGGTTCCGGCGGTGACGTGGAGCTGGTCGAGGCCGCGGGTGGCGGTCTCGAGGGCGGCGGGGAGGCCGGCGGCGTCGACGAACCCGAGTGACGGCGGGATCTTCGCGCGGAAGCTCAGCAAGGCGTAGTCGGCGGCGGCGGCTTGGTCGTCGGAGATGCCGAAGACCCGGTCGCCGACGGCGAGGTCGGTGACGCCGTCGCCGAGTTCGTCGACGATGCCGGCGACGTCGGCGCCGGTGGTCTGGGGGAGGGTGGCGCCGAAGCTGAGTTCGCCGCGGCGGATCTTGGTGTCGCTGGCGCTGATCCCGGCCGCGCACACCTTGATCCGGACCTGGCCGGGGCCGGGGTGCGGGTCGGGCAGGTCGACCAGCTCGAGGACTTCGGGGCCGCCGTACTGCTTGAAGTGCACTGCTTTCACGGTGATCGTCTCCTGTCAGACGTTGCGGCTGTTGGGGGTTTGCTTGGTGTAGTCGACGTCCCAGTCTTCGACGCCGATGGCGATGATGCGTTTGGGGTGGACGCGGATCATGGCGTTGTCGTGGTGGCCGGGGGTTTCGACGTCGGAGATCGCCTCGGCGTGGCCGCGGATTTCCAGGGAACGGACTCGCCAGGGGTTGGTGCTGGGGACGTCGTCGATGACGAGCGCGATGCGGCCGTTGTCGGCGACGTTGCGGAACCGGCGGCTCTTGCGGAGGTTGAGGCCCATCAGGTCGATGGTCTGGGTGTCGGGGTTGTAGGTGAAGCCGACCGGGCTGACCTGGAGGGTCCCGTCCGGCTGGGCGGTCGCCACCCGGCACAGGGGCTGGTCGTGCAGGTACTGGATTTCCTTTTCGGTGAACACGTTTCTCCTCGGGTCGGTCAGTGGGTGAGGACGGGCTCGACGGCCGGGGGACCGCCGCGGAACAGCCCGGCCGAGAGCAGGGCACCGCCCAGGAACAACGCCGCGGCGATCCAGAACACGAAGTGGTAGCCGGCGAAGGTGGCCGCGGCGAGGGTGGCCGGGTCGCCGGCGGGGTGGGTGGCGAGGTAACCGGCCGTCGTGGTGGCGCCGAGAGAGCTGAACACCGCCAGCCCGATCGAGCCGCCGACCTGCTGGGCGATGGTGGCCATCGCCGACGCCGCCCCGGTTTCGCGGGGCCGGACTCCGCTGGTGGCCGCGTTCTGCCCGGGTCCGAAGACCATGCCGAGACCGAGGCCGGTGACGAGCAGGGCCGGCAGCACTCCGCCGGGGTAGGTCGAGCCGGCGTCGATGCCGGTGAGCAGGACCATGCCGGCCGCGGCGAGGAGGCTGCCGCACGGGACGATCGGCCGGAGTCCGAAGCGGGGGAGCAGCACGGCGCCGGAGAACACCGCGCCGGCCATCACCAGGACGACCATCGGCAGGAACGCCAGGCCGCTCTGCACCGGGGTGAACTTCAGGGTGTCGGTCAGGTAGTAGGTGACGAACAGGAACACGGCGAAGCCGCCGGTGCCCGAGATCCCGATCGTCAGGTAGGACGCACCCCGGTCGCGGTCGAGAACGACGGTCAGGGGGAGCAGCGGGTCCCGGGCCCGGCGCTCCACGAGAACGAACGCCAGGACCAGCAGCACGCCGAGTGCGGCCGGGCCCAGTGTCCAGGGGTTCGTCCACCCGCGGGTGGCGGCGTTGCCGAGACCGTAGACCACGCCGAACACGCCGAGCAGGGCGAGAGCGGTGCCGGCGAGGTCGAGCCGGGTCCCGTCCGGGCGGACGCGGTCGACGAGGAAGACGAGGGCGCCGGCGATGGCGACGGCGGCGATGACCACGTTGACGTACAGGCACCAGCGCCAGGACAGGTTCTGGGTGAGGACGCCGCCCAGCAGCAGGCCGAGTGCGCCGCCGGCGCCGGAGACGGCGCCGAAGACCCCGAAGGCGCGGCCGCGTTCGCCGGCGTCGTCGGCGAAGGTCACCGAGACCATGGACAGTGCGGCGGGGGCGAGGAGCGCGGCGCAGGCGCCTTGGGCGACGCGGGCGATGAGCAGGAGACCGAACCCGGCCGCGGCGCCGCCCAGGGCCGAGGCGGCCGCGAAGCCGATCATCCCGACGACGAACAGCCGCTTCCGTCCGAAGAGGTCGCAGAGGCGGCCGCCCAGCAGCAGGAGGCTGCCGAAAGCGAGGGCGTAGCCGGTGACCACCCATTGCCGGTCGTCGTCGGAGAATCCGAGCGCGCGTTGGGCGGTCGGCAGGGCGATGGTGACGATCGTCGAGTCCAGGATGACCGTCAGCTGCGCCAGGCTCAGGACGACGAGCGCGAGCCACCGGTTCGGAACGGCTGCGGATTTCATGGGGACCTTCGATCGCTCACGGGCTTGACTTACCAACGTTATATTAACTTACCAATGATAAGTCAAGTGTCGACGGGTAAGGTGATCGCCCATGACCGACGACGTCCTCTGGCTGCGGGACGAGCCGCCGCGTCCGCCGAGGCGCAACACGCCGCTCACCCTGGAGCGGATCATCACGGCGGCGATCGCCGAACTCGACGCAGCGGGCGCGGAACGCCTCACGATGCGCAGGCTCGCCGAGCGGCTCGAGGTGACCTCCACCGCGCTCTACTGGCACGTCTCGACCAAGGAGGACCTGCTGGATCTCGCTCTCGACCACGTCGTCGGCGAGGTGCCGGTGCCCCCGGCCGGCGAGGAGCCCAGGTCGGGACTGCGGGCGCTGCTCGTCGGCTGGCGGGCCGCGATGCTCGCCCATCCCTGGTCGCCCGCCCTGCTCGGCCGTCCGCTGCTCGGCCCCAACGTGCTGGCGCGCACCGAGTTCATCCAGGCGACGCTCGTCCGGTCCGGGCTGGCGGGGCTGGAACTGGCCGCCGCGACCAGGACGCTCGCGGGCTTCGTGCTGGGGTCGGCCCTGGCGGACGCCACCTGGCGACGGCTGGACGACCCGGCCGCGATCGCGAAGGTCCGCGAGCACATCCTCGCCTCCGCCGAGCGCTACCCGACGCTCAGCACGTCGGGGTTCGTCGACGCGGGGTGGCCGGACGACGAGCTGTTCGCCTTCGGGCTCGACCGGGTGCTCGACCGGCTGCTCACCGGCACCTGATCGGGGGCCGGCGTCAACCGGGCGAAGGTCCGCTCAGCGCCCGGTAGAAGTTCCGGTGGGCTTCGGCGGCCGCGGCCCAGGTGTAGCGCCGGGCCAGGTGCCGTCCCGGTGCCGGGTCGGTGCCGTCGAGCGCGGCTCGCAGCTCGCGGGCGAAGCCCGGCGGGTCGGTGGCGAACCGCGCGGCGCCGCCGAAGACCTCGCGCAGCACCGGCAGGTCGCGAGTCACCACCGGCACCCCGGCGGCGAGCGCCTCCATCGCCGCCAGTCCGAAGCCCTCCTTGGTGGAGGGGAAGGCGAACACCGCCGCCGAAGCCACCAGCGACGGCAGCTCGCCGTGGGCGACCGGGCCCAGCACCACCGGCGAGACGCCCAGCTCGGCGGCGCGCTTCTCCCAGCGCGTCCGGTAGTCGCGGTAGTCGAAGAGTGTCTCGCCGCCGGCGATGAGCAGGCGCAGGTCCGGCTCGGTCAGCAGGGCATACGCCTCGAGGAGGTCGAGTGAGCCCTTGCGCGGCTCGATCCCGCCGACGGCGAGCACGTACCGGCCCCGCTCCGACGTGCGCGGCGCGGTCGCGAAGCGGTCGTAGTCGACGCCGTTGGGGATCACCGCCGCCTCGATGCCCCAGCCGGCGCGGACCTCGGCGGCGACCGACGCCGAGACGCAGATGTGCGCGTACGGCCGGACGATCGCGCGTTCGTGGCAGGCCGCCAGTTCCGGTGTGGTGAAGGTGTCGAGGTGGTGGACCGTCCGGACGCAGGTGTCGACGGCGTTGGCGCTGATGCAGTCCTGCGCGTGCACGACGTCGTAGGCGTCCGGGGTGAACGCCGCGCGCAGCACCGCGATGGACCGCAGGATCCGCCCGCCGACGCCTTCGCCGGGCACGTCCGGGAAGGGGACGACGGCCAGCCGCACCCGCGGGTCGACCGGCCGGAAGAACCCCGCGTCGCCGCCGCGCCCGAGGGTCCACACGGTGACGTCCTCGCCGAGCTCCGCCAGTGCCTCGGCCAGCGCGAGGGTGTGCACTACCCCGCCGCGGGGTTTGGTCGAGTAGCTCAGCAGGGCGATGCGCATCAGGCCTCCCGGTAGACCTCGGGTTTCCGTTCCCCCAGGTGGTGGAGCACGCGGCGGGCGTTGGCGATTTCCTGCCCGACGTCGAGCTCGGCCACCGCGATCCCGGCCTTGGACCAGGTGCGGGCGAGGATCTCGCCGCCCGGCCCGACGACCTTGGCCTGGCCGAGGAACCGCATCCCGCCCATCGCGCCGGTCTGGTTGGACGAGACGAGCACGACCTGGTTCTCCGCCGCCCGCGCCTGGTCGTACAGGTCGAACAACCGCGACTGCCGGTCCTGGGCCATCCGCGGCGCGCGGTTGGTGATGCTGGTCGGCCACGCGCTCAGGCAGGCGACGACGTCGGCGCCGTCGACGGCCAGCGACCGGGCCGACTCGGGGAACGTCTTGTCGTAGTCGATCAGCATGCCCAGCCGCCCGACCGGCGTGTCGAACGCGGCGAAGCGGTCACCCGCCTCGTACGCGACGCTCTCCCCGGGTGGCTGGTGGACCTTGCGGTGCCGCCCGAGCACGCCGTCGCCGGTGACGCACACCGCCGAGTTGTAGCGCCGGGGCCCGTCGGCCTCGCAGTAGCCCACGCAGACGACCATCTCGGCGGCGAGCGAGGAGATGGTCTTCAGCTCCCCGCAGTCCGGGTCTAGAGCCGGGGGCAGGGCGTCCGGGTCGGGGTGGCGCAGGTCGGCGAGGTACCCGCCGAGGGCCGCGTCCGGCAGCACCAGCAGCGCGACGCCGGACGAGCGCGCGTGGTCGATCAGCGTCGCGATGCGCTGGAGGTCGAAGTCGAGGTCGCGGCCGAAGTGCGCGGCCACGGCGGCGATGCGGATCTGCCCCATTCACGGGACACTAACCGGGTAGGCGTCGGGCCGTCTGTCGGCCAGGTGTCCCATCGACCGGCGGGCCGTGGCCAGCGCCTCCTGGACGTCGAGTTCGGCGATGGCCATGCCCTCGGCGACGCCGGTGTCGGCGAGGATCTCGCCACCGGGGTCGACGACCTTGGCGCTCGCGACGAACCGCAGGTCGCCGAAGGTGCCGGACTGGTTGGCCGAGAGCCAGACGATCTGGTTCTCCAGCGCGCGGGCCCGGTCGAACAGGTCGAACCGGCGTTTCCAGCGGTCGTCGGCGAGGTCGGCGGCCGGGTTGGTCCGGCTGCCGGGCCAGGCCGACATGCACACGACGATCTCGGTGCCGTCGAGCGCCAGGGCCCGCGCCGACTCGGGGAACGCCTTGTCGTAGCAGATGAGCATGCCCAGCCGCCCGACCGGCGTGTCGAAGGCGGCGAACTCCCGGCCCGCGCCGTAGCTGGCGTTCTCGGCGAGCGGCTGGTGGACCTTGCGGTGGTGGCCGAGGACGCCGTCGCCGCTGACGCACACCGCGGAGTTGTAGCGGCGGCCGGCAGCGAGTTCGCAGTACCCGGCGGTGACGACCAGGTCCCCGGCCAGCGCGGCCAGCCGCTCGATTTCGGGGCCGTCGGCGGCCAGCGCGGGCGGGCCCTCGGCACCGCCGTCGAGGTTGGCGAGGTAGCCGCCGAGCGCGGCCTCGGGCAACGCCAGCAGCCGGACGCCCTCGGCCTTCGCCTCGCCGATCAGCTTTTCGATGCGCGCGAAGTCGGCTTCGAGGTCGCGGTCGAACGGCGCGGCGACCGCGGCCATCCGCAGTGTGGTCATGAGTTCCCCAATCCGGTGACGCCGCCGTCGATGGCGGTCGTCCGTTCGCCGTCGGGCCAGCGCAGCGTGACGCCGGCGCCCGCCACCAGCTCGCCGCACGCCGCGGTGACCGCGGGTCCGGCGGGTGCCGGGGCACCGGCGGTCAGCATCGCGAAGCCCGGGAAGCAGGTCAGCCAGTCCCCTGTGGACGCTCCACGCGGCCGTGGCACGCGCTCGACGTCCAGCACCGCGCCGCACCCCGACGCCTCGGCGAGCATGCCGAGCGTGCCCGCGATGCCGGCCATCGAGACGTCCTTGGCCGCGGCCGGTCCCGCTTTCGCGACCGAGCCGAGCAGTTCGCGCAGCTCCGGCGTGCGGCGGAAGCTCGTCGAGTCCCACTGGCGTCCCGTGTAGCCGGGCCGCCAGCCGCCGCCGAGGTCGGCGGTGAGCCAGACGCGCTGCCCGGGCCGTCCGCCGCCGCCGGGCACCGGGTCGGCGGTCCGGCCCAGCGCCGTCACCGACAGCGAAGCCGGGACGCCGAACTGCGTGTGCCCGCCGAGCACCGGCACGCCGTACGCCTGGCTCGCCTTCCGCAGTCCACTGAGGACGCGGGCGGCGAAGGACGCGTCACGGGCGCCGAGCGCGTCGAGCAGCCCGGTCGGGGCGGCGCCCATCGCGGCCAGGTCGTTGAGGTTGACCAGCACCGAGCACCAGCCCGCCCACTCCGGGTCGCGCTCGACCATGGCCGGGATGATCGCGTCACAGGCGGCGACGACGTCGGTGCCCGGCAGCGGGACGCCGTCGTCGCCGACGAAGCCGGGCACGCCGGTCAGCCCGCGCAGCAGCGGCCCGAGCGCGGCCTTCGTCGCGCGGGCCAGAGCGGCGATCCGGCCGATCGGCCACCGCATCAGCACGTGGTCGTGGCCGGCGACGGTCACCGGGCGCACCCGCCGCCAGCCGAGCCGGGTGAACAGCTTTTCGGTGCGGGTCTGGACAGTCGCCTCGAACCGCAGCGCGCCCTCGGTCTCGGCCCGTGCGCAGGCCGCGCGGACCAGCGCCGAGCCGATCCCGGGGGGCGAGCCGGGCGCGACGACCAGCCGCCCGCCCCGCCACCAGCCGAGGTCGGGCCCGTCGGTCGCCGGGCCGAGCCGGACGCCGCCAAGCACGTCTCCGGCGGCGTTGCGCGCCACGAGCACGATCGTGCGCGGGTCGGTGTCGTGGTCGTCGAGGTCGTGCCCGCTGAAGAGCCCTTGCCGCGCCACGAAGGCGTCGTGGCGCAACGCGCGGTAGGCCGTCAGTCCACAGTGGTCGGCTTCGGCGAGGTGGAACGCCGGGCGGGCGGCGACGCTGCGGACGTCGCCGAGCAGCGCGAGGATGTCGTGGTCCACGTCAGCCTCCCGCCGCGCTCAGCAGGCCGCAGGCACCGCACGCGGCACACCCCGCCCCTTGGTCGGCACCGGTCATCCCGGCCGCCCGCAGCAGTGCCGCGACCCGGCTGGTGACCTCCGCGACCAGCGACGGCGAAGGCGCGGTGGCGCCGTCGCGGCGGGCCAGGGTGCCGAGCATCGGCCGCAGCGGGACGACGAACGGGTACACGCCCATCCCGATCAGCCGCCCGGCCCCTTCGACCAGGTCGTCCGGGTGCTCGCCGAGCCCGATGAGCAGGTAGGTCGAGACGCGGTTGCGGCCGAACACCCGGACCGCCTCGGCCCACGCGGCTTCGTACTCGGCCAGCGGCACGGTCGACTTGCCCGGCATCCACCGCCGCCGGACGGCGTCGTCGAGCGACTCGACGTGGATGCCGATCGACGTCGCCCCGGCGTCGCGGAGTTCGGTGAGCACGCCGAGGTCGCCCGGTGGTTCGATCTGCACCTGGATCGGCAGGCCCGGCACGGCCTCGAGCACCGCCCGGACGCACCGGACGAGGTGCCGGGCCCCGCGGTCCGGGCCGGCTGTCGTGCCGGTCGTCATCACCATCTGCCGGACGCCGTCGAGCCGCACCGCGGCCTCGGCGACCTCCGCGAGCTGCTGCGGGGTCTTCGCGGCCACGGTGGACCCCGCCCGCAGCGACTCTTCGATGGTGCAGAACCGGCAGCGCTGGTCCTCCGCGTAGCGGACGCACGTCTGCACGACGGTCGTCGCGAGGACGTCCTTGCCGTGCAGCAGCGCGATCTTCGGGTACGGGATTCCGTCCGAAGTGGACAGTTCGTAGAACCGCGGCCGCGCCACCGGCGTCACGCTCAGGCCGAGGTCGACCGTCCCGCGGTGGATGCGGCCGTCGCGGACCTCGTACGGGCTGTCGGGGTCGAGCGGCAGAGTGGCGTTGGCACCATCGACGACCAGGTGGCCGTCGTCGCTCGGCCCGGCGCCCTTGCTGCGTTGTACGGGTGCGTCCACACGCACCCCGCGGACGGCGATGTCGGCGCGGGTGTCCAGATCTTCTTCGATGCCAACGCGCACGAGCCGCTCCCTAGAACATGTAGGTGGAGTTGATGATCGCGCCCTTGCGCGCGTAGTGGATCAGCGCGTCCTGGACGTCGAGGGGGTGCGTCGGGATGACGCCCTCGATGAGGTCCTCCTCGCGGGCACCGTGCAGCGACAGGCCGAACCGGCAGCAGTAGGCCTTGCCGCCCTCGGAGATGAACGTCTTCAGCTGGTCGTTGATGTTCAGCTCGCCCGGGAACGCGGCGTTTCCGGTGGTCGGGAAGCCGCGCGTGGCCAGGCAGTTCAGCGAACCCGGGCCGTAGAAGTAGATCGCGGCCTCGAAGCCCTTCCGCAGCGCGCGGGTGGCCTGCAGGATCGCCACGAAGCTCACCGACGACTCGTGCGCGATGCCGTGCACGAGCGTGAAGTAGCTCTGGCCGGGTTCGGCCTGGTAGTCCGGGAAGACCTTGGTCCCGCCGTACAGGTTGGAGCCCTGCGGCAGCGACGGGTGCGGGATCTCGTCGAGGCTGGTCTTCTCGGTCTCGGTCAGCTCTGCCATCGGTCTATTTCCCTTTCTTCGGTCCGTACAGCACGTCGAACGTGCCGCGGAAAACCAGGACGGCGAGCTCGCCGTCGCCGGCCGCGGCGGCCAGCTTCGCGAGTTCGCCCTCGTGATCGCCCCACGGCTGGTCGGAGGCGAACAGCACGCGGTCGTGGCCGAGGCCGCG
This sequence comes from Amycolatopsis sp. NPDC003865, assembly GCF_053605345.1. NCBI lineage: Bacteria > Bacillati > Actinomycetota > Actinomycetes > Pseudonocardiales > Pseudonocardiaceae > Amycolatopsis > Amycolatopsis sp. NPDC003865. Next base: position 554,212 of record NZ_JBSGJA010000001.1, on the reverse strand, counting down.
CCGCGAGATCTCGTCGACGAGCCAGCGGGGGGTGAACCCGATCGCCCAGGACAGGTCCGTGTAGACCTGCTTGCCGGCGGCGATCCAGTCGAAGAACCGGCCGCCGACGAGCTTGATGTGCCCGCTCATCCCGCCGCCGAAGTGCACGAGGTGCAGCTTGACGTCGCCGGCGTAGGCGTCGACGAGCTTGCCGACCTCGTCGATGTCCGACGCCGCGCCCGGCGAGGTGTGGACGTGCACGACGAGGTCGTGCTCCCGTGCGGTGGCGAAGATGCGGTCCAGCTGCGGCTTGCAGGCGGGGTCGGATGCCTTACCGCCCAGCAGGAAGCTGAGCTTGAGCGCCCGCACGCCGTCTTCACCCGCCAGCTTCAACGCCTCTTCGGTCCGGTCGGCGTCTTCGGGGCGCGGAGACACCCAGAGTGCGGCGCTGATCCGGTCGTCCTTGCCCGCCGCCTCGACGCAGAGTTCGTTGAAGGAGAACGCGATCGCCGGGTCCGGCACGCCGTAGTTCGGGATGACGAGCGCGCGCTCGGTGCCTTCGCGGTCCAAATCGGACAGCAGCTCGCCGATGGTCGCGCGGCTGCCGATCGCCGGGGCGACCGGCGGGCCGCCGTAGAACGGGTACGCCGGCAGCACGCCCAGGTGCCGGTGAGCGTCGTTCGTCCACTTCATCAGGCCACCGTCCGGGGCGCGACCCAGTCGTCGTCGGCCGGGTACGTGCTCACCGGCGTACCGGAGATCCACCGGACGTCGCCGCGGCCGCCGCCGGTGATCCGCCGGGCGAGGTACTCGGCGTCCGCGGCGACGCCGCAGAACCGGCCGGAGCCCCAGGTGTGCTGCCACGGCAGGCCGAGGAAGTACAGCCCGGGGCAGCTGGTCACGCCGCGGTGGTGGGTCGGGTAGCCCTTGCCGTCGAACACCGGGACGTCGATCCAGCGGTGGTCGCGGCCGAAGCCGGTGCTCCAGACGACCGCCGAAAGCGCTTCCACGTCGAGGGTGCGGGGCTCGTCCGCCGGCTCCCACACCGGCTTGTACCGGTCCTCGCGGGCCGCCGCGATCCCGCGTTGCGCGATGAAGGCGTCGATCGAGTCCTTGATGCCCTCGGACACCGCGTCGGCCGCGTCGAGGTTGCGCCGCAGGTCGTCCGCGAACTCCAGCTGTCCAGTTCGGACGTTCTTGAGGCGTCCGTACAGGCGCATGCCGTCCGCGGCGAACGCGCGCAGGTCGATGTCGCGCCCGCCGTCGCGGCCGGTGACGTAGTGGTTGGCCCGGAACCGCACGGCGTCCGCGTCGGCGAACTCGTCGATTCCCCTGGCGTAGTACCCCATCTCGTCGAGCCACGCGACGACGTCCCGGCCGCGGTAGCGCCGGGCCACCCGCGGCGCCGACCCGACGGCCAGGTGCACCCGGCGCCCGGCCAGGTGCAGGTCCTCGGCGATCTGGCAGCCGGACTGCCCGGTGCCGACGACCAGCACTTCACCGTCCGGCAGCTGCGCGGGATTGCGGTACTCGGCCGAGTGCAGCTGGACGACGTGCTCGGGCAGCCGTTCGGCCAGCCGGGGCTTCAGCGGCACCTGGTAGGGCCCGGTGGCCAGCACGACGTGGTCGGCGGTCAGCTCGCCGGCCGAGGTCGTGAGCCGGAACCCGCCGCCCGGCAGCTGCCGCAGCCGGGTCGCCTCGACGCCCTCGTGCAGCGGGACGTCGAACTTCTTCACGTAGGACTCGAGGTAGGCGACGATCTCGTCCCGGACCATGAACCCGTCCGGATCGTCGCCCGCGTAGGGGAACCCGGGCAGCCGGCATTGCCAGTTCGGCGTGACCAGGCAGAAACTGTCCCAGCGGCGGGTCCGCCATTCGTGCCCCGCGCGCTCGCGTTCGAGCACCAGGTGCCCGACCCCGGCAGTGGTCAGGCAGTGGGACATCGACAGTCCCGCCTGGCCGCCGCCGACCACGATCACCGGCCGGTGCAGGCCGTCGAGCTGGAGGTTCATGCCGATCAGTGCACCGGCGAACCATTTCCGGACGGTTTCATCCGGAACACCGGCGCGTTACCAGACCGCCCCGGCGTGACAACTTTCCCCGGCGCTGCTTAACATCCGCGCGCCGGCCGGGTGGCTGCGGTGTGGGACTGCCTTGCCGCGCGGTCCCACACCGCAGCGAGGCGTCAGGAGAGCTGGGCCACCTCCGCGTCCGTCAACGCCTTGCCCGCCACCTCGACGTCGTCGACCGCGCCGCTCCAGAAGTCGACGTTGCGGCCGTCGTACTTGGCTCGTCCGACCGTGAACGCGCCGGTGCTGACCAGTGCCGGACCGGCCGGGGCCGTCGCGACCTTCACGCCGTCCACGTAGAGCCGGATCTCGTTGCCCGCTCGCACACCCGTCAGCTCGTACCAGCGGCCGATCTCCGGCACGACCTCGTACCGGGCCCGGTTGCCGCCGGGGGTGCTGAACGCGAACGCGCCCTGGCCGTACTGCAGGTAGAACGGGCTTTCCCGCTCCCGGCCGTCCTGGCTCACCGCCGTCGCGTAGTTGCCGGGCAGCTGGTCGAGCCGCACCTTCGCGGACACGGTGTAGTCGCCGGTCGTGTCGACGACCGGGCCGTAGGTGTCGGCCGAGCCGCCGGAGAACTGCAGCGCGCCGTCCTTGAACGCCGCCCCGGCCGGGGTGAGCGTCAGCGGGTTGTCGCCGCCGCTCGAATCCCGCGCGGTCGTCCCGCCGCGCTCGTCGAGGTTCCACGCGCCCTTGCCCGCGTACGGGTAGGGCTTGCCGGCGTCGGCGCCGGCCTCGATCACCCGCCGGTTGATCTCGCGGACCGGACCCGGGTCGACCTTGATGCGCTTGCGGTCGTAGGTCCAGAGCCCGTTGAGCTCGCCTTCCAGGTCGGTGACCTGCGTGTAGACCGACGCCGACAGTTCGGCGCGAGCCTGCCCGAGGTAGAACGTGCGGGTGTTGTCGACGTACTTCGCCGTCAGCGCCGCCTTGTCCGCCACCCCGCTGTAGATCGCGATCGGCGCACCCGGCCACTGGTGGCCGGGCGTGCGCAGCGTGAAGCCGCCGTGCTCGCCGTCCATCGCGACGCGCTTGCCGTCCGAATGAGCCGGGTCGGTGTTGTTGTAGTCGTGGTGGTCGATGACGTCACCCGCGCCCGAGTCGCCCTTGGACGCACAGCAGTTCACCCCGCTGTGGGCGTTGACGATCCGGCTCGGGTCGGCGGCCTTGACCTGGTCGGTGATCCGGCCCGTGGCGGCCTTGTCCCACTCGCCCCAGCCTTCGTTGAACACGATCCACGCGTAGACCGACGGGTAGTTCTGCAGCTGGTGCATCTCTTCCAGGCCCTGGCTGAGCCACGCCTGCTGCGCTCCGGGGTCGTTGCCGTCGTCGAGGGACACGAAGTCCTGCCACACCAGCAATCCCAGCTGGTCCGCGTGGTAGTACCAGCGGGCCGGCTCGACCTTGATGTGCTTGCGGACGGCGTTGAAGCCGAGGTCCTTCTGCGCCTTCAGGTCGAAGACGAGGGCGTCGTCGCTCGGCGCGGTGTTCAGGCCGTCCGGGTAGAAGCCCTGGTCCAGCTGCATCAGGGAGAAGAACGGCTTGCCGTTGAGCGTCAGCTTCGGTGTGCCGCCGACGTTGGTGATGCCGGTGGACCGCATGCCGAAATAGCTCTTGACCTTGTCGCCGCCCAGCTTGATCTCCAGCTGGTACAGGTACGGGTCGTCCGGCGTCCACAGGTGCGCGTTCGGCACCGGCAGCTTCAGGTTCGCGTTCGCCGGTCCGGAGACCGTGCCGACCTGGCGGCCGCGCGCGTCCTTGGCGACCGCCGTGACGACGGCGTTGCCCGCGGACTTGACGTTCACCGCCAGCGAGCTGGTGGTGAGGTCGGGCGTCGTCTTGATCTCGTCGATGCCCTTGTCCGGCACCGGTTCCATCCACACCGTCTGCCAGATGCCCGACGACGGGGTGTAGAAGATGCCACCGGGGTTGGGGGACTGCTTGCCCTTGGGCTGGTGCGGGCCGGTCGTGTCCGTGACGGCGACGACGATCTCCTGCTCGCCGCCGCGCTTGAGCGCGTCGGTGATGTCGGCGCTGAACGCCAGGTAGCCGCCGGTGTGCTCGGCGACGAGCTTGCCGTTCACCCACACCTTGGCCTGGTAGTCGACCGCGCCGAAGTTGAGCTTGAGGCGCTGGCCGCCGCCGATCTTCCAGTCGCGCGGGACGGTGAACGTGCGGCGGTAGAACATGTGGTCCTCGTGCCGTTCGAGCCCGGAGAGCTGCGACTCGATCGGGTAGGGCACCACGACCTTCTCCGGCAGCTTCTTGCCGAACGCCGGCTGCTGGCCCTCCTTGGCGGCCGAGAACTCCCACGGGCCGTTGAGGTTGACCCACTTGTCGCGCTCGAGCTGCGGCCGCGGGTACTCCGGCAGCGGGTTGCGCGGGTCGGCCTTCTCGCCCCAGGGCGTCTTGAGCCGTTCCGTCGAAGCGTTCGAGACCGTGCGCCCGGTCTTGCCGATCTTGGTCCCGTCCACGGCGAGCGCGCCCGCGCCGTCGTAGTAGAGGGTGACGCGCTGGCCCTTCAGCACCCGCTCGGCCAGCTGGATCGTCGCGCGGTCGCGGCCGGCCGTGATCGACGAAACCGGCATCGGCGTCGCGTCGACCTCGATCCGCAGGTGGGCGGCCAGGTCGCCGGTACCCGAGACGCGGCCGTCGAAGCCGGTCGTGAGCGTGCGGCCGTCCTTGGACACTTCGGCGGTGCGCGGCACGACGGCGAAGTCGGCCGGCGGCGTGAACGCCGACAGCGGCACGATCTGCTTCGCGATGGCCGCGCTCGACCAGCGCAGGAACATGTTGGCGCCGCCGGTGTCCTGGAACATCTCCAGCTTGAAGTCGTACTGCCTGCCGGCGGTCAGCGTGACCGGCGCGCTGGTCTGTTCGGAATCCCAGTCGCCGACCCAGTGGTCGATCACCGGCGCGCCGTCGAGGAACAGCCGGAAGCCGTTGTCGCCGATGGCGTAGAACGTGTAGTCGCCGGACTGCGGCACGGCGAGCCGCCCGGTCCAGCGGGCGGTCGTGTTCTCGGTGCGCCCGGTGACCAGCCCGAAGACCGAGGTCAGGTCGGGGTGGTCGACCTCCGAGTCGAGTGCGGTACCGGCCAGGGTGGCGAAGTCGTGCGCGCCCGGCGCCGACGGCGTGAAGTACTCGGCCTTCAAGCCGTGCACGGGCTCGGCGGCGCCTGCGGGCGGCGTGCCGGACGCGACACCCAGCGCCACCAGCAGGGCGACGAGGACGGAAGCGGCTCTTCTCATCGACGAGGTCCTTTTCATTTTTACAACGTTGTAAAACGCTCTCCGGGTGATCCAAACAGACAAGTCGGACGCTTAACTACCGCCGAACGGCGGTATCTCGACGCACTCGGTCCTCGCCCGTGCCCGAGTTGGGCATCATGACCCCATGAGCCTGTCTCCGGCGGAGGAGCCGTCGCTGAGGATCAGCGTCGACGACCGTCCCGACGAAATCCGCTCCCTGGCCGACTGGCTGCGGCGGGAGGACCAGTTGCGCGGCCGGGTGAGCTTCCGCCCGGCGGCCCGGCCGGCGGACGGCGAGATGGGCGGTGTCGTCGACGTGCTCAGCGTCGCCTTCGGTGCCGGTGGGGCCGGGGCCGTGCTCGCCGGGACGCTGTCCACCTGGCTGGCGAGCAGGCGCGCCGACCTCAAGGTCACCGTGACCGCGCGCGACGGGGCCAAGGTCGAGCTGGACGCGCACCGCGTCCGGGACGTGGCCGAGGTCCTGCGCGAGCTGCAGCGGCTGGCGCACGGACCGGATCAGCCGGAGTGAGCCGGTTCCCCGACCGTTCGCGCTCGCACGCGGTGCTGCTGGGAGCGGGCCGGTTCCGGGATCCGGGGCTGACCGCTCTGCCTGCCGTGAGCGAAAACCTGCTCGCCCTGCGCAGCCGCTTCACCGACCCCGGCACCGGCGTGTTCGCCGCCGAAAACTGCGTGACGGTCCCGGAAGACGCCTCGGTCGCCGAAGCGGGCCGGCTGGTGAACCGGTGCGCGGAGCAGGCCCGGGATCTGCTGCTCGTGTACTACGCCGGGCACGGGCTCGTCGACGACCGCGGCCGGCTGCACCTGGCGCTGCACAACACCGAGACCTCGTCGCTGAAGTACAGCGCCCTCGCGGTGGACCTGCTGCGGGAGGACATCGGTGCCAGCCCCGCCGAGGCACGGGTCCTGATCCTCGACTGCTGTTTCGCGGGCCGGGCCATCGACGTCATGGCCGCCGACGCCTCCCTGATCGGTGCTCAGCTCGAGGCGGCGGGTACCTACACCCTCGCTTCGACGACCGCGACCGCGCCTGCCTACGCACCGCACGGGCAGCGGTTCACCGCGTTCACCGGCGCGCTGCTCGACGCGCTGGGCAACGAAACCCCGTTGCCGCTGGACGAAATCTACCTGCGGGTGGACCGGGAGCTGGCCGCGCGGAACCTGCCGCGGCCGCAGCGGCGGGCCACCAACACCGCCGGCCGCCTGTGTCTTTCGCGGGGGCCGGGAGAACCGGCACCGCCGAGCGAATCGTCCGCCCGTGAGGTCACCTTCCGGCGTAGTCCGGCGGCGCTGCGCCGCCGGCAACGGCAGGTCGCGGTCCGCATGGCCGCGGGAACCGCCGCCATTTCCGCCTCCCTGGGTGTGTTGTTCGCCGTGCTGAACCACGACCCGGACTGGCCCGGGGCGATCCTGGCCTACGGCGGGTTCGCCGCGCTGGTGGTCCTGGTGATCGCGCTGCCGATGGCCGCGGTCACCCCGAAGCGGGCCGAACTGGTCATCGATTCGGCCGGGATCACCGTCGCGACCGAGCGGCAGCGCTCGACCGTGCACTGGGCGGACGTCTCCGACGTGGGCCTGCTCCCGTCGCGAGGGGTGAATCCCGCGTTGAAGCAGGTCTACGCCGCCAACCACCTGCTGGTCGTCCGCTACCGGCCGGAGGTGCCGGTTCCCGCCGCGGGCGCCCCCAGCCTGTCGCGGCAACTGCACGAGCTGGGCTACGTCGCCTTGGGCCCGATCGGGGCCTTCGCCGCCGACCGGGAGAAGCTGCTCGCCGCGCTCGGCCGGTTCGGCGGGCCCCGGCTGTTCCGCACGGAGCGGGAGCTGCTCGGCCGCGATCCCCGCCTGCGCCCGGATCTGATCTGACCGCGCTCGGCGGAACGCCCGGAACGGCGTCTTGCCGCGGCCGCGGCCCGCTGCGAAGCTGCCGCCAGCCGAACGGGAGAGGGCTGCCATGCGCGGGCTGCGGAGCTGGTGGGTCCGGTGGCGGGGGTGGTGGTTGCTGGTCGCGGCGGCCACGGTGGTGGCGGTGCTGGCCGCGCTCGGCAAGGCCTACCCCGGGACGCTGGCCGCGGCGGCCGTCGCGGCGGGCGGGGTGGTCGCCGCCGTGCTCTCCGACCGGGGAAAGGCGCACCTGACCGCGAAAACGGCGTCGCGGCAGCCGGTCTACGTCTCACGCGTCGACCGCATCACCGACCCGATCCGGCTCGGCGTCCACCCCGCCGCCGCGGTGGCCCGCGAGGACGGCGGTGTCGACCGCGTCCCGCCGTTCGTCCGGCGGGACCGCTCGGCCGAGCTCGCCGAAGCCCTCGCGGCCGGCGGGTTCGTCCTGCTCGTCGGCGACTCGACGGCCGGGAAGACCCGCCTGGCGTACGAAACCCTGCGCGAGTGCCTGCCGCGCCACGTCTGCGTGGTCCCCGAAGGACCCGACGCCCTGGACGCCGCCATCGCCGCCGCGAAGCAGCACCGGCCCAGTGTGCTGTGGCTCGACGACCTCGAGCGGTACCTGCTCGCCGGCGGCCTCGCGCGCACCGGCCTCGACGCGCTCGCCGCGGCGAAAGTGCTCATCCTCGCCACCCTGCGCGCCCACGAACGCGAGCGGTTCAGCCTGCGGCACGACAGCGAGCGGGAGCCGGGCGAGCGGCAGCGGGCCCGCGCGGGCCGGGACGCGCTCGACGCCGTGACCCGGGAGATCCGCCTGGAGCGTGGCTGGTCCGACCGCGAGGTGGCCGCGGCCCGCGCGTTCGAAGACGACACCCGGATCGCCGCGGCACTGGCGAGCACGGCCCGGCACGGCGTCGCCGAGCACCTGGCGGCCGGGCCGGAGCTGGTGCGCGAACTGCAGGACGCGTGGGCGCCGGGATCCGGCCGGGCCCGCGGGGCGGCGCTGGTCACCGCCGCGGTCGACGTCCGGCGGACGAGCCACCACCGGCCGCTGCCGGTGCCGCTGCTGCGCGAGCTCCACGAAACGTACCTGGCCGACCGCGGTGGCGCGGCCCTGCGCCCGGAAGACTGGGAAGCCGCGCTCGACTGGGCCACCCAGCCCCTGCACGCCACCAGCAGCCTCCTCGAACCGGACGCCCGCGGCGGCCTGCTCGCCTTCGACTACCTCGTCGACCACGCGAGCCGGAACCCCGCCGCACCACCGGTTCCCGAGGTCGTCTGGGACGCGGTCCTCGCCGAGGCCGCCCCGGCCGACCTCGTCCCGGTCGCGTGGGAAGCGTCGTTCGCCGGCCGTCTCGACCACGTCGAGCGCGCGCTCGAGCGGGCGGCGGCCGCCGGCGAACACCGCGCCGCGGCGGCGATCGCCGTCCACCTCGGCGACGCCGGCCGCGAAACCACCGCGATCGCCCGGCTGGAGGCGATCATCGCCGACGCCACCGGGACCGTCACCGCCGACGAGCTGCGCGCCATGCGGCACGACCTCGCCTGGCTGGTCGGCGGCGCCGTCGCGGGCCGTGGCGACCCCGAACGCGCTCTCCGCCTCGCCGAACAAGTCCTGCGCGAGAGCGCGGCGGCGGTCGGTGAGCGGCATCCGAGCACCCTGCACGCCCGGCTCACCGTCGCTCGCCAGCTCGGCGATCTCGGCGCCGAGGCCGAGGCACTCGCCCTCGCCGAGCAGGTGGCCGCGGACGCCGCCGGAGCCCACGGCCCCGACAACGCCGTCACCCTGAGCGCGCGGTTCGAAGTCGCCGTCTGGACGCGCGAAACCGCCGGACCGGAAGCCGGGGCCCGGCGGTTCGCCGCCCTGCTCGACCAGATCGCGCCGTTGCCCTCGGTGTGGCCGGGGCTGGCCGCCGACTGCCGGTGGAACCTCGGCGGCGCGCTGCTGGAAAGCGGCGACGCGCACCGCGCGGCGGAGGTCCTCGCCACCGCGGTCGCCGACGCCGAGCGCGCCTACGGCCCGCACCACGCGCGGACCTTCGACATCCGCGCGTCCCACCTCGAAGCGGGCGGCGCCGCCGGGGACGTCCCGGCCGCGACGGCGGCCGACCTCGCGGCGGAGTGCGCGCGCCGCCTGGGTGCCGACGACCCCACCACGCGGAAGGTGGCCGCGCTGGCCCGGCAGTGGCCCCCCGGCGGGTCCGACCGGTCCTAGGAGCCGGCCGGAGACTTCGGCCGGCGAGCCGAGCGCCGTCCCGGCTTCGCGAGTGCCGCCGTGGCCGCCCGGGGCTCAGCTCGCCGGAGACGGCCCGGTGACACGGCGGGCAAGCCGGCACGTGCGTCCCGTTCGGACTGCCGGGAAGCCGCACCGTGGCGTCCGGGTGCGCTGGTGCTCGGCCGGAACCCCGGACGCGGGTGACCGGCGCCCGGGCCCGCCGTTCAGCGCAGCGTCCACTGCTGGTTCGCCTGCCCGTTGCAGGTCCACAGGACCAGCTGGGTGCCGTTGGCCGTGCCCTGCCCGTACGCGTCGAGGCAGAGACCCGACTGGACGCCGGTGATCGCGCCGTTGGCCGCGATCGTCCACTGCTGGTTGGCCTGGCCGTGGCAGTCCCAGACGATCACCGGGGTGCCGTTGGCCGTTCCGTGGCCGGAGGCGTCCAGGCACTTGCTCCCGCCGACGGTCAGCTCCTGCCCCGCCCGGGTCCACGCCTGGCCGGCCTGTCCGCCGCAGTCCTGCAGCCGCACCTGGGTGCCGTTGGCCGCGCTCGCGGCGTCCGCGCACCGGCCCGACTGCGTGCCGACGAGCTGCTGTGCCGACGAGGTGCCGCCGATGCTCCCCGGTACGGACTGCAGCGCGCCGAACCACGTGGCGGCCATCTTGTCGTAGCCGGTCGCCGTGGGGTGGACGCCGTCGATCAGGTCGCCGGTGGTCAGCGCGGCGTGCATGTCCACCAGGTGCACGTGCTTTCCCGCGTTCTGGTTGCCCTGCACGATGCCGGGGATCGCGGAGTTGAACGTGCGGGCCGCGGACTCCTGGCCGGAGTTGGCGAGCGGGATGATCGTCGCGACGAAGACCTCGGCGTCCGGTGCGGTCGCGGTGATGTGGTCGATCAGCCCGGACAGCCGGGCCGGTGCGCGGCCGACGTCGTAGTTCTGCAGGATGTCGTTCGTGCCGATGTGCAGCAGGACCGTGTGCGAGCCGGTGTTCCGCAGCCAGGTGACGACGTTCGCGTCGATCTGGTCGATGCGCCAGCCGGGGTGACCCTCGTGGTCGTGGTCGCCGAGGGAGGCCGGGCCGTTGTACTGCGAGCCGGTGAAGTCGACGCGGTAGCCGCCCGCGCTCAGGCGTTGCCACAGCCCGATCCGGTACCCGCCGGGGACTTGCGTGCCCTCGGTGATGGAGTCGCCCAGCGGCATGACCCGGACCCCGCCGTTGGAATCGGCGGCCGCCGGGGTGCCCGGGAGCAGCGTGCCCAGGAACAGGGCCGTGACGGCCGCGATGAGCCGGATTCTCATGGTTCTCCTCGATCCTCAGCCGAAGGTCCACTGCTGGTTCGCTTGCCCGGTGCAGGTCCAGAGCCGGACGGCGGTGCCGTTGGCGGTGGCGCCGTCGGTCACGTCCAGGCACAGTCCGGATTGGACACCGGTGACGGCGCCGGCCGCGGTGACCTGCCAGCGCTGGTTGGCGCCGCCGTTGCAGGTCCAGACGACGACCTTGGTGCCCGGGGTGGTGCCCTGCCCGGAGGCGTCCAGGCACCGGGTGCTGTCTCCGCTGTAGACGGTCAGTTCTCCCGCGGTGGTGCGGGTCCAGGACTGGTTGGTGCCGCCGTGGCAGTCCCAGATCTGCACCTGGGTGCCGGGGGTGGTGGCGGCGCCGTTGACGTCCAGGCACTTGCCCGCCCCGGCCGCGCGCACCGGGCTCGCGGCCGGACCGGCACCGCGCGGGCCCGCGGCGGCGATCACCTGCTGGGCGCCCGAGGGCCAGTTGGTGCCGCTCACCTGGACGTTGCCGCTCAGGACGTTGTTGTGCGGCGGCCCGGTGGCGACGTTGGTCGCGCCGCCGTTGTACCAGTTGCCGCCGAAGGTGCTGTCGTTGGTGTTGTTGCTGCCGCTCGCGTTGGTGAAGGCCCAGACCCCGGAGTCCTGGATCACGTTGGCCGACAGGGAAACGTAGCGGGAGCCCTCGTCCAGGTACAGGCCGACCGTGCGGTTGTTGTCGTAGACGTGGTTGTGGTCGATCGAGCTGCCCGGGTTCGCGGAGAGGTTGTAGATGCTGCCGCCGTCGTGCATGAGCTTCTTCGTGCCGTGCACCCGGTTGTAGCTGACGACGGTGTCGCGCAACGTCGTCGCGGTGGAGTACACCGGCTGGTAGTCGTACAGGCCGCGGTTGCGGTAGTCCTGGCTGCCGCCCGGGTCGTTGGCTCCCCAGCCCCAGCCGACGTCGATCCCGTCGTAGGTCAGGTTCGCCACGTCGTTGTGCGTGATCACGGCGTGCGTGACGTAGGTCGACAGGATGCCGGCCATCTCCCGGTAGTCCAGGGCGACCCGGCTCACCGTGTTGTCCGACAGCGTGATGTCGCGATTGGTCATCGCCGGGTTCGACGGGTGGTGGGCGTCCGGCCGCACGCCGCCGACGACGATGCCCGCCCCCGAGTCCTCGGTGAAGGTGTTGTGGTCCACGGTGATCGACGACGCCCCGAGACCGATCCCGGACGCGTGCGCGTTCGCGTCGTTGCCGATGCCCAGCGCCACCTGGCCGAGGTGGGTGAAGGTGTTGCCGCTGAACGTGATCCCGGTGGCGGCCGAGACCTGGACGGCGGCCGGGGCCTGCGCCCAGCCGTTGCGGGCGCCCTCGAACAGCGGGCAGCCCGACTGGCAGGAGCTCAGGAAGTCACCCGGCATCGGCGCCGCGGCCGGGAGGAACGTGCCGCTCTGCTGGTTGGCGTAGCCGGCCGACGTGCCGGGGGTGAGCCACGTCGTGTGCTCGAAGCGCAGCCCCTTGAAGGCGAGGCCCCGCACCGGGTTGTCGTAGCTGCCGCTGATCCGCAGCAGCGACGTCAGCCGCGGCAGCTCGACGTCGTGGTTGCCGGGGACCCACCCGCCGGGTGCCTTGTAGTAGAGCCGTCCGGCCTCCGGGTCCAGGTACCACTGACCGGTGTTCTTGAGGAACGAGTAGGAGTTCTCCAGGTACAGCTGGCCGCCGCCGAAGGGCTTGGCGAGGGTGTCGTAGCCCCAGTTGTTGTTGTTCCACCCCGGTTGCTGCATGACGATCGAGGTGCCGCTGACGTGGTCGACGGGGGAGTACCGGTCGGTGAAGGAGTTCTGGCTCTCCACCTCGATCTGGTTCTGCCGCGGCAGGGTGGCGAGGTAGTTCAGCGCGGGGTTGACGATGGTGAGGCCGGACGTCGTGACCTGCACGTCGCCGCGGGAGATCGGGATCGACGCGCGTGGAGCCAGCGCCCCGTCCACGAACAGCTGCCGGGAGTCGGCGCCAGGTGGTACGGACGCCACCCAGATGTTCTGGTTCGCGTCCTGCACGGTCCACCCGGTGACCGGGGAGCCCCCGGACAGGACCGGCGACTGGCCGGCCGCGGCCTGCCAGGTGACGGTGTGGCCGTTCTGCCCGGAGTCGGCGCCGGTGAACGTCAGCGGGGTGGCGAGCCGGTAGGTGCCGCCGGCGAGCTGCACGACCACGTCGCCGCCGGCCGCCCGGTCGCGGGCCAGCTGCTGCGCCCTGGCCGGGGTGGCGACGGGCTGCTCGGGGGTGCCGGGGTTGGCGTCGTCACCGGTCGGCGCCACGGCGATGGTGACGGTCGCGGCGTGCGCGGCCGGCGCGGCGAGCGTGGTCACCACGAGGGCGGCGGCCGCGAGCGCGGCGGCCACGGATCCGGTGCGCGGCGGCATGGCGGCTCCCTCCCGGGGGGCGGATGTGTGTGACTCATGCCAGGCCATGATCCCCGCACCGCCGGAGGATGGGCACGAGCTTCGCGCCGCTCGACTTTCCACCTGCGGGAACGCATGTAAGTTTCATTCCGGTTCCGCGGCTGTTGACTCGGTGACCGGGGCGCGAGGTAAAGTCACTGGCCGGCGCCCACTGAGTCATACTCATCGGGTGACCAGTGACGAGGAAACCGCACCGCCGGCCCCGTACCGGCCCGGCTACGAACTGGTGGCCGAGCAGATCCTGCGGCTCATCGGCGAGCTGGAGCTGCGACCCGGTGACCGGATGCCGACCGAGGTCGAGCTGGCGGCGCGGATGGGAACCAGCCGGACCGTGGTGCGGGAGGCCGTCAAGATCCTCTCGGCGATCGGCCGGGTACGCGCGCACAAGGGACGTGGGCTGTATGTCTCCGACGACGAGGGCATGCTCGGCGCTTCCCGCTGGGGCGGCTTCTTCCTGCCCGCCGACCTCGATCACGTCTACATGCTCTTCGAGTTCCGCCGGGTCCAGGAGACGGCGGCCGGCCGGCTGGCGGCGGTCAACGCCACCCCGGCGCAGCTGCGCGCGATCGAGGCCGCCGCCGAGACCTGCCGCGACGGTCACCTGACCGGCCGGACCGCGCTGTTCGACCGCGGTGACGACGACTTCCACCTCGGGATCGCCACGGCGTCGCACAACCAGTTCCTCGTGGCGGCCGTGCGCGAGGCCCGCCGCCTGCAACGCCAGTCGAACATCATCGGGATGTCCGGCGCGGTCGGCGGGCACGCGGCGGGCGCGATCGACGAGCACGCCGCGATCTTCCGGGCGATCCGCGACGGTGACCCGGACGCGGCGGCCGACGCGGTCGCCGTCCACCTCGACAACACCCTGGAGGACTACCGCCGCGAGATCCAGCGCCGCGTCTTCGGCTGACGAACTCACCGTGGATTCCCGGGGCCCGGCTCCGGGGATCCCGCGGTGAGTTCATTCCTTTGTGGACTCAAGGTGGGCGGGATCCGTTGCCGGTGGGTAATTTTCATGGTGGATTGACCTCCGCCACCGGCGGCTCCTATCTTGGCTTTTGCCCGTTCGGCCGGTAACCGGGCGGCTCCGCAGCGCGCACCCCGCGCGCTCCTTGCGCTCCCGAAGAGGAGTACCCGTGACGACGCTGTCTCGTACTCTGCGCGCGGCCCTCCTGCTCGCCGTCGTGCTCCTGGGGGTCGCGACGCCGGTGTCCGCCGCGCCCGCCGCGGCCTTCAAGGTCCTGGTGTTCTCCAAGACCACCGGCTTCCGGCACGACTCCATCCCGGCCGGGATCGCCGCGATCCGGCAACTGGGGCAGCAGAACGACTTCGCGGTCGACGCCACCGAGGACGACTCGGTGTTCACCGACGCCGGCCTGGCGCCGTACGCCGCCGTGGTCTTCCTGTCCACGACCGGCGACCCGGTCGGCACGCAGGCCGGGAAGGACGCCTTCCGGCGCTACATCGAGCGCGGCGGCGGGTTCGCCGGGATCCATGCTGCTTCCGACAGCGGGTACGACTGGGCCTGGTACGGCCAGCTGGTCGGCGCCTACTTCAAGCAGCACCCGGCGCAGCAGAACGCGCTCGTGAAGGTCGAGGACGCGAACCACCCGTCCACCCAGGGGCTGCCGGCGCAGTTCACCCGGTTCGACGAGTGGTACGACTTCCGGTCGAACCCGCGTCCGGCCGTTCATGTCCTGACCACGGTGGACGAATCCAGCTACTCGGGCGCCACGATGGGCGCGGACCACCCCACGACGTGGTGCCACGACTTCGACGGCGGCCGCGCCTGGTACACCGGCATGGGTCACACCGTCGAAAGCTTCGGCGAACCGAACTTCCTGCACCTGCTGCTGGGCGGGATCCGCACCGCGGCCGGGGCGGTGCCCGCGAACTGCGCCGTCTCCACCACCACGCCGCCGCCGTCGGGCAAGCAGATCGTGGGCGCGCAGTCGGGCCGGTGCGTGGAGGTGCCGAACGCCTCGACGGCGAACGGGACCCAGGTGCAGCTGCGGGACTGCGTGGCGGGCCAGGCGAACCAGACGTGGACCTACACCGCGGCCAAGCAGCTGACGGTGTACGGGAGCAAGTGCCTGGACGCGTCCGGCCGCGGGACGGCCAACGGCACGCCGGTGATCATCTGGGACTGCACCGGACAGCCCAATCAGCAGTGGAATGTTAGCGCGAACACCATCACCGGGGTCCAGTCGAACCTCTGCCTGGACGCTTCCGGCCGGGGCACGGCCAACGGCACGAAGATCATCCTGTGGTCGTGCAGCGGGCAGGCCAACCAGCAGTGGTCCCTGCGCTGAACTTCCTCGCCACCCCTTCGCTTCGAGGAGAGCCATGTCCGGATTTACCGCACTGCGCCGCGGTGCGCTGACGGTGGCCGCGGTCCTGGCCGCCGCGCTGGTCCCGGTGCTCACCGTCCCCGCCGGCCCGGCCGCCGCCGCGCTGCCGCCGGACTCGAAGTTCCAGAAGGTCACGCTGCACACCGAGACCGGCAACCCGATGGCCCTGGACGTGGCCCCGGACGGGCGGGTCTTCTACATCGACCGGCTCGGTGACGTGAAAGTCGTCAAACCCAACGGCACCACGGTTCTCGCGACGCACCTGAACGTCTTCACGGCCAACGAGTCCGGCGGCCTCAACATCGCGCTCGACCCGGGGTTCGCCACCACCCAGTGGGTGTACGTCTACTACTCGCCGAACAACGCCGGCACCGTCGACCGGCTGAGCCGGTTCACCGTCGCCGGCGACACCATCGACCAGTCGACCGAGAAGGTCGTGCTGGACGTGCCGGTGCAGCGCGCCGAATGCTGCCACCACGGCGCCGGCCTGGTCATCGACAAGAAGACCGGGAACCTGTGGTTGTCCCTGGGGGACAACACGAACCCGTTCGCCTCGGACGGGTACAGCCCGCTCGACCAGCGCTCCGGGCGCGCGTACTGGGACGCCGAACGCACTGCGGGCAACACCAACAGCCTGTCCGGCAAGGTTCTGCGGATCCACCCGGAGAGCAACGGGACCTACACGATCCCCGCGGGCAACCTGTTCGCGCCCGGCACGGCGAACACCCGCCCGGAGATCTACACGATGGGGGAGCGCAACCCGTTCCGGATGGGCCTCGACCCGAAGACCGGCTACCCCCTGGTCGCCAACTACGGCCCGGACGCGCCGAACGCCAGCTCGACCCGCGGCCCGCAGAACACCGTGGAGTGGGACGTCGTCAGCAAGCCCGGCAACGCCGGCTGGCCGTTCTGCGTCGGGCCGAACCTGGCCTACAACCAGTACAACTTCGCCACCGGCGCGTCCGGCGCGCCGTTCGACTGCGCCGGCGGCCCCACCAACAGCTCGCCCAACAACACCGGGCTGACGAAGCTGCCCCCGGCCATCCCGGCCCAGGTGTACTACCACTACACCGCCGACCCGGCGCACTTCCCGCAGCTGTCCGGCGGCGCGCCGATGGCCGGGCCGGTCTACCGGTTCGACCCGAACCTCGCCTCCGCCCGCAAGTGGCCGGTGGACTTCGACGGCCGCGCGGTCTTCGCCGAGTGGAACACCAGCTCGATGTTCACCTTCCAGCTCGACAGCGGCGGCACCACCGTCACCTCGATCGATTCGCTGCTGCCGTCGATGAAGTTCAACCGGCCGATGGACTTCGAGTTCGGCCCGGACGGCGCGCTCTACGTCGTCGAGTGGGGCACCGGGTACGGCGGCGGCAACAGCGACGCGGCCATCGTCCGCGTCGACTACCTCGGCGGCGGCTCGGCCGCGCCGGTCGCGAAGGCCGCCGCGGACCGCACCAGCGGGCCCGCCCCGCTCACCGTGAACTTCTCCAGCGCCGGTTCGACCGACCCGGGCGGGTCGGCGTTGCGGTACAGCTGGAACTTCGGGGACGGCACCACGTCCACCGCGGCGAACCCGAGCCACACCTACGCCGCCGGCACCTACGCCGCCGTGCTGACCGTGACCAACTCCGCCGGGGCGACCGGGACCGCGAGCGTCGCCGTCACCGCGGGGAACACGGCGCCGACGGTCACCATCACCAGCCCACCGGCCGGCGGGCTGTTCGACTGGGGCGACTCGGTGGACTTCACCGTCACGGTCGGCGATCCGGAGGACGGGACGATCGACTGCTCGCAGGTGACCGTCCAGGCCTACCTGGGTCACGACGAGCACGGGCACCCGCTCGACCAGTACCACGGCTGCACCGCCCGGGTGCAGACCACGCTTTCCTCGGGACACAGCGAAAACGACAACATCTTCTAC
This sequence comes from Amycolatopsis sp. NPDC003865, assembly GCF_053605345.1. NCBI lineage: Bacteria > Bacillati > Actinomycetota > Actinomycetes > Pseudonocardiales > Pseudonocardiaceae > Amycolatopsis > Amycolatopsis sp. NPDC003865. The sequence goes on along the minus strand of NZ_JBSGJA010000001.1, from coordinate 536,799 downwards.
GTCGTCGAAGCCTCCTACACCGACAAGGGCGGCGCCGGGGGAGCCGGCCCGCTCACCGGCCGCTCGCAGGTGATCCTGCAGCCCAAGGTGAAGCAGGCCGAGTTCTTCACCGCGACCGGCCGGACCGCCGACGGGAAGGGCACCGACACCGCGGGCGTCACCGTGGAGGCCGCCACCGACCCGCAGGGCGGCGGCAGCAGCGCGGCGTTCGTCCAGGACGGCGACTGGTGGTCCTTCGACCCCCTCGCCCTGGACAACACCACGGGCCTCCAAGTCCGGGCGTCCTCGGGCGGCTCCGGGGGAACGCTCGAGGTGCGCCGCGGCGCGCCGGACGGCACCCTCGTCGCCTCGGTGCCGATCACCGGCACCGGCGGCTGGCAGAACTGGCAGGACTTCGCGGTCGGCCTGGCGAACCCGCCTGCCGGCACGGGGAAGCTCTACTTCGTGGCCCGCAACCCGGCGGGCCAGAGCGGAGCCGCCTACCTGTTCAACGTCAACTGGGTCCGCTTCACCGGCTCCGGCGTCGGTCAGCCCGGCACGACGCCGTCGGGCAAGCAGATCGTGGGGACGCCGTCCGGCCGGTGCGTGGAGGTGCCGAACTCCTCGACGGCCAACGGGACCCAGGTGCAGCTGCGGGACTGCGCGCAGGCCGCCAACCAGCAGTGGACGTACTCCAGCACGAAGCAGCTGGTGGTCTACGGGAACAAGTGCCTGGACGCGTCCGGCCAGGGCACGGCCAACGGTACCCAGGTGATCATCTGGGACTGCCACAACCAGGCGAACCAGCAGTGGAACGTCAACGCGACCGGCACCATCACGGGCGTCCAGTCCGGGCTGTGCGTCGACGCGAACGCCCAGGGCACGGCCAACGGTACGAAGATCATCCTCTGGTCCTGCGGCGGCCAGGCCAACCAGCAGTGGAGTCTCCGATGAAACGTCTGCTCGCGTTCCTCCTCCTGGTGCCGCTCGCGGTGGTGTTCGCGACGGCCAGACCGGCCGCGGCCGCCGCGCTGACCCGCGTCACCGGGTTCGGCGCCAACCCCACCAACCTCGGCATGTACCTGTACGTGCCGGACAACGTGGCGCCCAAACCGGCCCTGCTCGTGCTGGTGCACTACTGCAGCGGTTCGGCGAGCGCGATCTTCAACGGCAACGGGCACGACTACGCGACGGCGGCCGACCGCTACGGCTACCTCGTCGTCGTCCCCGAAGCGACCCGTGACGGGCACTGCTTCGACGTGTCCACGAAAGCGGGCCTGACGCGCGACGGCGGCAGCGACTCCACCGGCATCATGGCGATGGTGGCCTGGACCCGCGCGCACTACAACGTGGACCCGGGCCGGATCGTGGTCAGCGGCTTCTCCTCGGGCGCCATGATGACGAACGTCCTGGCCGCGGAGTACCCCGACGTCTTCGCCGCCGGTGCCGCGTTCTCCGGCGTCCCGGCAGGGTGCTTCGCGACCACCGACGGCTCGCTCTGGAACAGCCAGTGCGCGGGCGGGAACGTCGTCAAGTCCGCGCAGCAGTGGGCCGACCAGGCGCACGCCATGTACCCCGGCTACACCGGCGCCTACCCGCGGATGCAGCTGTGGCACGGCAACCAGGACACCACGCTGGCGTACCCGAACTACGGCGAAGAGATCAAGCAGTGGACCGCGCTGCGCGGGCTGAGCCAGACGCCGGCCTACACCGACCACCCCCAGTCGTCGTGGACGCGGAACCGCTACGGCGGCACCGGAACCCAGGCACCCGTCGAGGGCATCACGATCGCCGGCACCGGCCACACCCTGCCGCAGGCGGGCATGCTCGCGTACGCCATCTCCTTCCTCGGTCTCGACGCAGGCGGGAGCGGGACCACCGGCGCGCCGGTGCGTTCGGTGGCCGCGGGCCGGTGCCTGGACGTGCCGGGCCAGTCGACGGCGCAGGGCACGCGCCTGCAGGTCTGGGACTGCCACGGCGGCGCGAACCAGACGTGGACGGCCACGCCGGCCGGGGAGCTGACCGTCTATTCCGGTGGTTCGCTGCGCTGCCTGGACGCCGAGGGCGCCGGGACGACGCCCGGCACGGCCGCGATCATCTGGGCGTGCCACGGCGGGGCCAACCAGAAGTGGCAGGCCAATGCCGACGGCACGATCACCTCGACGCAGTCGGGGCTCTGCCTCGAACTCGCGGGCGCGACCGCGAACGGCACCGCCGTCCGGCTGGGGACCTGCACCCACGCAACGACCCAGCAGTGGACCCGGAACTGACCGGGGAAAGGAGCTCCGCGATGAGGTTCAGACGTCTGCTCGCGGCCGCCGCGATCGGTGCGCTGCTGACGACACCCGGGATCGGCGCCGCCCAAGCCGCCGTTCCCGCCGCGCCGGCGCCGTCGGTGGCCGCCGCCGGCACCGCGGGCTGCGGCCAGGCCCCCGGGCTGGCGAGCGGCAGCCACACGATCTCCAGCGGCGGCCAGAACCGCAGCTACATCCTGCGGGTGCCGTCGAACTACGACAACACCCACCCGTACCGGCTGTTCGTCGGGCTGCACTGGCTCGGTGGCACGGCCAACGACGTCGACTCCGGCGGGACCGACGGCTACAACTGGTCCTACTACGGGCTCCGGCGGCTGGCCGACAGCGCGGGCAACTCCACGATCTTCGTGGCGCCCCAGGGCAACAACAACGGCTGGGCCAACCCGGGCGGCCAGGACGTCACCTTCATCGACGACCTGCTGAGGCAGCTCGAGGCGGCGTTGTGCGTCGACACTTCGCAGGTCTTCGCCGGCGGGTTCAGCTACGGCGGCGCGGTGAGCTACGCGCTCGCGTGCGCCCGGCCGACGGTCTTCCGCGCGGTCGCCGTCTACTCCGGGGCCAACCTCAGCGGCTGCAGCGGCGGCACCCAGGCGGTCGCGTACATCGGGATGCACGGCATCGGCGACAACGTCCTGCCCATCGCGTCCGGTCGTGCGCTGCGCGACCAGTTCGTCCGCAACAACGGGTGCACCCCGCAGAACCCGCCCGAGCCCTCGAGCGGGAGCCACACCCACATCGTCACCGCCTACTCCGGCTGCCGGGCCGGCTACCCCGTGGTCTGGGCCGCGTTCGACGGCGGCCACGACCCCGGTCCGCGCGACGGGTGCACGTGCAGCGGCTGGCAGACCTGGACCTCGGGCGAGGTGTGGAAGTTCCTCACGCAGTTCGACTCGTCGACCCCGCCGCCGGGGTCGCCGGTGCAGGCCGGGGTGAACTACACCCTGGTGGCCGAGCACAGCGGCAAGCTCCTGGACATCAGCGGCGTCTCCACCGCCGCCGGCGCCCGGCTGCAGCAGTGGACGGCCACCGGCGGGCAGAACCAGCAGTTCGACTTCCTCGACTCCGGCGACGGCTACTACCGCGTCCGGGCCCGGCACAGCGGCCTGGTGCTCCAGGTGGCCGGGTCCGGCACCGGCGCGGACATCACGCAGCAACCCGACTCCGGTGCCGCGGCGCAGCAGTGGCGGGTCACCGACCAGGGTGGCGGCGTGGTCAGCCTGGTCAACCGGCTGAGCGGCCTGACGATGGACGTCTGGGAAGCTTCGGCCGCCGACGGCGCCCGGGTGTCCCAATGGACGTACACCGGTGCGGCCAACCAGCGGTTCCGGATCCAGCGCGCCTGAACGGGGCCATATCCTCGAGTGAGCCCACGAAGACAACGACGTCCTGGGAGAGCGAACGTGTCCATCGCCGAGTCACCCGAACTCCGTCCGACCCTGGCCGATGTCGCGCGGGCGGCCGGGGTGTCGACCGCCACCGCGTCCCGCGTGCTCAACGGTTTCGCCCGGGTACGGCCGAAAACGCGCCAGCAGGTCGAGTCGGCGATGTCGGCCTTGGGCTACGCGCGCCAGCGTGCCGCGCGCGCGGCGGCCGGACCCACCGGCTCGGTCGCATTGGTGGTGTGCGAGGAGGTCCCGCGGCTGTTCGCCGATCCCTACTTCGCCCGCATCGCGGCCGGGGTCGGCAAGGCGCTGAGCGGGGTCGGCCTGCAGCTGGTGCTGCTCACCGTGCCCGCGACGGAGAACTACCAGGCGCCGGTGGTCCGCTACCTCGACGGCGGGCACGTCGACGGCGCGCTGGTCATCGGGATGCACGGGCGCCGCCCGCTCGACCTGGGCTGGCTCGGCATCCCGGTGGTGTTCGGCGGCCGGCCGGTCTGCGGCCGGGAGCCCGGCCGGTTCTCCTACGTCGACGTGGACAACCGGGGCGGCGCCAGGCGGGCCACCCAGCGCTTCCTCGACGCGGGCCGGCGGACCGTGGCGACCATCGCCGGCCCGCAGGACATGACGGCCGGGGTGGACCGGCTGCTCGGCTACCGGCAGGCGGTGGCGGGTGCCGGTCACGGCGACCGGGGGCTGGTGGTCTTCGGGGATTTCGGGCAGGCGTCCGGTGAGCACGCCACCGCGCGCCTGCTCGACCGGAGACCGAACGTCGACGCCATCTTCGCCGCCTCGGACATGATGGCGGTCGGCGCGATGCGGGCCCTGCGCCGGGCGGGGCGGCGGGTGCCCGGTGACGTGGCGGTCATCGGGTTCGACGACCTGCCGATCGGTCTTCGCACGGATCCGCCGCTGACCACGGTGCGCCAGCCGATCGAGGAGATGGGCGCGCGGATGACGGCCGAGCTGCTGGCGATGCTCGGCGGCTCGGGCGGGCCCCGCTGCGCGGTGCTGGACACCGAGCTCGTCACCCGCATCTCGGGATGACCTGTTGTGTTAGCGCTAACAATCGTGCCGCGGCGAAAACCGCGGTGCCCGAAGGAGGATTCGTGACCATTCGAGTCAACCCGGTGCGGGCCGTCCTGGTTCTCGCCGCGCTGGTGGCGGCCGCGCTGGCCGGCGCGGTACCGGCGGCCGCGGCGACGACCTCGCTCACGAGCGCGGCGTCGGGACGGTGCCTGAACGTGACGGGCGGCGCCGACACACCGGGCACGGCGCTGGAGATCCGGGACTGCACCGGCCAGGCGAGCCAGGCCTTCGAATTCACCAGCGCCGGTGAACTGCGGACGCTGAACGGAACACGGTGCGTGGACGCCTACGGCAACCAGACCGCGCCGGGAACGGCGGTGATCAGCTGGTCCTGCACCGGCGGGGCGAACCAGCAGTGGCGGCAGAACTCCGACGGGACGATCACCGGCGTCCAGTCCGGGCTGTGCCTCGACGTGAACGGGGCCGGGACGGCCAACGGCACCGCGGTCATCCTGTGGACGTGCCACGGCCAGAGCAACCAGCGGTGGACCACGGGCACCTCGGTGCCCACCGGCGGGGGACCCTGCGACATCTACGCGTCGGGTGGGACGCCGTGCGTCGCCGCGCACAGCACGGTGCGCGCGCTGTACCGGTCCTACGGCGGGAAGCTGTACCAGGTCCGGCGCGCGTCCGACAACGGGACCCGCGACGTCGGCGTCCTGGCGGCGGGGGGTGCCGCCGACGCCGCCGCCCAGGATTCCTTCTGCGGTGGCACTTCCTGCGTCATCACGGTGGTCTACGACCAGTCCGGCCGGGGGAACGACCTGTGGTACCAGGGATCGAGCGTGGTGCCGGGTTCCAACCAGAGCAGCCCCGCGAAGGCGACCACGGAGTCGCTCACGGTCGGCGGCAGCAAGGCCTATTCGCTGTACATCAACCCGGGCAACAGCTACTGGCGTGACGGTCACCTGACCGGCGTGCCCACCGGCAGCGCGCCCGAGGGCATGTACATGGTGACGAGCGGGACCCACGTCAACAGCGGCTGCTGCTTCGACTACGGCAACAGCGAAACGACCCGCAAGGCCGACGCCGCCGGGGCCATGGACGCGCTCAACTTCGGCAAGCAGTGCTGGTTCGGCGGGTGCTCCGGCACCGGCCCGTGGGTGCAGGCCGACCTCGAGTGGGGGCTCTACCCGGGCGGCAGCCAGACGTGGAACCCGAACCAGCGGGCGTTCGGCAGCAAGTTCGTCACGGCGGTGCTGAAGAACAACGGCACGTCCCGCTTCGCGATCAAGGGCAGCGACGCCCAGTCCGGCGGCTTGACGACGCTGTGGGACGGAAACCTCCCCAACGGGTACAGCCCGATGAAGAAGCAGGGAGCGATCGTGCTGGGCAGCGGCGGTGACTGCTGCAAGCCGGGCGGTGGCGCGAACCTGAGCGCCGGGACGTTCTACGAAGGGGCGATGGTCGCGGGCTACCCGTCCGACGCGACGGAGAACGCGGTGCAGGCGAACATCGTCGCGGCCGGGTATCGCTGAGGCTACCTGTAGGGGAGAAACCGGATGCCCGGGCCGTGGTGGACGGCCCGGGCGTTCGGCTGGTCTCCGGACCGATCAGACCCGGCTCCAGCGCTGGTTCGCCTGGCCGTTGCAGGACCACAGGATCGCGTGCGTGCCGTTGGCCGTGGCCGTCCCTTCGGCGTCCAGGCACAGTCCGGAATGGACGTTGCGCACCGAGCCGTCCGCACCGAACGTCCACTTCTGGTTGTCCTGCCCGGTGCACGGCCTGCTCGTCACCTGGGCGCCGCTGGTTGTGCCGTCGAGGCACTTGTCGCCGAACACGCGGACCTCGCCGTTCGGCCAAGTGGTCCACAGCTGGTTCGCCGCCGTCTGGCAGTCCCAGATCAGCGTGCCGGCGCCGGGCGCGGTCGAGGCGTTGTCGACGTCGAGGCAGCGCCCGGATCCCGTGCCGCGCAGCCGGGACGTCGTGGCGGCCAGCGGGGAACCGCCGGCCACCCGGTACGCCGCGACGCCGTGGGCGGGCACGCTCGCGCTGATCGCGCCGCCGGTCGTCGAGGTCGCGCCGGTCCACAGGTCGGTCAGGGTGAACGCCGTGCCGGACAGCCCGATCTGCGCCGCGGTCGTGCCGGCGGTGGTCGTCCCGCTCCCGCGGTTGAGCAGCCCGACCGCCACCGAGCCGTCCGCCAGCGGCTTGGCGAAGACCTCGACGTCGCCGTCGTCACGGACCCGGCGGCCACCGGCGCCGAGCCGGTCCTGGTCGACCGCCAGCAGCCGCGGGTTCCGCAGCACCGCGCCGATGTCGGCCGACATCGTGCGGATGTCGTTGCCCGCCATCAGCGGCGCGGCCATGAGGGCCCACAGTGCGAAGTGGGCGCGGGACTCGGTCAGCGACAACCCGGGCCGCCCGACCACGAGCATGTCCGGGTCGTTCCAGTGCCCCGGCCCGGCCTGCGCGGCCAGCGGGGCGGTGACGTCGAGGACGTTGCCCACGCCCATCGGGTAGCTGTTGGTGTTGCCGTTCTGCCAGATGTCCAGCAGGTCCTCGGTGGTGCGCCAGAGGTCGGCGACCTGGCCCCAGTCGTACTTGTCGCCGGTGATGGCGTGGTAGCTGTTGGGGTTGATGCTGTAGACGATCGGGCGGCCGGTGGCGCGCAGCGCGTCGCGCATCACCGTGAACCGGGCGACCTGCTCGTCACGGGTGCCGGCGGGGGAGCACCAGTCGTACTTGAGGTAGTCCACGCCCCAGGACGCGAACGTGCCGGCGTCCTGGACCTCGTGCCCGGCGCTGCCGGTCGACCCGGGGTAGGTGCCGGTGCGCTGGGCGCACGTGCGGTCGGTCGGCACCTGGTAGATGCCGAACTTCAGGCCCCGGCTGTGGATGTAGTCGCCCAGGGCCTTCATGCCGCCGGGGAACTTCGACGCGTTGGCGCGCAACGCGCCCTGGGCATCGCGCTGCGGGTCGAACCAGCAGTCGTCCACCACGACGTACTGGTAGCCCGCGTCCTTCATCCCGGACGAGACCATCGCGTCGGCCGCCTGGCGGATCGCGGTTTCGGTGACGCCGCAGCCGAAGCTGTTCCAGCTGTTCCAGCCCAGCGGCGGGGTGAGCGCCGGGCTGCCGGGTGCGGCCGCGGCGGCCGCCGGCACGGTGACCACGGCCAGCGCGGCGGCCGCGGCGGTGAGCAGGTGACGGAGTCGAGCGGGCATCGTCGCCCCTTTCCGGGAGTCGTCAGGCCGCGAACTGCCACCAGTTCACGTTGAACAGGTAGCCGCTGCCGCCGGTGAACCGGAGGTACAGGTCGTGGGTCCCGGTGGCCCCGGTCACCGGGCAGGACACGCTCGTCCAGGTCTGCCAGCCACCCGTGCCGCCGACGGTGCAGGTGCCGGCCAGGGTGCCGCCGGTGCTGTCCAGCCGCAGCTCGATCCGCCCGCCGGCCGCCGCGGAGGCGACCCGCGCGGTGAACGACCGGGCGCCGGAACCGAACGCGGCGCCCTTGACCTTGATCCAGTCCCCGTTCTCGAGGTAGCCGACGTTCATCCCGCCTTCGGTGGAGGGCTCGGTCTCCACGCCGGACTCCCAGGCGATCGTCTCCGCCTCTTGCCGCGTGTACGGGTTCAAGGTGCCGACCTGCGGCGCACCCGTGGTGCTCATGGTGATCGTCGGGATGGAGCCGTCGGCGTTGTAGGTGAACTTCTCCACTGCGACCGAGCGTGTGTAGCCACCGCCGCCCGGCAGCGCGCCGTTGTGGTAGAAGAAGTAGGAGTTCCCGTTGAAGTCGATGACGCCGGGGTGGTTGGTGAAGCTGCTGCCCTGGGTGGGCATGACGGTCCCGCGGTAGGTCCACGGCCCGGTGGGGCCGGGTGCGGTCGAGTAAGCGATGAACTCGGAGCAGCACTTCGCCGCGAACACGTTGTAGTACAGGCCGTTGCGCTTGTAGACCCACGGCCCTTCCTCGAACAGGGTCGGCCGGTTCGCGTCACCCGTGCGCGTGCCGAAGCCGGCGGTGGTGAGGGGGATCTGCGTCGGCCCGCTCGAGTAGGAGATCATGTCGGCGTTGAGCTTCACGTACCACAGGTGCGGGTTGCCCCAGTACAGGTAGGCCTGCCCGTCGTCGTCGACGAACACCGTGGGGTCGAACTCGCCGTTGGCGACGAGCGGGTGCCCGAGGGCGTCGTGGAACGGCCCGGTGGGGCTGTCCGCCACGGCCACGCCGATGCCCATCGCGCCGGTCGCCCGGACCGTCATGGGCACGTACCAGTAGAACCTGCCGTTCCGGTAGACGGTCTGGCCCGCCCACGCGTTGGCGCTCGCCCAGGAGAAACTCGCGAGGTTCAACGGCGATCCGTGGTCGGTCCAGTTCACCATGTCCGCCGACGACCACACCCGCCATTCCTTCATGGTGAAGTACGTCGAGGCGTCCTCGTCGTGGCCGGTGTAGAGGTAGACGCGCCCGTTGTAGACCAGCGGCGCGGGATCGGCGGTGTAGATCGTCTGGACGATCGGGTTGTCCGCCACGGCCGCGGCCGGGAACAGCCCGAGCGCGCACAGCAGCGCGACGACGAGGGTGAACGCCCGCCGGGGCTTGACGATCGCCGAAGGCGAGGAAGCGACTTTCACGGGTGCTCCTTCGGTTGTGGTCACCGTTGCTCGCGCTCCGAGGCCAGGCGGAAAGCAGTGTGGCACGCTGATGTTCACGCTCACAAGCGTCCGCCGCGGCGGCTGAAAGTTTCATTCCGCTCGACGCGGTGCACGCTGGGACTTCGCCGCAATCCGCGGTTCGGCCTCCGATAATCCTTGACCTCCGGTCTCACCCGAGCTTAGACAGATCGTGTTAGCGCTAACTCAATCCGGCGTCGAGGAGGCTTCCCGCCATGCCCGAGTTCAGCCGCCGCGCCATGCTGGGTCTGATCACCGTGAGCGGGGCGGCGACGGCCGGGCTCCTGCGCGGCGCGATCGCGTCGGCCACCGCCGGGCCGGGTAGCTACACGCCCACCTGGTCGTCGGTCGACCAGCACCCACCCGCCGCGGAATGGTTCCAGGACGCCAAGTTCGGCATCTACTTCCACTGGGGCGTCTTCAGCGTCCCCGCCTTCGGCAACGAGTGGTACCCGCGGAACATGTACGTCAGCGGGTCCAGCGAGAACAACCACCACAAGGCCGTGTACGGCGACCCGTCGGCGTGGCCCTACCACAACTTCGTCAACGGAGCCCGGGACAAGGCGGGCAACTGGGTGCAGTTCGCGCCGAAGCTCAAGTCCGCGGGCGGGAACTTCGACCCGGCGGAGTGGGCGCAGCTGTTCGCCGACGCCGGCGCGAAGTTCGCCGGGCCGGTCGCCGAGCACCACGACGGCTTCTCGATGTGGAACAGCGCCGTCAACGAGTGGAACTCCGTCGCCAAGGGGCCGCGGCTGGACCTCGTGCGGCTGCACGCCGACGCGATCCGCGCCCGCGGCCTGAAGTTCATGGTGTCGCTGCACCACGCCTACCACTTCACCGGCTACTACGACCACGTGCCCGCGCAGTCGGACGCGAGCCTGCGCAAGCTGTACGGCCAGCTGGGCTCGGCGGCGGAAAACCAGCTCTGGTACGACAAACTGGCCGAGGTGATCGACGGCTACCAGCCGGACCTGCTGTGGCAGGACTTCAACCTGCCCCGCGTCGACGAGTCCCGGAGACTGAACTTCCTCGCGTACTACTACAACAAGGCCGTCGCGTGGAACAAGGACGTCGTCGCGACCTACAAGGACGGTTTCGACAACCGGGGCGAGGTCTTCGACTTCGAGCGCGGCGGACCGGGCGACATCCAGAACCCGTACTGGCTGACCGACGACAGCATCTCCAGCTCGAGCTGGTGCTACACGACCGGCATCGGCTACTACTCGATGAAGGCGATGCTGCACTCGCTGATCGACCGCGTCAGCAAGAACGGCACCATGCTGCTCAACATCGCGCCGATGGCCGACGGCACCATCCCGTCGGGGCAGCGGACGATCCTGCTCGGCATCGGCGACTACCTCGGCCGGTTCGGGGAGTCGATCTACGCCACCCGCGCGTGGTCGGCCTACGGCGAGGGCCCGACGCAGATGGGCGGCGGCTCGTTCACGACACCCCGCGAGGGCACCAACCGCGACCTCCGGTTCACCCGCAGCAAGGACAACACCGTCCTGTACGCCACGGTCCTGGGCTGGCCGAACGGCACGCTGGACATCACGACGCTCGGCTCGGGCCGGATCAACCTCGGCTCGCTGAAGTCCGTGCAGCTGCTCGGTTCGACGGCCGGGTCGTACACCGACCTGCCCGACCGCACGCAGGACGGCTCCGGGCTGCACGTCCGGCTGCCGTCGGCCGCGCCGTTCAGCGCCCCGGCGTACGTGGTGAAGCTGACGTTCTCCGGCCAGATCCCGGCACTGGGCTCGGGCCCGGTCCCGACGGGCTGGGTGCGGATCGCGAACGTCACCACCGGTCTCGTGCTCGACAGCGGCGGGAACGTCGCGGCCGGGTCGGTGCTCAAGCAGTGGTCCTACGACGGTTCGACCAACCTGCACTGGCAGCTGGTCGACCTGGGCACCGGCTACCACCGGATCGTCAACCGCACCAACGGCATGGTCGCCGACAGCGCCGGCCGGACGGGCAACGGCGTGAACGCCGTGCAGGCCGCGTGGACCGGCAGCGACAACCAGCAGTGGCGGCTCGCGGCGCTCGGCAACGGGCGCTACCAGATCGTCAACAAGGCCACCGGCACCGCGCTCGACGGCGCGGGCAGCACGACGGCCGGCTCGGCCGTGGTCCTGTGGGCCCCGAACGGCAGCACCAACAACCAGTGGACCGTCACGGCCGTCTGATCCCCTTCGTCGGAAGAGAGAACTGCCATGCCCCGAACCCTGCTGCGGAGGGTGCGAGCCGCGGTGGCCGCCACCGTCGTCCTGGCCGCCGGCGTGGTGGCCGGCGCCGCGCCCGCCGAGGCCGCCACCTCGATCACGATCGACGGCGGGTCGGCCGGGCGCACGTTCGACGGCGTCGGCGCGGTCAGCGGCGGGGGCGGCAACAGCCGCCTGCTGATCGACTACCCCGAACCGCAGCGCGGCCAGATCCTCGACTACCTCTTCAAGCCCGGCTACGGCGCCGCGCTGCAGATCCTCAAGGTGGAGATGGGCGGCGACACCAACTCCACCAGCGGCGCGGAACCCAGCCACGCGCACTTCCGCGGTGACCTGGACTGCAACCGCGGGTACGAGTGGTGGATCATGGAGCAGGCCAAGGCGCGCAACCCCGGCATCAAGCTCGTGGGCCTGCCGTGGGGCGCGCCGGGCTGGATCGGCAACGGCACGTTCTTCTCCGACGACCTGACCGGCTACTACCTTTCGTGGCTCGGGTGCGCGAAGCAGCACGGGCTCACCATCGACTATCTCACCAGCGTCCAGAACGAGAAGCAGTGGAGCGCGGACTGGACCGTGACGCTGCGCAACGCGCTCAACGCCAACGGGTACAACGCGGTCAAGGTCATCTCCGGCGACTCGTGGCCGGGCGACTGGGGTCCCGCGAGCGCGATCTCGACGAACACGGCCTACCGCAACGCGACCGACGTGCTCAGCGCCCACTACACCTGCGGCTACCTCAGCGCGCAGACGTCGTGCAGCGTTCCCTCCAGCGTCACCGGCACCGGCAAGACGCTGTGGTCCAGCGAAAACGGTTCGCAGGACTACAACGACGGCGCCAAGCCGCTGGCCCGCGGCATCAACCGCGTCTACCTCGACGGCAAGATGACCGCCTACCTCAACTGGGACCTCATCGCCGCCACCACGCCGAACATCCCGTGGCCGACCGTCGGACTGGTGCTGGCCAACCAGCCGTGGTCGGGGTACTACTCGGTCGGCAAGGACGCCTGGGCGCTGGCGCACACGACGCAGTTCACCGCGCCCGGCTGGAAGTACCTCGACGCCTCCAGCGGCTACCTCGGCGGCAACCGCGCCAACGGCAGCTACGTCTCGCTGAAGTCCCCGAGCACCGGCGACTACAGCACGATCATCGAGACCATGGACGCCACTTCGGCCCAGACGCTGAACCTGAACGTCACCGGTGGGCTCTCGACCGGCCAGGTGCACGTGTGGGCGACCAACCTGAACTCGACCAACCCCGCGGACTTCTTCAAGCACACGGCCGACCTCACGCCCTCCGGCGGCGCGTTCTCCCTCACCGCCCAGCCCGGTTACCTGTACACGATCACGACCACCACCGGCCAGGGCAAGGGCACGGCGAGCAGCCCGGCGCAGGGTTCGCTGAACCTGCCCTACAGCGACGACTTCGACGGGTACGCGACCGGCAAGGAAGCCAGGTACCTGATGGACATGGAGGGCGCCTTCGAGACGTCCGCCTGCGGCGCCGGCCGTTCGGGGACCTGCGTGCGCCAGGCCGCGCCGCAGAAGACGATTCCCTGGAAGAAGTTCGTCGATCCCTACGCGCTGCTGGGCAACGTGGCCTGGAGCAACTACACGGTCAACGCGGACGTGCTGCTGGAGAAGTCCGGTTCCGTCCAGCTGCTCGGCCGCGTCGGCTCGCAGGACACGGGCAACCAGGGCGCGGTGAACGCCTACTACCTGCGGATCAGCGACACCGGCGCGTGGTCGGTCCAGCGCAACAACACCAGCCAGCAGGTCACGACGCTGCGCAGCGGCACGACGACCGCGTTGGGCACCAACCGCTGGCACAAGCTGTCCCTCGGCTTCTCCGGCAGCACCATCACCGCTTCCGTCGACGGCACGGTGCTCGGCACGGTCACCGACGGCACCTTCCCGGCCGGCCAGATCGGGATCGGCACGAGCACGGGGGAGACCGCCCAGTTCGACAACCTCGCCGTGACCGGCTCGGGTGGCGGGTCGACGTCGGTGCTGCGCAACAGCGGCTCCGGCCGCTGCCTCGACGTCCCCAACGTGTCCCAGACCAACGGCACCCAGGTCGCGCTGTGGGACTGCAACGGCGGCGGCAACCAGCAGTGGACGCTCACCTCCGGCAAGCAGCTGCTGGTGTACGGCGCCAAGTGCCTCGACGCCGAAGGCGCGAGCACGTCGGCCGGTACCCGGGCGATCATCTGGGACTGCACGGGCGGCGCGAACCAGCAGTGGAACGCGAACGCCGACGGCACGATCACCGGTGTCCAATCAGGACTGTGCCTCGGCCCGAGCGGCACCGCGAACAGCGCGCCGGTGACTCTGCAGGCCTGCACGGGCGGCGACGCCCAGAAGTGGGCCCGAAGCTGACAGTGTTCCGTCCGGACAAAGGAGTTCGATGAAAGCACGATGGAGAAGGACGCTCCAGACCACGGGAGCCGCGGTGGTGCTCGCCGCGGGCGCGCTGGCCGGCCCGGCCGCACCGGCACAGGCCGCCACCCAAGGGCCGTGTGACCTCTACGCCGCGGGCGGCACGCCGTGCGTGGCCGCGCATTCCACCACACGGGCGCTGTACGGCGCCTACAACGGCGCGCTCTACCAAGTCCGGCGGGCGTCGGACAACGCGACGCGGGACGTCGGCGTCCTGAGCGCGGGCGGCGTCGCGAACGCCGCGACCCAGGATTCCTTCTGCGCCGGGACGACCTGCCTGATCACCGTCATCTACGACCAGTCCGGCCGGGGCAACCACCTCACGCAGGCCCCACCGGGCGGCTTCCAGGGACCGGCCGCGGGCGGGTACGACAACCTCGCCAACGCGGCGGCCGCCCCGATCACGGTCGGCGGCCAGAAGGCGTACGGCGTGTTCGTGGCCCCGGGCACGGGATACCGGAACAACAACGCCACCGGCACCGCGACCGGCGACCAGCCGGAGGGCATGTACGCGATCTTCGACGGCACGCACTACAACGGCGGCTGCTGCTTCGACTACGGCAACGCCGAGCGCAACAGCCGGGACAACGGCAACGGCACCATGGAGGCCATCTACTTCGGCAACATCAAGGTCTGGGGCTACGGCGCCGGGAACGGCCCGTGGATCATGGCCGACCTCGAGAACGGCCTCTTCTCCGGGATCAACCAGCGCTACAACGCCAACGACCCGAGCATCAGCCACCGCTACCTGACCGCGATCATCAAGGGCGGGCCCAACCACTGGGCCATCCGCGGCGGCAACGCGCAGTCCGGCGGCCTGTCGACCTTCTACGACGGTGCCCGCCCCAATGTGTCCGGCTACAACCCGATGCGCAAGGAAGGCGCGATCATCCTCGGCACCGGGGGCGACAACAGCATCGGTTCCGCGGGGACGTTCTACGAAGGCGTGATGACGTCCGGCTATCCCTCCGACGCCACGGAGAACGCGGTGCAGGCCAACATCACGGCGGCCGGGTACGGCACCGGCGGGAGCGGCACCAGCACCGGGCCGCTGCACGCGGTCGGCGCCGGCAAGTGCCTCGACGTCCCGGGGTCCACCACCACTCAGGGCACCCAGCTGCAGATCTACAGCTGCTCCGGCCAGGCGAACCAGACCTGGACCCGGACCTCGTCGAACCAGCTGACGGTCTCCGTCGGTGGGCAGACGCTGTGCCTGGACGCTTCGGGCAACGGGACCAGTGCCGGGACGAAGGTGGTGACCTGGTCCTGCAACGGCGGGGCCAACCAGCAGTGGACCGTCAACTCCAACGGCACGGTCACCGGTGCGCAGTCCGGGCTGTGCCTGGACGTGACGAGCGCGTCGACGGCCAACGGCGCGCTGGTGGAGCTGTGGACCTGCAACGGCGGCAGCAACCAGCAGTGGACGCTCGGGTGAGCGCCTCCGACGAAGGAACGAGGGTGTGATGACCACCAGCCCGAACCGGTGGCGGACCGCGTTCGCCGCCGCCGGCCTCACAGCGGCTTCCCTGGTGCTGCTGCCCGGCACCGCCGGCGCGGCGAGCACGCTCGGCGCGGCGGCGGCGCAGAGCGGCCGGTACTTCGGCGCCGCGATCTCCACGAGCCACCTCGGCGAGTCGGCCTACGTGAACACGTGGACGGCGGAGCACAACGGCGTCACCCCGGAAAACGAGATGAAGTGGGCCACGGTCGAGCCGAACCGCAACCAGTTCAACTTCGGGCCGGGGGAGCAGATCGTCAGCCAGGGCCGGAGCAAAGGCATGAAGATCCGGGGGCACACGCTGGTGTGGCACGGGCAGCTCGCCGGGTGGGTGAGCGGCCTGGACGCGAGCAACCTGCGGTCGGCGATGCAGAACCACATCAGCCAGGTGGCCGGGCACTGGAAGGGCCAGCTCTACGCGTGGGACGTCGTCAACGAGGCGTTCGAGGAGAACGGCACCCGCCGGCAGTCGGTGTTCCAGCAGAAGCTCGGTGACGGCTACATCGAGGACGCCTTCCGCACGGCCCGTGCGGCCGACCCGAACGCCAAGCTCTGCTACAACGACTACAACACCGACGGGGTCAACGCGAAGAGCACCGGGGTCTACACCATGGTCCGGGACTTCAAGAGCCGTGGCGTGCCGATCGACTGCGTGGGCTTCCAGAGCCACCTGAGTTCCAGTTCGAACCTGAGCAGCTACCAGGCGAACCTGCAGCGCTTCGCCGACCTCGGGGTCGACGTGCAGATCACCGAGCTGGACGTCGGCGGCTCGGGTTCCGGTCAGGCGAACGTGTTCCGGCAGGTCACCCAGGCGTGCCTGGCGGTTTCCCGCTGCACCGGCATCACGGCCTGGGGCGTCACGGACAAGTATTCGTGGCGCTCGGGCGACACGCCGCTGTTGTTCGACGGCAACTACGGCAAGAAGCAAGCCTACACCGCCGTCCTCGACGCGCTCAACGGCGGTGGCGGCGGAGGTGACGCCGCGCTGCGTGCGGTGGCCGCGAACCGCTGCCTGGACGTGCCGGGCTCGTCGACCACCGCCGGCACGTCGCTGCAGATCTGGGACTGCCACGGCGGGACCAACCAGCAGTGGACCCGAACCGGCTCCGGGACGCTGACCGTCTATTCGGGAAACACCCAGCGGTGCCTGGACACCTCCGGCGGCGGGACCGCCGCCGGGACCGCGGCGGTGATCGCGAACTGCACCGGCGGCGCCGGCCAGAAGTGGACCTTCCCCGGGAACGGCACCATCACCAACGGCCAGTCGGGCCTCTGCCTGGACGTGACGGGTGCCGCGACCGCCAACGGAACGGCGGTGATCGTCTGGACCTGCAACGGCGGGGCGAACCAGCAGTGGACCGTACCGGCGGCCCGATGAGCGGCCGTCAGCCGAAAACGCGCCGCCGGATCTCGCGGCGGTAGTCCTCCAGCGTGTTGTCGAGGTGCACCGCGGCGGCCCGGGCGGCAGCGTCCGGGTCGCCGTCGCGGATGGCCTCGTAGATCGCGGCGTGCTCCTCGACCGCCTCCGCGGCGTGCCCGCCGACGGTGCCGTCGAGCCCGATGGTGCTGGACTGGTGCTGCAGCCGCCGGGCTTCGCGGACGGCGGCCAGGAGGAACGGGTTGTGGGACGCGGCGGCGATCCCGAGGTGGAAGTCTTCGTCCCCGCGGTCGAACAGCGGCGCTTCGCCGGTCAGGTGCCCCTGGCGGCAGGTTTCCGCGGCCGCCTCGATCGCCCGGAGCTCGACCGGGGTGGCCCGGGTGGCGGCCAGCCTGCCGGCAGCCGTCTCCTGGACACGGCGGAACTCGAACAGCGCGTAGACGTGGTCGGGATCGGTCGGCAGGAAGAAGCCCGACCACCGGGCCGAGCCGAGCATCCCCTCGTCGTCGGCCACGTAGAGGCCGCGCCCCTTCTGGGCGCGCACCCGTCCGAGGGCGGAGAGGATCTTGATCGCCTCGCGCACGACGGTGCGCGAGGCACCCAGCCGGGCGGCCAGTTCGTTCTCCGTCGGCATGCGGTCACCGGCTCGCAGCCGCAGCTCGGCGATGAGCCGGAGGATCCGCTCGGCGACGCGTTCGTACCCGGGCCGGTAGGCGGGCTCGTCCGCCGCGCGCGTCTCGTCCACCCGGCAGCTCTCCTCGGTCGGCGGCGTGTGCCGTGAACCCTACATTCGCACAAGTACGGACCAAATGTGTAGTACTTATTTTCTTGCGCTGAACTCTTGACGGCGGGCAGTCCTCCAGCTGTGATAGGTCGCTGTAGAGACCGCTCGCAGCAATGTGTGCGACACATACGAGGGTTCATCACCGCGTCAGGTGTGACCTGCGGGTGCCACGATGAAGTGGAGTACCTCATGACAGTTCAGGTGCGCGCGACCGGAGCCGGAGGCTCGAACCGTCGGCCCCGGGGGTACGCGGCGCTGGTCCTCGGCGTCGCGGCCGTTCTCGCCGCGGTCACGGCCTGTGGCAACGGCGGGAACGGCGGTGGTGCCCAGGGCGGGTTCCAGCCGGTGCCGCAGACGGGCGGGAAGATCACCGTCTGGGTCGACTCCACCCGGCTGCCCGCGGCCCAGCTCTACCAGAAGCAGCACCCGTCGGTGCCGATGGACATCGTCACCTACGACGGGGACGCCAACGGCTCGAACTACCTGCAGACCAAGGTGAGCCTGTTCAACCGCACCCGCAGCGGCTGGCCGGACGTGGTGTTCAGCTCGCAGAACAACGAGGTCAGCTGGGCGGTGCAGGCCGGGTTCACGGCGCCGCTGAACAAGGGGCAGCTCCCGGCGGCCACCCTGAGCGGCTGGACCGCCGGGGCCAACGACCCGTGCACGGTCGAGGGCACGCTCTACTGCCTGCGCAACGACCTCGCCCAGACCGTCCTCTGGTACAACGCGCCGCTCATGCGGTCGTGGGGTTACGCGGTGCCGAAGACCTGGGAGGAGTACCAGGCACTGGGGCAGCGGGTCGCCACCGAGCACCCCGGCTACCTCGTCGGCTCGGCCGGCGACAACTTCACCCCGGAGATCTACCTTTGGGCGTCCAAGTGCGGGGCCAACGAGATCACCGGCCCGAAGTCGGTCAAGGTGAACACCACCAGCCCGAACTGCACGCGGATGGCGTCGCTGCTCGACACGCTCGTGCAGAACCGCACGATGACCACCAGCAGCGTGTTCAGCTCCGACTTCGCCAAGAACGCCGCGGACAAGATCCTCATGCTGCCCGGGCCGTCCTGGTTCGGCGGCTCGGTGTTCCAGGAGTCGCTCAAGACCCCGGCCGGGCAGATCGCGGTGGCGCCGCTGCCGCAGTGGGCCGGGGACCCGGCCCCGTCCGTCGGCAACGTCGGCGGCGGCACGTGGCTGCTGTCCGCGCACAGCGCCAACCTCAAGGACGCGACCGACTTCCTGACCTGGGTCACCACCTCGGACGACTACCAGGGCACCCTCGCACCGGGGTACCCCGCGTACCAGGCGGCGGCGAAGACCTGGCTGGCCAAGCAGTCCTCGGGCAAGTACTACGCCAACGACGTCGCGGGCACCCTGCAGGCAGCCGCCCCCCAGGTGTGGCCGGGGTGGGGTTACGGCCAGTTCAGCCAGGAGGCGATCTGGGCGGCGACCGTGACACCGGGGCTGACCGCCGGCAAGACGATCGTCTCGCTGCTGCCCGAGTGGCAGAAGGCGATCACCGACCACGCGCGGTCCACCGGGTACGAGGTCGGCCAGTGACCGCCGTCCGGCCGGTCCGGGCCGGACACCTGTTCGTCGCGGCGTACGTCGTGCTGCTGGTCGCGTTCGGTGTCGTCCCCACCGGCTACGCGGTGTACTTCGCCTTCACCGACGCGGGCGACGACTTCGCCGGCCTCTCGAACTTCGTCGAAGCCGCCAGTGACTTCCGGTACCTCTCCGCGGTCGGGCACGTGGCGCTCTACCTCGTGTTCTGGCTGGTCTCCCTCGTCGTGCTCGTCGTCGGGCTCGCGCTGCTGCTGCACCGCCTGACCTCGAGCGGGACGAGCAAGACCCTGCGCTTCCTGTACTACATCCCGGGAGCGCTGGCCGGAGCCGCGAGCGTGATGGTGTGGCTGTTCATGCTGGACCCGTCGGTGAGCCCGGCGAGCGCGCTGCTGCGCGGCCTCGGGTTCGACACGTTCGGCCAGGTCGTCGCCCCGGACCACCTGCCGGTCCTGTTCACCCTGATCGCCTTCTGGACGGGGGCGGGCGGCTGGATCGTGGTGATGTACGGCGCGCTGAACAACATCTCCCCCGATCTGCTGGAGGCGGCCCGGATCGACGGCGCGGGCGCGTGGCAGACGGCGCGGCGCATCCAGGTCCCCCTGCTGCGCAAGTGGATCGTCTACCTGGTCATCCTGGCGTTCGCCGGCGGCACCCAGCTGTTCGTCGAGCCCCAGTTGCTGTCGCAGGCGAGTGTCGGCGTGGCGGGTCGCGACTACTCGCTCAACCAGCTCTCCTACGACTTCGCGTTCCAGAACGACAACGTGAACACCGCCGCGGCGATCTCGGTGGAGCTGCTGCTGGTCGGTTTGGTGGTCGCCGGCGTGTTCGTCGCCCGATCGGGGTTCTTCGATGCCGACTGACGTCCGCGCACCCGCGAACGCGACCGAGCCGGCAAGCCGGGCGGCCGCGCCGCGGCGGCGCCGCACCCGGAGGAAACTGCCGAACCCGCTCGCGGGGCTGGTGCTCGTGCTGTTCCTCGTCTTCTTCGTGCTCCCGGTGCTGTGGCTGGTGCTGGCGGCCACGAAGACCGACGACCAGCTCGTGCACGGCAACCCCCTGTCCTTCGGCTCGTGGCACGCGCTGGCCGGCAACTGGCAGGCACTCACGTCCTTTCAGGACAACGCGATCTTCCGGTGGCTGGGCAACTCCGCGCTGTATTCGTTCGTGGCGCTCGCGATCACGTTGTGCGTGGCGATCCCGGCCGGCTACGCCCTCGCGATGACCGAGTTCCGCGGCCGGCGCACCCTCCTCGTCGCGACGCTGGTCGTGATGCTGATGCCGAACGCGACCCTCGTGGTGCCCTTGTTCCTCGAGGTGAACGCGGTGCGCCTGGTCGGCTCGATGTGGTCGATCGTCCTGCCGTACTCCTTCTACCCGTTCGGGGTCTACCTGACCTACATCTACTTCAGCACCGCGGTGCCGCGTGACCTGATCGACGCGGCCAAGCTCGACGGCTGCTCGCAGTTCGGCGTGTTCCGCCACGTCGCCCTCCCGCTCGCGGCGCCGATCATCGCCCTCGTCGGCTTCTTCAGCTTCGTGGCCAACTGGACCAACTACTTCCTGCCCTACGTCCTCCTGCCGGAAAGCGACCAGTTCCCGGTCCAGGTCGGCCTGGGCACGCTGCTGAACTCGGTTCCCCAGTTCAACCCGACGGCCGGCACCGCCGCGGTGCAGCGCCCGGAGCTGGCGCTGGCCACCTTGCTGGCGATCACGCCGGTGCTCGTCGTCTTCCTGTTCTCCCAGCGTTTCCTGGTCGCCGGGATGCTGGCCGGCGCGACGAAGGAGTAACCGGTGCATCCCGTCATCACGGCTTCGGTGCCCCTGCTCGAACCACCGGGCTGGGCGATCGCCCAGCGCGAGCTGTTCGAGCTGCTCGACCTGGCCTGGCGCCGGTTCGCCCGCGACTTCACCGGCCCGGACGGGCGGCTGACCTACGACGACGGGCTCACCAGCCGCGACGGCGTCGACGACTTCTACGAGACCTTCTTCAACTGGCCCCAGCTCTACCTGCTCGGCGGCGCCGACGACCTGCTCGCCGAGTCGGAGCGGCACTGGGAAGGCGTCACCCGGCAGCTGACCGAGCTGGGCATGCTGCACGACGGGTACGAACGCGGCTACGACTGGTTCCACCAGGGGGAAAGCCTGCTGCTGCTGTACTTCCTGTGCATGGCGGCGCCCGGGCGGTGGCGGGAGCGCGCCCTGCGGTTCGCCGAGCTCTACGTCGACCCGGCCCACGGCAACTACGACCCCGTGCACCGCATCATCCGCCGTCCGCACAACGGCAGTGACCCGGCGCGGGAGGGGCTCTTCGACGGCGGTTCCTACCCCTGGCTGCCCCAAGAGGCCGCGAGGTACGGCTTTCCGCTGGACTGGCTGCTGCCCGCGGACGCCGGGGAGCCCCCGCGGGAGCGCGATCCCCGCCTGGGTGACCAGATGCGGCAGCGGATCGGCGTCGGGGACACCGCGGTCAACCTGGCCGCCGCCGGGCTCGTCTTCAACGCCTTGCTGCTGTCCGGCGACCGGCGCTACCGCGACTGGCTCGCCGAGTACGTGGGCGCGTGGCGCGAACGCGCGGCGGCCAACAACGGCATCCTCCCGGACAACGTCGCTCCCGACGGGACGGTCGGCGGGCTGCTGGAGGGGCGCTGGTACGGCGGGCACTACGGCTGGTCGTGGCCGCACGGCTGGTACAGCGTCGGGCACGCCGCCGTCGTCGCCGCACTGGCGGCCGCGCTCGCCACGGGCGACGACACGTTCACCGACCTGGTGCGCCCGGCGCTGGACGAAATCATCGCCCAGGGCAAGGTCATGGCGTTCACCGAGGCGGATTCCAGCCTGGACTCCAAGTGGTCGGCGCAGCTGCGGGAAGACGTGGACATCCCGACGCTGCACGTCCCCTTCCGCTACGACGACCGGGGCTGGTTCGACCACAACCCGATGCTGATGGGCGTCCCGGCCGCGCTGTGGCACCACACGGCCGCGCCGGAGGACCGCGAACGCCTCGAGCGGCTGCGCGCGGCCGGCGGCCACGACTGGCGGACCGTGCGGCCCTTCCGCAGCAAGGAGGAAGCCGGGCACGAGGAGCCGTGGTTCGCCTATCTCGCGGGCGACAACCCGGACTACCCGGAGCGCATCCTGGCCGCCGCCCAGGCCCAGGTGCGCCACCGGCTGACGCGGATGGAACGCCACCGCGGCCGGGCCGTGCCCGAAGCCGACATCCACCTGTGGCAGCAGTCCAACCCCGTGGTCACCGAAGCCCTCGTCCAGCTCACCTGGGGCGCGCCGCAGGTCGTCTACAACGGAGGGTTGCAGCAGGCCCGCGTCCGCTACTACGACGCGCGGGCGCGCCGGCCGGGCCTGCCACCGTCCGTGGCGGCGCTCGTTTCCGCCATCGACCCGCACGCGACGGTCGTCGAGCTGGTCAACCTCGACCCGCAGGAACCGCGCTCGGTGGTGGTCCAGGCGGGCGCGTTCGCCGAGCACGACCTCCGCGGCGTGGAGTACACCGCGTGCGAGGACCCGTCGTGGATCGGCGACCTCTACGACTACGGCCACGGCGAACCGGCGGTGACCACGGCGACGGCCGACCTGGACGGCCCGTGGCTCCGGGTGGACCTGCCCCGGTCGAGCCGGATCCGGTTGACGCTGCGGATGGGTTTGCGGGCCCGCACGCCGTCCTACGCGAACCCGTTCGACGAGCGTGACGGATGAGGTGAGGTCGAAGCCGGGGCGTGCGGTCCTCAGCGGGCCGCGAGCACCCGGCGCACCTCGTCCGCGCCCAGCACCACGGGGGAGCGCAGCGAGCCGACCTCGCCGATCTCGATCTCGACCACGTCGCCCGGCCGCAGCCCCTGGTCGAGCCCCGGCACGACGGACGTGCCCGTCGAGAGCACGGCGCCGTCGGGGAAGTCGTTGTCCCGCCACAGGTACCCGACCAGTCCGGCCGGTTCGCGGTTCAGCTGCGCGGTACTGGATTCGCCGCCGAACACCTCGTGACCGTCGCGCAGGATGCGCATGCGGAGAGCGAGCGACAGCGGGTCCGGCACCTCCCACGCCGGCCGCACCCGCGCCGACACCGCGCACGAACCCGTGTAGATCTTGGCCTGCGGGAGGTACAACGGGTTCTCGCCTTCGATGCTGCGAGAGCTGACGTCGTCGACCACCACGTACCCGGCGATCTCCCCGGCGCTGGTCAGCAGCAGGCCGAGTTCCGGCTCCGGCACGTTGTTGGCGGAGTCGGCGCGCACGGCGATCGGCTCGTCGTCGGTGACCACGCGCCACGCGGCCGACTTGAAGAACAGCTCCGGCCGCTGGGCGCGGTACACCCGCGCGTAGACGTCCTCGTCCGCGCTCTCCTCGCGACGGGCCTCCTCGGACCGCAGGTACGTCACCCCGGCGGCCCACACCTCCATCCGCCCGTCGACCGGCGGCAGCAGCCGCGTCCCGGCCGCGGGCACCGGCTCCCCGGCGGCGCCGGCCAGCTCGCGGATCTCCGCCACGGAGTGGCGCAGCAGCTCGCTCATCGACGCCACCGCGAGCGGCCGCAGCCGCTCGCCGGTGAGCAGGCCGACCCGGGTGGTGCCGGTTCCGTCGGCGAATCGAACCAGGTGACTCAAACCCGACCTCCTCGTTCGTGTCGAACCTACCGCGAACCGGCCTCGGTCAGCGGAGCCGTTCGGCGAGCCACTGCGCGACGCCGGTCAGCAGGTCCTCCTCGACGGGCCGGCGGAGCAGCTCGCGGTAGCCGAACACGGTGCCGGGGCCGTCGGTGCGCCGGAGGAGGTGGGTCAGGTCCGGAACGCGCCGGATCCGGGCGCCGGGCACCAGGTTCGCGATCACGTCGAGGTCGGCCGGGTCGACCTGGACGTCCTTCTCGCCGGTGATCGCCAGGACGGGCGCCTGGATGCGGCCGAGGTCCGCCCGGGGGTCGTAGGCCAGCTGCTCGCGCCACCACTTGGCGTTGACCCGGATGCCGCCGATGCGCGCCGCGTCGGTCGTGGTCGCGGACACCCGGGCCAGCTGCTTCGCAGCCATCCGGCCCAGGACGCGCACCAGCGGGCGCGGCAGTGCCTCCGCGAGCCGGCCGCCCTGCCACCGCACCGCCGCCTCGCCGGAGCGGGCGTACCCGGCCAGCAGCACCGCGGCCGCGACGGGGACGTGGGCGGCCAGCCACATGGCGTGGACGGCGCCTTCGCTGTGCCCCAGCACGCCGACCGCGTCTCCGCGCACCTCGGGACGCGCGCGCAACGCTTCCCACGCGGCCGCGGCGTCGGCGCGGTTGTCCAGGAAACCGACCGTGTGCCAGTCGCCGGGCGTCGCCCCCACGCCACGGCGGTCGTAGCGGAGCGAGGCGATGCCGTGCCGCGCCAGCGTCGCGGCCAGCGGGCCCCCCAAGTCCATGCGCAGCCTGCCGGCGTTGGAGTCGCGGTCGAGCTTGCCCGAGCCGGGCAGGCACAGCACCGCGGGGTGCGGACCCGGTCCGGCGGGGAGGGTGAGCGTGCCCGCGAGCAAGACGCCGTCCGGGGCCGGCGCGGCCAGTTCGATCTCCCTCGCCACCGCGGTCTCCGCCTCGATCATGTCCGACCTCCATCGTTATCAGTTTTGATAAAGGTATCAGGAAGGGTAATGATGTGTCCATGACGACGCTCGACCTGCTGCTGCACCCGGTCCGCCTCCGGATCCTGCGCACGTTCCTGGACGGCCACCCCGCGACGACCGCGCAGCTGCGCGAGCGGCTGCCGGACATCCCGCCGGCCACCATGTACCGGCACGTCGCGGCCCTGGCGGCGGCCGGCGTCCTCGAAGTCCTCGACGAGAAACGCGTGCGCGGCGCCGTCGAGCGCACCTACCGGGTGTCGTGGCAGCACGCCGAAATCGCCCCCGAGGTCCGCGCCACGATGACCACCGAAGACCACCGGCGCGCGTTCACCGCGTTCGTCGGCGGGCTGCTGGCCGACTTCGACCGGTACCTCGCGGGCGGTGCGCCCGACCCGGCCGCCGACGGCGTCACCTACCAGCAGGCCGCGCTGTGGCTGAGCGACGCCGAAATGGCCGAACTCGTGGGCGAGATCCACGCGGCCGTCACGGCGAGGCTCGGCCGTGCCGCCGGCGAAGGCCGCACCCGCCGGATGATCAGCCTGGTCGGCATGCCGGCCGAGGCCTGACCCACTCACCGTCCTTTTCGGACAGCAGTCAGCCCGCGGCGCTGACCAGCCCGGTCCGGTAGGCCAGCACCACGGCCTGCACCCGGTCCCGCAGGTCCAGCTTGGTGAGGATGCGCGAGACGTACGTCTTGACCGTCTCCACGCCCAGCACCAGCTCGGCCGCGATCTCGGCGTTCGACAGGCCGCCGGCGATCAGCTTCAGCACTTCCAGCTCCCGCGGGGCGAGCCGGTCCAAGGGGCCGTCGGCGGGAGCCACCGGCTGGATCCGGTCGGCGTAGCGGCCGATCAGCGTCCGGGTCACCGCCGGGGAGAGCAGCGACTCGCCACGGGCGACCGTGCGCACGCCCGCCGCGAGCTCGTCCAGCGGCGCGTCCTTGAGCAGGAACCCGCTCGCCCCGGCCCGCAACGCGTCGTAGACGTACTGGCCGACGTTGAACGTCGTGACCACCAGGACCTTCGCCGGCTTCGCCGTGTGGGGACCGGAGACGCGGCGCGTCACCTCGATCCCGTCCAGCAGCGGCAGCTGGATGTCCATCACGACGACGTCGGGGTGCAGCCGGCCGATCTCGGTGAGCGCGTCGCGGCCGTTTTCGGCCTGCCCCACCACCTCCATGTCCGGCTGGGCGCCGAGCACGGCCACGTACCCGGCGCGGATGAGCTGCTGGTCTTCGCAGATCAGCACGCGGATCGGGCCGTCGGTCACCGTTCGCTCCCCACCGGGGTGCCGGCGACCGGGAACTGCGCGCTGACGCGGAAACCGTCCGCCGAGGGGCCGGCGGTGAACCGGCCGCCGAGGGCGTCGACCCGGTCGCGCAGCCCCGCCAGCCCGCGCCCGCCGGACCCGAGCGCGCCGGGCGCGGTCGCCGGGCCCCGCGTGGTCACCTCGATTTCGAGGAGGTCCGCGCCGTAGCCGACGCGCACCGTCGCGGGACGGCCGGCGGCGTGCTTGGCGGCGTTGGTCAGCGCTTCCTGCACGATCCGGTACGCGGTGAGCTCGGTCTCCGGGGGCAGCTCGGGACGTTCGCCCGCTTCGACGAGGTCGACCACGCGGCCGGGCTGCTCGACGAGCCCGCGCAAGGCGCTCAGGCCCGGCGTGCGCGCGCCGGTCGCTTCCAGCACGCCGAGCAGAAACCGCAGTTCGGTGAGGGCGTCGCGGCCCGAGCCGGTGATGGCGGCGAACACCTCGGGGGCGTGGTCCGCCGGGAGGAACCGGGCGGCGTCGGCCTGGACCACCATGGCCGTCACGTGGTGGGTGACGACGTCGTGCAGTTCGCGGGCGAGCCGCGCCCGTTCGTCCGCCGCGGCGGCGCGCGCGGTGAGCCGTCGCCGTTCGGCCTCCTGCCGCCTTCGCTGGCGTACCAAGGCACCCAGCGACCAGAACAGGACCAGCACCACGTAGTAGACGAAGTAGGTCACCAGATCCGTCGGCGACCCGCGCAAGGCGACCAGGACCGCGAAGCCGGCATACCCCACCGACACCGCCGCGGGCAGCGCGCGCCGGAACCGTTCCTCGCGCGCCCCGGCCGAATAGAGCGCGAAGTACAGGGCGAGGCTGCCGAACGTGGGGGAGTAGGCGAGCACTTCGTGCGCCCCGAAGCAGATCGCGACGACCGCGAGGGTGGCCGCGGGCCACCGGCCGCGCACCGCCAGCGGGAGCGTCTGCCCGAGCACCAGCAGCGCCGCCGCGAACCCGCCGTCGTGCCTCGGCAGATCACCGAACTGGGCGCCGACCATCGCGAACGCCGGCACGAACGCGGCGGCGGTGACGACCGCGGCGAGCGCCCCGTCCCGGACGTCCGGGGTGACGTGCGTCCAGCGGTCGCGAAGACGTCCCGGCTTCGGCATGGCCGGGAGCCTAGCGATTCCCGCCCCCGCGGAAGCCGCGGTGGGCACCCCCGTGGCCGTGGCGGCCACCGGGGTGCCCTTCCGGACATCCGGTCAGTGCCGGGTGACGTCCGTGCAGTCGAGGTCCCCGTCCGGCAGCCGGCCGGTGTCGAGGAAGCTCGCGGTGGCGTTGTCGGCGCAGGCCGAACCCGCGTGGTAGACGTAGTGCCCGCCGTTGTCGACGCCGACGAAGGCGGCGCGGCCGCCCAGCACGCGGCGCAGCCCCGTGCCGGAGTCCCACGTGGTGGCGTGGTCGCGGCGGTTCTGCAGGATCAGCGTGTTGCGCGGACCGGTGCCGGTCACGGCGACCGGCTTTTCGGCAGGCCGCGGCCAGAACGCGCAGGGCCAGATGTTCGCCGGCATGCCCGCGGTCAGCGGCCAGGCCTTCCGGTCGGCGGCGGTGGCCGCCGCGTAGCCGGCGACGTCGTGGGACCACTCGGCGTCACCGCAGGTGAGGGCCAGGAACATGGTCGCCTGGTTGTCCGCGGGAACGCCGGGCGCGGACGGGGTTTCGGCGAAGGCCTGCTCGAGCACCCGGCCGTCGGCTTCGGTGAGGTGACCGTCGGCCAGGTCCGCGGCGGCCTTCCAGAGCTGGGTGAGCACCGGCAGGGTTTCGTTGTGCAGCAGCAGTGCGTAGGTGACGGCGCGCAGCATCGCCCCGGTCACCGCCTGAGGTGTTCCCGGGACCGGTGCCGGCCGTCGGTCGAGCCGGTCGGCGAGCGCGAGGTAGGTCCGGGTGACTTCGCCGGCGGTGGCGCCGAGCCCGAGGGCGGCGTTCTGCGCGGCGGCGACGGCGGCCGCGTCGGGGAACCGTTCGGCCATCCCCTTTCCCCAGCTTTGTGCTTCACCGGCCCAGACGTGCGTGGGATCGACGTTGCCTTCGAGGACGACGCGGTCGGCCCGGTCCGGGTAGAGCGCGTTGTAGACGGCGCCGAGGTAGGTACCGTAGGACTGGCCCCAGTAGGAGATCTTGGCTTCGCCGAGGGCTTCGCGGATGCGGTCGAGGTCGCGGGCGGTGTTGGCGGTGGTGAAGTGGCGCAGGTCGTCCCCGGCCTTGGCGGCGCACTGCCCGGCCGTGGCGCGGGCGGCTTGGACGTTCGCCTCGATCGAGCCGTCGGCGGCCGGGTAGGGGAAAAGGGTGGCGATGCTGACGTTTTCGAGGCCGCAGCTCTGCGGCGTGCTCGTCCCGACGCCGCGCGGGTCGAAGCCGATCAGGTCGTAGCCGTCCAGGACGGGCTTGGGCAGCGTCGGCGCCATCGCGCCGGGCGTGTCGAGCCCCGGCAGCGCGGGACCACCCGGGTTCAGCAGCAGGACGCCGTGGCGCTTCGCCGGGTCGGCGGCGCCCAAGCGGGAAACCACGACCTCGATCGACTTGCCGTCCGGCCGGCCGTAGTCGAGCGGGACCCGCACCTTCGCGCAGGTGAGCCGCGGATCCCGCGTCGTGCCCGGCGCCGCCGCCGGGCACGGCCCCCAGGCGAGGGCCGCGGGCGCCGCGGTGTCCTCGTCGTCCGCGCTGTCACAGGCGGCCACCCCGAGAACAGCCAGTGTGGTGACCGCCAGGGCCGCGCCGAACCGGCGCCCCCGTGTGTTGCTCATGCTCGCTCGCCCTCCGATTTCCGGCGGTGGCAAGCCCTTCCGGCCCGCCGCCCGCGGTGACGGCGCCGAAGTTATCCGGATCGGGGCGGCGGAAACGTCACCCCGGAGCGAGCAAGTGCGGTAGCTCCCGAGGGGGACAACGGGAAGTCGGCGGGCGGCATCGGCGGCCCCGGGGCAGTGGCCGGTGTCGAAGGGTCGGGTCGCCGGCGTCGCCGCGGCTCGTGGTGTCGTCCCGGCCGCGGCCACTTTGACGGGCGAAGGGGCCGCCTCCCGTGATCCGGGGAGACGGCCCCTGGCCGGGAACCGGAGCTCAGCCGCGCGCGGTGGCTACCGCGGTGGCCGGCCGGCCGGCGGGCGGCATCAGCTTCGGGTACTCCTTCTGGAACTTCTCGATCATCGTGGCGGTCGGGAGGATCCGGTTCGGGTTGCCCTGGCTCGTCGCCTGCTTCTCGCCCCAGGCGCCCGCGGCCTTGCGCTGGTCCGGGGTGCCGTGGCTGTGGTAGCAGTCGCCGATCGAGGCGTCCAGGTAGGTGACCTCCTGCTGGGTGCGGGCGTTCCACGCGTAGCCCTTGGCGTGGGCGACGAAGTAGCCGCCGTAGGCGTCGGGACCCATCTCGGAAGACTCGTTGCGCGGGTAGTTCTCGTGCGCGAAATCGACCTGGTGGCCGTACTCGTGGCCGACCACGGACTCCACCGAGACGTCGGCGAACCCGAGGACGTCGACCGTGTCGAGCAGGCCGTCGCCGAGAGCCACGCGCTTGCCGCCGAGGCTGTCGGCCGGCGCGGAGAACGCGTTGAGGGTGAGCAGCGGGTGGCGGCCGCCCTGCAGGGCCGGCACTTCGTAGAGCACCTTGGTGGCGAGCGCGGCGGCGTCCTTCACCTTCGCCGGCGCGAGGCCGAGGCTGAAGGTCTGCGCCATCTTCGCCTGGCTGCCGAGGTCGGTGCCCTTCCAGGCGACGAGCTGGATGTTCCAGCTTTCGATGTCCCAGAAGCCGCGCAGCCGGTCGATCGTGTCGGTGGCGCGCGGGGTGTACTGGCCGTCGGTGCCGAAGACCTGTGGGGTCTTGTCGGACGCGACGCCCTGCACGTAGAGCTGGCTGAGCCCCGAAAGCGCGGTGAACGCCTGGTTCTCCAGCGGGGTGAGCTGGGCCGCGAGCTTGTTGGCGTAGGTCAGCAGCGATCCCTCGGTGCAGCCGGGGATCGGGCCCTGGGCGGCCTGGCTCTGCCGGCCGATCCGCGGGATCGGCGAGTCGACGAGCCGGTCGACGCCGCGCAGGGCGTTGGCGGGCAGGCCGTCGTAGAGGTCGGAGACGTACTGGTACAGCTGCGCGACGTCCTGCTCGACGGTGGTCGGCGCGGCCGCGTTCGCGGGAACGGCCGTGGCGAGCACGAGTGCCGCCGCGGTGCCTGCCGCCGCGAGTGTTCTGCCGAGGATTGTGGTCAAGGCGGTCCCCTCTTCGGTTTCGTTTCAAGATCACGAAGCACCGCCACAGTAGGGCGGTGATCGGCAACGGAACCGGCGCCGGGACGAGAACCCCGGAATGGTCCACGTCGTTCGGAGGGTTTTCGCCCCGCGGGCATCGGCCGAAAGTACTAGGTGTGACCGCGTCGAATCATCTGTCACGCCATTCCCGGAAACTGCGGATCGCCGCACAACTTCGGGCCGGGTGGGACGTCTGAGGGTCGTGAGAGTGATCCGTATCGCCGGGCTCGGTTTGGCAGCCCTGCTGCTGGCTGCCTGTAGTGGACCGACCGAGACCGTGGGGGTCGCGCAGGCGGCCGGAGCCGCCGGCGCGACCGGGACGGCGCCCGGGCCCGGGGTGCCGGCCGCGACCGTGGCGTTCGAGGGCGGGGACCAGCTGAGCCCGAAGGACCCGATCGTCGTCCGGGCCGGGGGTGGCACGCTGCAGGCGGTCACCGTCACGAACCCGCAGACCGGCAACGCCGTCAAGGGCGCCCTCTCGGCGGACAAGACGACGTGGACCAGCGACGACCACCTCCGGTACGGGGCCACCTACCAGGTGGTCGCCACCGCGGTGAACCCGGCGGGCGCGGCGACGGAGCAGCGCGGTGAGGTGCACACGCTCAAGCCGGCCGGGGTCGCCACGCCCGCGCTCTTCCAGCCCTCGTCCGGTGATTTCGGCGTCGGGCTGGTCATCGGCTTGAAGTTCGACCACGACATCGCCGACAAGGCCGCGGTGGAGAAGTCCTTCAAGGTGACGTCCTCGCCCGCCCAGGACGGTGGCTGGTACTGGGTGGGCAAGCGCGAAGTGCACTACCGGCCCCAGGACTACTGGAAGGCCGGCTCGACCGTGAAGCTCGAGACCACGACCTTCGGGATGCCGATCGGCGGCGGCCTGTACGGCGGCCAGGACGTTTCGGCCACCTACCGGGTGCACGATTCCTGGATCGCCAAGGCGGACGGCAAGACGCACCAGATCAAGGCGTTCCACAACGGACAGCTGGTGAAGACCGCACCGATCAGCATGGGCAAGACCGCCGACACCCCGCCGCGCGGCCCGACGCCGACCTTCAACGGCACGCACACCGTGCTGGGGAAGGAAGAGCACAAGATCATGGACTCCTGCAGCTACGGCGTGTGCGAGGGCGACCCCGGCTACTACAGCGCGCCGGAGAACTGGAACGTCCGGATCTCCGGCGACGGCGAATACCTGCACGAGAACCTGAAGACGGTCGGCGTGCAGGGCCGGGACAACGTGTCCAACGGCTGCCTCAACATGAACACCGAGAACGCCAAGTGGTTCTTCGACACGTTCAACGTCGGCGACGTCGTGGAGGTCACCAACTCGGGCGGCCCGCAGCTGTCGATCGACAACGGCCACGGCGACTGGGCGATCAGCTGGAGCGCGTGGCGGGCGGGCAGCGCGCTGCGGGGCTGAGCCCGGCGTAGCCTGACCGGTATGCGGATCGGTGAGCTGGCCAAACGCACCGGCGTGAGTTCACGCTCGCTGCGGTACTACGAAGCGCAGGGCTTGCTGACCAGCGAGCGCTCCGAAGCCGGCCAGCGGCACTATTCCGACGCCGAGGTCGAGCGCGTGTCGCTCATCCGGCAGCTGTTCGACGCGGGGATGTCCAGCCGGGTGATCGCGGCCGTGCTGCCGTGCGTCGAAACCCCGGCCGACCCGGACGTCGTCGAGTCGGCGTTCGCCACGATGGCGCGCGAGCGCGATCGGATCGACGCCGACATCGACCGGCTGCTGGCGGCCCGGAACGCGCTCGACGCGGTGATGGCGGCCAACCGGCGGCACCAGGCGGAGCTGGTGGGCCGGCCGGCTTGACGTTGTGACCCGTGCCTCAGCCGGTTGCCCCTGACACCGGTGTGAACGGTGAGGATGGCCGCAGAGCCCGGGAACCCACCGGGCCGGTCACCGGGAGGCAGCGGAAATGGGACAGGCATGGGGTTTCGGCCGGCACGGCGGCCCCGAGGTGCAGGAGTTCTTCGACCGCCCCGATCCCGCCCCCGAGGCCGGCGAGGTGCTGGTCCGGGTCGGCGTCGCCGGGGTCAACCCCCTCGACCACCTCGTGCGCGCGGGTCTGGTGCCCGGGCTCGACGGCGGGCGGCCGTTCCCCCGCGTGCTCGGCATGGAGGCCGCGGGGACCGTGCTGGCGCTGGGGGAGGGTGTCGACGGGCTCGCCGTCGGCGACGCGGTCTTCGGCTTCGCGCTCACCGGCGGCGGCACCTACGCCGAGACGACGGTGCTCTCGGCACCGAACACCGCCCGCGTCCCGGCGGGCCTGTCCGCCACCGCGGCGGCGACGCTGCCGGTCGCGGGGACGACCGCGGTGGACGCGCTCGACCAGCTCGGCCTCCCGGCCGGGGCCACGATCCTGGTCAACGGGGTCGGTGGCGGGGTCGGCCTGGCGGTGGCCCGGCTGGCCGCGGCGCGCGAGCTGCGGGTGATCGGCACCGGCAGTGCCGCCAAACGCGAGCACGCCGAAGCCGCCGGGGTGCGGTTCCTCGACTACACGGCCGAGGACGTCGTCGCCGTGGCCCGCGACCTGGTTCCCGGCGGCTTCGACGGGATCGTCGACCTGGTCGGCGGCGCCTCCCTGCGGGCGGTCGCCCCGTTGGCGCGCGAGCCGCACACGGTGATCGCCGTGGGCGATCAGTCGGTGCCCGAGCTCGGCGGCCGGTTCGTCGAGCGGCGCCTCGACCGCGAGAACCTGGAGCGCGCCGCCCGGCTCGCGCTGGACGGCGTCCTCGCCCCGGTGATCACCGCCGTCCACCCGTTGCCCGATGCGCCGGCCGCCCTCGCCACCGTCGAGAACGGTCATCCCGCCGGCAAGGTCGTCATCAAGGTGAGCTCGTGATCCTTGGCCTTGGGCGATTGCCGGCTACGGGGCCTCGCGCGCGAGAGCGCGGCGCCAGTAGCCGGTGACGCTCTCGCGCAGCCGCCCGGTGTCGACGGACTGCGGGTCGAGCAGCCGTTGCAGCGCGATCCCGCGGAGCTGGCCGACCACGGCGACGGCGACTTCGGCCGGGCTGACGCCGGGGTCGACGGTGCCGTCGGCGATGCCCGCCTCGACGTCTTCGCGCAGGTCGGCGCGGAAGGCCGCGTCGCGCTCGCGGAAGATCGCGGCCAGCTCCGGCTGGGTGGCCGCGTCCGCCCACAGCAGCAGGAAAGCGCGGTTGAACACGCCGATCCGGCCGAGTTCGCCGAGGTAGCCGTCGATCAGGCGCAGCAGGCGGTCGAGGCCGGGCGGGAGGTCGCCGAGGCCCGGGACGAACCCCGCCTGGGTGGCGCGCGCGAGCCGTTCGACCAGTGCCTGCTTGGCGCCGAAGTGGTGGGTGACGATGCCGCGGCTGTAGCCGGCGCGCTCCCCGACCCGGGCGAGCGTCAGGGAGCGCACGCCCTGTTCGACGACCAGCTCGGCGGCGGCGGTCAGCAACGCCGTTTCGGCCTGGTCTCGACGTTCTCGCTGGGTGCGGCGCGGGGTCGGCATGACGGGAGTCTAGCAAAGTAACTTGCGTGTCGACCAACAAGTAAGTGTACGGTGGAGGGACACCGAACGAGGAGCCACCCGATGATCGAAATCGAAGACCGCGAACTCGACGCCCTGCTCGCCGACGACCCTGGCGGCCCGGTCGTGATGCTGAACCTGCTGCGGTTCCGGCCGGACGGCGGCCGCGAGAGCTACCAGCGCTACGCGGAAGCCCTCGGCCGGGCGGTCAACGCCCGCTACGGCCTGACCGTGGAGTACCTGGGCGACGGCGGACGTGCGCTGGTCGCCGAGGACGGGCAGGCCTGGGACATGGTGGTCCTCGTCCGCTACCCGGACCGGCGGGCGTTCGCCGCCATGATCCGCGACCCCGAGTACCAGGCCGTCTCGCACCTGCGCAGCGACGCGCTGGTGGAGTCCGTCCTGCAGCCCACCACCCCGGTCGCGCTCCGATGACCGCGGTCTTCGTCCACGGCAACCCCGAGACGGCGGCGGTGTGGGAGCCGCTGCTGGCCGAGCTGGCCGCCGTCCGGTCCGACGTGGTCTGCCTGTCCCCGCCCGGCTTCGGCGCGCCGCTGCCCGCCGGGTTCGGCGCCACCCACGCGGACTACCGGGACTGGCTCGTCTCGGAGCTGACAGCCTTCGGCGAGCCGGTGGACCTCGTGGGGCACGACCTGGGCGGCGGGCACGTGGTGAACGTGGTGCTGAGCCGGCCGGACCTGGTCCGCAGCTGGGTCAGCGACGCGCTCGGCAGCTACGACCCCGGGTACGAGTGGCACGAGCTGGCCCGCCGGTGGCAGACGCCGGGCGTCGGCGAGGCCGACGTCGCGGCGCGGTTCGGAGGCACGGCGGCGCAGCGCACGGCGGTGCTCGTGGAGCGGGGGATGGGCGCTCGGGTGGCCGGGCGCGTCGCGGCGGGCCAGGGCGAGGAGATGGGCCGCGCGGTGCTCACCCTGTACCGGTCGGCCGCCGAGGCGGGTGCCCCCGGTCTCGGGCTCGCGCTCGAGCGCGCGGCGGCGCGGCCGGGGCTGGCGATCCTCGCCACCGCGGACCACGTGGCCGGCACCGCGGAGCAGCGCCGCCGGGCGGCCGCCCGCGCGGGCGCCCGGGTGGCGGTCCTCGACGGCCTCGGCCACTGGTGGATGACCGAGGACCCGGCTCGCGGCGCCGCCGTGCTCGCCGGATTCTGGGCGACGATCGGCTGAGTGCCGCGGGGAGCGCTAGCGTGGTCCCGGTGGCCCGGAACGAGATCCACTACCTCGACGCGACCGCGCTGGCGGAGCTGGTCCGCACCCGGCAGGTGTCCTCGGTCGAGGTGGTCCGAGCGCACCTGGACCGCATCGACGCGGTGAACCCGGACGTCAACGCGATGGTGACGGTGGCGGCCGAGCAGGCGATCGCCGGCGCCCGCGTCGCGGACGAAGCGGTGGCGGCCGGGGACGGACTGGGCGTGTTCCACGGAGTCCCGTTCACCGTCAAGGATTCGCTGGACGTGGCCGGGGTGGCGGCGACGCGGGGCTCGGCCCTGTTCCGGGACCGCGTCGCCGCGGCGGACGCGACCGCCGTGGCCCGGTTGCGGGCCGCCGGGGCGATTCCGCTGGCCAAGACCAGCCTGCCGGAGTTCTCCTACTGGACCGAGACAGCCAACCTCCTCGTGGGCACGACCGCCAACCCGTGGGCTCCCGGCCGGACTCCCGGCGGCTCGAGCGGCGGCGAGTCGGCCGCGATCGCCGCCGGGATGTCCCCGCTGGGCCTGGGCAGCGACGTCGCCATCTCCGTGCGCGGGCCCGCCCACGACACCGGCATCGCCGCGCTGAAGGCGACCCGGGGCCGGATCCCGGTCACCGGGCACTGGCCCGAGGTCCCCCGGCGCTACTGGCACGTCGGGCCGATGGCCCGCAGCGTCCGCGACCTCGCGGCCGCGTTCGGTGTCCTTTGTGGACCCGACGGCGTGGACGGGTACGTCCGCCACGTGCCGCCGCCCGCGGCCCCGCCCGCCGGGCCGGCCGGGCTGCGGGTGGGCTGGGCGGCCGAACCGGTGTTCGGCCCGGTCGACCGCGAGGTGGCGGCCACCGTGACCGCGGCGGCGGACGCGGTGCGGGAACTGGGGTGCGTGGTCGAGCCGGCGCCCCTGGAAGCGCTGGCCGCGATCGACGCGACCCTGCTGAGCGCGGTGCTGTTCACGGCCGAGGTCGTGCCGTTCTTCCGCGAGGTCGCCGCCGGCCGCGAAACCGAGCTGCACCCGGTGCTCCAGCGGACGCTCGCGGCCGCGGACGTCGGGTTCGCCGACTACCTCGACGCGCAACGGCAGGTCGAAGCGCTTTCTTCGCTGTTCGCCGGGTACTTCGAGCGCTTCGACGTCCTGCTCTGCCCGGTCTGCCCCGTCCCCGCGCCACCGCACGCCCGCTCGAAGTTCGAGGTCGGAACGGCGACGGTGCCGGCCCGCGGCATCATGCGCGCGACCGTCCCGTTCAACCTGACCGGCTTGCCGGCCTTGTCGCTGCCGTTCGGGGCCGGCGCGAGCGGCCTGCCGATCGGCGTCCAGCTCGTCTCCCGCTGGTACGACGAAGCGACGATCCTCCGCCTGGGTGCGGCGGCGGAGGCGATCAGCCCGGTGCGCGGCCGCCACCCGTTCCGTTGACCGGGTCCGGGCAGCGTTGCTATACCGGCAGCTGCCCGGTGTCGCGACGACGCGACGCCCCGAACGAGCGGAGTGCCCGGTGGCGAACCGTACGTTGCGCGCGGCCGTCGTGGTGGTGGCTCTGACCACGCCGGTCCTCCTGGGGACCGCGACCGCGACCGCCGCCGGCACACCACCCGCGCGGCGGCTGACCGTCGAGACCGTGTCGAACCCGCGGCCGGCGCTCGTCAGCGGGGGACAGGTCCTGGTCAAGGTCGTCCCGCCGGCGAGAACGCCGGCCGGCCGGGTGACCGTCAGCGCCAACGGCCGTGACGTGACCCCCGCGTTCCGCGCCCAGCCGGACGGCAGCCTGCTCGGCCTGGTGACCGGCCTGCGCGACGGTGCCAACGACGTGAGCGCCCGGACGCGCGGGCCCGGTCCGGACCAGCGGGCGAACCTGCGCGTCACCAACCACCCGGGCACCGGGCCCGTCTTCTCCGGCGCGCGGCAGCTCCCGTTCTACTGCGAGACCCAGGCGTTCGGCCTGCCCGCGGCGCAGCAGCCGCTCTGCAGCGCGCCGACGCAGGTGAGCTACCAGTACCGGACCACCGCCGGGACGTTCGCGCCGCTGGCGGACCCGGCGACCCGGCCCGCGGACCTCGCGACGGCCACGGTCGGCGGGCGCGCGGTGCCGTACGTGGTCCGCGTCGAGCGCGGCACGATCGACCGCGCCGTCTACGAGATGGCGGCGCTCTACGACGGCACGCCGTCGCCCGTCGCGCCGGACGCCGGCTGGAACGGGAAGCTGGTCTACACCTTCGGTGGCGGCTGCAACGCGGGCTACCACCAGGGCACCTCGACCGGCGGGGTGGTCAACGACCTGTTCCTGGCCCGGGGTTACGCGGTCGCGTCCTCGAGCCTGAACGTGCTCGACACCAACTGCAGCCCGATCATCTCGGCCGAGGCGGCGATGATGGTCAAGGAGCACTTCGTCGAGACCTACGGCCCGGTCACCCACACCATCGGCTGGGGCGGCTCGGGCGGGGCGATCCAGCAGTACGACATCGCGGAGAACTACCCCGGCATCGTCGACGGCATCATCCCCGGCGTCTCGTTCCCGGACCCGCTGAGCACGGGCGGCCCGGTGTCGGACTGCCGGTTGCTGGAGCGGTACTTCGCCGGGCCGGGCGCGTCGTTCACCGCGGCGCAGAAGCAGGCCGTCGCGGGCTTCGGCAGCTACGACACCTGCGTCTCGTGGGACAAGACCTTCGCCAGCCGCGCCACCGCGACCGGCAGCTGCAACGCGGCCATCCCGGTCGCCGTGCGGTGGGACCCGGTCACCAACCCGGGCGGGGTGAAGTGCAACTCCAACGAGCAGCTGGTCAACCAGCTCGGGCGGGATCCCCGCACCGGGTTCGTGCGCAGCCCGCTGGACACCACCGGCGTGCAGTACGGCTTGGCCGCGCTGAAGGCCGGGACGATCACCGCGGCCCAGTTCGCCGACCTCAACGCCGCCATCGGCGGCCTGGACCACACCGGAACGCCCGTGCCGCAACGGATCGCGGCGGATCCGAAGGCGCTCGAGACGGTGTACGCCGACGACATCGTGAACTCCGCGTCGCAGGGGTTGCGGGAGACGCCGATCATCGACCAGCGGACCGACCTCGACTTCGCCGGGTTCGGCAACGACATCCACACCACCGAGTGGTCCTACGTGATGCGGCAACGGCTGCTGCGGGCCAACGGCACCGCGGCCAACCAGGTCATCATCGAAAACCACCCCACCGCGGCCGAAGCGGCGGCCGCCGGCGCCTACGAGCTCGACGCGATGGACCGCTGGCTGACCGCGATCGAGGCCGACGGCTCGCCCCGCAGCCATCGGCAGAAGGTGCCGGCGAACCGCCCCGCCGACCTCGGCGACGGGTGCTACCTCTCCGCGACGTCCCGGATCACCGAGGAGCTGACGTACCCGGCGAGCGGCCAGTGCGGCGCGCAGTACCCGGTGGCGGCCAACACCCGGATGGTCGCCGGGGAGGGCCTGGCCCTCGACGTGCTGAAGTGCCGGCTGAAGCCGCTGGACTTCCGCGACTACCCGGTCACGTTCACGGCGGCCGACCGGAAGCGCCTGCGCGAGGCGTTCCCCGACGGCGTGTGCGACTACAGCCGCCCCGGCATCGGGCAGCGCGTCCCGATCGGGACGTGGCTGAGCTACGGCGACGAACGGACCGGCACCACCCCGCCGACGAAGCCGCGGTGACGGGCGCCGGTCACCCGGGTGACCGGCGCCGCCGCTGACTGTGCCGCCCGGGGGCCGGTGGCGCACAGGCGTTCCGCGCGTTCGGCGTGTCCGGCCCCGGCTGCTCCGACCGGGCGTACGGCCGTGTCAGACTGCCTGGCGATGCACACCCCCGCCGATCTCGCCGACCTGCTCGAATGCGAACACCGCAGTGTCCTGGACCAGGCGTCGGCCGCCGGTCTGCCGGGTGCCCCGCGGCCCGTTCCCGACCCCGCCGCCGGGCGGCGCGGGCGTGCCGCCGCGCGGGCGATGCTCGCCCGCCTGCGCGGGGAAGGCCACGACGTCTTCGAGATCGACACCACCGACCGCGTCGCCGCCGCCGAGACCACCGCGGCGGCCCTGTGGTCGGGTGCGGCGGTGATCCACCAGGCCGTCCTCCACGACGACGGCTTCTCCGGCGTGGCGGACTTCCTGATCCAGGACGGCGAAGGCCGCTACGAGGTCCACGACGCCGAACCGGCCCGGCAGGCGAAGCCCGCCGCGGTGGTCCGGCTGGTCGCGTTCGCCGACGCGTTGCGCCGGGCCGGGTGGCCGACCGGCCCGCGGGTGCACCTGCGCCTGGGCGACGGCGCCACCCGGAGCCTGCGGGCCGAGGACTTCCGGCCCCTGGTGGACCGGCTGCGAGCCCGGCTGCGCGGCCGCGCGCCGGTGCTGCCGTCGCCGTTGTGGGCCGACGAACGCCCGGCGTGCGCCGGCTGCGGGTACGCCCGCCACTGCGCGTCGGGCCGCGAAGCCGACCGCGACCTGCTGCTCGTGGCCGGGATGCGCGGCGACCAGCGCCGCAAGCTGGCCACCGCCGGGCTGGGCTCGATCGACGCGCTGGCCGCGGCGACGCCGGCCGACCGGCCGCGGGACCTGTCCGCCACCGCGTTCACCACTCTGCGCGCGCAGGCCGCCCTCCAGGTGCGGCAGGACGCCACCGGCGAGGTCAGCTACGAGGTCGTCGACCCCGAGGCACTGGCCGCGCTGCCGACGCCCGCACCGGGCGACGTCTTCACCGATCTCGCGGGCGATCCGCACGCGCTGGCGGGCGAAGGGCTGGAGTTCCTCTTCGGCGCGCTCACCCCGGATGGCAAGCAGCGGTTCACCCCGTTCTGGGCCCACAGCCGCGCCCAGGAGAAACGCGCCTTCGAGGAGTTCGTGGACTTCGCCGCCACGCGGGTCGCCGAGCACCCCGGCTCGCACGTCTACCACTACGGGCCGTACGAGGTCACCGCGATCAAGCGGCTCGCCGCGGTGCACGGGACGCGCGAGGAGACGGTCGACCAGCTGCTGCGCGGGGGCGCGCTGGTGGACCTGCACACGGTGGTGCGCAAGGCGTTGCGGGTCTCGCAGCGGTCGTACTCGATCCGGCACCTCGAGCCGCTCTACCGGCCCGGCACCCGCGAGGGGGACGTCAAGACCGCGCTGTCGGACGTCGAGGCGTACGAGGAGTACCTGCTGCTGGCCCGGTCCGCCGAGCCGGGCCGCGCGGAGGAGGTGCTGCGCGGCATCGCCGGGGACAGCGAAGAGGACTGCGTCTCGGCGCTGCGGTTGTTCGAGTTCCTCCACCAGGTCCGGGCCGACGGCGGGATCGAGCCCGCGGCCCCGGCGGAAGAGTCGCCCGAGGACGCGCTGCTGCGGCAGGCCGAGGAGGACGTCGCCGCCGAGCGGCGGGCCGAACGCGCCGCGCGGCTGGCCGCGCTCGTCGACCCGCTGCTCGACGGGCTGCCGGACGACCCGGGCGAGTTCACCGGCGACGAGCGGGCCAGGGCGCTGCTCGCGGCCGCCGTCGGCTACCACCGCCGCGAGACCAACCCCGCGTGGTGGGAGTACTTCCGCCAGCTGGCCGCCCCGCTCGGCGACCTCGAGGTCGACACCTCCTGCACCGTGCCGGTGTCCCTCGAAGCGGGGGAGTGGGTCCCGCCCGCCGGGCGCGTCCGCACCGCGAAACGGACCCTGGTCCTGGCGTGCGACCCGGACCGGCCGCACCCGTTCGCGCCGGGCGACGAAGTCCGGCTGCGCTACGACGGGAGCACCCGCGACGCCAAGGTCGCCTCGGCGTCGGCGGTGGAGCTCACACTGGAGGAGAGCTGCCCGCCCGACGCCACCACCGCCGAGAGGCCGTCGGCGGTGCTGCCCGGCAGCCCGGTGCGGCCTTCGCCCAAGGACGAGGCGGTCGCCGACCTCGCGCGGCTGGTCGTCGACGCCCTCCCGGTGCTGCCGCGCCACCCCGGCGTCGACCTGCTCCGCCGGACCCCGCCGCGGCTGCGCGGCGGCGCTTTGCCCGAGCCGGGCCCGGATCTGGTCGCCACCGTGATCGAGGCGGTCGAGGCCCTCGACGGCTCGACGCTGGCGGTGCAGGGACCGCCGGGTGCGGGCAAGACGTTCCTGGCCGGGAAGCTGATCGCCCGGCTGGTGCGGGCCGGGCGCACGGTCGCGGTCACCTCGACCAGCCACAAGGCCGTGGAGAACGTGCTGAGCGCGGCGAAGAAGAGCGCGCCGGAGCTGCCGTGCGCCAAGCGCGCGAAGCGGACCCCGGACCCGGCCGCGCCGTGGGAGCAGCCGAAGAGCAACCCGGCGCTGGTGAAGTGGCGGGCGGAGCACGACACCGGGCACCTGGTCGGCGGCACGGCGTGGACGTTCGCCAACGCCGCGATCCGGGAGGAGCCCTTCGACCTGCTGATCATCGACGAGGC
Source organism: Amycolatopsis sp. NPDC003865 (assembly GCF_053605345.1). Classification (NCBI taxonomy): domain Bacteria; kingdom Bacillati; phylum Actinomycetota; class Actinomycetes; order Pseudonocardiales; family Pseudonocardiaceae; genus Amycolatopsis; species Amycolatopsis sp. NPDC003865. The sequence continues at coordinate 495,339 of NZ_JBSGJA010000001.1, read as the reverse complement.
CGGCCAGTTCGCGCTGGCCGACGCGCTGGCCGTGTCGATGTGCGCCAAGAACCTGCTGCTGCTGGGCGACCCGCAGCAGCTGCCGCAGGTGGTGCAGGGGACGCACCCGGCGGGCGCGGAGGCGTCGGCGCTGGGCCACCTGATCGGCGAGGCCGACATCATGCCCGCGGAGCTGGGTTACTTCCTCGACGAGACGCGGCGCATGCACCCCGCGGTGTGCGAGCCGGTGTCGAAGCTGTCCTACGCCGGGCGCCTGCGCGCCCACCCGTCGGCCGCCGAGCGCGCCCTCGCGGACATCCCCGCCGGGCTGTACGTGGCCGAGGTCGACCACCACGGCAACACGACCCGTTCGGTGGAGGAAGCCGCGGCGGTCGTCGGCATCGTGACGTCGCTGATCGGTCGCACGTGGACCGACCACGGCCCGGGCCGCCCGCTGGCCGACACCGACATCGTCGTCGTGGCCCCGTACAACCTCCAGGCGAGGACGGTGACGCGGGCGCTGGCGGACGCCGGTTTCCCGGGCGTGCGGGTGGGCACGGTCGACCGCTTCCAGGGCCAGGAAGCGCCGGTGGTGATCACGACGATGACGTCGTCGTCGGCGGTCGACCTGCCCCGCGGCTTGGACTTCCTGCTGTCCCGCAACCGCTTGAACGTCGCGCTGTCCCGGGCGCAGGTGCTGGCTGTCCTGGTGTGCTCGGCGAAGCTGGTGGAGGCGGACATCCGCACGGTGGACCAGCTGCGGCTGGTGGCGGGCATGATCGGCTTGCTGGGCGAAGCCCGGCCCTGGCCGGAGGTCACAGCCAAGCCTTGACCGGCGCCCCGGGGGCGGTCGGGTCCGCGCGGGAAGGCGCGCGGTGCGACGAAGCCACTGGGCTGCCCGCCTGCTCCGCAGCTTCCGTGGGCGAGACCGGACATACCGCGTACCACCCGGTGCCCCGCCGTCCCAGCGGCGTCCCAGGGGGCCGGCGTTCCCGCTGGTCCGGCCGGTGGGACTGTCCCGGCGTCCCGTCTTGAGCCCGGACCGGCCCCCGGCGGGGCGAGTGCTGCCAGCCTCCTCGCCATGCAGAGACTCGCTCTGGCCGTCGCGGTGCTGCTGGTGGTCCCCGCCACCGCCGTCACCGTCGCCACCGCCGTCGCGGCCGACCCCGTCGCGGTGTGCGGGCACACCGGCTCCCAGCCCACTTTGGCCCAAGGCGCCACCGGCGTCGCCGTCGCCGAAGCCCAATGCGAACTCAACCTCGCGACCAAAGCCAGCCGGTACTCGCCCATCGGCGCGGACGGCTCCTTCGGCCCGGCGACCGACGCCCGCGTGCGCGTGTTCCAGAAGTGCGCCGCCCTGAGCGTCGACGGCCAGATCGGGCCCAACACGTGGGCCGCGCTGAACTCGTGGGCCGCGCGGCCGCGCAAGTGCGCCACCCAGGGCACCGCCGGCACCGCGCAGAGCGTCGTGTGCGGCCACTCCACCGCGCGCCCCACCCTGCAGAGCGGCTCGACCGGCACCGACGTCAAGGAACTCCAGTGCCGGCTGAACCTCGCCATGGAACCGGGCCACTACCCGCCGCTGACGATCGACGGCCAGTTCGGGGACGGCACCCGCACCCGGGTGATCCAGTTCCAGCACTGCGTCAACGCCAGTGCCGACGGGGTCGCCGGGCCCACCACCTGGGCGAAGGTCACCGACTGGTCCAGCCGCAACACCTACTGCGTGCCGCCGAAGCCCGCCGGGCACCCGATCGACGGCGTCGACACCGCGAAGTACCAGCACCCCGGCGGCGCGCCGATCAACTGGGGCGCGGTCAAGGCGTCCGGCGTCGAGTTCGCGACCGTCAAGGCCACGCGCGGCCTCAACGTCACCGACGACTACCTGGCCACGGACCTGCCGGCCGCGCGCAACGCCGGACTTGCCGTGGGGCCGTACCACTTCTACACGGGCACGGCCGCGAACACCGGCGGCGCGCAGGCCGACCGGTTCATCGCCGCCGTGAAGGCCACCGGGTACACCGGCAAGCGCGCCGGTGACCTGCCGCCCGTGTTCGACCTGGAGTGGAAGGACGACGGCTCCGGCGGCTGCCCGCCCTACGTCACCGTCGCCGACGCCAAGGCGTGGCTGGACAAGGTGCAGACGGCGTTCGGCCGGACCCCGATCATCTACACCCAGAAGTCGTTCCTGGACGCGTGCCTGGGCGGCACCACGGCGTTCGCCTCCTACCCGATGCAGCTCGCGGACTACCGGCAGTCCGTCACGCAGCCGGCGCTGCCCGCCGGGTCGGCGACCTGGCTGATGTGGCAGTACACCGACGCGGCCATCCCCGACGGCATCCCCGCGCCGGCCACCGGCGACGTCTTCAACGGCACCCAGGCCGATCTCGACCAGCTCGCCAACCGCTGAATCCCCGCTAGGAAAGGACGAGAATGACCCCCTCCATGAGCCGCCGCACGGTGCTGCGCGGCGCGGTGGTGCTCGGCGCGGCCGCGGCGGTCAGCCCGTTGCTGCTGACCGGCACCGCCCAGGCGTACCCGTGGTCGCGCACCCTCACCGAGGGCAGCACGGGCGCCGACGTCACCGAACTCCAGATCCGCGTCGCGGGCTGGGCGGCCGACTCGCCCAGCCACAGCCGGGTTTCGATCGACGGCGAATTCGGGCCCGGCACCGCGGCGGCGGTCCGCAGATTCCAAGCGGCGTACGGCCTCGGCGTCGACGCCCAGGTCGGCCCGGCCACCCAGGCCGCGCTCAACGCGCTGGAGCAGAGCGACGGGTCCACCGCGCACTTCAACTTCAGCGAGTTCACCGACCGGGAGAGCGGCACCTTCAACGGCGGCAAGGTCAGCGCGGCCACCGCCAAGGAGAACGCGCGCCGCTGCATGTACAAGCTGGAGGCGCTGCGCAAGAAGCTCGGGAACAAGCCGATCACGGTGAACTCCGGGTTCCGCAGCATCGCGCACAACGCCGAGATCGGCGGCGCCAGCGACAGCATGCACCTCTACGGCACCGCGGCCGACCTGAACGTGCCGGGCGTGGCCAACAAGACCGTCTACCAGAAGGCCGAGACCAGCGGGTTCTCCGGCCTGGAGACCTACAACACCGACCACCAGCACGTCGACAGCCGGGCCGACCTCGGCCGCGCGTGGTGGTGGGAGAACGGGACGGTCTGAGCCGGCGACTGGGGGTCTGACGCCGGAGACCCCGCACCCCCGGGGGTTTCCGGCGTCAGCTTGCCGCGAAGCCCGCGCCGTCCGGGCCCGCTCCCGGGGCCGCCCCTCGCGGAGGGCGCGGGCTTCGCCCTTGCCGGTGCTCAGTGCGGTTGCGGGTGCTGCAAGGCCGCCGAACAGGACGGCCAGTCGTGGAAGTCGCGGCGCGCGCTCCACAGGCGGTGCGCCGCGTCGATGTTCCAGACCGGGTCGAACGCCTGCCGCGGCGTGCCGCCCAGGTCCAGCAGGCGGGCGTCGGAAATCTGGAAGATCCCCCAGTTGCGGCTGCCGTTGGTGTTCGGCAGCACCCACAGCGGGTCGAGGAACGAGGCGCAGCGCGCGATCGCGACGGCGGCGTCCGGCGCTTCGGTGAACACGGCCCGGATCCGCTGCTCCACCATGGCCGGCGACCAGCCCGCCAGGCTGGTCCGGTGGTCGTAGAGGGCGTTCTTGGTGGCGTCGTCGACCACCCCGCGGGCGGGCAGGCCGGCCAGCACCTGGAACGCGGTGACCCGGCGCAGCGTCTCCGGGCCGAACGACCCGTCGACCGACAGCCGGCCCTGGGCCGAAACCAGCAGGTTCTGCACCTCGGTCACGCATTCGTCGTGCTGACCCATGCTCACCGGCGGCTGGCAGCCGGGGGAGAACAGCACGCGGTCGGCGTACCGGCCGGGCGGCGCTCCGGAGCCGTCGGCGGTGACCCAGAACAGGCCGCCGGCCAGCAGCACGACGGCCGCGATGGCGACCGGGACGTACCAGCGCCGCCGGGGCCGGGGCGATGGGTCCTCGACGCGCTCGGCCGGCACCTCCTCGACCCGGCCGGCGTCGGCGAGGGCCCACAGCTGGTGCAGTTCGCGCAGCTCCTCGGCGGACGCGCCGCAGACCTTGGCGAACGAGTGGACGACGCGGTAGTCGGCGGGGACGCTCTTGCCGGAGCAGTACCGGTGCAGGCTGGACCCGCTGGCCCCGGCCAGCCTGCCGAGCCGTTCGTAGCCCTGGCCGCTGCGGTCCTTCAACATGCGCAGGTAGGCGGCGAATTTGTCCGTGTGCACTGTCACGGTGACGGGAACACCTCGCTCGGGCCAGCGGATGACGGACGGAAGTTAACACCGTCCCGCAGCTTGCCGGGCGGAAACTGGCGGATTGCTCCACTTGGCCGACGTACCACGCCCTGTTCGCGGCGGTGGGGGATCGGCGGCACCCGGACCTTCGAGCCCCCGAAACGCACAAGTCCCGGCAAAGGTTGCCGTACCGGTTCCGCGGAACGTTCCGGTCTCCCCGCACACCGGAGCCGGTCCTAGATTCCCCCTACAACCCAAAGGGGGAAGAAAACCATGCCCACAGGCAGATTCACGCGGCCGGCGTCGGTGCTGGCCGCGGCACTCCTCGTCACCGGACTGGCGGCCGCGCCCGCGTACGCCGACTCCGGGCCGAACCTCAAGGTCAGCGTCGTCGCTCAGCAGGGCCACTGGCTCCTCGGCGAGTACGTCGGGCTCGACGTGACCGTGAGCAACATCGGGGACTCCGTCGTGTTCGGCGCCTTCGGCACCGCCTACTCGGAGTCCGGCACGGACTTCTGGGTCGACCAGCACCAATGGGGCGACCTCGACGACAGCGGCGGCGGCGCCACCATCGCGCAGGGGGAGACCCGGACCCTCCACCTCACCGGGCAGCTCGGCTCGACGTACTACGGCGACTCCGTCGTCCACGTCGAGGTGTACGGCGCGGGCGACACCGACTACGGCGACAACGTCCAGCGGGTCACCGTGCCGCTCGCGACCGGAACCGAACGGGTCGCGGGCGTCCTGTACGGCGACACCGACGGGGACGGCAAGCCGTCGCCGGGGGAAGCGCTCGCCGGGGCCCGCGTGCGCTTCTTCGGCGTCGGCACGACGCTCGAGATGTACACGACCACCGACGCGACCGGCCACTTCGCCTACGACGGCCTCCCGCTGACCCGGACCGCCTACCTGAGCTTCGACCAGGTGCCCGGCGGCTGGGTCGCCCCGGCCCTGCCGGACCTGCGGCTGGACGGCCGGGGCGCCTACACGGCGCTGGAGGTCGCGGCCACCCGCCCGTTGTCCGACGTGCTGCACGAAACCCTCACGCTGGACAAGACGAGCTACGCCGCCGGCGACACCGGCAAGGCGACGCTCACGCTCACCAACTCCGGCACCAAGCCGCTGACCGGCCTGTTCCTGAGCTGCGACGCGGGCGGCTTCGGCTCCGAGCTGACCGTGACCGACGACCAGTGGGGCGCGTTCGGCGCGCAGCGCCGCGAAGGCACGCTGGCCGCGGGGCAGCGGGTCGTGCTGACGGCGACGGGCAAGGTGCCCGACAAGGCGGCCTACACCGGCGTCACCGGCCTCGACTGCACCGCCTCCGACGGCCACACCGGTGGTCAACCGCACGTCTCCGTCACCGCCAAGGTGCCCGGCAAGGTGGGCGACTCCCACGGCCGGGTCTGGCTCGACAAGGACGGCGACAACGCACTGGACGCCGACGAGGGCATGGCGTACCGGAACCTGGTGCTGCTCGAGAACGGCACCATCCGCGCGTACGCCCGGACCGACGCCAACGGCTACGCGACCTTCAAGAGCGTGCCGGTCGGCAACTACGAGCTGCGGGTCCTCGGCCCGTGGAAGGCGGCCCCGGACAACGGCGAACTGAACGTCTCCGCGCCGCCGTACGGCGGCGGTGACTGGCAGATGCAGTTCGTCGCGAGCTGACCGAGGGGGTGGTCCGGGCGGTGACGAGCCGTCCGGGCCACCGCCGCGCGGCGGTGGCCCGGGTTCGGTGGGAAGCTCGGAGCGCGACCCCGCTGCCGAGGAGTAAGCCCATGGACGACGTCGAACAGGCCATCGTGGACACCGTCCGCGACTTCGTCGACCGCGACGTCCGGCCGGTCGTGCGCGAGCTCGAACACGCCGACACCTACCCCGAAAAGCTCATCGAGCGGATGAAGCGGCTCGGAGTCTACGGACTGGCCATCCCCGGGCCCTACGGCGAGCTGCGGGTGTCCACCGAGTGCTACGCGCTGGTCACCGAGGAACTCGCGCGCGGCTGGATGAGCCTCGCCGGGGCCATGGGCGGCCACACCGTCGTGGCGAAACTGATCCTCGCTTTCGGTACCGAGGAACAGAAGCAGCGGTACCTGCCGCGGATGGCGACCGGCGAGCTGCGCGCGACGATGGCGCTGACCGAGCCCGGCGGCGGTTCCGACCTGCAGGCCCTGCGCACCACCGCGCGCAAGGACGGCGGCGGGTACGTCGTCGACGGCACCAAGACGTGGATCAGCAACGCCCGCCGGTCGGGCCTGGTCGCGTTGCTGTGCAAGACCGATCCGGAAGCCCGGCCCGCGCACAAGGGCATCAGCATCCTGCTGGTGGAGAAGGTACCCGGGTTCACCGTCTCGAAGGACCTGCCCAAGCTCGGCTACAAGGGCGTCGAGAGCTGCGAGATCACCTTCGACGACTGCCGCGTGCCGGCGGACGCGCTGCTCGGCGGGACCGAGGGCGAGGGGTTCGCGCAGATGATGCGGGGGCTGGAGATCGGCCGCATCCAGGTCGCCGCCCGCGCCACCGGCGTCGCGCGGGCCGCGTTCGACGACGCCCTGAAGTACGCACAGGACCGCGAATCGTTCGGCAAGCCGATCTGGCGGCACCAGTCGGTGGGCAACCACCTCGCGACGATGGCCACCAAGCTGACCGCCGCCCGTCAGCTGCTGCTGCACGCCGCGCGCCGCTACGACGCGGGTGAGCGCGCCGACCTGGAAGCCGGGATGGCGAAGCTGTTCTGCTCGGAGACGGCGATGGAGGTCGCGCTCACCGCGATCCGTGTCCACGGCGGCTACGGGTATTCCACCGAGTTCGACGTCGAGCGGTACTTCCGGGACGCGCCGCTGATGATCGTCGGCGAGGGGACCAACGAGATCCAGCAGAACGTCATCGTGGGGCAGCTCGTCGCGCGCGGAGGCCTGCGGTGAACCTGTCGGACGCGATCGCCGGCTGGCAACCCGACGCCGTCGAGACGTCCGAGGTGATCGGCGCCTGGCCGGCCGAGGCGTTCTCGGCGCTGCTCGACCAGCCCGCGCCGGCTGGGCCGCTGCCTCCGTTGTGGCACTGGTTCCACTTCCTCGAGCCGACCCCGCAGGCCGCGCTCGGCGAGGACGGCCACCCGGCGGAAGGGCGCTTCCTGCCGCCGATTCCGGACCGCCGCCGGATGATCGCCGGTGGCCGGCTGGACGTCCGGTCGCCGATCCGCATCGGCGACCGGATCGACCGCCGCAGCGAACTGGCCGGGGTCGCCGTGAAGGAAGGGCGCAGCGGGCAAATGGCGTTCGTGACCGTCCGCCACGAATTCCGGCGCGGCGGCGAGCTCCTCCTCACCGAACACCAGGACGTCGTCTACCGGTCCCAGCCCGCCGGCCGGCGGCGGCGGCTCGCCGAGCCGGAACCGGCCGCCGAGCCGCCGCACGAATGGAAGATCACCACGCCGACCGGACCGCAGCTGCTGTTCCGGTTCAGCGCGCTGACCTACAACACCCACCGCATCCACTACGACCGGCCGTACGCGACCGGGGTCGAGGGCTACCCCGGACTGGTCGTGCACGGTCCGCTGCTCGCCTTGCTGCTGCTGGAAATCCCCCGCCGGCACGGCGACCGCCCGGTGCGGTCGTTCGCCTACCGCCTGTCCAGCCCGGTGTTCGCCGGCGCGACGGTGCTGACCCACGGGCGCCGCGAGGGCGGCGGGCTCGCCCTGTCCGGCATGGTCGCGGGCGGCGCCACGGCGATCACCGGCACCGCGACCTAGGTGCGCTTGCGCGCCATCCACTGCCAGACGTGCGTGCCTCGGGCGCTGGGATCGTTGCGCGCCACGTAGATCCACGACCAGTGGCCCGGGAACTGGTGGCCGTTCCGGACGACGTGGTCGTAGAGCGTCAACGTCGAACGGGGAATCAAGTCGTGCGCGTGGACGGAGTTCGCCTGCGGGTCCACGGTGTCGTCGTCGCGGGAGGCGACCAGCCAGGTGGGCGTGCGGATCGCGGTCAGCTCGCTGTCGGGGATCAGCGGCGGGTCGCCCTCCTTCCGGCCCGCGACCACACCGCAGATCGGCACCGACGCGGCGAACGTGCCCGGGTAGACCGTGGTCATCTTCAGGCTCATGTACCCGCCGTTGCTGCAGCCGACGACGTACACGCGCGCGGGATCGACGGCCCGGGTGCGGAGCAGGTCGCGGACGATCTCCTGGACGAGCGGGGCGAAGCGGGGGCCGTCGTCCATCCAGGCGGCCGTGCACTGCGGGGCCACCACGTAGGCGCCGCCGAAGATCGCCTGCGCCTCCGGGGTCGCGAAGCCCAGTGCGCCGCGGTTGGCGCGCAACGTCGTTTCGTTGTCGTAGTAGCCGTCGGGCAGGGAAGCGCCTTCTCCGCCGCCGTGCAGCCAGACGATCAGGGGACGGCGGCCGCGTGCCGGCGCGGGGGAGTACAGCCGGTACTTCATGCCGGAGCGCGAGGCGTGGTAGGTGAAGGCGTCGACTTCGGGGTTGGCCGACCGGCCCTGGGCGAACCGGGTGAAGGTGACCGGGCGGCCGTGCCGCCGCAGCGGCGCGTTCTGCGTGATGGTGTAAACCAGGTCGAGCCGGACGTTGCGGCTCTTGCCGGTGATGTAGCCGAGTGTGCCGCCACCGGTCAGGCCTTCGCCGTGGCTCAGCTCGAGCACGACGTTCCCGCGGTGGTCGAGCCGGGCGGCGGTGACGGGCCGGTCGAGGTCGTAGCCGATGTCCTGGCCGCCGGTGTCGATCGGGCTGGTGGCCTTCGCGTGCACGGCGAACGTGGTGGTGGTCAGGCTCGCCGGGTCGATCGGCCCGGTCCGGGCGGTGCCGAGGGTGAGCGAGGTGATCTGTTCGCCGCCGTCGAGGGTTTCGGCGCCGAGGGTGAACCCCACGCCGCCGTCGGGAGCGGCGTGGGCGGTACCCGGCAGCGCGAGGCCGGCGGTGACACCCGCACCGGCGACCAGAACGCTGCGGCGGCTGAACGCGGTGACCATGCGAACTCCTTTGTCCGGCAGGCCAGTCTAGCGCCGGAAAGCGGTTTCCGGGTGCAGCGCCCGCACTCGCGGGGCCGGTCCGTCGAAGCGTTCGACGTCGACCGCCGCGTGCTGGCCCGCGCAGCCCTGCGACAGCCGGGACGACGGGATGTCCGCGGTCAGCACGTTCGGGTTGCCGTGCGCGCACAGGGGGCCGCCGGGGTGGTCCTCGACCGGGTCGAACCACGCGCCGGTCGCGAGCTGGACGACGCCGGGCCGGAGGGCCTCGTCCAGGACGGCGCCCGCCAGGCACGCGCCGCGGGCGTTGAACACCCGGACCACGTCGCCGGGCGAGATCCCGCGGGCCGCCGCGTCGGCCGGGTTGAGCCGGATCGGCTCGCGGCCGGCGACCTTGCCCGCCTGGCTGACGTCGCCGGCGTCGAGCTGGCTGTGCAGCCGGGTGCGCGGCTGGTTCGCGATCAGCCACAGCGGCCCGGACTCGCTGGGTGGCAGCCAGACCGGGTGGCCGGGGCAGTCCGGGTAGCCGAACCCGGCGACGGTCGCCGACGTGATTTCGATGCGGCCGCTCGGGGTCTTCAACGGGTGCGCGTCCGGGTCCGCGCGGAAGTCCGCGAACAGCGTGTGGTGTTCGCGGCCGGGCGGGAGCCGCAGTTCGCCGTCGGCCCAGAACTCTTCGAAGGCCGGGGTGGAGCGCCGGCTGTGGTAGAGGTGTTCCAGCCACTGGCGGGCCGTGCGGCCTTCGGTGAACGCTTCGGCAACCCCGAGCCGTGATGCCAGTGCCGCGAAGATCGCGTAGTCGTCGCGGGCTTCGCCGGCGGGCTCGGCGATCCGGTGCATCGCGATCAGGTGGGTGTCCCGGCGGCCCGAGCCGAGATCCTCGCGTTCCAGCGCGGTCGTCGCGGGCAGCACGATGTCGGCGTGCCGGGCGGTGGCCGTCCAGTGCGGTTCGTGGACGACGATCGTGTCCGGGCGGGTGAACGCGCGGCGGAGGCGGTTGAGGTCCTGGTGGTGGTGGAACGGGTTCCCGCCGGCCCAGTAGACCAGCCGGGTGCCGGGGTAGCGGCGGACTTCGCCGTCGTAGTCGTAGGTCGCGCCGGGGTGCAGCAGCAGGTCGGCGATCCGCGCCACCGGGATGAACTCGCCGACCGGGTTGACGCCCTGGGGCAAGGAGGGGATGCGCTCTTCGGGGCCGGTGTCGCCGACGTCGCCCATCGAGCCGTAGCCGTGCCCGAACCCGCCGCCGGGCAACCCGATCTGCCCCAGCATCGCGGCCAGCGCGATGCCCGCCCACACCGGCTGCTCGCCGTGCTCGGTGCGCTGCAACGACCACGTGACCGTGATCAGCGTCCGGTGCGCGGCCATCTCCCGGGCGAGCGCGACGATGTCGGCGGCCGGGATGCCGGTGATCGCGGCGGCCCAGGCCGGGTCCTTGTCGAGCAGGGAGCGCTCGAACTCCGGGTAGCCGACGCAGTAGCGGTCCAGGAACTCCTTGTCGTGCAGGCCTTCGACGACGAGGGTGTGGGCCAGGGCGAGCATCAGCGCGGTGTCGGTGGCGGGCCGGACCGGGTACCACCTTGCGTCCACTGTGGACGGCAGGTCGTCGCGCAGCGGGCTGATGAGTGCGACGCGGGCCCGCAGCCGCGCGAGGTGCCCCGGTGTTCCGTGGACGGTGACTCCGCCGGGCGTGACGAAGACGTTCTTCTCCGGCACTCCGCCGAAGGCGACGATCAGCTCGGTGTGCTCGGCGATCGTCGGCCAGGTCGACGCCTGGCGCAGCACCGCGTGCGTGTCGCCGACGACGTGCGGCAGCAGCACCGACGACGTCCCGTTGCTGTAGGTGTTGCGTGCCGCGGTGAAGCCGCCGATGGTGTTCAGGAACCGGTGCAGCTGGCTTTGCGCGTGGTGGAAGCGCCCGGCGCTCGCCCAGCCGTAGGAGCCGCCGAAGATCGCCTGGTTGCCGTGCTCGGTGCGGACCCGGTCGAGTTCGGCGGCCAGCCGGTCGAGGACGTCGTCCCAGGGCACCTCGACGAACTCGTCGCGGCCGCGGCGGTCGTCCGGACCGGGGCCGTGCTCGAGCCAGCCGCGCCGGACCGCCGGGCGGGCCACCCGGCTCGGGTGGTCCAGCGCGGCGGCCAGGTTGCCCAGCAGCGGCGACGGCGCCGGGTCGGCCGGGTGCGGCTCGACGCGCAGCCGGCCGTCGGCGTCGACCTCGGCGGAAAAGGCGCCCCAGTGCGATGTGGTCGGCTTCATGCCCCGACGGTAACCGCGGCGCTCAGTCCAGCGCGGCCGCCTTCCGCTCCAGCACCGAGCGTTCGCGCTGGTTGGTGCACAGCCGCGCGGCCAGCTCCAGCTCGGCGCGCGCCTCCCGGCGCCGGCCGAGGCGGGCCAGCAGCTCGCCGCGCACCGTCGGGACCAGGGAGGACCCCGGCAGCCGGTCGGTCGCGACCAGCTCGTCCACGATCGCCAAGCCTTCCGCCGGCCCCGAAGCCATCGCCACCGCGACCGCCCGGTTGAGCTCCACCACCGGGGACGGCGCCACCCGGCCCAACGCCTCGTACAGCACCACGATCCGGTCCCAGTCGGTCGCCTCGACCGAGGCCGCCGACGCGTGGGCGGCGGCGATCGCGGCCTGCAGGCCGTACGGGCCGAGGCCGCGAGCCGACGCCTTGGCCAGCGCGGCCAGCCCGCGGTGGATCGCCGAGAAGTCCCACCGCCGCCGGTCCTGGTCCTCGAGCAGGACCGGCGCCCCGTCCGCGTCGGTCCGGGCCGGGAACCGCGCGGCCGTCAGCTCGCACAACGCCAGCAGGCCGTGCACCTCCGGCTCGTCCGGCAGCAGCGCGGCCAGCGTCCGGGCCAGCCGGATCGCCTCGTACGCGACTTCGGGACGCAGCAGGCGGTCGCCCGAGGTAGCCGTCGAGCCCTCGGTGAAGATCACGTAGAGCACGCTGAGCACACCGCCCAGCCGTTCGCGGCGCTCTTCGGGCGGCGGCAGCTCGAACGGCACCCCGGCCGCGGCGATCGTCTTCTTGCCCCGGGTGATCCTGGCCTGCACGGTCGGCACCGGCACGAGGAACGCCCGCGCGATCTCCTCGCTGGTCAGGCCGCCGACCACGCGCAGGGTCAGTGCCACCCGGGCCTCGGGGGAGAGCACCGGGTGGCAGCTGACGAACATCAGCGCCAGGACGTCGTCGTCGATCCGGTCGGGGTCGGCCTCCTCCTCGGTTCCGGCGCCGGCCGCCAGCAGGGCGTACCGGTCCTGCAGCGCCGTCCGGCGGCGGATCGCGTCGATCGCCCGCCGCCGGGCGGTGGCCCGCAACCAGCCCGCCGGGTTGGCGGGCGGGTCGAGCGGCCACGTCACCAGCGCCTCGGCGACCGCCTCCTGGGCGGCGTCCTCGGCCAGCCCGAAGTCGCCGGTGAACCGGGTCAGCGCGGAGACGATCCGCGCCGACTCGATCCGCCAGACGGCCTCGACATCGGCCGGGCCCATCAGTTCCGGCCGTCGGGGCCGTCGTCCGGGGTTTCGTCGCTGCCGGGCACCCGCCGGACCTCGACCTTGGCCCCGCGTGCCGCCGGGACCCGCTTGGCCCACTCGACCGCCTCCGCCTTCGAGGCGACGTCGATCAGGAAGAAGCCCCCGAACAGCTCCTTGGTCTCGCCGTACGGCCCGTCGGTGACCACGGGGGTCTCGCCGCCGAAGTCGACCACGACACCCCGGCCCGGGTCGTCCAGCCCTTCGGCGGCGACGTAGACACCGGCCTTGACCAGGTCTTCGATGAACTGCCGGCTGGTGGCCATCATCTCGTCGATGTTCGCCATCATGGCCGCGTTCGACTCGTCCGTGCCCCGCATGATCAGCATGTACCGCGGCATCGCGCTCTCCTCGTCCGCGGGGCCGCCTCTCGGCCCTCGCCCCCTCATGTCGAACGGGCGGGCCGCGGATCAACACGGCCGGCGGAAAACTTTCCGGAGCGCGGTCCCGGGTGAGGAGCGTATCGCCGCGCGGCCGGGCCGGCGCCGGGTCATCTCCCGGCTTGCGGTCCGATCATCGAGTTCACGTCGATCGGCTTCGGGATGGCGCCGAGCTGCAGCAGCAGGTCCGGCACCCGCTGCAGGCGGCGGGCGTCCAGGATCGAGCCGTAGCCCGGCAGGGTGAGCAGCTTGGCGGTGTCCTCGTCGATCTTGGCGAACCGCACCAGCAGCGGCTCGACCTTGGCGCGGTCGATCAAGGCCTCGTGGGTGGCTTTCTGCATCGCGCGCTGGAACGCGGCCAGCGTCTTCGGGTTCTCCCGGACCCACTTCCGCGTCGCTCCGTAACCGGTCAGCGGGAAGTCCTGGGTCGCGCCGGTGTTGATGTCGATCACCGGAATCGCGCCCGCGGTCTTGGCGGCCTGGGTGATGTACGGCTCCGGCAGGTAGGCGGCGTCGGCCTCGCCCTGCTGCAGCGCGGCGGCGATGTTCGGCAGCGGGATCAGCACCCATTTGACCTTGCCGAAATCGACGTTGTGGTCCTGCATCACCGAGCGGGTGAGCAGATCGGAAGCGGTGTTCTTGGCCGTGATGGCGATCTTCCGGCCGGCCAGGTCGTTGATTGTTTTCACCGGCGAATTCGGCACGGTGACGATCGCATTGCTCTTGGGGTTGACCGAGGTCGCGTCGGCGACCAGCTGCATGTCGGCGGCGCCCGTGCCGGTCGCGGTGAAGAACGGCGGGTAGGTCGAGAAGGCGATGTCGGCCTCACCCGAGATCGCTTTCGTCAGCGAGGCCTGGCCGCTGGCGGCGATGACCGAGTCGACGGTGAGACCCTCGGCCTGGAAGAACCCCTCGTCCTGGGCCAGCCAGAACGGCCCGAGGTCGGTCGTGGGCAAGATCGAGACCTTCAGCGTCGCCTTCTCCAGGTCGCTGCTCGCCGCGGCGTTCGGGTCGGCCGAGCCGAGTGCGCCGCAGCCGGTGACGGTCAGCGCGGCGGCGAGGGCGAGCGCGGCGTGGCGAGCGCGAACCCGGCCACTGCTCCTGACGATTCCAAACAAGACCTGCTCCTAGAAGGAGGTGAGTTGATGTACCGAATCCAGGGGATTCGTGTGAAATGTTCCCCGGCGTCAGGCAGGTCACTGTAGGAGCCGGGACATCGCTTGACAACGCGGGATCCACGGCGAAACGGGATTTCACCAGAATGGCGGCACCAATTCTTGATCGACGATCTTGTTTTTGCGGGCCGGTGGCCGCCGGATACTACGAATCAATGCGGCGACAAGGTCGTGTGGCCGCTGAAATCCCGGGAAATGGACTGTCCGACGCGGGAATCCGGCGGGTCGGAGGGCCGGTCGTTCGGCGGGCGCCGACGTCTGTTCTGGTTGCGGACAGTGATGTCGGAGCGGCCGGCGGGGTTCGCTCGGCGATCTTCGGTGGCGACGCCGATCGGCCGCCCGCCGTTTACCCGCGGAGTGCGGAAAACGTGGCCCGCGGTCGGCCGCCGGCGCGGAAAACAACAGCTCGACGGCGCCCGGCGGCGGCGAAACCCGGCGAGTTCACTTTTTGGAAACCCGGCCGCCGCCGACCGTCCTCGGTCCGGCTGTTCGGCGGCGCCGCGGTATTCGCGAGCTCCGCGGGGAAAGATCTTGCGACGGAGGGTGGTCGAGTCGAAATCTTCGAACGCTCCCCGCGGTGGAGGCGCCGCGGCCGGGAGCGAGAAACGACGGAGGCGATGTCCGCCGGGTGAATTTCCTCTCGATCGCCGGCGGAAACGCCGTTTTCCCTCGTTTTCCGCGGACTTTCCGCGGTTCGCCGTCGGCGGCGTACACTGCGCGGGAAGCCGAGGCGTTCAGTGTGAGAATGGTCGACGACGCACCATTACTCGACGGCGCTCCGGTGGTTGGTGATCCCGCACTGCCGGGGCGGGGAATCACGTTGGGATCACGACTCGGCGAATTTCCCGAAATCGATGTTTGGCGCGGGAAAAGCCCTGGTGATCGGGGTTGCCCCGCTATACCTCTTGTTGGGGAACAACTTTTACTTCTATTATCCCGGTGTGCGGCCGCTCACGGACGGTACCGAACTGCTGGTCGGCCGGGACGCCGAGCTGTCCTGGCTGGCCGGCTGGATCCGTGATGTCGCCGGCGGCCGCGGCCACGCCGTGCTGGTGGACGGGGAACCGGGCATCGGCAAGTCCGCGCTGGTGCGGGCCGCCTGCGCCACCGCCGCGGCCGCGGACTGCCAGGTGTACTGGGGAGCAGGCGACGAGCTCGGGCAGGCCCTGCCGCTGCTCCCGCTCCTGGACGCGCTGGACGTCAAGCCGGGTACCCGGGATCCCCGGCGCGAGGCCATCTCCGGGCTGCTGCGGGGCGGCGCCGTCGCGGCCAGGGGCGCCGATCTCGCCGCCGCGGCCGCCGAGCAGCTGATCGCGCTGGTGGACGAGCTCTGCCAGGCCGGGCCGGCCGTGCTGGTCGTCGACGAACTGCAGTGGGCCGACCGCACGACGGTGGCGGTGTGGAGCAGGCTCGCCCGGTCGGTCCGGCAGCTCCCGCTGCTCCTGATCGGCGTGCTGCGCCCGGTGCCGCGCCGCGACGACCTGCGGTCGCTGTTCCGGATCGTCGGGCCTGCCCAGCGGCTGCGGCTGGGCAGGCTGGCGGAACCGGCGGTGCTGGAACTGGTGGCCGCGCTGGCCGGCGGCAAACCGGGCGCCGAACTGGCGCAGCTGGCCGACGGCGCCGCCGGGAACCCGTTGTACCTCACCGAACTTCTCGACGCGCTGAGCCGGAGCTCGTCCCTGGCGGTCGACACCGCGGGCATCGTGGAGCTGACCGGCGCGGCCACGCCGGATTCGCTCCCGGAGGCGATCGCGGACCGGCTCGGCTTCCTCGGGGAACAGGCGCAGGGCGTGCTGCGCGCGGCGGCGCTGCTCGGCGTCGGCTTCTCGGTCGCGGACCTCGTGGCGGTGACGGACACCCCGCTCGCCGACCTGCTGCCCGCCCTCGACGAGGCACGCGCCGCCGGGGTGCTCGTCGCGGCGGGCGACGACCTGGCGTTCCGGCACCCGTTGATCCGCACCGCGTTGTACGACGAGATGCCGACGGCGGTCCGGGTCGCCTGGCACCAGGCCGCCGCGTGGGCGCTGGCCGAGGCGAGCGCCCCGGTCGAGCGGGTGGCGCGGCAGCTGCTGCCCATGGTGTCCACAACGGACAGCCGGGTGCCGGTGCCCGCCTGGGCCGTGCGGTGGCTGCTCGAAGTGGCCACGCTGCTGATCGGGCAGGCGCCCGGGGTCGCCGTCGCGCTGCTGCGCCGGGCGGTGCGCGACGCGCCGCTCGACGACGCCGTGACCGGCGCGCTGGCCTGCCGGCTGGCCGACGCGTACTACCAGGTGGACAACGTGGCCCAGGCCGAGCGGATCGCCTGCCGCGCACTGGATCGCGTCCGCGACCCCGACGTGCGCGTCGACCTGCACACGACGGTCGTGCAGTGCCGCGGGACGACCGGGCGCGCCGCCGAGTCCCTCGCCGCGCTGAACGAGGCACTGACCCAGCCCGGCCTGGAGCCCCGGCACCGGGCGAAGCTGCTGGTGCTCATCGCGCGGACGCACCGAGACCTCGGGGACGTGGAGACCGCGGGCGAGGTCGCGACCGCGGCGCTGGCGGAGCTCGGCCCGGCCGAAGACCGCTGGGCGACCGGGTGGGCGCTGCACCTGCTGAGCCTGGCCGCGATGTCGCGGGGTGACTGGGACGGCGCGCTGCCGCTGTTCGAACGCGCGATGGCGATCGTGCGGGGCGACCCGGCGCTGATCGACCTCACGCTGCTGCTGCGCATCAACCAGTCGGTCACGCTGGGCGCGCTCGACCGCCTCACCGACGCGCTCGCCGCCGCCGGGCAGGCGCGGGAGCTGGCCGACCGCACCGGCAGCGTCGTGCGCCTGGCCCAGGCCCAGAGCGCGATCGGGCAGGTGCTGCTGGGGGCGGGCCGGTGGGACGACGCGCTGGCCGAGGTGGACGTCGTGCCGGACGACCGCAAGGAGCCGGCCGTGGTGTGCGCCGACCACGGCGTCGCGGCGATCATCCACTTCCACCGCGGCGAAACGGCCGACGCGCGCCGCCACCTCGACGTCGCGGCGCTGCACGCGGAACGCATCGGCGACCGGGTGGTGGATCCGCTGGCGCGGGCCCGCGGCCTCGCGTTCGAGCACGCGGACGCGGAGGCGCGGGCGCTGGCCGTGCTGACCGCCGCGATGTCCGGCGAAGACGTGAGCCAGGAACTGCTGGCCGAGGCGGCCCGGCTCGCCGCGGCGACCGGCAACGAGCGGACGGTGGCGGAGATCGAGGCCCGGGTGAGCGCGCTCGCGGCCGAATCGCCCATCCCGCACCGCCGCGCGCTGGCGTTGTACTGCCGCGGCCTGCTGAAGCAGGACGGGACGATGCTCCTGCGGGCGGCCGACGGTTACGTCGACGCGGGCCGGCCGCTGTCCCGGGCCAGGGCACTGGAAGCGGCCGCGATCACCTTCGCCAAGGGCCGCGAGGAAGACCGCGGTTCGGCGCGAGCCGCGTTCACCCACGCCACCGACTTGTACGCGGAGCTGAACGCGCAGTGGGACGTGTCGAGGCTGCGCGCGATGTTCCGCGCGCTGGGCATCCGCCGCGGCCCGACGGTGAAGCACCGCCAGACGACGCACGGCTGGGACAGCCTGACCCCGACCGAGGGCCGGATCGCGGCACTGGTGGTGGAAGGCTTGTCGAACCCGCAGATCGCGGCCCGGCTGTACCTGTCCCCGCGCACGGTCGGCACGCACGTTTCGCACATCCTGAACAAGCTGGGCGTGCATTCGCGGATCGACATCGCCCGGGAGGCGGCCCGGCACCGGCCCGCCTCGGGCTGAGGTCAGACTCCCACTTCCGGAGCGTTCCCCTGGGGCCGCACGGCGAGCGTCACCGGGGTCACCGGCTTGACCGGTGTCGCGGCCGTCCGGCGCGTGACGGCGATGTGGCCGCTCACCATCTGGCCGAGCAGGATCGCCAGCACCAGCAGCAGCGGTGTCTGCCACGTGCCCGTGTGCGTGTGCAGCCAGCCGCAGGCCAGGACGCCGAAGCCGGCGATCACGTACCCCACGCCCTGGACCACCGCCGACAGTGCGAGTGAACTGTCCTTGCTGCGCAACGAGATGGTCGTCAGCACGAACGCGAGTGATCCCATGCCCGCGCCGGTGGCCACGGCCCACAGCCAGGGCGCCGCCGCCGGTGCGACGAGCAGGCCGGTCACCCCGATGACGTTGGGTGTGGCCAGGACGACGACGAGCAGGGTCTGGTTGCGCCACTTGCGGGTCCAGCCCGGCACCAGCAGCATCATCGGCAACCCCATGGCCATCGACACCGCCAGGCACGTGCCCGCGGTCGTCGGCGCGACCCCCGCGTCGCGCAGGATGCCGGGAAGCCAGCCCATGACCAGGAACGTCACCGTCGAGATGAGTCCGAAGTGGATGGTCAGCGCGGCGGCGGGCGTCATCCCGGTGGCCCGCTGGGGAACCGGGAGGGATTCGTCGGGAGTGCGTTGCCACAGCTGCATGGCCAGCAGCGCCACGATCGCCCACAGACCGAGCGCGTACCGCCACGACGACGACATCACCACGGCGGGGGTGACCAGCGCGCCGGCCGTGCTGCCGAGCCCGAGCCCGAAGGTGAAGGCGGCGGAACCCTTGGCCAGCAGCGGCAGCATCGTGCCGAGCACGGCGATGGACAGGCACGCCAGCGCCGTTCCGGCCAGCAGCTGCGCCGAACCGCCGAGCACCCGGCCGGCCAGTGACAGCACGAGCCCGGCGAGACCCACGGTGACGGTCCGGTGGGTTCCCACGCGGCCGCACAGCCACGGTGTCGCCCAGCCGCCGAGCCCGATCGCCCACAGGGGCAACGCGACGAGTACCGCGGCGACGAGGTTTCCGGCGACGGAGATGTCCGGCAGGGCCGCGCCCAGGCTGGTCACGGCCGGCCGCAGGTTGACGGCCAAGAGGAAGATCACAACGGTGGAGGCGGTGGTGGTAGCACGAGACATCGCTCCTCCTCGGCTTCGAGGTCGGAGCGGCGGGCCCCGTGAAACAATGTTTCGCGGAACGCGTGGATCAGACATCCGTCACCTGACGGATGCCCGGAATGTTCGTTGCGCCTCAACGGTTCTACGTCGTCCCGCGGACCTGCGAATGGGCGTGCATCGGCACGACCGGCGGAGTCCGATGTGACGCTGGGGAGTCACGGCACGTGCGGGCGGGCCGGCGTCGGCCATCCGGGCGACGCCGGCCCGCCCGGTGGTTTCAGTGCGTCAGCAAGTCGAGCACCAGCGCCAGGGGCGGCCACGCGGCGCGGCCCCGGCGGGTGCACGCGAAAGCCCGGTGCCGCACGGCCGGATCGGCGAGCGGCAGCAGGGCGACGCCCGGCCGGGTCGGGCGCCCGGTCGGCAGCAGGCCGACCCCGCCGCCGGGGGCGGTGATGAGGTCTTCGACCAGTTCGAGGCTGTCGGCGCGGTGCGCGACCCGCGGCGTGAACCCCGCCATGGAGGCGAGGGTGCGGAGCACGTCCTCGTCGGCGGTGTTGCGGGAGTTGCCGATCCAGTCGTGGTCGCGGAAGGCGTCGAAGACGGCGAGGGTGCCCTCGCCGCGCACCCGGCGCGCGTCGGCCGCGGGGACACCGAGGCCCCACGCCGTGGTCCACAGTGGACTGACGGCGACCGCGGGGTCCACGGTGGCGGGTGCGAGGTCGTAGTCGTAGACGAGCGCGAGGTCGGTGTCGTCGGCCAGCAGCGCGGCCAGCGCTTCGGCGGGCTCGTACTCGCTGACGAGCACCCGCACCCCCGGGTGGTCCGTGGCGAGGCGGGCCACCGCGGGCAGCACGGAGCGCCGGACCGCGGACGCGAACCCGGCGACACGGACGGTCCCCGCCGGTTCGGCGTGCGGGTCGAGGTCGGCGTGCGCGGCCTCGACGGCGGCCAGGATCGTCACGGCGTGGTCGGCCAGCCGCCGCCCGGCCGGGGTCAGGCGCACGCGGCGGCCGTCGGGTTCGAGCAGCGGCGTCCCGACCTCGCGGGCCAGCACGGCGATCTGCTGGGACACCGTCGACGTCGTGGCGCCGAGCACGTCCGCGACGGCCCGCATCGACCCGCGCCGGGACAGCTCCAGGAGGTACCGCAGCCTGCGCGTGTCCATGCGCCCGATTGTTCATGATTCCCGAATGGACTGTCCAGCATCGGCACGTGGACACGAACGGTGTGCGGGGTATTTCCTGGAGCCGTGCCCGCCACGACCCGCTCCGGAGCGACCCTCGCGGTCGCGGCCATGCTGTGCGTTCAACTCGGTCTCGCCGTGTCCGTCGGCCTGTTCGACCGCGTCGGCCCGGAAGGTGCCGCGTGGCTGCGGCTCGCGTGGGCCGGCGTGCTGCTCGCCGTCGTGGTGCGGCCGCGGCCGTCGTCGTTCCGGCGGGCGACGTTCGCGGCCTGCGTGGCGCTGGGGGTGGTCACGGCCGGGATGACCATGCTGTTCATGGAGGCGGTGGCCCGGCTGCCACTGGGCACGGCGAGCGCGCTGGAGTTCCTCGGGCCGCTGGCGGTGGCGATCGCCCGCGGTCGCGGCGGCAAGCGGCGGTGGCCGGTCTTCGCGGCGGCCGGCGTGGTGCTGCTGACCCAGCCGTGGCAGGGCGGCGCGGACCTGCCGGGCGTGGGGTTCGCGCTCGGTGCGGCGGTCTGCTGGGCCGGGTACATCCTGCTGACGCAGCGGGTCGGCGACGAGGTGTCGGGGGTGCGCGGGCTGGCGGTGTCGATGCCGGTGGCCGGGATCGTGGCGACGCTGGTGTACGGGCCGGCGGTGGCCGGGCACCTGACGTGGCAGCTCCTGCTGACCGGGCTCGGGCTGGCGGTGCTGGTGCCGGTGGTGCCGTTCAGCCTGGAGATGCTCGCACTGCGGCGGCTGACCACGTCGGCGTTCGGGACGCTGATGAGCCTCGAGCCGGCGATCGCGCTGGTGATCGGGCTGGCGGTGCTGCACCAGGTACCGGACGCGGCGGCGGTGGCCGGGGTGGCGTTCGTGGTGGTGGCAGGGGTCGGCGCCGAGCGGACCGGCGCCCGGGAGCTGGTGGAGCAGCCGGCTTGAGGGCATGGAGCGTGGTGCCGCTGGGAGGGCTCCGGTGTCGGCGGGGAACCGGGTCGCGTCGTGGTGCCGCTGGGAGGGCGCGGGTGTCGGCGGGGAACCGGGTCTTGTCGTGGTGCCGCTGGGAGGGCGCGGGTGTCGGCGGGGAACCGGGTCTTGTCGTGGTGCCGCTGGGAGGGCTCCGGTGTCGGCGGGGAACCCGCCGTGGTCTTCCCCGCCGAGCCTCCTCGCCAAGCGCGCCGAGCGAACCCCCCTGGGGGCCTTTACCGGGCACTCAGCAGGCCGGCGGCTCACCCCAGGGCGTCGAGCAGCCGCCGCGCGGCCACCGCTGCTCCGTCGGTGCGCATCCTGGCGCCCAAAGCCGCCGCCCGGGCCCGGGTTCCGGGGGCCAGCGCCGTGTCGAACGCGGCGCTCAGCGACTCGGGAGCCGCCGTCGGGCCGTCGAGGGCCGCGCCGACTCCCCGGGCCGCCACCCGGCCCGCCCAATACGGGTTGTCCGCCAGCCGGATCGGCACCACCACCTGGGGCACGCCCGCCCGCGCGGCCGTCTGCGTCGTCCCCGCGCCGCCGTGGTGGACCACCGCCGCCAGCTCGCCGAACAGGCGCTGGTGGTTGACCTCGCCGACGGTGAAGCACCCGGCCACGGCCACCTCCGCCCAGCCGCGCGACACCAGGACGCGGTACCCCCGCGCACGGCTCGCTTCGACCGCCCAGCGGGCGATGTCCGGCGCCGGGCTGATGCTGCCGAAGCCGACGTAGACCGGCGGCTCACCGGCGTCCAGGAACTCCACCAGCGACGCCGGCAGCGGCCGCTCGTCCACCCGCGTCCACGCCCCGGTCTGGACCACGTCGAGACCCGGGACCGCCGGTCCCAGCACCGGGTCCGCCGCCACCCACGGCCGATCGGAATAGACGTGGTCGCGCACGTCGGCCACCGGGGGCAGGCCGAGCGCGGCCCGGTGGCGGTTGAGCGGCTCGCGGAACTGCGCGTTCACCCGCTGGGCGTCCACCGCCCACAACGCCGTGTTGTCGCCTTCCTCGTCCGGCCAGCCCGGCCGCGGCGGCGGGGGATGGTGCGGCGACGGCAGGTTCACCACCGAATAAGTCACGTACACGTACGGGATGCCCGCGGCTTCGGCCACCGACCGCGCGGCAACCTGCGCCAGACCGGCCGCCACGAACGCGTCACATCCTTCGGCCGCCGAAGGGAAGACGTCGAACTGCGTTTCGACGAGTTCGGCCCGGTACCGGGACAGCTCGGCCGGGGTCGCCCCGCGCATCAGCGCCCGCACCGGCGGGCCGACCGGCACCGCCTCGATCCCCGGCCCGGCCGGCCGGTCGGCGAACTCCGGCGGGACGCACATCCGCACGGCCGCGCCCAGCGCCCGCAGCTGCACGGCCAGGGCCACCAGCGGTTCGACGTCCCCGAGCGTTCCGTACGTCGACAGCAGCACCCGCGTCACCGCGGTGCCCCGGCGTAGAAGCCGACCGGCATCGTGACGTCGGCGCTCGAGGCCCCGCACTCCAGCATCCACAAGGCAGCGGCCGGGCCGAGCTCCCGGCCCAGCACCCCGAGCGCGGCCGGGTCCGGCGCCACCGCCCGCGCCTGCGCCACCCCGCGCGCGAACGCGTCCGGCTCCCAGCCGCTCGCGTCCCCGTCGCCGAGGGACCGCGCCCCGCCCGCCATCGCCGTCACGGGCATCGCCTCGGGCACGCCGAGCAGGCCGTGGGTGCGTTCGCCCACCAGCACGCCCATCCAGCGCGAGGTTTCCGGGGTGGGCCGCGGCCCGGTCCACCGGGGCCGCCCGTCGAGGTCCGGCAGCTTCGCCGGCGCGCCGGCCACCGCCCAGCGGCCCGCCCACTCGACGGCCAGGCCCGGCGCGCTGCGGGAGGCGGGGTTGTGGAACCGGGCCATGTCCCACCGGGTGCCGACCGCCACCGCGGCGAGGTCGCGGCGCGGCCAGACCCGCGCCTCCCACCAGAAGCCCCACGGGAACGCCGCCGTGTGCCCCCACCACCAGTCGTCGCCCAGGTCCGGGTCCGCGAGTTCGAGCGTCAGGCCGGAAAACGACCGCACGCCGTGCGGGCTCGGCCGCTCCACCCGCGGGGTCACCATCGCCGCGAGCGTTTCCGGCGCGACGACTTCGCCGCGCAGCAGGGATTGCAGCAGCCGCGCGAAATCCGCGGCGCTGGTGTGCATCCCGACCCCCGGGTAGGCCGTGGTCCGCAGTGGCGGGCTCGGCACGCACCAGTCGCCGAACGCCAGGTAGCCGGTGGCACCACCGCATTCGCCCGTACCGTCGTCGATGCTGGACGCCGTCATCCCGCTCGGGGCGAACACCTCGCGCTCGACACGGGCGCGGTACGGCTCGCCGCTCAGGTGCTCGACCACGCCGCCCAGCACGCCGACGCCGAAGCTCGAATACGAGTACGGCCCGGGCGCCGTCACCAGCGGCAGCGCCCCGCCGTACTCCACCGAGCGCCCGGCTTCGTGGCGTCGTCGGACGTAGCCGAGGAGCGGTTCGGCCGGTGCCGTGCACGCCGTGGCGGTGACGATGTCGCTGTAGTAGCCGCCCTGGTGGGACGCCAGCATCGCGGTGGTGACGGGCGGCGCGTCGCCGCGCAGTCCGGCGGGCAGCACGTCGTCGACCGGCGTGTCCCAGCCCGCGGCACCCGCCTCGGCCAGCTGCGCGAAGGCGAGACCTGTCACGGGCTTGGTCAGCGACCCCGCCGGCGCCGGCGTCTCGGCGGTCATCGGCGTGCCCGCGGCCAGGTCCGCGAACCCGGTCGCCGCCGTCCGCAGCTCGTGGCTCGTCGCCACCGCGACGGCGACCCCTGGCGTGCCGGTGACCGCGGCCAGCCGCGGCAGGACGGCGTCGAGCGCCCCCATCACGTCGTCGAGCATGCTCATCCCTCGGTGGTGTTGTAGTTGACGATCCGCTCCACCATGACCGCGTGCGCCCCGGCCAGCGGGCTGGCCGCGTCGCGCCTCGCCACGTCCGGCAACCGGTGGGCCTGGTCCTCGGCGACCACCACCGTGCCCCACAGCGCGTTGAACCCCGCGGGATCGACGGGCTTCTCCGCCGCGGCCTCGACGGTCGCGACGTCGTCCCCGCCGGAGACGGTGAGCGCGCCCATCTGCCGCAGCACCACGGGGTCGCTTTCCCTCGCCGCCACCACGTTCCAGCCCGGCCGCCGCAGGGCGGCGAGGAGGCTGCCGATGTCGCTGACGACGATGTCGGGGAGCACGAGGGCCACCGGTCCCCGCGTCATCGGCAGGGCGCACCGGATCGCGCCGTCGAGTCCCGGTGCGGCCACGTCGTCCTGGTAGACGAAGACCAGCTGGAACGTCCCGGCGTAGCGGGCCAGGTACTTCACCGTGTCGAGCTTGTGCGGCGCGAACACGACGACCACGCGCACACTGAGGCCGCTCTTCACCAGCTCGACCGCGGGCTCCAGGCTGCGGTCCAGCACGGTCACCCCGGGCGCCAGGCAGTGCAGTTCCTTGGCGTACGGCGCTCCGAAGCGCGTCCCGAAGCCGGCGCAGGGCAGGATGATCGAAACATCGGGGTCGCTCACCGCAGGCGTACCTCCAGCGCGACCCGGTGCCGTCCCCGGGGCAGCGGCACCCACGCCGGCTCGCCCACGGGCGCCACCGCCGGGAAGCGGTCGAACAAGGTGCGCAACGCCACCTCCGCCTCCAGCTTCGCCAAGGCCACGCCGAGGCAGAAGTGCGGCCCCCAGCCGAACCCGACGCTGCCCTCGCGGCCGCCGTGCTCGGCTTGCCAGCGCACGTCGGCCGCGTGCGGGTGGGCGAACCGGGCCGGGTCGCGGTTGGCCGCGCCGAGGACCGCCTGCACGGCGTCGCCCGCGCCGATCCGCACCCCGCCCACTTCCAGATCGGTTGCGGCGTAACGCAACCGGGCCAGCTGGACCGGGCCGTCGGTGCGGACCAGCTCGCGCACCGCGGCCGGCCACAGCCCGGGCTCGGTGCGCAGCAGCTCCCGCTGGGCGGGGTCGCGCATCAGCGCGAGCGCCGCGTTCGACAGCATGTGCGCCATCGTCTCGTGCCCGGCGAGCACCAGGAACACGACGAGGGCCACCGCGTCGACGTCGGTCAGGTCGTCCTGGGCGACGACTTCGCTGAGCAGGTCCTCGCGCGGTTCGGCCCGGCGGCGGTCGACCAGGGCGTGGCAGTAGGCGAACATCTCGCCCAGCGTGGGGGTGATCCGCGCCGGGTCGCCCTCGACCAGCACCTTGCCCCAGTGCCACCAGTCCGCCCAGTCCGCCTCGGGCACCCCGACCAGTTCGCAGACCACGGCCATGGCCAACGGGTAGGCGTACTCGTCGAGCAGGTTCGCCGTGTCGCCGAGGCCGTCGAGCAGCTCGTCGACGATCTGCTGCACGCGCGGGCGCAGCGTGGCGACCCGCGACGCGCCGAACGCGTGGCTGATGCTCCGGCGCAGCCTCGCGTGTTCGGCGCCGTCCAGGCTCAGCAGACTCGCCCGCAGGTAGGGCAGGTGCTCCGGCGGCGTGCCCAGCGCGAGGAACGCCTCCTCCTGCGTCTGCGCGCCCTGCCCCGGCAGGCCGGTGGGATCGTTGCGCACGGCCGGATCCGACAGCACCGCGCGGACGGCGTCGCTGCCGGTCACCAGCCAGCCTTCCCCGCCGTCCGGCAGCCGGGCCCAGCACACCGGTGCTTCGGCGAGCACGCGGTCGTAGCCGCCCATCGGGTCGCCGAGGACGGCCGGATCGCGGACGTCCACCACGGGTTCGGTCGACATGGGTCTCCTGTCAGCCTTTGAGCGGGCCGCCGTTGATGGCGACGCGGTGACCGAAGCGGGTGTGCGGGTAGTAGTCGTACGTCGCGTGGTGCTGGACGCAGCGGTTGTCCCAGAACACCAGCGTGTTCGGTTCCCAGCGCACGCGGCACGCGAGCATCGGCCGGTTCGGCACGACCGAGAACAGCAGGTCGAGCACCGCCTGGCTCTCGTCGGCCGACAGCTGGGGGATGCGCGAGGTGTAGGCCGGGTTGACGTACAGCAGCGGCCGGTCGGTCTCCGGGTGCC
Source organism: Amycolatopsis sp. NPDC003865 (assembly GCF_053605345.1). Lineage (NCBI taxonomy): Bacteria > Bacillati > Actinomycetota > Actinomycetes > Pseudonocardiales > Pseudonocardiaceae > Amycolatopsis > Amycolatopsis sp. NPDC003865. The sequence goes on along the minus strand of NZ_JBSGJA010000001.1, from coordinate 468,931 downwards.
GCACGACGACCGGGTGCTCGCTGACCGGGGGTTCGTAGCCCTCGGGGATCTTGTGGCCGCGGAACGCGTGGGCGCCGTCGTGGATCGCGGTGAGCCCGGTCAGGAACTCCTTCAGCGTGGGCGAAAGCATGTCGTAGGCCAGGTGCATGTTCGCGAAGAGCGTGTCGCCGCCGCTGCCCGGCGCCGGCACCTCGGTGATGTGCAGCATCGAACCGAGCGACGGCTCCTCGTCGGCGGTGCCGTCGGCGTGCCAGCCGTTGCCGAACACGGTCGCCGCCTCCGGGGCGGTCGCGACCTCGAGGATGTAGGGATTCCCTTGCTCGGGCGGCGGGTTCACCGGGCGCAGCTCGCCGAAGTGCGCGGCCAGGCGCTGGTGGTCGTCCGGCGTGATGTCCTGGTCGCGGAACACCAGCACGTGGTGGTCCAGGAAGGCCGTCTTCAGCTCGGTGAGCTGCTCCTCGGTCAGTTCCCGCGTCAGGTCGAGGCCGGTGACCTCGGCGCCGATGACCGGGGTCAGGCCCCGCACGGCCAGGGTCCGGTACTCGCGCGCGGGCCGCGTCGTGATCCGCTTGACGGCGTCGAGTTCGTACTGCTCCATGGTTTCCTTCCCTCGGTGGGTCTCACAGTCCGATGGCGGCGGCCACCGCGGTGACGTGCGGGGCGCGCACGATGCCGTAGTGGGTGGCGGGCAGTTCGTGCCAGTGGCTCGGTTCGGGCAGCAGGGGCCGCCAGCCGCCGCGGTCGGCCACCGGCAGGCCGGGTTCGGGTTCGGCGGCGAGCCAGACGTGACTGGGCGTCGAGGTGAGGCGGGGCAGCCGGTGCCCGGCCATGCTGCGCAGGTTGGCCCGGGTGGCGCGGGCGAGCTTCCGCGCGTGTTCGCCCGCGGTGCCGCCGGAAGCGCCCAGCTCGCGCTCGAAGACCGTTTCCAGTTGCGCGTCGCTGTAGTCCGCCGCGCTCGCGCCGGGTGGCGGCGGGTCGAGCAGGTGCAGCGCCCGCACCGGCTGCCCGGCTCGTTCCGCTTCGGCGGCCATGCCGGCCGCGACCCACGCGCCGAACGACCACCCGGCCAGCTGCTTTTCCCGGCCGGGAAAGCGGTTTTCCAGCGCGGCGTGGTAGCGGCGGGCGCGGTCCGCGATGGACCACCCCGGTGGTTCGGGGCGGCTCAGCGCGGGGTCGGCGATCACACAGACACCGAGCCCGGCCGGCAGGGCCTCGACGAGCGGGCGGTAGGCGTGGACGTCCCCGCCGACCGGGTGCACCAGGCAGACGACTTCCCGGCTCGTCCCTTCTCGCCAAACCTGCACCTCGACCTCACCGGTGCCGGCCTCTTCGGAGAGCTTCGCCAGCAACGCCGACATCGTCACCTCCGGGCCGAGCCAGGCGAGGTCGAGGTCGACGCCGTAGAGGCGTTTCACCGACTCGACGACGTCCAGCAGGGTGAGGGAGTCGGCGCCGAGGTCGTAGAGCGGCACGTCCGGGTCGAGCTCGGCGACGCCCAGGAGGGCGCGGACTTCCTCGGTGAGGTCCGCTTCGGCCGCCGGTTCGGGGCGCGCTTCGCGTTCGTGGAACGTCCGGGCGGAGCCGAGACCGGTCGTCGCGACCAGGACCTGGGGCAGGCCCGACCCCAGCGCGCGGGCGAAGGTGCGCCGTCCCTCGTCGTCGCTCAGGCCGACAGCCAGGTGCGCCTGGTGCCGGGCGTCGGTTTCCAGGGCCGTGACGGCCATGCCGCTGTCCCGCCAGACGTCCCAGGCGATCGAGAGCCGGGCGGTCGGGCCGTCGCGGTGGGCGAGGGCGTCGAGGAACCCGTTGGCGGCGGCGTAGTCCAGCTGCCCGGTGCCGCCGAACTGCGCGGACAGCGACGAGCAGTAGACGGCGAAGCCGGGCCGGTCGCGTTCGATGAGCCGTTCGGTGAGGAGAGCGCCGGCGAGTTTGACGGCCTGCGTGCCCTCGCCGCGGGTGGCGATCAGGCCGCCGGTGGGGGTGCCGGCCGCGTGCACGATCCCGGCTACGGGCGTGGCGATGTCGTCGACGGTGACGGTGGTGAGGTCGGCGGCGAGCAGGTCGACGCGGTCGGCCCACGGTTCCAGGGGCTTGGGCAGGTGGGGGTCGCGTGCCAGCAGGACGACGCGGCCGGTGGTGCGGGTGAGCAGTTCTTCGGCGACGGCGGTGCCGATGCCGCCGGTCCCGCCGAGGACGAGGTAGGTTCCGCCGGTCGGTGTGCCGGGCTCGCGGGCGGCGACGGGTGCGCTGTCCTGGGCCCACCAGAACCCGGTGCGGAACGCGACCCGCTCCGGCGGGGTGGGGCCGGTGAGCAGGTCGGCGAGGGGGTCCAGGCGCGCGTCTTCGAGGTCGACCCAGTGGCCGCGCACACCGGTTTCCTGCGGGCCGACGGCGGTGATCCCGGCGAGCAGCCCGGCTTCCGGCCGGGTGACGGCGGTGTTCGCGGGCGCGGCACCGGAAGAGACCCACCACGTCCTGAGTGGACGGTCGTGGGCGGCCCGCAGGAGGGCGGCGGGGGTGTCGAGGCAGGCCCAGTGCGCCCGGTCCAGAGCCCGTTCGCCGACGGGGCCGGTGATGCCGAGCGGGAGCGTGTGGAGCCAGTCGATCCCGGTGTGCGGCAGGGTGTCGAGGATCCGGCGGAGGTGCGCGGTGTCGGCGGGGTCGGCTTCGAAGGTGTCCGGGTCCGGGTGGGCGAAGTGGCCGGCCGCGTGGACCCGGACGACACGCGGGTAGACGGCGTCGAGGGCGGGCGCGGTGAGCGGTCCTTCCCCGGAGATGACGAGGATGCGGCCGGTTTCGGCCGGGGCGCTCGCCCGGCGGAGCCGGACCCAGGTGGGCTGGTGCAGCCATTCGCCTTCGGGCAGCCGCGTGACGGCGGCTTTGCGCGGGAAGTCGAAGTCGCGCGTGTCGAAGGCGGGCGGCGGGAAGTCCCACGGCGCGGGAGCGGGGGAGGGGCCCCAGTCGACGGGGGCGCCGGCCAGCCAAGCGGCCGCCGGTTCCGAGCTTTCCCGGGAACGCTCGGGACCGGAGACGTCCGGAGCGACCTGCGTCGGCTCGGCCGTGCGCAACCACTCGACCGCCTCGGCCGCGTCCGCGCACGCCGCCGCCAGGCGCCAGCGCTCCGCCCGGCGCCCCGACTGCAGGTGCCGCAGTACGTCCACAAAGGACGATGGATGTCCGGCCAGGTACTCCGCCACCCGGGCCGCCTCGAGCCGCAACGCCGCCGCGCTGCGAGCCGAAAGCACCAAGCACCGCACCGGATCCGGGCGCGCGGGCGGCACCGGCCGGACCGACTCCAGTACCACGTGCGCGTTCGTCCCGCCGATGCCGAAGCTGCTCACCCCCGCGACCCGCGGCCCCGCCGGCCACGGTTCGGCGACGGCCGGCACCCGGAACGGACCCAGGTCCAGCGCCGGGTTGGGCGCCCGGAAACCCACCGTCGGCGGCACCACCCCGTGGTGGACCGCCAGGGTCGCGCGGATCAAGCCGACCACCCCCGCCGCCGCGCCGAGGTGGCCGAGCTGGCTCTTCACCGACGAGAGCGCGCACGCCGACGCGTCGGGCATCGCCTCGCGCAGGGCCGCCACCTCGATCGGGTCGCCGAGGCGGGTGCCCGTTCCGTGCGTCTCCACGTACCCGACGTCGGCACCGGAGCGCCCGGCGCGCCGGAGCGCGGCCCGGACGGCCGCGCGTTGCCCGGCCGGCGACGGGGCGCTGTAGCCCTGCTTCACCGCGCCGTCGTTGGTCAGCGCCGAGCCCGTGATCACCGAGTACACCGGGTCGCCGTCCCGGCGCGCCGCCGAAAGCGGTTTCAGCACCACCACGCCCACGCCGCTGGCCCCGACCGTGCCGTCCGCGTCGTCGCTGAACGGCCGGCAGTGCCCGTCCGGCGAGAAGATGTGCTGCGGCCGGTACCGGTAGCCCTCGGCCAGGGTGACGTCGACGAGCACCCCGCCCGCCAGCATCACCTCCGCTTCACCGCCGCGCAGCATCGCCGCGGCCTGGTGGACGGCCACGAGCGAACTCGAGCACGCCGTCTGGGTCGTCAGCGCGGGACCGGTCAGGTCGAGGTGGTAGGCCACCTTCGTCGCCAGGAAGTCCTTCTCGTGGTGCAGGGCCAGCTGGAAGCCGTCCGGCAGCGCGGCCGGGTCGGCCTCGCGCAGCATCTGCCGGAAGTAGGTGTTCTCGCCGCAGCCCGCGATCAGCCCGACGCCGGCTCCCGACGTGATCCCGGCGTGGGAAAGGGCCTCCACGCACGCCATCAGCAACTGCCGCTGCTGCGGGTCCATCAGCGCCGCGTCGCGGTGGCTGATGCCGAAGTGCCCGGGGTCGAAGGCCAGGGGGTCGTCCAGGATGCTGCGCGCGCCGACCAGCCCCTCGGCCGCCGGGAACTCTTCGATGCCCCGGCGGCCGGACACGACCAGGTCCCAGAACGCCGCCAGGTGCCGCGCGCCGGGCAGCCGCACCGCCATGCCGACGACCGCCACCGGCTCGTCGGCCGCCGGCCGGGCGGCCGGGCCGGCCGGTGCCGGGCCGCCCTCGAGGTGCCGCGTCAGGTCCCGGAGGGTGACGTGCTCGAAGAGGTCGGCCGCGGTGAACCGGTACCCGGCTTCGGCGCAGCGCAGGTGGAAGCGCATCAACGACAGCGAAGTGGCGCCGGCGGCGAAGAACGTCTCGTCCGGGCCGATCGGCGCGCCGGTCACCTCCTCGAACAACGCCGCCAGCTCGCTCGACGGCGTCCCCGCCGCCCGGTGGAGGTCGGTGCCCGCCGCCAGGGGAGCGGCGTCCCGGTCGAGTTTCCCGCTGGGTGTGCGCGGCAGCGCCGCCACGACCCGGAAGCGCTCGACCCGCGCGTGCGGCGGCAGCAGCGGCACGAGGAACTCCGCCAGTTCCGCCGCGGACGGCGTCCGGCGGCACTCCAGGACCGCGGCCAGCCGGTCACCCTGGGGCGTCACGACCACGTTGACGACGTCGGGGTGCCGCAGCAGCGCCGCTTCGACCTGTCCCAGTTCGAGGCGGTGGCCGCTGATCTTGACCTGCCGGTCGGCCCGGCCGTCGAAGTGCAGCAGCCCGGCGCGGTCGAAGTGCGCGAGGTCGCCGCTGCGGTAGTACAGCTCCGGCAGCTCGGCGAACTTCTCCGGCGCCGCTTCGCCGAGGTAGCAGCGGTTCGCCGCGAGACCGCCGATGAGCAGCTCGCCCACCTGCCCCGGTGGCAGCGCCGCGCCCGCCGCGTCGGCGACACGCAGGACGGCGTTCGCCACCGGACGGCCGATGGCGGGCCGCTCCGGCCACGAAGCCGGATCGCCGTCGAGAGTCAGTGCGCTGACGACGTGGGTTTCGGTCGGCCCGTAGTGGTTGTGCAGGCGCGCGCCGGGCAGCCCGGCGAACCACCGGCGGATCGCCGGCGTGCACACCAGCTGCTCGCCGGCGGTGATCACGTCCCGCAGCCGCGCCGGGTAGCGCCCGAGCCGGACGCCGTGCTCGGCGAGCAGCTGCAACGCCACGTACGGCAGGAAGATCCGCTCGATCCCGGCGGTGTCCAGCTGGGCCAGCAGCGCCGGGACGTCGTGGCGCCACTCCGGGCGGATCAGGTGCAGCCGGCCGCCGCCGCAGAGGGTCGTGAAGATCTCCTGGAACGACACGTCGAACGACAGCATCGAGAACTGCTGGGTCGCCGCGGGCGGCGCGTCCTGCCACTGCAGCAGGTTGGCGAGGGTGCGGTCCGGGACGCGCACGCCCTTCGGCACCCCGGTCGAGCCCGAGGTGAACAGCGTGTAGAGCGGCCGTCCGGCGTGCCGGGCCGGGACGGCGGGCACGGGCCCGCCGGTGAGCGTCACGAACCGCCGCTCGACGTCGGTCTCGAACGCCTCGCCCGGGGCGAGCAGGACGCAGCGCGGCCGCACCCGCTCGAGCATCGCCCGCAGCAGGTCCGGCGGGTACGCCGGATCCAGCGGGACGGCGGTGATGTTCAGCCGCGCGAGCGCCAGCAGCGCGACGACGTGCTCGGCCGACGGCCGGAAGTACAGCGCGATGTCGGTCGCGTCGCCGGGCAGGGTGGCGGCGAGCCGGGCCGCGTGCGCGTCCAGTTCGGCGTAGGTCAGCGTCGTGTCGCCGGTCAGCGCCGGGGCGTCGGGCGTCCGCGCGACCTGCCGCGCGAAGCCTTCGGCCACCGTTTCCCAGTCCGGCTCGGTGACGGCGCCGCGGCCGAGGTCGCGGTGGTCCGGGATCCGGGCGTCGCCGTGCAGGGCGCGGTCGAAGATCTCGCCGAGTGCCGTCGCCTCGGCTTCGGTGAAGTGGCCTTCCCCGTACTCCCACAGGCAGTCGAAGCCGTCCGGCCGTTCGACGACCGAAAGCGTCAGCGCGCACTTCGCCTCGGCCGCCTCGATCCACTGTGGACTGACCGAGCAGCCGGGCAGGCGCAGCGCGGCGAAGTCGGTGTTCTCCAGGACGAACAGGTAGTCGAAGGCCGCGTAACCGGGGTCGAGGTCGGCGAACGCGACGTCCTGGCCGTCCAGCGCCGCACCCGCCGCCCGGCCGAGCCGGCGCAGCTGGCTGTCCAGGTCTTCGCCGGGGTCCACGGAAAGGGGCAGCCGGACGGTGTTGGCGAACATCCCGACGCTGTCTTCGAACTCCCGCACCGGCCGGTTCGCCACCGGGGCGGCGATCCGCGGCCGGGTCCGCCCGGTCACGGCGTGGAGGGTCCAGGCGAACACGCCGAGCAGCAGCTGGAACCGCGTCAGGCCCAGTTCGCCTGCCTGCTCGTCGACGCGCTCGCGGTCGATGCGGGTCGTGTGCAGCCGCCCGGCCAAGGATGCCGCGCCGAGCGGCTCGGCGTCGTCGGACCGCTCGGTCAGCTGGGTGCGGTAGCCGGGGGAGGCGAACCAGCGCGACTGCCAGGCGGCGAAGTCGAGTGGCGTGTGCGCGTCCGGTCTCGGTGGCGCGCCGGACAGTTCCCGGAACAGGACGTTGAGCGACCAGCCGTCGACCGCGATGTGGTGCAGGCAGAGCACGAACGTGCCGCCGGGTCGCCAGGCCGCGCGCAGCAGCCTGCCCGAGGCGAGGTCGAACGGCGCCGTGAAGAAGTCCTCGCCGGGTTCGGTCCACGGGTCGTACGGCGCCTTCGTCACCTGCCGCAGGCCGTCGGAGGTGGCTTCGAACGCGGTGCGCAAAGCCGGGTGCCGCTCGACCAGCATGCGCACGTCCCGGCGCAGCGCGTCGACGTCCGGTGCGCCGGTGACGCGGAAGGCCAGCGGCACGTGGTACGCGGTGGAGGCGGGATTTCTCTGCTGCACCAGCCAAAGCCGCTGCTGTTCACTCGTGGCGGGCGCCGTGGTCGCGGTGGTCGGGGCACCCGGTTCCGGGTAGGCCGCCCGCCCCGCGCCCGAGATCGCGGCGGCCAGATCGGCGAAGGTGCCGTGCTGGACGACCGAGGGGGCGAGGTCGGTGCCCCAGCGCTCGCGGACGGCGAACCGCAGCCGCAGCGCCTTGAGCGAGTCGCCCCCGGACCGCAGCCACGTGTCGCCGGGACGGAGGTCCGGGACGTCGAGGGTCTCCGACACGACGTCCAGGACTTCGCGTTCCCACGCGGTCGCCTCCCCGCCGGTGTCCGGCCGCCACGCCCGGTACCCGCCGGCCAGGAGCGCGGTTTCGTCGACCTTCCCGTTCGCGTTCCGGGGCAGTTCGGCGACGCGGAACACGTGGTGCGGCCGCATGTAGGCCGGCACGGTCTCACCCAGGTGCGCTTCGAAGGCGTCGAAGGTCAAGTCGCCGGCGACGACGAAGGCGAGCAGCTCGGCCGTGGCCGCCCGGCGCACGGCCACGTGGACCTGCCGGACCCGCGGATGCGCGAGCAGCCGCTGCTCCAGCTCACCGGGCTCGATCCGGAACCCGCGGACCTTGACCTGGCGGTCGGTGCGCCCGACGTAGGCGAACCGGCCGCCCGGGAGCACCCGGACCAGGTCGCCGGTGCGGTAGAAGCGCGCGCGGCCCTCGTCGAGCCACGGCAGCCGGACGAACCGCTGCCCGGTCTCCGCGGGCAGGCCGCGGTAGCCGAGGGCGACGCCCGCGCCGGAGAGGTACAGCTCGGCGACCTCGCCTTCGCCGGCCACGCGCTGGTCGTGCGTGACCGCCACCGCGCCGGTGCCCGGCAACGGACGGCCGATCGGCACGACGTCGCCGTCGAAGCCGCGCGGGATCGTGTAGCTGAGCGCGAACGTCGTCGTCTCGGTCGGGCCGTAGCCGTTCTGCAGCCGCGTCGGCGAATCCGGGTTGGCCCGGTACCAGCGCCGGATCAGCGGGGCGTTGAGCTGCTCGCCGCCGATGACGACCCGGCGCACGGTCGAGAAGCTGCCCGGCACGGTCTCGGCGACCGCGTTGAACAGCGTCGCGGTCACGAACATCGTGTCGATGCGTTCCCGGACCAGCGCGTCGGCGAACGCCCGCGGATCACCGACGGTGTCGTCGTCGAGGACCACGCACGTGCCGCCGGTCAGCAGCGGCACCCACACCTCGAAGCTGATCGCGTCGAACGCCGGGTTGGCCAGGCAGGCGAACCGCGCGCCGATGTCGAGCCAGCCGGGTTCGGCCAGCCGCAGGATCCCGGCGTCGCGCACTTCGACGCCCTTGGGCCGCCCGGTCGTGCCGGAGGTGGAGAAGAGGAACGACGCCGGCGCGGGCTCGGCGGGGAGCCCGATCTCGGCCGGCGTCGAGCCGGGCAGTTCGTCCTCGACCACCGCGACCGCGCCGGAGTCGGCGAGGATGGCGTCGCGGCGCGCGGGCGGGCTCTGCCGGTCCAGCGGCACGACCTGACCGCCGAGGCGCAGCACGCCCAGCATGACCTGGACCAGCTCGAGGGACCGCGGCAGGCCGACGGCGACCGCGTCACCCGGGCGCACCCCCCGCCGGGTCAGCTCGTCCGCGACGGCGGCGGCCTTCGCGTTCAGCTCGGCGTAGGTCAGGTGCCGGCGGCCGTCGGACACGGCGACGGCGTCCGGGTGCCGCAGGGCCCGGTCGTGGACGCGGCGGGCGATCGACGTCATCGGGCCGCCAGCTCGGCGGTGACGAGCTTGGCGACCAGCGGCAGCGCGTCGCTTTCCAGCATGTCCCAGTGCCCGCAGTCCGCGGGGACCACTTCGAACCCGCCGCGGGCGCGGCGCCGCCAGAACTCCACCGCGCCGGGGACCGGGTCCTCGCCGACGGCTTGGACGAACACCACCCGCGCCGCCGACTCGCCGGGATCGTGCTCGCGCGCGGTCAGCCGGTTGTGGTTGTACGTGCGGTGGTAGCGCTCGATCTGCGCGTCCTCGATCCCGGGGTACATCCCGTTGAAGCGCACCAGTTTCTCCCGGAACTCGGCCGCCGGAACGGGTTCGATCGCCGCTTTCGCGGCGGGGTCGTCGGTCGCGGCCGTGTCCAGCAGGACGACGCTGACGCGCGGGTGGTGTGCGGCCAGCCGCCTGCCCATCTCGTAGGCCACCAGCCCGCCGTACGAAAGTCCGCAAAGGACCAAGGTTTCCTCCGGCCGCGGGGCCACGAGCCGCAGGTACTCCTCGGCCATCGCCTCGACGCTCGGCAGCGGCTCTTCGCCGGGGTTGAGCCCGGGGGACTGGATGCCGAGCACGCCGGCGTCCCCGGGGAGCAGTCCGCTGAGCGGCAGGTAGCAGAACGCCGTGCCGCCCGCCGGGTGCACGCAGACGACGCGGGCCCGGCCGTCGCCGCGGCGGAACTCGACCAGGCTGCCGGTCTCCGCCGGCCGGTCCGCGCGCAGCAGGGCGGCCTGCGCCTCGATGGTCGGGTGCAGGATGACGTCCCGGATCGGCAGCTCGCGGCCGAACTCCGCGCCGATGGCATGGGCCAGCTTGATCGCGGAGATCGACGTGCCGCCGACGTCGAAGAAGCCGTCCGAGACACCGATCGAGGGGTGCAGCAGCAGGTCTCGCCAGATCCGCAGCAGTGCCAGCTCGACGTGGTCGCGCGGGGCGGCGGTGTTGACCGCGGCGGGCGCGCTCGTGCGGGCGCGCGTCAGCACGGCGTCGCGGTCGAGCTTGCCGCTGCGGCTCAAGGGCAGCCGGTCGAACTCGGCGAACACCGACGGGATCATGTAGTCCGGCAGCCGGCCGGCCAGCGCGGTCCGCCACTCGTGCGGGGTCCGGCCACCGCCGCCCGCGACCCCGGCGACGAGCCGCGGCTCGCCTTCGCGGTCCACCAGCACGGCGGCCTCGCGGACCCCGGGCACGGCCAGCAGCGCGGCCGTCACCTCGCCGGGCTCGATGCGGAACCCGCGCAGCTTGATCTGGTCGTCGCGACGGCCGGCGTACTCGGCTTCCCCGTCCGAGAGCCACCGCGCCAGATCGCCGGTCCGGTACATCCGCTCGCCGGGCACGAACGGGTCCGGCACGAACCGCTCGGCGGTCAGCGCCGGCCGGTGCAGGTACCCGCGGGCCAGGCAGGCGCCGGCCAGGAAGACCTCGCCCACGACGCCGGGTGGCACCGGCCGCAGCCGCTCGTCCAGGAGGTACAGCCGCGAGCCGGGCAGCGGCCGCCCGATCGGCGCCGGGCGGTCGCGGGGCTGCGGGTCGAAGTGCGCGGTGGCGTAGAGCGTGGCTTCGGTCGGTCCGTAGCCGAAGCAGATCCGCAGGCCCGGGAGGGCGGCCTCGAACCGGGCGAGCGCGGACTCCGGCAGCGGTTCGACGCCGGTCAGCAGCTGCCGCAACGCGAGCCCGTGCAGGCGCGTGGGGTCTTCGTCGACCCACCGGACGTAGGCGGGCGGCAGGAACGCCTGGACCACCCGGTGGTCCCGGAGCCACGCCAGCAGCGCCGCCGGGTCGGGCCGGACGGCTTCGGGCACGACGTGCAGCACCGCGCCGGTGGTGAGGGGGAGCAGCAGTTCGTGCACCGAGGCGTCGAAGCCGATGCTCGACCACGCCGACGTCGCCTCGCCGGGCGTCGCGCCGAAGCGGTCGAGCCACTGGTCGAACAGGGCGAGGACGCTGTGGTGGGTGACGGCGACCCCCTTCGGGCGCCCGGTCGAGCCCGAGGTGTAGATGACGTAGGCCGTTTCGCCGCGGTCGGTCGTCGCCGGCCGCCGGGTCTCGTCGCCTTCGGTTTCGAGGGCGGCGACGTCGTCCGCGAGGACCAGCACCGGGCGGGCGTCCTCGACCATCGCGGCGCGCCGGGCGGCGGGCTGGGCCGGGTCGAGCGGGAGGTAGGCGGCGCCGGTCTTCAGCACCCCGAGGACGGCGACCACCAGCTCGGCCGACCGTCCACTGAGGATGGCCACGACCTCGCCCCGCCCGGCTCCGCGGGCGCGCAGGGCGTTCGCGAGCCGGGTGCTGCGGCGGTCCAGCTCGCCGTAGGTGAGGGTGTGGCCGGCACAGACGAGCGCCGGGGCGTCCGGCGTGGTGTCGGCGTGGGTGGTGAACCGGTCGACCAGGCCGCCCGGGCGGGGGTGCGCTTGCGGGCCGGTGCTCCAGGCCGTGAGGATTTCCCGGCGTTCGGCGTCGTCGAGCAGTTCGTAGCTCGCGAGATCGGCCTCGGGGCGCGTCGCCAGCTGGTCCAGCAGCCGGACGAGGTAGCGGGCGTACCGCTCGGCGGTGGCGTGGTCGAAGAGGGCCACGGCGTAGTCGAGGTGCCCGGCGACGCCACCGTCCTCGGCGGCGAGGCCGAGGGCGAGGTCGAACTTGGCCGGCGCGTGCTCGACGTCGAGGGATTCGACGGAGACGCCGGGCAGGTCGAGGACGTCGTGCAGGGTCGGCACCCACGCGAACATCGTCTGGAACAGCGGGGTGTGCGCCGGGCTGCGCGGCGGGTTCACCAGCTCGACGACCCGTTCGAACGGCAGCCCGACGTGGTCGATGGCGCCCCGCAGGGCCGCGCGGACCTGCTTGAGCAGCCCGGCACCGGTGGGCGACCCGGTCAGCTCGGCGCGCACGGCGAGGGTGTTGACGAAGAACCCGATCGTGTCGGGGTACTCGCCGCCGGCCCCGCGGTTGGCGGTCGGGACGCCGACAACGATGTCAGTTTGCGCGGAAAGGCGGTGCAGGAGGATGAACCAGCAGGTCAGGATGGTGGAGTAGAGCGTGACGCCGTGTTCGCGCGCCACGGTCTTCAGCCGGGTGGTGAGACCGGGCCTGAGGGAGACCGGCACACGCGCGCCGCGGTGGTCCTGCCGGGCCGGGCGCGGCCGGTCGGTGGGGAGGTCCAGCACCGGCGCCACGCCGTCGAGCTGTTCGCGCCAGTACGCCTCGTGCCCTTTCGGGCCGTCGCCGGCCAGCCAGTCCCGTTGCTCTTCCGAGTGGTCGCGGTAGGGCCGCGCGGGCGGCAGGTCCGGTGCGGTGCCGCTCAGCCGAGCGGCGTAGAGGAGGCCGAGTTCGCGCAGGAGCAGCGTCCGGGACCAGCCGTCGAAGACGACGTGGTGGACGGTGATCAGCAGGACGTGGAACTGTCGGTCCTCGTCGGTGGCGTGGCAGTCGGGGGGCGGCGCCCCAGCCACCAGCCGCGCGCGGGCGAGCGGCGCGCGCGTGAGGTCGAACGGCTCGAAGGCATCGCCGCGCCGCAGTCCGTCCGCCTCGTCCGCCCGGCCGCCGACATCGGTGACCGGGCAGGGAAAGCCGTGACCGGCGGGTTCGACGATTTGCACGGGCCCGCCGTCCTCGACGACGATCCGCGTGCGCAGGGCTTCGTGCCGGTCGGCGAGGTCGTCGAAGGCCCGTTGGAGGGCTTCGCGGTCCAGAGGGCCCCGCAGCGCGAAGGCCATGGTCTCGTTGTAGGCCGGTCCGGCCCCGTCCAGCTGGGAAACGGTCCAAAGGCGCTGCTGGCCGGACGACAGCGGGGCGGACACTCGCATCGAGGACGGCCTTTCCTGGCGGGGCGGGCGAACGGGTACAGCGTCGTGCCGTCGCAGCCGAGGTCGGGGAAACGCTCTCTGTCTGTCCGGACAGTTAACACCACACCATCGGGTGATGACGAGGGGTGACGGAAGTTTGCCCGGAAGTCCCTGCCGCGGGTTCCCGGCCGGACGGGGCGCCGGGGGCGGCGGGGTTCCGGGCCGGGGCAGTCCACTGTGGACACGGCGAGCGCGGCGCGGCGACCCGGCGCCCGCCGTGGCCGGGCCGAGCGCCGGATGCGCCTACCGGAAGCGCGCCTGACTGCGTGCGCGCGTCGCCCACCAGCACAGAACGCCGCAGCGGGCCCCTTACCGCCCTGCGACCTCGGCCGCGGTGAGCGCCCGGTTCCACACCACGACGTCGTCCACACTGCCCGGCCAGAAATCGCTGTGCCGGCCACCGGAAACCGCGCGCCCGATCGCGAGCGGGCCGGGCGCCGCGTCCCCGGCGGGCTGGGTCCACGTCCTGGCCTGCGCCACGCCGTCGACATACAGCACGTACGTTCCCGCGTCGGCGTCGTGCACGCCCACCAGGTGGTACCACCGCCCGGTCTCCGGGACCGCGTCCGACAACGCCCGTCCCGAGCCGGTCGAGAACGCCCACCGGTTGTCGGCGGCCGAATACTGCAGGTAGAACCCGCTGCTCGGGTCGCCGTCCTGGCTGACCGCCGTCGCCCACGAACCCGTGCGGTCCAGCCGGACCCACGCGCCGACCGAGTAGTGGCCCGTCGTGTCCACCACCGGCCCGCTCGTCTGCGCGGACTGACCCGAGCCGTCGAACTGCGCCGCCGTGCCGGTCACGCCGGGGACCCAGGAGCCGGTCAGGGTGGCGTCGTGGGAGCCGGCGGTGTCGTGGGCCGTCGTGCCGGTGCCCTCGTCGAACGTCCACGCGCCGACCGGGTCGTGCTGACCCGCGGCGTGGGCGACCTGGAGGTTCTGCCGCTGGTGCGTGGACGCGGCGCCGCCGGGACCCCGGTAGGACGCGGTCGCCGTCAGCGTCGCCGCGCTGCCCGGCTCGGCGTCCGCCGGGGCGCTCAGCGCGTAGGTCCACGTCCGGGACCCGCCGGGCGGGATGGTGGCGGTGGACTGCCCGGCGGGGACGGCCGACCAGCCGGCCGGCACGGCGACCGCCACGCGCGCGGCGACCAGCGGGCTCCGCGTCGTGTTCCGCACCGTCACGGTCACCGGTGTGCTCCCCTTGACCGTGACGACCCCGCCGGCCGGCCCGACGGTGATCCGGGCGTCGGGGCTCGACGGCGTCCAGGACTGCAGTTCGGTGACCCCGACGAACGCGCCCGGCGGGTTGGTGAACACGAGCCGGACCTTGCTCGTCGTCAGCGCCGGGAAGGTGATCCGGTTGACGCCGTTGCCCACCGGCGCGGCCGGTGCGCGGACCTGGCCGGGAACCTCCTGCCAGGCCGAGCCCGTCCAGTACTCCAAGCGGTACGCGGCGGCCGGCCGGACCCCGCCGCCGTCGTCGTAGCCGTGCCAGCGGATGTCGGAAACCGTTGTGGGAGCACCGAAATCGACGCCGTAGAAGTCACTGGCGTTCGGCGACGAGTAGTTGGTCCAGCGCGTGTTCTCGGGCACCTCGTCGTACCAGACCTTGCCGTCGAGGGCGTTCCACGCGTTGTCGTAGGTCCAGGTGTAGGACGTGATCGGCCGGGGGTAGCCGGTGCGCAGCGGGTTGGCGGCGTCGTTCACCAGGTCGTCGGACCGGGGGAGCACCGTGGCGCCGACGTCGATGGTGGTGTTCCGCAGCGTCGCCGAGCGCTGGACGAGCCGCCCGTCGACGTACAGCCGCATCCCCGCGCCCTGACCGTAGTGCCGGCCGTCGCGGTCCCACAGCACGGTCACGTCGTGCCCGTGGTACGGCGCGTTTTCGACGGCGAAGTGGTCCCATGTGGACGGTGTGAGCGGCCGGACGTCCAGCGTGGTCCCCGGCTGCGGGCGGAGGCCGAGCAGTCCGGAAAGGACGAGGTCGGTGTAGGTCGAGTGGTTGTAGTCCTCGCTGTGGTTCGTCCCGTCGTAGATCCAGGAATCCCGGTCGGGGTCGTGGGCTTCGGCGACGTAGGGCCTGCCGTTCTTGGTCTGGGTGCGGGCGTAGGTCGCCAGTGCCGTCGCATAGTCCTCTTTGGACGCCACGGACTGGGCCGGGTAGTCGTCGAGGAGGTTCGCCATGCCCGTCAAGGTCTGCGAAGTCGCGAAGGGCCAGCTCGGCCCGTCCCAGCGGCAGCAGTTGCCGGCGTCCTTCATGAAGAACGGGCTGCGGCGCTCCGCCGTGGTCGGGCCGTAGGCGCTCGCGAAGCCGTTCGGGTCGAGCAGCTGGGACCACGCCGCGCTGTCGGCCGGCTGGGCCGCGCCGAACATCCAGGGCACGAACCCGATCTGCTCGCGGCTGCCCGACAGCCGGTGGTCCGGGTTGCCGTCGCGCGGCATCGCGTAGTAGAAGCCGCGCGACGGGTCCCACAGCCACTTCCGCAGCGCGGCCTTCAGCCCGGCGGCGCGCTCGGCGTACTCGGCGGCGAGCCGGTGGTCGCCCGCGGAGTCCGCGATGCGGCTGATCGCGACGGCGTCGCTGTACTGGTAGGAGTTCAGCGTCGGGCGGTACCCGGCACCGCCGTGGTAGGGCTCGGGCGACTCGTAGGAGGAGGCGGAGAACTCCATGGCGTCCCAGACCGGCACCGACCAGTAGAGGCCCAGGTCGGCGTTGAACTGCTTGTCCCAGCCGCGGTACTGGCGCACCAGGGCGGGCAGCAGGTCGCGCAGCGGTGCGAAGTCGCCGGTCACCTGGGCCTGCCCGTAGGCGGACGTGGCCAGCCAGACGCTGTACTCGTGCGCCCAGTCGGTCGTGTCGGCGTTGACGTCGTCGGTGGCCGGCTTGGGGCCGGCGCCGGGCCCGGTGAGCCAGAACCTGAGGTAGTCCTGGGCGTAGCCGGGGTCGCGCAGCCAGCGCCCCTCGGTCAGCTGGTGCCCGGCGGCGGCGTTGATCGCCTGGTAGGGCGCGGCGTAGCCGCAGCAGTCGAGGAACTCCGTCGAGATCCAGCCGTCGGCGGGGTCGGTGTAGCGCAGGTGCTCCTTCCAGGCCCGCCACCGGTAGTAGTAGACGCTCTGCATCGTGGCGTCCGGCAGGTCGACGAACGGGATGTTCGCCTCGTACCACGCGGGATCGGCGTAGCCGGCGAGCGCGGCGGTGTGGTCGAGGAAGTGTGTCCCGCCACCCGGTGCGGGGGTGTTCCCGGTCGCGTTCGCGACGTCGGCGAAACCGAGCTGGGCGACGAGGACGGCCGTGGCCAGCCAGGCTCCGGTACGTCTCCAGGACCGCCGCATCACGCCTCCCGCGAAGGATTTACAACGTTGTAAAACACAGGCTCGACCACTATCGCTCAAGAGAGCCCAAAAGGGAACACCCGGCGTGGGGACAAGGCCGGACAGGAACGCCCGCCGGTAAGTCCGGAATGCCTGGCCGGTGCACGGTTCCGGAGCGCGACAATGATCACTCCCGGCGCCGGCGGCCGCGCCGGCGCCGCATGATGGGCTCGAGATGGTCGAAGAGTTCCGCCTGCGCTCGGTCGCCGCGGCGGCGTACGGGCCGGCGGCCCTCTTCGGGCTGTCCGAAGGAGCCGTGCTGCCCGTCATCGTGCTCAGCGCGATCGATCGCGGCGCGAGCCCGTCGACGGCCGCGCTGATCGCCGCGATGCTCGGCGTCGGGTCGCTCGCCGCGAA
Source organism: Amycolatopsis sp. NPDC003865 (assembly GCF_053605345.1). NCBI lineage: Bacteria > Bacillati > Actinomycetota > Actinomycetes > Pseudonocardiales > Pseudonocardiaceae > Amycolatopsis > Amycolatopsis sp. NPDC003865. Next base: position 452,322 of record NZ_JBSGJA010000001.1, on the reverse strand, counting down.
CATCCCGGCGGGCGTCCTCGCGACGCGGGTCGGCGAACGCCGGACGATGCTGGTGGCCGCGGCCGTCATGGTCGCGGGTGTCTCGACCTGCCTGGCCGACCTCGGCCGCGGCCTGTGGTCGCTGCTGCTCTACGGCGGCGGCGTCGTGCTGATCGGGGCCGCGAGCGCCGTCTACGGCCTCGCCCGCCAGTCCTACCTGACCGAGATCGTCCCGCCGCACCTGCGCGCCCGCGCGCTGTCGACGCTGGGCGGCAGCATGCGGATCGGCCTCTTCCTCGGGCCGTTCACCGGAGCCGCGGCGATGCGGTTCGCCGGGCTGCCCGGCGCGTACTACGTGAGCCTGGCCGCGATCGCCGCCGCGGCCGCGCTGGTGCTGCGGGTGCCCGACCTCGAGGTCACCGCCGACGACCGGGCCGCCGCGTCGGCGGTCACGACGCGGAAGATGCTGGGCCGGCAGTGGCGGGTGTACGCGACCCTCGGCGTCGGAGTACTGCTGTTGTCGGCGATCCGGCAGACCCGCCAGACGGTCGTTCCCCTGTGGGCGGCGCACATCGGGCTGTCACCGACGACCAGTTCGATCATCTACGGCGTCGCCGGCGCCATCGACGCGCTGACGTTCTACCCGGCGGGCAAGGTCATGGACCGCCACGGCAGGCGGTGGGTGGCCGTGCCCTCGACCCTCGTGCTCGGCACGGCCTTCCTCCTCATGCCGCTGACCCACGGCGCGGTCCTGCTGACGGCCGCGGCCGTGGTGATGGGTTTCGGCAACGGCATCGGCTCGGGCATCGTGATGACGCTCGGCGCCGACGTGTCGCCGTCGGTGGGCCGGCCGACCCACCTCGGGATCTGGAACGAGCTCGCGGACATCGGTACCGGGGTGGGCCCGTTGATCCTGTCCGCGGTGACGGCGGTGGCGGGTCTCGGCGCCGGGATCGCGGCCAGTGGTCTGGTGGGTTTCCTGGCGGCGGGGGCGATGTGGCGGTGGATCCCGCGCCGCGCCGCCGGCCGGTCCCGGGCGTGACGCTGCCGGGAGCGCCGGCGTCAGGCGCCGGGCCGGTTGCCGGTGGGGATCGTGATCGGCGTGGTCGTCGGCGAGGAAACCTTGTTCAGGAACAGCATCGCGATCGCGCGGAGGAACTGGTCGAACAGGAAGAACCCGGCCGGCGCGATCGGCAGCAGCCCCTCGCGGAACGCGATGTAGGCCGGCCACCCGGTACGGACCAGCGCGGCCGCCGCGTAGTCGCGGGGCAGGCCGAGCCAGTCGCCGACCGCGTCGCTGAGCACGTACCGCACGAACTCGTCGAGGAACCCGCGCGTGACCCCGAGATCGATCTGCGCGGTCAGCCCGAGCAGGTCCTCGGCCAGCTCCCTGCCCTCGGTCGTGGGGGAGAGCAGCGGGGTCAGCACCCGCGCCGACTGCGCGTCCGCCTCGGCCCACGTCTTGGGGATGAACTCGTCCCGCACGCCGAGCAGGTGGATGGCGACCTGCCACTGGTGCAGGAAGGCCTCCTCGTCCGCGGCCGACATCGGGACGCGCCATTCGAGCAGCTTCCGGTGCACGTAGGTGCCGAGACTGTGGAAGGTCACCAGGATGTCGCCGTTGCTGATCGGGATCTGCTCGTCGGCGACCGCGCGCCAGTGCGGTGACTGCGGCAGCAGGTGGCGCACGGCGGCGTGCACCAGGCGCGTCTTGGTGGCCGTGACGACGAACTGGCCGCTCGGCTGGAACGCGTTCAAGTCGCTCAGGTCGTAGCCGAAGGTGAACGTCTTGGCCGCGCGGTCCTGCATGTTCGCCCCGCCGGCGGACCAGTAGACCGACTTGGCCTCCCGCGGGATGACCGTGCTCATGATGCCGCTGCCGAGGCCGTAGAGCAGGAACAGGTAGGTGTCCTTGCGCCGGTTGAAGTCCGCGGCGCGGCGCAGCTTCACGGGGTCGGCCCACGACGGCAGCCGGTTGACCCGCTGGAGGTAGCCGGCGAGGTCGGTGGGCAGCCCGGTGGGCAACGGGTCGCTGTTGTTCACCCACGGCCGCAGCGCGGTGTTGACCGCGGGCACCCCGCCGGTGTCGAGGACGCCCGCCATCAGGCGGTCGGCTTCGTCGTCCCAGACCCACCACGGGTCGGTGGTGGTGCCCGCCGACGCCCAGGCCGGGACGACGCCGGTCGCGCTCGCCAAACCCAGCGCGACGCCGAGCGAAAGGACGTTCCTCCTGCTGAGATTGCTCATTGACTTACCTAGCTTCCTTGGTAGGTATATGCCCTGTCGAGCCCGCATCCGAGGAGAGATTCTCCATTAACATAGCGAGCGGTGTCTCCGGTCGGCAAGAGTGAGCGGGGGTCGTGCGGGGCCCGTCGTGGTTGACTGGCGGGCATGGCCCCGTTCGCGCTCGACCCCGCCCGGCGGCCGCGGTGACCGCGGAGCCGGCGGCGGCCGTCCGGCCGCGCAACCGCAAGCAGCTCATCGTCGAAGCGGCGGCCACGGTTTTCAGCGAGCGCGGCTATCACGCGGCGTCCATGGAGGAGATCGCGGCCGGGGTCGGGATCACCGCGGCCGCGCTGTACCGGCACTTCCCGAACAAGTACGCGCTGTTCGCCGAGTGCGCGAACATCATGGCCGATCGCCTCGTCGCGGCGCTCGACGAGGTGCCGCCGGACGCGGCACTGGCGGACGTGCTCGCCGCCGTCACCCGGGTCACCGTCGCCCACCGGGCGGCCGGTGGCGTGTACCGGTGGGAGGCCCGGTACCTCGACCGCGACGACCGCCGGGTCCTGAAGGGCAAGTTCGCGCGCGTCGTCGGCCGGGTGGCGGACGTGGCGCAGCGCGAACACCCGCTGCCCGGCGGGCACCTGCGTGCCGTCGCGGCGCTGGGCGTGATCGGGTCGATCACGATGCACCACAACTCGATCGGCCGGCGCCGCGTCGAAGACCTGCTGCAGGCGTCCGCGCTGCGCGTGGTCGCGACCGATCCGACGGCGGCCGCGGACGCGGGCCTCGTCGAACTGCCCGCCCGGCCGGTGCCGCGCACGCGGCGCTCGGAGATCCTCGCGGCCGCGATCCCGCTGTTCGAACGCGACGGGTTCACCGCCGTCACCAACGGCATGATCGCCGACGCCGTGGGGCTGGTGCCGTCCGGGCTCTACCGGTACTTCCCCGGCAAGGCGGACATCCTGGCGGCGGCGTGCCTGCAGGCCGCGGACCTGCTGGCCCAAGCGGTCGAGCACAACCTGCGCGGGGTGACCGGCGTGGCCGCCCTGACCGCCCTCACCGCCACGTATGTGGCCTACAGCTTCGAACACAGCGCGCTCAACAGCGTGGCCAACGCCGAAGTCGTCGGCTTGCCCGCCGGGCTGCGCCGTCCGCTGATCGCCGCGCAGCGCGAGCACATCGCCGTGTGGGAGGAACACCTGCGCCGGGCCCGGCCGGACCTCGACGCGCGTCAGGCAAGGGTGTTGGTGCACGCCGGCTTCGGCGTGGTCGTCGAAGCCGGGCGCCACCTGCGCTGGCAGGACAGCCCCGAGCACCGGGCGGCCGTCGCCGCGCTGCTCATGAGCGCCTTGGACCGGTGACCGGCTGTCCGGTTCAGGTGCTCGTGGTGACGCGCGCGGGGGTCGGGCCGTAGCCGGGCCAGGTCAGGCGCCCCCGGCCGGCCAGGTACTCGATGTGGGCGACCGTCTCGGCCACCGCCGACAACCGCATGAAGCCGATCTCCGGCCACGGCCGTGACCACGTCAGCCGCGTCGCGATCTCCCACGGCGTCGGCCACCCGAGCTCGGTGACGACCGCGACGATCTCCGCGCACCGCCGGTCGTGGTGCTCGCGCAGCAGTTCGCCGCGCCGGGCGAGCCCGCGGAAGCGGTACTCGTGCGCGGGCAGCGCGTCGTGGTCGTCATACGTCGCCGTCCGCTCCAGCGAGCCGAGGAACTGGCCGAGGGGCGGCTCTTCGGCGCCCGGCCACGAGCCGATCGCCGGGGTGATCCGGGGCAGCACGTGGTCGCCGGTGAGCAGCAGCTGCGCGTCCGGCTCCTGCAGGCAGAGGTGACCGGGGGTGTGCCCGGGCGTCCACACGGCCCGCAACCGGCGGCCGCGCACCGGGACGAGGTCGCCGTCCTCCAGCAGGACGTCCGGGTCGGGCAGCTCCGCGGCCGGCCGCGGAGCGGCCCCGAGCGCGTCGAGGAGGTCGGCGATCTCCGCTTCCGGGGCGCCGCAGCCCCGCAGCCACGTCGTGATCTCGGTGCGGGTGTCGCCGTGCTCGTCGCGGCGGCGCTGGGGGAGCGTGTCGCGTTCGGCCGGGTGCATGCCGATCCACGCGCCGGACGCCGCGCGCAGCCGGGCGGACAGCCCGTGGTGGTCGGGGTGGACGTGCGTGGTGACGATCCCGGCCACGTCGGCGGTCGACGCGCCCGCGGTGGCGAGCCCCTCGAGCAGGGCCGTCCAGCCTTCGTCGGTGTCCCAGCCGGGGTCGACGACCACCAGTCCTTCGTCGGCGGGGACGAGGTAGGAAAGCGTGTAGCGCAGCGGGTTGTCCGGGATCGGCACCGGCACCGACCACAGCCCGCCCGGCAGCTTCTCGACCGGCGGCCGCCGCCGCGCCCGCCACGCCGCCTGCTGCTCGGTGCCGAGCACTTCGATTCCCGGCATGTGTGCACCTTCCGCGAGATACTGAACAAGGTGCGTCCAGTAATGGTCCGACTCTATAGTGGGCGGATTCCGTTCGGCAACGACCCCGAGCACGGGGCGAGGTGAGGCGCATGGCGGGCGAAGCCGGGCGGCCCCGCGACCCCGAGGTCGACCGGCGGGTGCTGAGCGCGGCCGCGGAGGTCTTCGGCGAGGACGGCTGGGGCCGGTTCACGGTCGACTCCGTGGCCCGGCGCGCCGGGGTGGGCAAGGCCTCGATCTACCTGCGCTGGCCGAACAAGACGGAACTGCTGGCCTGCTGCCTGGAAGCGCGGGTCACGCCGGTCGCCGACATCGACACCGGCTCGGTGCGCGAAGACCTGGTCCGCCTCGCCGAGCAGATGCTGACGGCGTTCTTCGGCGAGTCGGGCCGCGCGACGACGAGGCTGCTGCTGGAGGCGGACCGGATCCCGGGCGTGGCGGAGCGGGTGGCCCGCCTGCGCCAGGCCCAGGTGCTGGCGGCGCGCGCGATCGTCCGCCGCGGCATCGCCCGGGGTGAGCTGCACGGCGGAACGAGCGTGACACTCCTGCTGGACGCGATCGTCGGCGGCTGCCTCAACCACGCGCTGGCGACCCCGGCCCACCTGCGGCCCCAGGTCGCGGCCGGGCTGACCGGCTACGCCGGCGAGCTGGTCGACTTCGTCCTCGGCGCGGTGACCGCGGGGTGACCGCCGCTCAGCCGTAGACCTCGAACCGGGCGAGCTGGCCGGCCGGCCACCCGGTGTTGCCGGTGCAGGTCACGCGCAGGAACCGCCGCGCACCACCGGGAAGCGCGATCGTGACGCTGTTGCCCCGCGCCGGGTCGAACACGTACCCCGTCGCCGGGACGAGCGTGTCGAACGTGCCGCCGTCGGCCGAACCGGACACGGTGAGCGTCTGGGTGCGGGTGCCCCACGCGCTCGCGGGCGGGACCGCCAGCACGATCCGCGTCACCGCGGTCGCCGCGCCGAGATCGACCTGGAGCCACTGGGGGAACGCGTTGTTCGCGCTTTCCCAGTAGGTGTCCGGGTTTCCGTCGACCGCGTTGCCCCCGCCGTAGTTCTGCGTGTGGCTGCTTTCGCTCGTGGCGCGGCCGCGGGCCAGATCCACCGAGCCGCCGGTGGTGAGCGTGGGCCGGGTCGGGCGGACCGCCGTCAGCGGGAGCTCGCCCTTGAGCATCCGGCCACCGTCGGCGGTCAGCCGCAGGTAGTAGTCCGCCGAACAGGCCGTCCCGTCCTCGTCGAGGGCGAGCAGGCCGGAGCCCACCGGGGTCATCGAGGCGTTCTCCGCCGTCTTCGCGATCTGGTTGCCTTCGCCGTATTCGTCGAACATCGAGATGTAGATGCCGGCCACGCCGGCGCGTACCACGTTGTAGAACTGGCGCCACATGAAGTCGCCGTGGGCGCGCTGCCGCCCCGAGACGTCGCCGGGCAGGACGCACGGCTGGTAGTCGATGCCGTGGGCGGCGCAGTCGGCCTGGTCGGGCACGGTCAGGTTCGCATACGCCCAGTCCGCACCCGCCGCGTCGCCGATCGCGCCGACCATCCACGGCGAGAGCATGTGGAACGAGCGGTAGACGTCGCCGAAGCCGGGCCGCGACCCGCCGTCGCTCGTGCGCCATTCCCGCGGCACGCCGCCGATGACGTAACAGCCCTGGGCCTTGAACCAGTTCACGACGTCGAGGCAGGTACCGGCGTCCCACGGGTGGTTGGCGTCGTTGTACCCGAAACCCCAGACACAGACGACCGGTTTGCCGTTCTGGCGGGCGTAGGCCGGCGACGCGGTGTGCGCGGACATCTTCGCGGTCCAGTCGGCTTTCATCTCCGTCTGCATGGCCGCCCAGCCGGTGGCGTCGTACATGATGTAGAACTTCCGCCCCTGCGCCTCGGCGGCGGCGCGGACCTTGGCGGCCATCGCGTCGCGCGTGGGGCCTTCGCTGCTGTTGGGGTTGAAGCGCTGCAGAGCGGCGGTGTCGCAGCCGTTCTCCCGCATCCACCGGAAGTGCGTGTCGACGGTCTGCTGGTCGTAGGACGAGAAGAGCCCGGCCGCTTGGCCGTTTCCGAGGTTGCCGTAGGCGGTCGGGTAGGTGCGGGTGTACTCGCGCAGGTCCGGCCAGGCCTTGATGACGTTGTTGCCCGGCGACGGCGTCCGGCCCCAGTCCTGGCTCCAGTGCCACCAGCCGCCGATCGGCGCGCCGTCGCCGGCACAGGCGAACCAGCCCTGGTACCCGACGGTGATCTTGCCGACGACGTCTCCCGGCGGGCTCGCCGCGGCGGCGCCCGGCGCGCCGAGGGCGGAAAGCGCGCCCAAGGCCGCGGCCGAACCGAGGAAGACCCTGCGCGAGATCGCCATGCCAGTTCCTCTCGCCACGCTGCTCGAGTACGTGACCGGACTGTAGGCGGCCGGACAGGAACTGGCAATAGTCGAACCGATTGCGGAAATTTTCGTACCGATCTCCGCAAGAAATGACGTCAGCTCAGGTCCATCGCGTCCGGATCCTTCTTCTTCGCCCAGTAGTCCGCGATGTCGGCGTCGGTGATGTTCTTGAGCTGCGGCGGGTCGAGCTCGCCGCGCTCGAGCTTCGCCCAGTCCTCGGCCGTCGGGTTCTTGTAGAAGCCGCCATAACCCGGCCATTCGCCCGTGCGCGCCGCGTCGCGGGCGCCGTGCATCTCGGCCGCGTCCCACTTGTCGATCGGCTTCGTGGTCACCGTGCCGTGGTCCGCGGTGTGCCCGCCGGTCGGAACCGCCTGGCCCGCCTGCGGGTTGTACCGCATGCCCTCGCCGCTGGAGCGCATGTCGTCGACCATCTTGTGGTACGAGTCGTCCGCGATGGCCATCCGCTTCTGCTCGTCCTCCCAGGCCTTGCGGTCCGGGTGGTTCGGGTCGTTCTTGACGGCGTCCCGCCGGTCCTGCTCCGCCTTCGCCGCGTCCGCCTTGTCCTTGTCGTACAGCGGGTGGTCTTCGTGGTGGACGTGGTTCTTGTCGTTGCCGTGGTAGACCTGGTCGGAAAAGGTGTGGTCGCCCGCCTTGCCGAAACCCTGCTGGTGGCCGTAGCCGAGCTGGTTGAGCTGGACCGCGGTGCTCGGGTCGTTGGCCTCGATGGCGTTGCGCTGCGCGTTCCGGTACGAACCGAGGCGGTCGTCGTACTTGAGGTTCGCGTCCGGCGAGGTGTTCGGTGCGTCCCGGACGTCGCCCTTGGTGAACCCGGACTCGTGGTTCGCGCCGCCCTTGCCCGTGCCGGGGTGGAAGCGGTGGTTGGCGTGGTCCTCGTAGTAGGCGTAAGCGTTGTTCTCCAGCGGCTTGTTGTCCTTGTCCTTCCGCAAGCCCTTCGCGCCGCCGTTGTCGCTCAGGATGTCGTACCCGGCGGCGTGCTCGTTCTGGTGCGTCTTGTCCCCGTCGATCTTGTAGTCGTACTTCTCGTTGAGGCGCTTGCGCTCGGCGTTGCGGTCGCCGTAGGTGCTCTCCGGGTACTTGCGGTTGCTCGTCGACGGCCCGTCGTTCCCGCGGGCGTAGGGGTGGGCCTGGGCCCGGGCGGCCGCCGCCGCGCACGGCGTGGTCCGCTGCGGGCCCAGCCCGAGCGGGTCCGTCATGGCGGTCGGGTTGTCCACATAGGACATCGAGTCCGGCGCCGGGGTCAGGCCCAGCGGGTCGTGCGAGAGGAACCGGCCGGTCTCGGGGTCGTAGTAGCGGTGGCGGTTGTAGTGCAGCCCGGTCTCCGGGTCGTGGTACTGGCCGGGGAACCGCAGCGGGGTACGCGCCGTGCCCCCGGCCGAGACGGCCGGGCCCCACAGCGCCGTGTGCAGGTGACCGGCCAGCGCGCCGGTGTCGTCGACCAGTTCCGCGGGCGCGCCGACGAGGTCGGGCACGATGGCGTGGAACCGGTCCCCGCCGGCGCCGAGGACGCGCTCGGTCTGGGTGAGCGGGAGCGGCGAGCCGGGTGCGTACTCCCACACCGTCGCCACCGGCGGCCTGCCCGGTCCACTGTGGACCTGTTCGGCCGGGACCTGGCCGTCCCAGGCGAACTCGACCTGCTCGGCGACGGCGCCGCTGCCGTCGAGGCGCTGCTTGGCGATCCGGCGGCCGAACGGGTCGTACCGGTACCGCCACACCGTGCCGTCGGGGGTGCGCACGCCGGTCAGCCGGTTTTCCGCGCTCCACTCGTAGGTCCACCGCTGCCCGTGGCGTTCGCGGGCGACGACCCGGCCTTCGCCGTCGTGGCTGTAGCGCGTCGGACCGGCCGAGGTGAGCAGGGTGCCGGTGTAGGACCGGGGCCCGCCGGACTGCGTCCCGCCGGACCAGCCCGCCCCGGTGACGGCGCCGCTCGCGTCGTACTCGTAGTCCTCTTGCCAGTGCGGACCGCGCACGGCGCGGACCCGGCCGCGCGGGTCGACGTCGAGGGTGCGCTGCCCGGAGATCAGGTCGGTCACGCGAGCGAGGTAGCCGTCGGGCAGGTAGCCGTACTCGCGCCGCTGCAGCGTGTCCGGGCCGCGCAGCACCGTCTGCGCGGCCAGCTGCCCGGTGGGTGTCCAGTCCTGCCGCAGCTGCGCCACCGGCCCGGTCCGGGTGACCAGTTCGCGCACGGTTTCCCGGCCCGCGGCGTCGTAACCGAACCGCAGGGTGCGCCCGGCGGTCGTCAGGGCGACCGGGCGGGCGGCGGCGTCGTAGCCGACGACCGACTCCGCGCCCGAGGGCGTCCGGCGGCTCACGCGGCGCCCGAGGGCGTCGTAGCGGTAGGTCACGACCCGGCCGTTGATCGACTCCGCCACCACGCGGCCGAGCGCGTCGTAGGTGAACCGGACTTCGCTGTGCGCGTTGGCCGCCGACACCATCCGGTCGGCCTCGTCGTAGGTGAACACGGCGACCTCGTCGGCGCTGCTGCGCCGCACGACCCGGCCCACGCTGTCGCGTTCGAGGGCGATGGTCTGCCCGGCGCCGTTGGTGCGCGACACGAGCCGGCCCGCGGCGTCGTAGCCGTAGCGCAGGACCCGGCCGTTGTAGTCGGTTTCCCCGATCTTCCGGCCCGCCGCGTCGTACTCGTAGCGCCACACCAGGCCGCGCTCGTTGGTGACCGAGGTGAGCCGCAGTTCGGTGTCGTAGCCGTACTTCAGCGTGCCGCCGTCGGGATCCCGCTCGCTGACCGGCAGGTCGAAGTGGGCGTACTCGATGCGGGTGACGCCGCCGCGCGGGTCCGTCCGCTCCTCGAAGCTCCCGTGGGCCGTCGCGGCGAACCGCTCGACCGCGCCGTCGGCGTCGCGCCGCTGCACGAGCTTGCCCGCGGCGTCGCTGACGAAGGTCGTGGTGTGGCCCAGCGGGTCGGTCTCGGTCGTGGTGTTGCCGAGCGCGTCGTAGCCGTAGCGCCACGTGGCGCCGTCCGGCGCGGTGACGAGCAGGGGGAGCCCGGCGGCGTTGGCCTGGATCCGGGTGACCCCGCCGAGGGCGTCGGTCACCGAATCGAGGGTGCCGGTGAAGGGGTCGTAGGTGTAGGAGGTCGCGGCGCCGGCCGGGTCGACGGCGCGGGCGAGGCTGCCGGCGGAGTCGTACTCGTAGCGCCACACGGCCCCGTCCGGCCCGGTCACCGCGACCGGGCGGTGCCGGTCGTCGTAGCCGATGACCATCCGCCCGCCGTCGGGCCGCGTGACGGCGGTGAGGTTGCCGGCCTCGTCGTAGTCCCAGCGCGTGACGTTGCCGAGTTCGTCGGTCTCGGCCACCACGCGCCCGAAGCGGTCCCGCTCGGCGCTCGTGGTGTTCCCGAGCGGGTCGGTCTGCCCGATCACGCGCAGCCGCTCGTCGAGCCGGTAGCGGGTGACGTTGCCGAGCGAGTCGGTGACCGTCGTTTCCCCCTCCGCGAAGGCCAGCGCCGTGTCCAGGTAGCCGTCGGTGCCCTGGGCGCGCACGCAGCGGCCCTGGCTGTCGTAGCCGTAGCGGTACCAGCGGCCGTTGACGTCCTCCCAGCGCGTGAGCCTGCCGTCGGCGTCGTAGGTGAACTCCTGCGGCGTGCCCACCGCGTCGACGACCCGCACGAGCCGGCGCGCGGAGTCGTAGGTGTACTCCGCCAGCGGGACCGGGGAACCCGCCGCGCGCACGGCGGTCACCAGGCCGCCGGCGCTGTCGATCTCGACGCGGTAGCCGCCGGAGTGCTCGATCGCCACCGGCACGCCGTCGCGGTAGCGCAGGACGATCCGGTTCCTCGTCCCGTCCACGACCGCGCGCAGCGGCAGCGTGGCGTCGCCGGGACGGCCCGCGAAGTAGCGCATGCGGTCGGACTGCGGGTCGCCGACGACGAACCCGTGCCGGACCCGCCGCAGCGCCAGGTAGGGCCCGCTGTCCGGGACGACCGCCTCCACGCCCACCGGGACCGGGAAGCGCAGCAGCGTGCCGTCGGCCAGCGCGAGGTGCAGCCCGTCCGGCTCCACTTCGAGACGTTCGTCCAGCGTCGAGGCCCACGTCGGGCCGAACAGCCGCCCGGCGCGGTAGGACGACAGGTGCGTGCGCTCGAGCACCAGCGGCAGGGCGCCGGGCAGCGAAACGTCCTCCTGCACGAGCATCACGGCCCCGGTCGCGACGTCGATCGGGTCGCCGCAGTCGGTCTTGTCCTTGGTCTGCGTGGTGTGTTCGTCCGGCTTGGGGTTGTTGTCCTTGATGCGCCCGCCGTCGCCGCCCTTGGGGTTGCCCTTCGGCGTGCTCGACGGCGTGGTGTCCGGGCCCTTCGACGCCGGGGGCGGCGTGGGGTCCGGGCTCTTGGGCGTGTCGTCGGGGCCCTTCGACGCGGGCGGCGGGTCGCTCTTCGGCGGGGGCGGGGTGTGGTCACCGGACGGCGTGGTCGAGTCGCCCTTGGCGCCCGACGGGGTCGTGTTCCCGTCGCCGCCCTTCGGCGTGGGCGGCGGGTCGGTCTTCGGCGGGGGAGCGTCCGGCCCGCCCTTGCCGTGGGGGCCGTCCAGGCCCTTCGGGTTGCCGTTGATGTCGGCGTGCTTCGGCGCCGGGGCGGCTTTGCCCGGTTTGATGTTCTTCAGGGCCTTGGCGGCGTCGGAGAACAGGTCGCCGGCGCGCTTGAGGAGCGGGATCAGCGCCTGCAGCGCCTTGACGAGCCGCTTGGTCAGGTCGGCGATCTTCGACGCCGTCTTCGCGACGGCGTTGATCACCTGGGGGACGACCCAGGTGAGCCCGATGCCGAGAGTGAACACGACCTGCAGGGCCCAGCTGATCAGGTGGCCGACGAGTTCGGCGATGATGTCGCGCACGAGCGCGCGCACCGCGGCGACGACCTCGCCGGCGGTTTTGACGCCGCTGGAAGCGCCTTCGCAGCCCTTTTGCGCCGTTTCCAGCAACGTGACGGTGTCCTGGGCGCGCTGGCGGTAGGCGTCGCCGGCGTTGCCGGTCCAGGACGCGGTGTCGGCCTTGACCATGCCGGTCAGGTCTTCGCCGATGCTGCCGAGTTCGGTGGCGACGTTCTTCCAGGTTTCGGACTGGGCGGCGATTTCGTCGGCGTTGCCGGTGAGGGCGTTGAGGGCTTCCTTGAGGGGCCCGACGTGTTCGATGAGCCAGCCGACGCCGGCGGCGAGGATGGCGCCGAAGGGGTCCATCGCCATGGAGAGCGCGTCGAGGGCGGTGCCGACGGCGCCGAGGGCGACCGACGCCCAGTCGCCGCTTTCGATCGCGGATTTCAGGTCGTTGGCCGACTCCAGCAGCGAAATGCCCGAATACGCCTTCGTCGAATCCTGCGTCTGCGCGATCAGCGGGTTGCTCACGGGTGCTTCTTCCCCTCCTCCGGCCTGACGGCCACAAGCGAAGTTAACAAGTGGTGGCGGCGGGAAGAATGCGAGCCCCTCGGGTTGCCCTTTCGGTCAGGCGTTCGTGTCCCCGAGGCTGCGACCGGGCTCACACCCGCGGGCTGTCACAGGGCCCGCGCACCCGGTGTCTTGAGGTCGTTCACCCGCCACGACACGAGTGAGGACGAAGCCATGGAACCCCGAATCGACCTGTTCGCCACCGACACCGGCGCCCGGCTCGGCAAGCGGTTCGCCAACCTCGGGCAGGTGGTCGCCCGGTCGCCGCTGCCGAAGTCCACCCAGGAGCTGGTGAGCCTGCGGGCCAGCCAGATCAACGGGTGCGGATGGTGCATCGACATGCACACGAAAGAGGCCGCGGCCGCCGGGGAGACCGCCGTCCGGCTGCACCTCGTCGCCGCCTGGCGGGAGTCGACCGTGTTCACCGAGGCCGAGCGGGCCGCGCTCGCGCTGGCCGAGGAGGGCACCCGGCTCGCCGACCACCACGACGGCGTCTCCGACGCGACCTGGGCCCGGGTCCGCGAGCACTACGACGACGAGCAGGTCGCCGCGCTGGTCGCGCTGGTCGCCCTGATCAACGCCGCCAACCGGCTCGCCGTGATCGTGCACCAGAAGGGTGGTTCCTACGAACCGGGGATGTTCGCGGCCGTCGAGGGCTGACGCCGCAGCAGGCCGGCGAGGACGGTGCCGAGCACGACCACCGGGGTGATCGCCAGGAAAGCCCCGCCGATCGTGTGCGCGACGTCCTCGCCGAGCAGGCTGCCGAACACCGCCACCCCGAACGCCGCGCCGATCGAGCGGGCGAAGGTGACCACCGCGCTCGCCGCGCCGATGTCGGCCGGGGACACCGCGTTCTGCGCCGCCGTCAGCGCCACCATCGGGACCATGCCGATGCCGACGCCGGCGACCAGGAAGTACGCGATCAGGGCGAGCTGGGCCGTCCCCGGGGCCAGGGTGCTCAGCAGCAGGAGCCCGGCGACGTTCAGCCCCATGCCGGTCACCAGGACCACCCGCAGCCGCGCGGGGTTCGCGACCCACCGGCCGGCCAGCGACTGGCTGACGACCAGCCCGATCACCAGCGGCAGCAGGTGCACGCCGGAGAGCGTGGCCGACACGCCGTCGGCGACCTGCAGGAACGTCGGCAGGTAGACCAGCACGCTGAACATCGCCACGTTGGCGATGAACCCGACGAGCGAGGCGACGACGACCGTGCGGGAGGCGAACATCGACAGCGGCAGGACCGGCGCGGCGGCCCGGCGTTCGACCGGGATCACCAGCAGGGCCAGCGCGACCGCCGCGGCCGCGAGCCCCAGGGTGCCCGGGGACGTCCAGCCCCAGCGCGGCCCGAACGAGGTGATCAGGACCAGCGCGGTGGCCGCGCCGGCCAGCAGCAGCGCACCGGGGTAGTCGACGCGTGCCGTGGGCCTGCGGACCGCGGCCGGCAGGGCACGCGCCGCGAGGACGACCGCGACCAGCCCGACGGGCACGTTGACCAGGAAGGCCCACCGCCACGACAGGTGGTCGGTGAACAGGCCGCCGAGCAGCGGGCCGGCGATGCTGGCGACGCCGTACACCGAGCCGAACCGGCCTTGGTGGCGCCCGCGCTCGGCGGGTTCGACGATGTCGCCGACGAGCGCGAAGGTCAGGACGATCATGCCGCCGCCGGCCAGGCCCTGGACCCCGCGGGCGGCGACCAGCTGGGGGAGGTCCCGGGCCAGCCCGCAGAGGGCGGACGCGACCAGGAACGCCGTCGTGGCGACGAGGTACAGGCGCTTGCGCCCGAGCATGTCGCCGAGCTTGCCCCACAGCGGGGTGGCGGCGGTCGAGGCGAGCAGGTAGGAGGCGGTGATCCAGGCGATGTCGCGGAAGCCGCCGAGGTCGGCGGCGATCTTCGGCAGCGCCGTGGAAACGATGGTCTGGTCCAGCGCGGCCAGCAGGACGGCGAGGATCAGCGCCGCCATCGCCGGGCGCACCGCGGGTCTGACGGGGACGTCGAGGGTCATCGGACTCCGCCTTCCGGGATCGTGATGGTCTGGTACTCGGTGTAGGTGCCGAGGCCGACGGCGCCGTATTCGCGGCCGAGACCGCTGGCCTTGAAGCCGCCGAACGGGCCGTCGAAGCCGATCGGCGCGCCGTTGACGGTGACGGTGCCGGTCCGCACGCGGCGCGCGACGGCCAGCGCGTGCGCCGGGTCCGCCGACCACACCCCGCCGGAGAGGCCGTACTCGGAGTCGTTGGCGATGCGGACCGCGTCGTCCTCGTCGTCGTAGGCGATGACGACCAGGACCGGGCCGAAGATCTCCTCCTGCGCGATGCGCATGCCGTTGTCGACGTCGGCGAAGAGCGTCGGCGTCACGTAGTTGCCCTTTTCCAGCCCCGCCGGGACTTCCGGGCCGCCGGTGACGAGCCGCGCGCCTTCGGAGACGCCGAGGCGGATGTAGTCGAGGACGCGCTGCTGCTGGTCGCGGCGGATCATCGGGCCGATGAAGGTCGCCTCGTCGGCCGGGTCGCCGACGCCGAGGGACTCGATGAGCGTCTTGAGCCCGGCGACGACCTCCTCGTAGCGGCTGCGCGGCGCGAGGATGCGGGTCTGGGCGATGCAGGATTCGGCGTTGTTGAGCAGGGAGCCGAACTTGAGGCCCTGGACCGCCGCCTCGATGTCGGCGTCGGGCAGGATGATCGCGGCGGACTTGCCGCCCAGTTCGAGGCTGACCCGCTTGAGCTGCTCCCCGGCGAGCGAGGCGATGCGGCGCCCGGCGCGGGTCGATCCGGTGAAGGCGATCTTGTCGACGCCCGGGTGCTTGACGAGGTATTCGCTCGTCTCGCGGTCCGCGGGCAGGACGCTGATGACGCCGTCCGGCAGCCCGGTTTCCGCCAGCAGATCGGCGAGCAGGCTCATGCTCGGCGTGTTCTCGGGCGAGACCTTGAGGACGACGCTGTTGCCGGCGAGCAGCGCCGGGACGATCTTGGCCATGGCCGAGGAGAACGGCGAGTTCCACGGGATGATCGCGGCGACCACGCCGATCGCCTCGCGGCGCACGACCGACCGGAACGGCAGTGCCGGGTCCGACGGTTCGAGGGTCGTCTCCCAGTCGAACTCCGCGGCCGCCTTGAGGTAGGCGTTGGCCTGCCGGGCGAGTCCGGGCTGGCCGGCCTTGGTGAACCACAGCGCCGAGCCGTTCTCCGCGGAGATGAGCGCGGCGATCTCGTCCGCGCGCTTCTCGCGGAGGGCGGCCAGCCGGCGGAGCACGGCGATCCGCTCGGCGGGGGTGGTGCGCGGCCAGGGGCCTTCGTCGAAGGCCTTCCGGGCCGCCTCGACGGCGCGGTCGACGTCGGCGGGCAGCGCCTGCGCGGCGCGGGCGATGACCGCGTTGTCGTGCGGGGAAACGATGTCCAGCAGCTCGGCGCTGCTCGGGGTGGTCCACGCGCCGCCGACGAAGAGCTGATTGCGGGTGATCACTGGGTGCCTCCTGGTACTCGATATGCCACATCAATGTAGCACTTACTGCGAACAAGAGTCGCATGTGTGAGGCGGTGCACAGCGGCGCGCTTGTTCTCCCGGGCGAGGTGGTCGCGCTGTCGCGGCGGTCACATCAAGTCGCACGATGTGTCACTAGGTGCTCTAATTGACACATCGATGACGCACTTAGTGACAGGAGCACGGCAATGAACAAGACCTGGTTGATCACCGGCGCTTCCCGGGGCTTCGGCCGCAGCCTCACCGAGGCGGTCTTGGCGGCGGGTGACTCCGTCCTCGCCACCGCGCGGCAGCCCGGGCAACTGGCCGACCTGGTGGCCCGGTACGGCAACCGGATCCGGCCGTTCGCCCTCGACGTCACCGACGCCGGTGCGGCCGCCGGCGCGGTCGAGGAAGCCACGGCCGCGTTCGGCCGCCTCGACGTGGTCGTCAACAACGCCGGCTACGCGAACAGCGCGCCCATCGAGGAGATGGCCGAGGCCGACTTCCGCGCGCAGATCGAGACCAACCTCTTCGGCGTCGTGAACGTCACGCGGGCCGCGCTGCCCGTCTTCCGGGCGCAGCGCTCCGGCACCTTCGTGCAGTTCTCCTCCATCGGCGGCCGCGTCGGCGGCACCCCCGGCATGGGCGCCTACCAGACCGCGAAGTTCGCGGTGGAGGGCTTCTCGGAGGTGCTCGCGAGCGAGACGGCTCCCTTCGGGGTCAAGGTGATCATCGTCGAGCCCGGGGCGTTCCGGACCGACTGGCAGGGCTCGTCGATGACCCGGCACGCCGTGGGCGCCGACTACGAGGGGACGGTCGGCGCCATCCACCGCTACCGGGAGGCCCACGACGGAAACCAGCCGGGCGACCCGGCCCGCGGCGCGCGGGTCGTCGTCGACGTGGTCGGCTCGGACGACCCGCCCCGGCGGCTCATCCTCGGCGGCGACGCCGTCGTGGCCGCCCGGAAGGCCGCCGAGGAGCGGGCCGTCGAGACCGAGCGGTGGGCCGAGGCGAGCCGCGCGGCCGACTTCCCGCTCGAAGACCGGTGAGCGGCCTCAGCCGGGTGACGGTTACGCCGGGGAAAGCGACACCGGAGGGTAGGTTGAGGACGTGAGAGCCGACGCCGCGCGCAACCTGGAACTCCTGCTGACGACGGGCGCCCGCATGCTCGCCGAAGACCCGGGCGCGAGCATCGCGGCGATCGCGGCGGAGGCCGGCGTGGACCGCCGGACGGTGTACCGGCGCTTCACCGGCCGCGAAGAACTGCTGACGGCCGTGTACCAAGCCCGGCTCGACGCGATCGAGGCGGCGATCGAAGCGGCCCGCCTCCGCGAGGCGCCGGTGCCGGTGGCCCTGCACCGGTACGTCGAGGAGATCGTCGGGGTCAACCGCAAGTGGCCGACGGAGGTCAGCCGCATGCGTTCGGACCCGGAGATCTGGGCCCGCCGCCTGCGCGCGATCGACGAGGTGGACGCGTTCCTCCAGCGCGCCGCCGACGAAGGTTTCCTCCGCACCGGGCTGCCCGCCCGCTGGCCGGGCAACGTGCTCGGCCAGCTGGTGCACCTGTCCACGCGGGAGCTGCCCGAGCTGAGCGACGCCCAGGCGGCCGACGTCATCGTCGACACGTTCCTGCGGGCGTTCGGCGCGCACTGAGCCGTCAGCTCCGCCGGGCGTCCGACCGGGCCCGCGCGCGCTACGCCGAGCTGGGGCCGGCCGCCCGCCGCATCGTCAGTTCTCCGCGGACGTAACGCACTTCGGCCATCCGCAGATCGTCCTCTTCGAGCGGCGGCAGGCCGTGCACCGCGAGCAGCTCCCGGACCGTGCGGCCCGCCACCGCCCAGCCGAGCCCGGCCAGGTAGGGGGCGGCCTCGTTGCGCTCGCCGAAGTAGCGCAGTCCGGCCAGGTCCGAGTCGAAGTTCGCCGACCGGAACAACGCGGAGACGCGGTCCAGGCTCTGCTTCGTCCGTTCCTCTTCGCCCGGGCGCGGGTTGGGCCGGCTTTCGGTGGCCACCCGGCTGCCCGGCGCGCTCAGCTCGGTGATGGTGTCCAGCAAGCGGTCCTGCGCCTCGGGGGGCAGGTAGCCGAGCAGGCCTTCGGCGCTCCACGCGGTCGGCAGCGCCGGATCGAACCCGGCCGCGCGCAGGGCGGCGGGCCAGTCGTCGCGCAGGTCGGCCGCCACCACGCGCCGCCGGGCGGTCGGTTCCGCGCCCAGGCGGGCCAGCGCGCGCGTCTTGAACTCGACGACCTCGGGCCGGTCCAGCTCGTACACCACCGTTCCGGCCGGCCAGTCCAGCCGGTACGCGCGGGAATCCAGCCCCGAAGCCAGGATCACGGCCTGCGCGATGCCGGCGCCGGCCGCGTCGAGGAAGAACTCGTCGTAGAACCGGGTGCGCACCTTGGCGCCGTCGACCGCTGCCCGCCCCACCAGGTCGCCGGGTGGCTCCTCGCCCGTCGCGAGCCGGGTGAGCAGATCGACGCCGACCGCGCGGACGAGCGGTGCGGCGAAGGGGTCGTCGACGAGCGCGTCGTCCGCACGGGTGGCGATCGCCCGGGTCATCGCGGCCATGGTCGCGGTCGCGCCGACACTGGACGCCAGGTCCCACGTGTCGCCGTCGCGGCGGGAGGAAGTCATGGTGCGATCATGCCCGCGAGCGACCACGGCCCGCTCGCGCTCGTGGCGTCCGCCGCGGCCGAGGTGTTCGGGCGCTGGCCCGGTGGAGGGCGCGACCCCCAACGACGCGCCCGCCACCGGGTCGCCCCGGCATTCCCCCTCTTTCGCCGTGCCCCTAGGGTTCCCGACGCCGTCCTCGTTTCGTCCTCGCGCCGGCATCCGGGGTGCGACCTGCGTGTTTCGGAGCCGGGGCGCGCGGCGCTGGTCTGGCGAAGAGGGGGATGCGATGAGGTTCCGGATTCTCGGGACGCTGGAAGCACGGGCGTCCGGGGATCGGGTCACCCTGGCGAGCCCGCGCCAGCAGCGCGCGCTCGCCGTATTGCTGCTCAGCCCGAACTCCGTCGTGCCGGTGGAGCGCATGGTCGACGCGCTCTGGGAGGACGAGCCGCCCGCCACCGCCGTGAAGCAGGTGCGGAACTGCGTTTCCGCCCTGCGGGCCCGGCTCGGCGAGGCCGGCGCGTCGATCGTCACCGACGGCCCGGGGTACCGCCTGGAAGCCGGGGTCGACGATCTCGACGCCCTCCGCTTCCGACGGCACGTCGCGGCCGCGCGAGGACTCGCCGGACAGGCGAAACTCGTCGACGCCGTCGAAGAAATCCGGGCCGCGCTGGGGTTGTGGCGTGGCCCGGCGCTCGACGGGCTGCGGACGGCGACGCTGGCCGGCCGGGCCGCGGTGCTCGACGAGCAGCGCGCCGACGCGGTGGAGCTCTGCGCCGAATGGCGGCTGCGGCTCGGCGAAACGGGCGAGGTCGTCCGCGAGCTGACCGAGTTCTGCGGCGAGCACCCGATGCGCGAGCTGTCGCACCTGCTCTTGATGCGCGCCCTCGCGAAGGAAGGCCGCTACGCCGAGGCGTCGACGCTGTTCCACGGCCTGCGGCGGCGGCTGGCCGACGAGCTCGGCGTCGACCCGAACCCCGAGCTGCGGCGGCTGCACGAACAGATCCTCGCCGAGGCCACCCCGGGTGAACCCGAGCCCGAACCGGAACCCGCGCCGGAGCGCCACTTCTTCGACCGGGCGGTCACCGAGCTCGCCGAAGCCGTCACGTGGCAGTGGCGCGCGGAAGCCGAACTGCGGTCGCTGCACCGGCCGCAGCCGATCGTCCTGCGCTGGTCGGCTCTGCGGGGAAGGCCGCGCGGCGAGCTCGACGACATCGCGGAGACCTTCGCGGCGTTGCCCGTGCCGCAGCTGGTCGTCCTCGGCGAACCGGGTTCCGGGAAGTCGGTGCTCGCCCTGATGCTGACCCTGGAGCTGCTGCGCGCCCGCGTGCCGGGCGGCCCGGTGCCGGTCCTGCTTTCGCCGGCGTCGTGGGATCCCCGCCGCGACCACCTGGACCGGTGGCTGGCGACCCGGCTCGCCGAGGACCACCCGGCCCTGCTCAACGCCCGCGAATACGGGCGCGACGCCCCCACCCGGCTGGTCCTCGGCGGGCACGTCCTGCCGGTGCTCGACGGCCTCGACGAGATGCCGGCCGACCTGCGCGTCGCGGCGCTCGACGCACTGGACCAGACCATGGGGACGGGCCGCCCGCTCGTGCTGACGTGCCGCTCCGCCGAGTACGACCAGGTCGTCCGGGATGCCGGCCGGGTGCTGGGCGCCGCCACGGTGGTGCGGCTCGAACCGGTCGCCCGCCAGGAGGCGATCACGTACCTGTCGGCGCGGGACGGCCGGGACCGCTGGGGTCCGGTGGCCGAGCGGCTGCGCCGCGACCCGGAGGCGCCGCTGGCCCGCGTGCTGCGGACGCCGTTGATGGTCGACCTCGCGCGGATCGGCTACGGCCGTCCCGACGCGGATCCGGCGGAGCTGCTCGGCGCTGCGGACGTCGAAGCGCTCGAAGGACAGCTGCTCGATTCGTTCGTCCCCAACGCCTACGCGCAGGTGCCGCAGCCGCCGGGGCGGAACCCGAAGACGAGCCCGTCCGGGCGGTACACCGCGGCGCAGGCGACGCGCTGGCTGGGTTTCCTGGCCCGGCACCTCGAGCAGGCGCGCAGCCGCGACCTGGCGTGGTGGCAGCTGTACCGGGCGGTGCCGGCGCGGACCCGGTCCGCTCTGGCGGGCGTGCTGGTCGCGCTGTTCTTCGTCGTCACCGGCTGGGTCGACGACGGCCCGGCGCTGGCCGCGATCTACGGCGGCTCGTTCGGCGGCGCGGCCTGCCTGACCCACCGCTTCGGGCGCGCGCCCGAGCCGTTGCGCACCGAAGTGCGGTTCGCCGGGGCCGCGCGGAAGTTCGCCGGCCGGTTCGCGATCGGGGCCGTCGTGGGCGTGCTGCTCGGCCTGGGCTGGTCGCTGGCGACCGGGCTGGTCGTCTTCCTGGCCGTGGTGTTCGGCCTGGTGTTCGCGGTGCACGTGTGGCTCGCGAAGCCGGTCGACGCCAGCCGCGTGTCCAGTCCGCGGACGATCCTGCGCAACGAGCGCACCGGGGCGATCGCGTTGTCGGTCTCGTTCCTGGTGTCGCTGGGGTTGTTCGACGGGATGGCGTTCGCGTTCACCGCGAACACGCGGTTCCTGCCGGTGCTGGGCGGCCGCTACGACCTGGCGCTGGCCGTCGCCGGCGGGCTCGCGGGCGCGCTGTTCGGGTGGTTCATGGCCCGCGGTACCGCCGCCGTGTGCTACGGCCTGGCGGGCGCGATCGCCGGCGGCCAGGTGTTCCCGCCGGCGACGGATCCGGTGCTGCCGGTCGTGGCCGGCGTGTGCTTCGGCGGCGGGATCGGCTTGGCGGTCCTGGTGACGCGGGCGTGGGGTACCTACTTCGTCCACCACGTCTGGCTCGCGGCGACGGGCCGCTTGCCGTGGCGCCTGATGCACTTCCTCGACGACGCCCACCGCCGCGGCGTGCTCCGGCAGGCCGGCGGCGTCTACCAGTTCCGCCACGCCCGCGTGCAAGAGCGGCTGGCCGCGACCGGCCAGGAGGAGAAGCCGTGACCGGCGGGGAAATCGTGCCGGGCGGGCGCCTGGCCGGTCAGCCCTCGCCGGGCACCAGGGCGGCCGCCGCGTCGACGAACGCTTCGATCAGCGGTGACCGTCGCGAAGCGAGCCACGCCAGGCACACCCGGTTCGGCGCGATGTCCTCCACCGGGACGGCGACCACGTCCGGCCGGGTGTAGAACGCCGCGGTCGAGCGCGGGATGATGCTGATCCCCGCCTCGGCGGCGACCAGCTCCAGCTTTTCCTCGACGCTGTGGATCGGCGGGACTTCCCCGCGCGGCCCGACGGCGATGTCCCGCCACTCCGGGACGGCGTCGGGGTCCTGCAGCAGGTGCTCGTCGGCGAGTTCGGCGACGGAGACCGATTCCTTGCCCGCCAGGCGGTGCCCGGCCGGCACGGTCACGACCCGCGGTTCCTCGAACAGCGGCCGCACCGCCAGCCCGCGCCGGTCGAAGGGCAGCCGGACGACGCCGACGTCGACCCGGCCGTCGTGCAGGACCTCGACCTGGTCGTGCCAGCTGGTGCGCAGCAGCCGGACGGCGAGGTCCGGCCGCCGCTCGGCCAGCACCCGCACCGCCGGGGTGACGACGATGCCGGGCATGAACCCGACGGTGAGCACGGGCTTCGCGGCCGCGGCGACCCGCCGCCGGACCGCGTCGGCGGCGGAAAGCAGGCCGCGCGCGTCTTCGAGGAGCCGCTCGCCGGCCGGGGTGAGCACGGTGCCTCGGCGGTCCCGCACGAACAGGGCGGTCTTCAGTTCGTCCTCGAGCGCGCGGATCTGGCGGGACAGGGCGGGCTGGGCGACGTGCAGGCGGTCGGCGGCCCGCCCGAAGTGCAGCTCTTCGGCCACGGCGACGAATCTTCTGATGCGCTCTAGATCAAGCGCTGACCTGCGGTTATCCACTTTGTCACTCCAGATCCCGATCTGGTCTCCCCGCGCCGGCAAAAACGATCACCAGAACGGGCAGGTACTCCCGTCCCGGCCATCCTGCCGTGCGCCGCCACGAACCGCGCTGATTTCAGGCCCGGACGTAGAAGGAGCCGCTCGATGCTGTGTCTACAGCGTCGGGCAACGCGGCATGAGTGTATGACCGCTGCGCCGAACGACGTAGCACTTTAGATCAATTAGCGGATCGTAAAGCAATTTTTACCCCCACTATAGATGCACTATGTTAATAGATCACCCGCATGGCAGATGTCAACAGTTGGGTTGGCAAATACGCTTATCTGTCGTTATATCTCAGCGACGCGTGTCAAATTAATACGAGGGGTGTAATGCGTAAGCGCAACAAGAGGATTACCTCACTTCTCCTTGCGACCTTTTGTTCTTTAGTCTCCGGGGCTTCGTTGGCTTCGGCAACGACAGTTGCAGGCTCGAATCTCGTTGATATTCCCGCAAACGAATTGCAGGCATTGGTAAGCGCAGCTTACGGAAACTCGACCTTGTATTCAGGTCTACGTTTCGACGTAGTGAGAAATACTTACATTCTCGGCGCAGTTGACGTTGACGCCGCCACCAGGAACCTGAATCAGCTTTTTCACGGTAACACTGTAAATAGGACGAGTTCGATCGCGGACTCCTCGATTCGAGTGGAGGTCACAAAGCAAAGCACGAGCCGAAGCATTCTCAAATCTGTCATGTCGCAAGTGGCGGCCGATGTCAAGAACAAGAATATCGCTGACGGTCGAGTAACTGCCTGGCACATCGACGAAGATACCAATCAGGTCGTAATCGAGATCGCCAATCCGTCCGACAAAGACGTTCTGGCATTGCGCGATCGTTACGGATCGGGACTTGTCAGGGTTATTTCTGGTAGTCGGCCGATAACGGCGAGGAAAGTGACAACCTCGGAGAAGCCGATAAAACTTCAGAAAGTGAGTAAAAGCTCGATTGCAATGCTTGATCAGGCTAAATCTCCGAGCCGACTTCTTGATTTCGCGGCGTACAACTCCGCGGTTCGCATTTTTACGCTTGACCCCAACGGTAACAAAATTTATCAGTGCACTACCGCGATGCACCGGAAGTCGTTGACCGAAGTGGTCACTGCGGGGCATTGTGGACCGACGGGCGCCACATTTTATCAGGGATACTACGACCAGGCTGCCAGTACCGCCTACTATACGGACATTCTCGGCACTGTCAGCTTGAGTATTGACGGAAATGGCAATCCTGATTTCGCGAATATTAAGGCATCCGTCCCGCTTTCCGACCAGCAGTACACCTCCGATGTCGTTAATCTCGAAGAATACGTCGCCACAACCCAGACTAGCGATTCGATCAAGTTTGTGGTCGGTCAGAGCGTTTGCACAAACGGGTCATTCACAGGGTACGTGTGTCGCGGTGCGACGGTCAATGCCGTAGATATTTGCATAGACACCGACGCGGCAGACCTGGTCTGCGGCATTGACCGCGCAACATCTGGTGATGGCGGCTCGATCGTGCAGTCCGGCGACAGTGGTGGCCCTATTCTGACTGGATCCCTTTCCGCTGGGGCTCAGGTAGGAGGCGTAATAGTCGCAGAGGACCGCTTTGGCCTCGACGTCTTCACATCTGAAGCCAGTCGCACCTAACCAGTCGGATAGCCTGAACTGTGATATAGTAGGGGTGAGCCGTGACAATGACTCACCCCTACTATATCGACTCGGACAAGGCTGAGAAGTGAATAGCTCAAGACGGTATGGCTTGCTGGCAGGGAGTGTCCTCGTTATCATCGTTGCGATCGGGGTCGTTTTTTATTTAATCGATAAATCCCAGCCCCCGCACGCTACTCTGGTTCCCCCGGTAACTGGGACGATTAAATCGCTTGTCCAAGTGACTCCTACTGCGACTAAATAATCAAACGTCTAAAATAAGCGATTCTCACGTTCGCGTGAGGTCGGTCGCTCTGCAGTCTGGAAGAACAGCAGCTCTTCGGCCACGGCGACGAAGTACCGCAGCTTCCGCAGGTCGAGGTCCACGGCGGGTCACCACCTCCTGTTCCCCTCGGATCGGCGCACCGCCCGGGGCACCCCGTCAGTCTACTGTGGAGTGTTGCGCGCGTACTCGGTCAACGCGCTGCGGTTCTCCAGGTGGGACTTCGCCATCAGGCTCGCCACGTGCTTTTCCACCGTGCGCGGGGAAATGTGCAGCCGGCGGGCGATGTCCTTGTTGCCCATGTTGTCGGCCAGCAGCTGCAGCACCTCGTACTCGCGGACCGTCACGCCCGCCGAGCGCAGCTCCGCCGGGAGGCGGTCCGAACCCGTGCGGCGCTGGCCGACCGGGGCGCCGATCTTGCGCAGCAGCCCGCGGCACGCGCTCGCCACCGCGCTCACCTCGGCCTGGTGGAAGAACTCCTCGGCCTCCTTGAGCCACGTCACCGGGTTGCCCCAGCCGTCAGCCGCCGCGGACTCGGCCACCATGCGCAGCCCCAGGTGCCTGCTCACCGGGAACGGGGCCGCCGCCTCGATCGCCGCGGCCACCGCGGCGTCGGCCTGCTCGGCGTCACCCGCACGGCCGTGGCGGACCGCGTCGCCCAGCAGCACGAACTGGCGGTTCCAGCGCATGCCGCTCACCGCCGCCGGGGGCCGGTCCGGTGGCGGTACGTCGTCGAGCGCCTCCATCAGCAGCCGCAGGCCGTGCTGGCCCGCCAGGTGGAAGCGGCTCGGCTGGCGCTCCTCCAGCGCCAGCACCTGCGCCAGCTCGCGACGGGCGCGTTCGGCGTCCTCTTCGAGCAGGGAACAGAACACCTGGGCCAGCCCGACGCTCAGCACGAGCTCCTGCGCCGTCGCCCCGCCTTCGGCGCGGAAGTCCTCGAGCGCGCGCTCCATCCGCGGCCGGTCCGCCTGGTGGGCGGCCACCATCGCGCGCGTCATGTGTGTGTACTGCAGCAGCGCGACCAGCCGGAGCCGGCCCAGCACCGCCAGGTTCTCGTCGAGGATGCGCTCAGCCTGCGCGAACTCACCGCGCATCACCGCGTGCACCGCGAGGCTCGCGTCGACCGCGCAGGTCAGCGTGATCGCGCCGGTGCGCTGGGCCTCCGCGCGGGCCAGGTCGAACGTCCGGATGTCGCCCTCGGCGAGCATCCGGTGCCCGCCGAGACGGACCAGCACCTGGGTGCGCAGGTGCGTCAGCTGGTGCCGCTCGGCCAGCCGCCGCGCCAGCTGCAGGTAGCGCTCGGCCTCGGCCAGGTCCGACTCCAGCGCCACCATGCCGAGCACCTGCAGCGCCTGGCACGACACGAACGGGACGCCGGCTCGTTCGGCGACCTCCCACGCCTGCTCGGCCAGCTTCCGGGCCCGCTCGGTGTGGGCCGGGCCGGGGATGTCGAGCCACAGCGTCGCTTCGACAGCGTCCAGAGCCGCGTTCTGCTCCTCGGTCATCTCGCCGCCGAGCGGGGCGCGGGCCTGCTCGATCTGGTTGAGGCACTCGTCGTGGCGGCCGCCGATGTAGGCCGCCCACGCCAGCTGGACGTGCAGGTCGACGGCCCGCTCCAGGCTGCCGATCTCGGCGAACCGGGCGGAAAACTCGACGGCCCGGTCGAACTGCCCGGTCTGCCCGAGCGCGTGCAGCAGGGACTCCAGCGCGTCGGCCCGGTCGTCGGGGCTCGCCGTGGCCAGCAGCTCGACGGCGCGGGTCAGCATCGTCACCGCGGAGTCGGCCGCGCCGCCGTCGAGCGCGCGGCGGCCGGCCTCGGCGAACAGCCGGCCGGCGCCGGGGTGGTCCATCGCCGTCAGCCGCAGCGCCGCGGCCAGCGCGCACAGCTCGCCGGGCAGGCCGGGGTGCAGCTGTTCGACGGCGTCGGCGGCCCGGCGCGCCAGGTTCGCCTTCGTCGACGGCACGAGCCGGGCCAGCAGCGCCTCGGCGGTCAGCGGGTGCCGGAAGGCGTACCAGCCGGGCGTGGTCTCGTCGGTGGTGACCAGGTGCGCGGCGACGCTCGCGCTGATGTGGTTGTGCAGCATGCGGTCGTCCATGTCGGTCACCGCTTGCACGACCGACAGCGGGAACCGCCGGCCCAGCACGGCGGCCACCGACAGCAGCGTCTCGCCGTCCTGGCCGAGCGCGTCGACGCGGGCGGCGATGCTGCTGATCAGCGCCTCGGGCACGCGCGCCTGCAACTCGCCGACGACCTGCCAGCCGCCTGGCCCGCCGACGAGCAGGCCGTCGCCGAGCATGCCGTGCAGCAGCTCCTCGACGACGAACGGCACGCCCTCGCTGTTCTGCCACAACAGGTTCGCGACGGCCGCGGGCACGGCGGCCGGCTCGGTCTCCAGGCACGCGGCCGCGAACTCCCGGGTGCGTTCGGCGTCGAGCCGGGTCAGTTCGAAGGTGTGGCTGGACGAGCGCTGCGCCGCGGCCGAGGCCAGCCGCAGCGCCTCGCCCGGTTCGCCGCGCAGGGTGCCGATCAGCATCACGCGGCTGGACGCGAGGTTGTCGACGAGGTACTCGACGATGAACAGGGTCTCCGCGTCGGCGTTGTGCAGGTCCTCCAGCACGATCAGGCAGCCGCCGTCGCGGCCGGCGACCGACAGCAGCCGGAACACCGCTTCGGCCAGCACCAGGAGGTTGCCGTTGTCGTGCGGGCGGTCACCGCGGTACCAGTCGGGCACGAGCCGGGCGAGCACCGGCACGAGCGGGTCGAGTTCGGGTGCGGCGGGCGGCAGGCCGCCGCGGAAGTGCGACAGCAGGGCCTCGGCCAGCGGCCGGAACGGCACCATCGGGCCGATC
Source organism: Amycolatopsis sp. NPDC003865 (assembly GCF_053605345.1). NCBI lineage: Bacteria > Bacillati > Actinomycetota > Actinomycetes > Pseudonocardiales > Pseudonocardiaceae > Amycolatopsis > Amycolatopsis sp. NPDC003865. Next base: position 425,127 of record NZ_JBSGJA010000001.1, on the reverse strand, counting down.
GAGCTGGCCCGCCCGCGTAGCACCGGGAGCCCGGTCGCCAACGCCCGCGAGGCGACGTCGGCGGCGAGCCGGGACTTCCCGATCCCGCCTTCGCCGACAAGGAAGAAGGCCCCACCGTGGTCGGTGCGGGCCTTCTCCAGAGCCTGGGACAGCGCGCCGAGCTCCCTGTCGCGTCCGATGAGACGCGTCGACCGGATGCCCATCGCGGTCACTATAACCGGACTGGCCACATCCGGACGTAGGTCGAATTACCGACGCCCCGGGTGTCTCGCTATTCGGTGAAACCGCCCGTGACGACCGTGATGTCCATCGTGGTCAGGGAGTTCTGGCCGACCCGCGCCGCCCGGCCGGACAGAGCGTGGTTGCGGGCGCCCGTGCGGGCCGACGTCGGGAGGGTCAAGTCGCCGATCGGGTTGTCGAGGTCGTGCTCGGTCATGCGGGTGGCTCCACTCTCGGTAGTGCTGGGTCGGACGGTTATTCGGCGAAACCGATACTGACGGTGAAGACGGGCGTGATGTCGAGGGTGTCGGCGCCGTGGTGGCTCAGCCGTGCGGTCCGGCCGGACAGGGCGCGGTTGCGCGCGCCGGTCCGGGTCGGCACCGGGAGGGTGGGGTCGCCGATGGGGTTGTCCGTGCCGGTGAAGTCGTGCTCGCTCATGGTGTGTTCTCCGCTTTCGGTCGCGATCGGGGCGGGGGAGGGGACTTCAGAGGGCGAAGGTGCCGTTGGTGACGACGGTGGGGCCACCGAGCGTCTCGAGGGTCATCCCGGAGACGCGGGGCCGGGTGCCGGCCAGTGCCTGGTTGCGGGCACCGGCGCGGTTCGCGCGGGGGAGCACCAGGGCACCGATGGTGGCTTCGACGGTCTCGGCGGTGGTTTCGCGCATCGTTTCGTTCTCTCCTCGGGTGGGGAAGGGATCAGCGGGTCGGGGGTTGCAGGAGCAGGGCGGACGGGACGCGGCGGCCGAAGCCGAGCCGCAGCAGGCCGTAGCCGATGCCGGCCAGGCCGGTGAGCAGGCCGGGGGAGGCGACGCCGTCGGGCGTGCCGCAGCGCGCGCCGTCCTGCTCGACGGCGGTGAGCAGCTGCCCGGTGCGCGTGGCCACCGCGGCGGCGGCACCTTGGTGCCCGGCTTCGGCGAGGAAGCCGAGGACGTCGGTGATGCCGGTTTCGCCGTGGCAGAGGCTCAGGTCGCGCAGCGGGTCCTGGCCGGCGAGCGCCGCGACCTGCTCGTCGAGGCCGAGCAGCCCGGGTTCGCCTGCGTAGGCGAGGACCTGGCCGGCCAGGCCGGAGCACCAGCCGTGCCCGGTGGCGGTCTTCGCGGGCGGCAGGGTCGCGGTTTCGCGCGGGTACCCCGCCAGCGCCCAGTCGACGCCGGCCGCGCCGTGCGCGAACCCGGGGTCGGCGAGGTCGGGGTCGATCGAGCGGACGGCGAGCTCGGCCGCGTAGGCGTCGGCCAGCAGCGTGGCGCCGGCGAGCCCGGTCTGGGTGGCGACCGAGCGCAGGGCGACGAGGCCGCCGGCCAGGCCGGTGGTGTACCGCGGGGACGTCTCGGGCGTCGGCGCGGGCATCACGGCGACCGTGCGGGCGGTCAGGTCCAGCAGGTCGGGCCGGTCGAGCAGCCGCGAAAGCCGGGCCGCCGCGTAGGCGACACCGCCGAGCCCGAGCAGTCCGCCGGGACCGGCCGCGGCGGCGAGGTCCGGGTCGGCCTCCAGCGCCGAGACCAGGCCGGGCAGCCCGGAAAGCGCCTTCCCGGCCAGTTCGCGGTAGCGGTCGATGCCGGTCAGCTCGGCCAGCTGGGCCAGGAACAGCGCGACCCCGGTGTAGCCCTCGCCGAGCCCGGCGCCCATCGGCAGCACGGTCCAGTACTTCTCGTCGACGAGCTCCAGCCCGACCCAGTTGACGCGCCCGCCGCCCGAGGCCGCGCGGGCGACGATCGCGTCGGCGATGCCGCAGGCGGCCGAGAGCAGGTGCGCCGGTTCGGGGCTCTTGCTCGGCAGGACGGCGTCGGTGACGCCGGTGCCGGTGTGGGTCTCGGCGGCGGGCCCGGTGGCCAGCGCGGCGGAGATCAGCCACTCCTGGTCGCGGCGGTCGATCGTCGTCATCCCGGCGACCTTCGCGCGCACCGACACCAGCGGCGGTTCGGCCAGCAGGCCGGGCAGCCGGTTGCCCGCGGCGTCCCAGAGGTCCGTCGTGCCGGCCCGGCCGGTGAACATCGGGACGTCGCCCGCCCACAGGTCGGTCAGCTCGGCGGCGATCAGGCCGCGGCGGACGTCGTCGGTGCTGTCGTCGTGCAGCAGCCCGAAGGCCTCGTCGCGCGCGGCGGCGTCGGCCAGCAGCGACGGGTGCGTGGTCTCGTCGAGCAGCCGCGTGTAGAAGCTGGTCGGCCGGACCAGGACGCGGATGCCGGCTTCGGCGCAGCGGTCGAGCAGCGGCCCGAACTCCGCCGCGCCGGCGGCGATGGCGTCGTACCCGGCGCGGAACCCGGCCAGCAGCGCGGCGCCGTGCTCGGCCGGCTCGACGTCGACGCCGCCGAGGGTGGGCCGGTTGACGCCGGTGCCGACGCCGCCGGGCACGCGGGTCAGCCGCATCCGGTCGGTGCCGGCGTCGAGCCAGTCGACGCGGGTGAGCGCCGGGGCCGCCGCGCGGCCGCCGCCCAGGCCCGAGATGTCGACCGCGCCGTGCTCGCCGACGATCATCTGCGGCAGCAGCATGGTCCGGTGCACCGACCGGGCGAGCAGCTCGGAAGCCGGGTCTGGGGCGCTCGCAGCGTCTTCATCGGCGGGCAGCACCGGCTGGAACAGCGTCTCGATGTCGATCAGGACGGGCTGGTCGCCGGCGGCGATGATGTTCTCGAAGTGCACGTCGGTGCCGTCGAGGGCGTGCAGCAGGGCGAGCAGCACACCCTGGCGGCGGTAGAACCGGTCGACCTCGGTGAGGTCGGCGCACGGCCGGTGCTCGACGAACCGCAGCCAGCCGTAGCCGGGGCGCACCAGCACGTCCACCGTGCTGAGCTCGAGGCCGGGCACGCGCGGGTTGAGCCACTCGACCAGGCCGGTGAACGCCGCGTGCAGGTCGAGCGGGCGCGGCTTGTAGATCACCCGCGCGCCGCCGGCGAACCGCAGCTCCCGGACCGAGCGGCCGCGCTGGTGCGCGTCGCCGGTGCCGCCGCTGATCTCCACGAGCGCGCCGGGCTCCGGACCGGTGAACGCGGTGAGCGCGGCGCGGTCGGCGTCGAAGCGGTCGAGCAGCTCGGTGACGGCCGCGATCGCGTACAGCGACGCCTGCGCGGCGAGCCGGGCGAGCACGGGGTAGCGGTGCAGCAGGTCGGTGAGCCCGGCCGGGGTGCCGGTCCGCCGCACGAAGTCGGCGAACCGCTCTTCCCCGGTGTCCCCGGCCAGGATCCCCGCGCGGCGGGCCCGGCCCAGCTCCAGCACGAGGCTGCGGGCGGTGAGCCCGGCGAGCTGGTGCCCCAGCCGCGTCGCGCAGCCGTCGGCGACCGCGGTGGCGTCGACGGCGGGCGAAGCCGCTGCGGCGCCGGCGATCGCGGCGCGGGCCGCGTCGGTGAAGGGGCGGAACACCGCGGCGAAGGCGGTGCGCCAGTGCGCGGAACTTTCCCGGGAAAGCTCCACGGCCGCACTTTCACGTGAAAGTGCGGCTTCCGCGAAGTCGACCCACGCGGGGCGGGCGCCGCCGGGGCGGCGCTCCTGCGTGGTCAGCGCCGCGGCCCACCAGGTGGGCGGGAGCGTCGTGGTCGCCGGGTTCGGCTGCGGGGGAATCACGGGATCGAGCATGCCAGCGGGTGACGTGGGTTACATGGGGGTGCTGCGCCCGCATTCCCGCGCGGCATGGGGGCTTCGTAGGGGTTCATGGGGGCACCGCCGGGAAAACGCCTGGTCGCCGACGGGGTGGTTGCGCCGTTCGGACGTGGCGGTTGCGCTGTTCGGCGGGCGGGCTCGGCAGGGGTTGACGACGGCCCGCGCCGCCCGATCCCCCATGCGGGGCACCCCGGACCCACCTGGTTCCGCGATCGCGCGCGCGGCCGCGTCGCCCGCGCGCGAGGCGGGCCACGGGCCGGGTGCGGCGCCGGAATGCGGGGCCGCCGCACCCATGTGCGGGCGCCGCCCGCCGATGACGATTCGTCGTGAGAAGTTCGCGGCTCGCCCCGCGGACGTTCCCCGAACGCACAGGGAGCGACGCACGATGACCACGTTCCAGATCGAGCAGACCCCCGACGGGCCCGGTGTGGCCGCCGGGTCCCCGCTCAAGTTCGTCCTGTCCAGCGTCCAGTCCGACTCGCACATGTGGAACCTCGTCGCCCTCCAGCTGATCATGGAGGAGATGGGGCACGAGGTGGTCAACCTCGGCGCCTGCGTCCCGGTGGAGCGGCTGCTCGCCGCCTGCCGCGCCGAGCGCCCCGACTGCCTGGTGATCAGCACCATCAACGGCCACGGCCACGTCGACGGCGCCCGGGTGATCTCCGCGCTGCGCGCCGACCCCGCGCTCGCCGGGCTGCCCGCCGTGATCGGCGGCAAGCTGGGCGTGCGCGGCGACGCCGACGCCGAGCTGGAGACCGAGCTGCTGGCCCTGGGCTACGACGCGGTCTTCCACGTCGGCGCCGGCGACTCCGGCCAGGCGATCGAGTCCTTCCGCGAGTTCGTCGCCGCGAACGTCCGGACCTTGCGGTGACTGCTGCCCGGTCGGTGTTCAGCAGCTTCGTGGCCGAGCACCGGCGCCGCCGGACGCTGGTCGTGCAGCCGCGGATGGGGTTCTCCGACCCCGCCGTGATGCGCCGCGGGCTGCGCGCGGTGGCCGGGGCCGGCGTGCCGGCCGTGGGCACCGTGACCCTGGACAGCTACACCCGCACCGGGCAGCACGACCTCGCCGCCATGTCGATCGCCTCCGGTGTCCCGCTCAACGGCTACCCGCTGGTGGCACTCGGGGCCGCCGCCACCGCCGAGCTGGTGGCCGGGCTGCCCGGCTTCCCGGTCCAGGTGCGGCACGGGTCGGCGCAGCCCGAAGACATCTTCGCGGCGATGCTCGAAGCCGGGCTCGACGCGTCCGAAGGCGGACCGGTGTCCTACTGCCTGCCCTACAGCAGCGTCCCGCTGCGGACGGCGACGAAGTCGTGGTCGAGGTCGGCGGCGCTGCTGGCCGAGCAGGCCGTCGACTGCCACCTCGAGAGCTTCGGCGGCTGCATGCTCGGCCAGCTGTGCCCGCCGGGGCTGCTGGTCGCGCTGTCGGTGCTGGAGTGCCTGTTCTTCGCCGAGCACGGCGTGCGCAGCGTCTCGGCCAGCTACGCGCAGCAGACCAGCCCGGAGCAGGACGCCGAAGCGCTGTGGGCGATGCGGCGGCTGTGCGCGGAGGAACTGTCCTCTGTGGACCACCACGTGGTGCTCTACACCTACATGGGCCTGTTCCCGGAGTCCGCGGCGGGGGCGCGGGAGCTGGTCGCCGAAAGCGTGCGGCTGGCCGTGCGCACCGGTACCGAGCGGCTGATCGTCAAGACCACCGCGGAGGCGCATCGCATCCCGACGGTCGAGGAGAACGTCGAGGCGCTGCGGCTGGCGCACGCGACGGCGCTGGACCAGCCGCCGCCGGGTTCGCCGCCGCCGGGGGACACCGAGGTGTACCTGCAGGCGCGGCTGCTCGTCGACGAGGTGCGCTCGCTCGCGCCCACGCTCGCCGAGGCGCTGCCGGCGGCGTTCGAGCGCGGCCTGCTCGACGTCCCGTACTGCCTGCACCCCGACAACGGCGGCGAAACCCGGTGCGTGCTCGACGACGACGGCCGCCTGCAGTGGTGGCACACCGGGCGGATGCCGCTGCCCGCCGCGCTCGGCGGCCGCCGCGGCCACGACCGGGTCACCGCGACCCGGCTGCTCGCCGACCTGTCCTACCACCGCCGAAGGCTCGACCCGGTCCTGTCCTGATCCACATCGACCAGCTGGGAGTGAGAACGCCATGTCCTACCCCGATCCGCCGGACCCGCGCACGCACCTGACCTCGGAGACCACGCGGCACGTGCTGGGCCTGCAGCACCGGATGCTCGCCGAAGCGCGCGCGTTCCTCGCCGCCCGCGGCTTCACCGAGCTGCTGCCGCCGGTGATCGGCCCGGTCACCGACCCGGGCGGCCGCGGCGCGAAGCAGGTCGACGTCGACTTCTACGGTCACCGGTACAAGCTGATGACCAGCGCGATCCTGTACAAGCAGGCGTCGCTGCTCGGCTTCTCGAAGATCTTCTACGTGGCGCCGAACGTGCGGCTGGAACCCTTGGAGACGGCGAACACCAGCCGGCACCTGGCCGAGTTCCACCAGCTCGACGTCGAGGTCGCCGGCGCGTCCCGCGACGACGTGCTCGACCTGCTGCAGGACCTGGTCGCGCACGTGGTCCGCCGGGTCGTCGAGGACGCGGGCGACGTGCTGGAGGCACTCGGGCGCGACTCGGGCGCGTTCACCGACCTGCTCGGCGGCGCGTTCGGCAGGCTGTCGCACGCGACCGCCGTCGAGACGCTGCGCGAGCTCGGCCACCCGCAGAGCGCGGACGCCGAGATCGACTGGGCCGGCGAGGCGATCCTGTCGGAGAAGCACGCGCGGCCGTTCTTCCTGGTCGACTACCCGAAGGGCTCGCGGGGGTTCTACGACCGCGAAAGCGCTTCCACACCCGGTGTCCTGCGCAACTTCGACCTGATCGCGCCCGAGGGGTACGGCGAGCTGTGCAGCGGCAGCGAGCGCGAGCACGACTACGGCCGGATCGTCACGCGGATGCGCGAGACGGGGGAGAACCCGGCGAAGTACGCGTGGTACCTGGACCTGGTCCGCTCGGGGATCCCGGCCAGCGCCGGGTTCGGGCTGGGCGTGCAGCGGTTCACCCGGTACGTGGCCGGGCTGGACGCGGTGTGGCGGGCGACGGCGTTCCCGAAGCTGCCGGGGGTGGTTTCGCCGTGACCGCCTTGCACGCCGCGGATTTCCCCGCCGAGCTCGTCCGGGCGCGCGCCCTGCACGGCGCTTCGGCGGTGTTCCCCGCTGCTTCTTCCTACGGGACTTCCCTGTTCGGTGCCGGTTCGGCCCCTTCCGCGGACGTTCTGGAGTCGGCGCGGCTGGTGCCGCCGGTGTTCGTGCCGCGGCGCCTGGAGAAGCTGATCGAGCTGGGCCGGGAACCGTTGTACGGCGACGTCTCGCTGTCGACGTCGATCGGCGGGTTCGCGTCCGCGTTGCCGCTGTACCTGTCGGCGTTCGGGTCGACGCAGGTGGCGGGCCGCGGGCTCGGCGCGTCGGCGTCGGCGCAGGCCGCGCGCCTGGGCATCCCGATGGTGATCGGCGAGAACGTCGTCCCGATGCACGGCCACGGCCGCGTGGACGGCGCGTCGGCCGGGACGCTCCTGGAGCGGCTGCGGGCGTACGCGGACGCGGTGCCCGACGGACTCGGCGGTGTGGTCGTCCAGCAGAGCACGGAGGACGCGGACGCCGAGGTCTGGAACCTGGTGTATTCGGACCCGTCGGCGCTGCCGCTGCTGGAGTCCGGGCGGCTGGCGTTCGAGCTGAAGGTCGGCCAGGGCGCCAAGCCGGGACTCGGTGGGATGACCTTGGTCTCCGCTTCGGAGGCCGCCTCGCTGGCCTCGCTGTACGCGGTGGACCAGTCGCTGGGGTCCGAGGTGCTGCGGAGCAGTTCGCCGGGGACGTTCACCGACGAGATCCTCCGCCAGCAGATCCGCTTGATGCGCAACAACTTCCCGCGCGCCGGGGTGTGGGTGAAGCTCCCGCCCGGGCGCGACATCGGTGCGGCGGCTTCGGTCGCGTGGGCGGCGGGTGCTTCCGCGGTCACCGTGGACGGTGCCGAAGGAGGTTCGGGCTGGGCGCCGTTGTCGTTCGCTTCGGTGGGGCTGCCGCTGGCGGAGTGCCTGTCCCGCATCGGAACCCCGGCCGGCTGCTTGCTGGCGTCGGGCCGGATGTGGGAGGGGACGCGGGTGGCGAAGGTCCTGGCCCTGGGTGCCCGCGCGGCGGGGCTGGGCCGGGCGGCGCTGCTGGCGGTGGACACGGACCCGGCCGAGGGATTGGTCCGGTTCGTGGCGGCGCTGGCGTTGGAGCTGCGGCTGCTGCTGAGCGCGCTGGGGCAATACCGGGCGGACGCGCTGACCCCGGAGGACGTGTGGTTCCCGGGCCAGGCGGAGCGGGTGGCGGAAGAGGTGCTGTCATGACGACAGCGGCCGAGCCGAGTACCACTGCACCGGCGAATCCGTCCACCAAAACACTTCCCGCTCCCTTCCTCGGTCTCGTCCTCGCCATGGGCCTCTCCTCCTTCGGGGACGCCGTCTGGCTCATCGCCCTCTCCGTCACCCTCGTCGGCACCGCCGGGCCCGCGCTCGCCGGCCTGGTCCTCGCCCTCGGGTCGCTCCCCAAGGTCCTCACTCTGCTCGTCGGTGGCGCCGTCGCCGACCGGGCCGGGCCGCGGCGGGTTCTCGTCACCACCGACCTCGTCCGGGCGGCCGCCATGCTCGCCGGGGCCGCCGGGGTCCTGCTCGTCGGGCCCGACCTCTCCCTGCTCACCGCCCTCATCGTCGTCATGGCCGTCGCCAGTGCCTTCTTCATTCCCGCCTCCGACGCGCTCCGGCCGAACCTCCTGCCGCCCGAACAGCTCGTGCGGGGCAACGCCGTCTACCTCGCCGCCCTGCGGGGCGGGCAGGCCGCCGGGGGTGCGCTCGGGTCGTGGCTGGCCGGGCTCGGGGGACTCGTCACCGTCGCCGTCGTCAACGGCGTCAGCTTCGCCGTCTCCGCGCTCGCCGCCGGCAACACCAAAACCCTGACCAGCACGGAACCCCGGCAGCGCGTCAAGCTCAGGCAGCTCGGCCGCGAGATCGCCGAAGGCTGCCGGTATGTCGCCAAGCGACCCGCCCTGCGGACCGCCATGGTCGTCACCGGCCTCCTCGAACTCAGCGGTGCCGGCCCGATCAACCTAGGCCTGGTCCTGCTGGGCGGGACAACCGGCGCCGGCTGGTTGCTCACCGCCATGACGCTCGGCGCCTCGCTCGCCTTCGTCGTCTCGGTCAAGTGGCCGCCGCGCGAGAAGGCCGGGCGGCTCGCGACGGCGGGACTCGCCGCGCAGGCCGGCTGCCTCGCCCTGCTGGCCACTGGCAGCCTCGCCGTCGGCGTCGCCGCCTTCTTCACCCTCGGCCTGGTCGCCGGGCTCACCGCGCTCGTGCTCGTGAGCCTCGCCCAGCGGTGGTCGACGAAGGAGATGCGCGGCCGCGTGATGTCGATCCTCGCCCTCTTCACCCTGGCCGCCACCCCGGTCGGGAACCTGCTCATCGGCGTGCTCGTCGAGACGCTCGGCGTCCCGCTCACCATGCTCGCCCACGCCGCGGTCGCGCTCGTCGCGCTCGCCCTGCTCGTCGCCACCCCGGCACTCGGCCGGGCCGCACTCACAGAGGAGAAGCAGAAATGACCAACCCCTTCGAAGACGAGAACGGCACCTTCCTGGTCCTGGTCAACGCCGAGAACCAGCACTCGCTCTGGCCGTCCACCGTGGACGTCCCGGCCGGCTGGACGAAGGTCCACGGCGAGGACACCCGGGCCGCCTGCCTCGAGTACGTCGAAAAGAACTGGACCGACCTGCGCCCGGCGAGCCTCGTCGCCGCGATGCGCTGACCCCTCTCCCCGCCGGCAGTGAACGAACTGGAGCTGATCACCGTGAACCACGACGCCCGGCAGCTGCTGGCGGCCTGGAACGACACCACCACCGACGTCCCGGAAGCGGGCCGCACGCTCACCCGGCTGCTCGCCGAGCAGGCGGCCCGCACCCCGGACGCGACGGCGCTGGTGTTCGAAGGCGAGTCCCTGACCTACCGCGACCTCCACCGGCGGGCCGACGGGCTCGCGAACCTCCTGGTCGAGCGGGGCGTGGGCCCCGGTGTCCTCACCGGTGTCTGCGCCGACCGGAGCCTTGAGCTGGTGATCGCCCTGCTGGGGGTGCTCAAGGCCGGCGGCGCCTACGTCCCGCTCGACCCGGACTACCCGGCCGACCGGCTGGCCTACATGGTCGCCGACAGCGCCGCGCCGGTCGTCCTCACCCAGACCCACCACCGGGACCTGTTCGACACCGAGACCATCCTCCTCGACGAGGTGGACTTCGGCGCGAACCCGGTCACCGGGCCGGAAGCGTCCACAAAGGACCTCGCGTACGCCATCTACACCTCCGGTTCCACCGGCCGCCCCAAGGGTGTGCTGGTGCCGCACGAAGGCATCGTCAACCGGCTCATGTGGACGCAGGCCGAGTACGGCCTCGGCGCCGACGACCGCGTGCTGCAGAAGACACCGTCCAGTTTCGACGTCTCCGTCTGGGAGTTCTTCTGGCCCCTGCTGACCGGCGCCACGCTCGTCGTCGCGCGGCCCGGCGGTCACCGCGACCCGGCCTACCTGGCCGAGCTCATCCGCGCCGAGCGGATCACGACCGTCCACTTCGTCCCGTCGATGCTGCAGGCGTTCCTGCTCGACCCCGCCGCCGCGACCTGCACCGGCCTGCGCCGCGTCCTGTGCAGCGGCGAAGCCCTGCCCGCCGAGCTGCAGGCCCGGTTCTTCGCCACGCTCCCGGGCGTCGAGCTGCACAACCTGTACGGCCCGACCGAAGCCTCGGTCGACGTCACCTCCTGGGCGTGCCGGCCCGGCGAGACGAGCGTCCCCATCGGACGTCCGGTGTGGAACACCCGCACGTACGTCCTCGACGCCGAGCTGAAGCCGGTCGCGCCCGGCGTCGCCGGCGAGCTGTACCTCGCCGGGATCCAGCTGGCCCGCGGCTACCACGGCCGCCCCGGCCTGACGTCCGAGCGGTTCGTGGCCAGCCCTCATCGGCCGGGCGAGCGGATGTACCGCACCGGCGACCTCGCACGCTGGTCCGACGACGGCGCCCTGCACTACCTCGGCCGCACCGACCACCAGGTCAAGATCCGCGGCCTGCGCGTCGAACTGGGCGAGATCGAGGCCGTCCTCGACCGCCAGCCCGGCGTCGGCGGCTCCTGCGTGCTGGCCCGAGAGGACCGCGAAGGCGACCAGCGCCTGGTCGGCTACGTCGTCCCGGACGGCGCCGCCCCGGACGTCGGCGCCTTGCGCGCGGCCCTGGCCGAGAACCTGCCGGAGTACATGGTCCCGGCCGCGTTCGTCGTCCTCGAAGACCTGCCGCTGACCCCCAGCGGCAAGCTCGACCGCAAGGCCCTCCCCGCGCCGGACTGGTCCGCCGCCCGCACCGGCCGCGCGCCGCGCACGCCCCGCGAAGCCGCGCTCTGCGCCCTGTTCTCGGAAATCCTCGGGGTCGACGGCGTCGGCATCGACGACGGCTTCCTCGCCCTCGGCGGCCACTCCCTCCTGGCCGCCAAGCTCGTCTCCCGCATCCGCGCCACGCTCGGCGTCGAGGCCGGCATCGGGGACGTCTTCCGCGCGCCGACCCCGGCCGGCCTGGCCGAACTCCTCGAAGACGCCCCCGCTGCCCGCCCGGCCCTGACCCCGCGCCACCGCCCCGAGCCGATGCCGCTGTCGTTCGCCCAGCGCCGGCTGTGGTTCCTCGACCAGGCCGACACCCGGAACGCGAGCTACCACGTCCCGCAGGCCGTCCGCCTGACCGGCCCGGTCGACGCGGACGTGCTGCGTCAGTCGGTGAACGACGTCGTGGCCCGCCACGAAGCCCTCCGGACGATCTTCACCCGCGCCGGCGACGAGCCGGTGCAGCACATCCTGCCGTCCGGCGAAGTCCGGTGGACCACCGATGAGTCCACCGAGGACACACTGGCCGCCGATCTGACCGCCGCCACCGAGGCCGGCTTCGACCTCGCCCGCGAACTGCCGATCCGCGCCACCCTCTTCACCCTGCCCGGCGACACCGCTGTGCTGCTGCTGGTCGTGCACCACATCGCGAGCGACGGCTGGTCCTTCGCCCCGCTCCTGCGCGACCTGTCGATCGCCTACGCCGCCCGCGTCACCGGCGACGCTCCGAAGTGGACACCGCTGCCGGTCCAGTACGCGGACTACACGCTGTGGCAACGGGAACTCCCCGTCGAGCGCGACCTCGCGTACTGGCGGGCCACCCTGGCCGGGTTGCCCGAAGAGCTGCCGCTGCCCACCGACCGCCCGCGACCGGCGGTCGCGAGCCACCGCGGCGGCGTCGTCCCGATGGACGTCCCCGCCGACGTCCACCGCAAGCTGGCCGACCTGGCCGCGGCGGAAGGCGCGACGCTGTTCATGGTGCTGCAGGCCGCGTTCGCCGCCTTGCTCACCCGCCTCGGCGCGGGCGACGACGTCCCGGTCGGCTCGCCGGTCGCGGGCCGCACCGACGCCGCCCTCGACGACCTCGTCGGGTTCTTCGTCAACACCGTCGTCCTGCGCACCGCCACCGGCGGCGACCCGACGTTCCGCGAACTCCTGGATCGTGCCCGCGACACCTGCCTGGCCGCGTTCGAGCACTCCGAGGTGCCGTTCGAGCGGGTCGTCGAGGAACTGAACCCGGCTCGCTCGCTGGGCCGCCACCCGCTGTTCCAGGTCCTCCTCGTGCTGCAGAACAACCTCGCCGCCGAGCTGGCGATCGAGGGCGTGCGCGCCACGGGCGAGCGCGTCGACATCGGGTACGCGAAGTTCGACCTGGCCGCGATCTTCGAGGAACGCGACGGCGAGCTGACCGGCCTCCTGGAGTTCGCGAGCGACCTGTTCGACCGCGCCACCGCCGCGTCCCTGGCCGGGCGCCTCCTGCGCGTGCTCGCCGCCGTGGCCGCGAACCCCGACGTCCGCCTGGGCGACCTCGACCTCCTCGACGAGGCGGAGCGGCACCAAGCCGAGGCGGGCGGCATGTCCGCGCCCGCCGCGCCGGCCGTCACCCTGCACGAGGTCATCGAGGGCCACGCCCGCCGCACGCCGGACCGCACCGCGCTGCTGTTCGAAGACCAGGTCGTCACCTACGCCGAGCTGGACGCCCGCGCCAACGGCGTAGCCGCGCTCCTGACCGGCGTCGAGCCCGGCCGGATCATCGCGATCTGCCTCGACCGCGGCCCGGACCTGGTCACCGCCATCCTCGGCGTGCTCAAGGCCGGCTGCGGGTACACGCTGCTGGACCCGTCGTTCCCGGCCGAGCGCCGTCAGCTGCTGGCCGAGCAGGTCGACGCGCCGGTCGTGCTCGACGATCTGTCCGCATTGGACACAGTGGACGCCGTAGCGAAGACACCGGGCCGCGCGGTCAGCCCCGCCGGCCCCGCCTGCGTCATGTTCACCTCCGGCTCGACCGGCACGCCCAAGGGCGTCGTCGCCTCCCACGCAGCCGTAGCCACCACCATCCTCGGCCAGGGCTACACCGGCGACGTCTGGTTGCAGACCGCCCCCGTCTCCTGGGACGCCTTCGCCTTCGAGCTGTTCGGCGCCCTGCTCACCGGCGCCGCCTGCGTCCTGCAGCCGGGCCCGAAGCCCGAGCCGGCGCTCATCGCCGAGCTGGTCGAGCGGCACGGTGTCACGACGCTGTTCGTCTCGGCCAGCCTGCTCAACTTCCTCCTCGACGAGTACCCGGCCGTCTTCACGCGGGTCGGCCACGTCTACACCGGCGGTGAGGTCGCTTCGGTCGCGCACCTGACCAAGGCACTCGAGAACTTCCCGGACGTCGGGTTCACCAACGCCTACGGCCCGGTCGAGAACATGATCTTCGTCAGCTCCCACCGCGTCACCCCGGCGGACCTGGGCGCCCCCATCCCGATCGGCGTGCCGCTCAACGGCAAGCGCGCGTACGTCCTGGACGAGCGCCTGCGGCCGGTCGCGCCCGGCGTCTTCGGAGAGCTGTACGCCGCGGGCGGCGGCATCGCGGACGGGTACGTCGGCCGCCCCGAGCTCACCGCCGTCCGGTTCGTCGCCTCGCCGTTCGAAGCGGGGGAGCGGATGTACCGCACCGGCGACCTGGTGCGCCGCCGCGCCGACGGCGTCCTCGAGTACGTCGGCCGCGCCGACGACCAGGTCAAGATCCGCGGGTTCCGCATCGAACCCGGCGAGGTCCGGACGGCGCTGGGCACGCACCCGGCCGTCACGGAATCCGCGGTCGTCGTCCGCGAGGACCGGCCGGGCCAGAAGCTCCTGGTCGCCTACGTCGTCGGCGAGGCCGCCGACTTCCGCGCGCACCTCACCGAACGGCTGCCGGAGCACCTCGTGCCGAGCGCCTTCGTCCTGCTCGACGCGCTGCCGCTGACCCCCAACGGCAAGCTCGACCACCGGGCCCTGCCCGCCCCGGAGCGCACGAGCACGACCCGCGCGGCCCGCACCCCGCGCGAGGAAGTCCTCTGTGGACTCTTCGCCGACGTCCTCGGCGTCGGGACGGTCGGCGTCGACGACGGGTTCTTCGCCCTCGGCGGGCACTCGCTGCTCGCCGCCCGGCTCGTCGCCCGCATCGGGTCGGTGCTGGGCGCCCGGATCGGCGTCGCCGACGTCTTCCGCGCGCCGACCGTCGCCGGCCTGGCCGCGGTCCTGGACAGCGCCCGGGCCGCCCGGCCCGCCGTCGTGGCCCGGCCGCGCCCGGAGGTGCTGCCGCTGTCGTCGGCGCAGCGCAGCCTGTGGTTCGTCGAGCAGCTCGACCAGGCGGGCGCGACCTACAACGTGCCCCGCGCCCTGCGGCTCACCGGCGCCCTCGACGTCCCGGCGCTGCGTCGGGCGTTCGCCGACGTGATCGAGCGCCACGAGGCCCTGCGGACGGTGTTCCCGGACACCGACGGCGTGCCCCGCCAGGAGATCCGGCCGCTCACCGAGCCGCCGTGGACCGAAGCCGCGGTCGACGTCGCCGAGTTCGTCGCGCGCGAGTTCGACCTGGCGACCGACCTGCCGGTCCGCGCGGCGCTGCGGCGCGAGGGCGACGACCACGTCCTGGTGATCGTCACCCACCACATCGCGAGCGACGGCTGGTCCTTCGGCCCGCTGCTGCGCGACTTGTCCACCGCGTACGCCGCCCGCGTCACCGGCGAAAGTCCGCAGTGGACTCCGTTGCCCGTCCAGTACGCGGACTACGCGCTGTGGCAACAGGAGCTGTCCGACGACTCCCTCGGTTACTGGGCCGAAGCACTCGCCGGGCTGCCCGACGAGATCAGCCTGCCCTTCGACCACCCGCGCCCGCCGGTCGCGAGCCACCGCGGGGCCACGCTGCCGGTGCGCCTCGACGCGGACCTGCACGCGCGGCTGCTCGACCTCGCCCGCGGTGAGCACGCGACGCTGTTCATGGTGCTGCAGGCGGGGTTCGCCGCCCTGCTCTCGCGGCTCGGCGCCGGGGACGACATCGCCGTCGGTACCCCCTCGGCAGGCCGCCCCGACGCCGCGCTCGACGATCTCGTCGGCTTCTTCGTCACGACGCTCGTCCTGCGCACGGACCTCAGCGGCGACCCCACCTTCACCGAGCTGGTGAACCGGGTCCGCGAAACCGCGCTCACCGCGTTCGACCACGCCGACGTCCCGTTCGAGCGGGTCGTCGAACGGCTCAACCCGGCGCGCTCGACTGCGCGGCACCCGCTGTTCCAGGTCATGCTGGCGCTGCAGAACAACGTCGCGGCCGACCTGACCCTGCCGGGGCTGACCACGGCGGACGTACCGGTGACCACCGAGACCGCCAAGTTCGACCTCACGCTCAACCTGGAGGAGAACACCGGCGCCGCCGGGGAACCGGCCGGCATCGGCGGGTACCTGGAGTACGCGACCGACCTCCTGGACGCGGGCACGGCGGCCGACCTCGCCGACCGGTTCGTCCGGCTCCTGGCGGCCGCCGTCGCGACGCCCGGCGCCCCTCTGTCCACTGTGGACCTGCTGTCGGACGGCGAGCGCTCGGCGATCGAGACGGCCAACCGCGAGACCGCTCGGCCGCTGCCCGGCACGTCGGTGATCGAGCTGTTCGAACTCCAGGCCGAAGCCACGCCGGACGCCCCGGCCCTGGAGTTCGGCGCGACGACGCTGACCTACGCCGAGCTGAACACCCGGGCCAACCGGCTCGCCCACCACCTGGCCGCCCGCGGCGCCGGGCCCGAGCGGTACGTCGCCCTCGCCCTGCCGCGCGACGAGCAGCTGGTCATCGCGATGCTCGCCGTGCTCAAGACCGGCGCCGGCTACCTCGCGCTCGACCTGGAGTACCCGCCGGACCGCCTGGCGATGATGCTGGAGGACGCCGCCCCGGCGCTGGTCCTCCACCGCGACGACCTCGTCTACACCGACGAGACCGGGAACCTCGAGCACACCGCGTCGCCGGACAGCCCGGCGTACGTGATCTTCACGTCCGGCTCGACCGGCCGTCCCAAGGGCGTCGTCGTACCGCGGCGGCCGCTGCTGAACTTCCTCCTCGACATGGTCGACCGGTTCGGGATGACCGCCGGGGACCGGCTCCTCGCCGTCACGACGGTCGGCTTCGACATCGCCGGCCTGGAGATCTTCGCCCCGCTGCTGGCCGGGGCGACCGTCGTGCTCGCGAGCCGGGACGACGTGCGCGACACCCGTGCCCTGGCCACCCTCGCCGAGGACGTCACGCTCCTGCAGGCCACGCCGAGCCTGTTCCACGCCCTGCTGGCCGAGCCGGTCGACCTCTCGGCCGTGCACGTGCTGGTCGGCGGCGAAGCGCTGCCCGACGACCTCGCCGTCGCGCTGCGGGCGCGGGCCGCGTCGGTCACCAACATGTACGGCCCGACCGAGACGACGATCTGGTCGACGACCGCCCGCGTCGGCGAAGGCTCGCCGACCATCGGCAGGGCGATCGCGAACACGCGGGTCCACGTGCTCGACCGGGCGTTGCGGCCGGTCCCGCCCGGTGTCCCGGGTGAGCTGTACATCGCCGGGGACGGCGTCGTGCGCGGCTACCTCGGCCGGCCCGACCTGACCGCCGACCGGTTCGTCGCCTCACCGTTCGCGGTGGGGGAGCGGATGTACCGCACCGGTGACCTGGTCGCCCGCCGCCGCGACGGCGAGATCCGGTTCCTCGGCCGCGTCGACCACCAGGTCAAGATCCGCGGCTTCCGCATCGAGCTCGGCGAGATCGAAGCCGTGCTGGCCGCGCACCCGGCGGTCGCGCTGCGCGCGGTCGTGGTCCGCGAGGACCGGCCCGGCGACAAGCGCCTGGTCGCGTACTTCGTGCCCAGCGAGCCGGTCGACGCCGAAGAGCTGCGCCGCCACCTCGCGGCCGCGCTGCCGGGGTACATGGTCCCGTCGGCGTTCGTGCTGCTCGACGAGCTGCCGCGGACCCCGAACGGCAAGCTCGACCGCAAGGCCCTGCCCGCGCCCGCCCTGGAGAGCGGCGCCGGCCGGGTCCCGCGCACCGCGCGCGAGCACGCGCTGTGCGAGCTGTTCGCCGAGGTCCTCGGGGTGCCCGAGGTCGGCATCGACGACGGCTTCTTCGACCTGGGCGGGCACTCGCTGCTGGCCACCCGGCTGACCGGGCGGATCCGCGCGGTCCTCGGCCTCGACGTCACCGTGCGGGCGCTGTTCGCGACCCCGACGGTCGCCGGGCTCAGCGAGAGCCTCGGTGACGCCGTCGCCGCGCGCCCGGCCGTCACCCGGCGCGCCCGGCCGGACCGGCTGCCGCTGGCGCCCGGCCAGGAGCGGCTGTGGTTCCTGGCCCGGCTGGACCCCGAGGACACCGCGTACCACATGCCGATGGCGCTGCGGCTGCGCGGCGACATCGACGCCTCGGCGCTGGCCGCCGCGCTGTCCGATGTGGCCGGTCGTCACGAAGCCCTGCGCACGTACTACGCGGAGGACGAGGCCGGGCCGTACCAGGTGATCCTGGACTCCTTCGAAGTCCCGTTCGAGGCCGGCACCGGCTCTGTCGCCGAAGCCGCGCGGACGCCGTTCGACCTGGCCGCCGCGCCGCCGGTGCGGTCGTGGCTGTTCAGCGAGGGCGGCGAGCACGTCCTGCTCGTGCTGACCCACCACATCGCCGGGGACGGCTGGTCGATCCCGGTGCTTCTGCGCGACCTGGCCGACGCGTACGCGGCCCGGCTCGGCGGCAGTGCTCCGGAGTGGACACCGCTGCCGGTGCAGTACGCGGATTACACGCTGTGGCACCGGGAACTCGACTCCGACGTCGAGTACTGGACGCGTACGCTCGCCGGCCTGCCCGAGGAGCTCGCGCTGCCCTACGACCGCGTCCGGCCCGCCAGCGCGGACCACACCGGCGGGTCCGCGCCGGTCGAGATCCCGGCCGGGCTGCACGCGCGGCTCCTGGAGCTGGCCGCCGGGCAGCGGGCGACCCTGTTCATGGTCCTGCAAGCGGCGCTCGCCACGCTGCTGGCGCGGTTCGGCGCCGGGGACGACATCCCCATCGGCACCCCGGTCGCCGGCCGCCCGGACCCGGCGCTCGACGATCTCGTCGGCTTCTTCGTCAACACCGTCGTACTGCGCACCGACGTCAGCGGCGCCCCGGCGTTCACCGAGCTGCTGGACCGCGTCCGCGAAGCCGACCTGACCGCGTTCGAGCACGACGACGTCCCGTTCGAGCGCCTGGTCGAGGAGCTGAACCCGGCCCGCTCGGCGGCCCGGCACCCGCTGTTCCAGGTGATGCTGGTGCTGCAGCGGGACACCCCGCCCGTCGCACTGTCCGGTGTGGACACCGAGCCGTACGAGGTGGCCCGCGCGGTCGCCAAGTTCGACCTCACCCTCGCCCTTGAGGACCACGGCGCGGGCATCACCGGCGCCTTCGAGTACGCCACCGCGTTGTTCGACGCCGTCACCGCCGAGCGCCTGGCGACGGCGTTCATGCGGCTGCTGGAGCAGATCGTCGAGGAGCCCGCGAAGCCGGTGACGGCGTACGACGTGCTCACCACCGGCGAGCGCGACCTCGTCCTGGCGGCGGGCAACGCCGTTCAGGTGAGCGCCGCGCCGGAAGACTGCCTGCACACGATCGTCGAACGGCAGGACCCCGGCGCCGTCGCGATCCTGTTCGGAGGCGAGTCGCTGACCTACGGCGAGCTGAACGCCCGCGCCAACGAGGTCGCCCACCACCTCCTCGACGGCGGCGTCCGCCGCGGCGAGGTCGTGGGGGTTCTGATCGAGCGTGGCTTCGACTTCGCGATCGCCGTCCTCGGCGTGCTCAAGTCCGGTGCCGCGTATACCTTGCTGGACCCGAGCTACCCGGCGGAGCGGCTGGCCGCGGTCACCGAGCAGGCGGGGGTGCGGCGGATCCTGAAGGCGCTGCCGAGCCACCCGGACCGCACGAACCCGGACGTCGAGCTGACCCCGGCCGACCTGGCCTGCGTCATGTTCACCTCCGGCTCGACCGGCGTGCCCAAGGGCGTCGCGACGTCGCACCGCGGAGTCGTCGCGACCATGGGCCAGGGCTACGCGACCTTCGACGCGGGTCAGGTGTGGCTGCAGTGCGCGCCGGTCTCGTGGGACGGCTTCGCGCTCCAGCTGTTCGGCGCGCTGCTCTACGGCGGCCGCACGGTCCTGCAGCCCGGCCAGAACCCCGAGCCGGAGCGGATCGCGGCGCTGGTCGTCGAACACGGTGTCACCGTGCTGCACGCGTCGGCGAGCCTGTTCAACTACCTCCTCGACCAGGAACCGCAGGTCTTCACCGTGCTGCGCCGGGCGATGACGGGCGGCGAGCCTGCCTCGGTCGAGCACGTGACCAAGGCGCTGCGCGAGTACCCGGACGTCCGGCTGATCAACGGCTACGGGCCGGCCGAGAGCATGGGCTACACGACGTTCCACCCGATCACCGAGGCCGACCTCGGCGGCACGGCCATCCCGATCGGCCGGCCGGTGGCGAGCAAGCGCGCGTACGTCCTCGACCCCCGGCTGAACCTGGCCGCTCCCGGTGTCACGGGTGAGCTGTACCTCGCGGGCCACGGGCTCGCCGACGGCTACCGCGGCCTGCCCGCCGCCACGGCCGAGCGGTTCGTGGCTTCGCCGTTCGCGGCAGGGGAGCGGATGTACCGCACCGGCGACCTGGTCCGCTGGCGCGCCGACGGCGTCCTCGAGTACGTCGGCCGGGCCGACGACCAGGTCAAGGTCCGCGGCTTCCGCGTCGAACCCGGGGAGGTGCGGGCGGTGCTGGCGCGGCACGACGGTGTCGAGCAGGCCGCGGTCGTCGTCCGCGACGGGCGGCTGATCGGCTACGTCGTCGGCCCGGCCGAGCCGGCCGCGCTGCGGGCGTACCTGGCCGAGCGGCTGCCGGACTACCTGGTGCCGTCGGCGATCGTGCCGCTGCCCGAGCTGCCCCGGACCGCGAACGGCAAGCTCGACCGCCGCGCGCTGCCCGCGCCCGACTTCGCGGCGGGCTCGCGGCGCCGGCCGAGGACGGTCACCGAAAACGTCCTCTGTGGACTGTTCGCCGAGGTGCTCGGGCTGCCCGAGGTCGGACTGGACGACGGCTTCTTCGACCTGGGCGGGCATTCGCTGCTGGCCGCCCGGCTGATCGGCCGCGTGCGGGCGGTGCTCGGCGTCGAGCTGGGCATCCGGGACCTCTTCCGCACGCCGGCCGTCGCCGGGCTCGCGGAGGTGCTCGGCGACGCGGCCCCGGCGCGGCCGCCGGTGACCCGCCGGGAGCGGCCGGACCGGCTGCCGCTGTCGTTCGCCCAGCAGCGGCTGTGGTTCGTCGACCAGGCCGAAGAGGCCAACGCGGGCTACGACGTCCCGCGGGCCCTGCGCCTGCGTGGCCCGCTCGACGTGCCCGCGTTGCAAGCGGCGCTGGCCGACGTCGTCGAGCGGCACGAGCCGCTGCGGACGGTGTTCCCGTCCCACGACGGCGAGCCGTGGCAGGAGATCCTGACCACCTCCGAGGTACCGTGGACGGTGGTGGAGTCCACTGAGGACGCACTGCCGGACGTCCTCGCGGAGGCCGCCGCGCACCTGTTCGACCTGCGCACCGAACTGCCGATCCGGGCGCACCTGGTCCGGGTCGCCGCCGAAGACCACGTGCTGCTGCTGGTGCTGCACCACATCGCGTCCGACGGCTGGTCCGCTGCACCGCTGTGGCGCGACCTGACCACCGCCTACACGGCCCGCCTCGACGGGCACGCACCGGACTGGGCACCGCTGCCGGTGCAGTACGCGGACTACACGCTGTGGCAACGCGAAGTCCTCGACGAGCCGGAGCTCGCCGTCCAGCTGGCGTTCTGGCGCGACACCCTCGCCGGCGCACCGGAGGAACTCGTCCTGCCCGCCGACCGGGTCCGCCCGGCCGTCGCGAGCCACCGCGGCGGTTCCGTGGAGTTCGCGCTCGGCGCGGACGTCCACGCGGCGCTGGCCGGCCTGGCCCGGGGCAGCGGCGCGACGCTGTTCATGGCGCTGCAGGCCGGGTTCGCGGCCCTGCTGTCCCGCCTCGGTGCCGGCGACGACGTGCCGCTCGGTACCGCGGTCGCGGGCCGCGGGGACACCGCGTTGGACGACCTCGCCGGATTCTTCGTCAACACCCTGGTCCTGCGCACGGACGTGTCCGGGCAGCCGACGTTCCGGCAGCTCCTGGCCCGCGTCCGGAACGCGGGGCTGGCCGCGCTGGCGCACGCCGACGTCCCGTTCGAGCGGGTCGTCGAAGAGCTGAACCCGGCGCGGTCGGCCGCCCGGCACCCGCTGTTCCAGGTGATGCTGGTGCTGCAGAACAACGCGACCGCGCAGGCCGGCCTGCCCGGGCTGGTCACCGAGGGGATCACGGTCCGCCGGGACGTCGCCAAGTTCGACCTCACCGCGGGCATCGAAGAGAACCACGCTCCCGACGGCACCCCGGCCGGCCTGACCGGGCAGCTGGAGTACGCGACCGACCTGTTCGACGCGGCCACGGCCGCGGCCATCGCGGAGCGGTTCGCCCGGTTCCTCACCGCGGCCGTCGCCACGCCGGACGTGTCCGTCGCGGACCTCGACGTGCTCGGTGCCGGCGAACGGGCCGAACTGCTGGCGTTCGGCTCGACCCCGGTCACCGCGCCGGCGATGCGGCTGCACGAGCTGGTCGAACGGCAGGCGGCCTGGGCGCCGGACGCGACCGCGCTGATCTTCGAAGGCGCGTCGCTCACCTATGCCCAGCTCGACACCGAGGCCAACCGGCTGGCGCGGCACCTGGTGGCCGAGGGCGTCCGGCCCGGCGACCTGGTCGGTGTCCACATCGGACGCTCGCCGCGGCTGGCCGTCGCGCTGCTCGCCGTCCTCAAGGCCGGGGCGGCCTACACCGTGCTGGACACGGACTTCCCGGCCGAGCGCCTGGTGTCCGCGCTGCGGCGGACGTCGGCCGCGGTCGTCCTGACCGACGGGGGCGAGCTGCCCTGGCCGCGGATCGACGTCGTGGCCGACGCGGCCGCGATCGCGGTCCGCGACGGCGGTGCCCTCGGCGTGCCCGGCGGCCCGGACGACCTCGCCGTCGTCATGTTCACCTCCGGCTCGACCGGCGTCCCGAAGGCGGTCGCGGCCCCGCACCGCGCGGTCGTCGGCACGCTGACCGGTCAGGACTACGCCGGGTTCGGCCCGGACGACGTCTGGCTGCAGTGCGCGCCGGTGTCGTGGGACGCGTTCGGCACGCAGCTGCTCGGCCCGCTGCTTTCGGGCGGCACGGTCGTGCTCCAGCCCGGTCAGCGGCCCGAGCCGGCGCTGATCGAGGACCTGGTCGTGGCGCACGGCGTCACGGTCCTGGACGTCTCGGCGAGCCTGTTCAACTTCCTGGTGGACGAGCACCCGGCGGTGTTCGCGACGGTCCGCCGCGCGATGACCGGCGGCGAGGCGGCCTCGCCCGCGCACCTGGCGAAGGTGCTGCGGGAGTACCCGCACGTCGCGGTGGTCAACGGCTACGGCCCGGCCGAGACGATGGGCTTCAGCACGGTCCACGAGGTCACGGCGGTGGACGGGCCGGTGCCGATCGGACGGCCGCTCGCCGGCAAGCAGGCGTACGTCCTCGACGCGCGGCTGCGGCCGGTGCCGGCCGGGGTCGTCGGCGAGCTGTACCTGTCCGGGGTCGGCACGGCGCTGGGGTACCTGGGGGCACCGGGGACCACGGCCGAGCGGTTCGTCGCCTCGCCGTTCGCGGCGGGGGAGCGCATGTACCGCACGGGCGACCTCGCGCGGTGGACCGCCTCCGGTCTCCTGGAGTACGCCGGCCGGGCGGACGACCAGGTCAAGATCCGCGGGTTCCGCGTCGAGCCGGGCGAGGTCCAGGCCGTGCTGGCCGGGCACGACGGCGTCACACAGGCCGCGGTGGTGGTCCGGGACGGGCTGCTGGTGGCCTACGTCGTGGGGACGGCCGATCCCGCGGTGCTGGCGGAGTACGCCGCGGCGCGGTTGCCGGAGTACCTGGTGCCGTCGGCGATCGTGCCCTTGGCGGAGCTGCCGCGGACCGCGAACGGCAAGCTGGACCGGGCGGCGCTGCCCGCGCCGCGGCGGGGGGTGGCCGGGCACGTGGCCCCGCGCACGCCGGTCGAGGTCGCGCTCGCCGGGATCTGGGCGGACGTGCTCGGGATCCCGGCGCCCGGGGTGGAGGACAACTTCTTCGCTCTCGGCGGGCATTCGCTGCTGGCGGCGAAGGTGACCGGCCGGATGCGCACGGAGTTCGGCGTGCGGCTGGGAGTGCGGGCGCTGTTCGAGGCCCCGACGATCGCCGCGCTGGCCCGGCTCGTGCCGGAAGCATCCACAGTGGACTTCGAGCCGATCCCGGTCCGCTCGCGCGGAACGCGGACGCCGCTTTCGCCGGTGCAGCGGGGATTGTGGTTCGCCGAGCGGCTCACGCCGGGTTCGGCGGAGTACGTGGTACCGCTGGCGCTGCGCATCGGGGGAGACCTCGAGGTGGCGGCTCTGGCGGGTGCGTTGTCGGCGGTGGTGGCGCGGCACGAGGTGCTGCGCAGCCGGTTCGTCGAGGTGGACGGGGAGCCGGTCCAGGTGGTGGACCCGGTGCGGCCGGTGCCGCTGCCGGTCACCGACGTGTCCGATGCCGAGGCGTTCGTCCGCGCCCAGCTGGACATCCCGCTCGACCTCGAACACGGCCCCGTCCTCCGCGCCGCACTGGCCCGCGTGTCGGAGCGTGACCACGTGCTGGTGCTGGTCATGCACCACATCGTCGCCGATGGATGGTCCATGGGGGTCCTGGCGCGGGAGCTTCGCGACCACTACGCCGGGGTGAAGCCCGCCACCCTGCCGGTGCAGTTCGGCGACGTCGCCGCCTGGCAAGCCGCCGCCGACGACCAGGCCGGGCTCGACTTCTGGCGCCGGGCCCTCGACGGCATGCCCCACGTCGCCGAGCTGCCCGCCGACCGGCCGCGGCCGCTCACCCGGGACATCGCCGGCGCCAAGACGCCGGTGCACGTGCCCGCGGAAGTCGTCGAACGCCTGCAGCGGCTGGGTGCCGAGCACGGCGCGAGCCTCTTCATGACCGTCCTCGCCGGCTTCGAAGTCCTGATCGGCCGCTACACCGCGATGCGGGACTTCGCGATCGGCACCCCCGTGTCCGGCCGCGGCCACCCGCAGACCGAGCCGCTGATCGGCCACTTCGTCAACACCCTGCCGCTGCGCGCGGATCTCACCGGCGACCCGGCGTTCACGGAACTGCTCACCAGGGTCCGCGCCGGCACCCTGGCCGCGTTCGACCACGACGACGTCCCCTTCGACCGGATCGTCGAGCTGCTGCGCCCGCAGCGCGACCTCACCCGCACGCCGCTGGTGCAGATCGTCTTCGCCCTGCAGAACAACGAGGAGGCCGGCTGGGCGCTGCCGGACCTGACCGTCGAGAAGCTCGCCGTCGACACCCGGGTCAGCAAGTTCGACCTCGAACTCGCCCTCGCCCAGGACCCCGACGGCGCCCTGACCGGCATCTTCGAGTACCCGACCGCCCTGTTCGACGCCACCACCATCGAGCGGCTCGCCGCCCACTTCACGACCCTGCTCGAACGGATCGCCGACGCGCCGGACACCCCGGTCGGCGAGCTGGACCTGCTCACCGACACCGAGCGGGACCACCTCGTGCACGGCGTCAACGACACGAAGGTCGCCTACGACGAGGACGTCTGCCTCCACCACCTCATCACCGAGCAAGCGAAGAAGACCCCCGACGCGATCGCGGTCGAGTACCTCGACGACCACATCGACTACGCCGAGCTGGAACGCCGGGCCGGTGTCCTCGCCGCTCGCCTGGCCGAGCACGGCGTCGGCCCGGACGTCCCGGTCGGCCTGCGGATGGACCGCTCGATCGACCTGATCGTCGGCCTGGTCGCCATCCTCAAGGCCGGCGGCGCGTTCGTCCCGATCGAGACCGACGCGCCCGAACCACGGCTGCTCGGCATCCTCGGCGACGCCTGCGCGCCGGTCTGCCTGGTCAACGAAGGGGCGCCGACCCCGCACAGCGGCGAGGTCACCTTCCTCCCGGTGTCCGGTTCGGACGGCCCGGCGCCGGAGTGGACGGACACGACCCACCCCGACAACCTCGTCTCGATCTACTACACCTCCGGCTCCACCGGCAAACCGAAGGGCGTCGCGAGCACCCACCGCGGGTGGGTCAACCGGCTGCGCTGGCACCAGGACACCTACCGGCTCCAGCCGGGCGAGGGCGTCCTGCAGAAGACGACCCTCGTCTTCGACGACGCGGCCGTGGAATGCCTGTGGCCGCTGATCGTCGGCGGCCGCGTCGCGCTGATCCCGCCGGGCCTGCACCGCGACCCGGCCGCGATCCTCGAAGGCGCGATCAAGCACCGCGTGGTCAACCTGCAGTTCGTGCCGAGCATGCTGACGCTGTTCCTGGAGCAGCTGACCCCGGCCGACCGGGCGGCGCTCGAGCCGCTGCGCAACGTCATCACGAGTGGCGAGGCGCTCCAGCCGGAACTGCTGAAGCTGTTCTTCGACCGCCTGGGCGAGCACGCGACCCTGCACAACCAGTGGGGCGCCACCGAGGTCTCGATCGACTCGACCATGCGCGAATGCCTCCGGTCCGATCTGGACGGTGCCGGCTCGGTGAGCGTCGGCTCGCCGATCGCCAACAACCGGATCCACGTTCTCGACGAGCACCTGCGGCCGGTCCCGGTCGGCGTCCCCGGCGACCTGTTCATCGGCGGCGTCGGCCTCGCCCGCGGCTACCTCGGCGACCCGGCCAAGACGGCCGCGGCGTTCCTGCCGAGCCCGTTCGACCCGGGGGAGCGGCTCTACCGCACCGGCGACCGCGGCCTGCGCACCCCCGACGGCGCGCTGACCTTCCTCGGCCGCCAGGACTCGCAGGTCAAGATCCGCGGCATCCGCGTCGAACCCGGCGAGGTCGAGCAGGTCCTCCTGGAACTGCCCGGCGTCCGGGAAGCCGCGGTCACGGTGTGGCAGCCGGTTCCGGGGGACAAGCGGCTCGCCGGGTACGTCACCCCGCAGGCCGGCGTCACGCTCACCGACGGCGAGATCCGTGCGCAGTTGCGCGAGCGGCTGCCCGTCTACCTCGTGCCGACGGCGCTGAGCGTGCTGCCCGAGTTCCCGACCACCACCAGCGGCAAGATCGACCGCAGGGCGCTGCCGGCGCCCACCGCGGCCGGGGCCGAGTACCGCGCGCCGGAAGGCCGGGTCGCGGAACTGGTCGCCGAAGTGCTGCAGCACGTCCTCGGCGTCGAACGGGTCGGCGCCGACGACAACTTCTTCGACCTGGGCGGGCACTCCCTGCTCGGTGTGCGGGTGGTCGCCGAGCTGCGCAAGCGGCTGTCGGCGGACATCCCGATCCGGCTGATCTTCGACTCGCCCACGGTCGCGGAACTCGCCGAGGCCGTGGCCCGCGCCACCAGGCGCGAGTTCGAGGCCATCCCGAAGCGGCCGGACGGTCCCGCGCCGCTGGCCGGGGTCCAGGTCGGCATGTGGCTGGCCGACCGGATGGCGCCGGCCGGCGCGGAGTACCTGGTGCCGAACGCGGTCCGCCTCCGCGGGCCTCTCGACGTCGACGCCCTCGCCGCCGCCCTGACGAAGCTGGTCGAGCGGCACGAGATCCTGCGCACCCGGTTCGTCGAGATCGACGGTGAGCCGAAGCAGGTCGTCGACCCGGCCGGCCCGGTGCCGCTGCCGGTCACCGAGATCGGCGAGATCGAGCCGTTCCTGGCGTTGCGGGGCATCGACCTCGCCACCGGGCCGGTCTTCGCCGCCGCGCTCGGCAAGCTCGCCGAGGACGACCACGTCCTCGTCCTCTCGGCGCACCACATCGTCCTGGACGGCTGGTCCGAGGGCATTCTCGCCGAGGAGCTGCGCGATCTGTACGCCGGTGCCGACCTGCCGTCTCCGCCGGTGCAGTACGCCGACGTCGCGGCCTGGTCCCAGCCGAGCGAAGCGGACGTCGAGTTCTGGCGGACGCAGCTGGCCGGCGTCCCGCAGGTGGTCCAGCTGCCCACCGACCGGCCGCGGCCGCCGGTGCGTGACCCGCGGGGCGCGCGGTATGAGTTCAGCGTGCCCGCGGACTTGGCGGCCCGGCTGGGCGAGGTGGGTGCGCAAGCACGGGCGAGCCTGTTCATGACCCTGCTCGCCGGGTTCCAGGTGCTCGTCGCCCGGCACACCGGGCTGCGGGAGTTCGCGATCGGCAGCCCGGTCGCCGGCCGCGACCACCCGGACACCGAGCGGCTGATCGGCCAGTTCGTCAACACCCTGGCCCTGCGCGCGGACCTGACCGGCTCGCCGGGCTTCACCGAGCTCCTGGAGCGGGTCCGCGAGACGGCGCTGAACTCCTTCAGCCACCAGGAAGTCCCGTTCGACCGGGTCGTCGCCGAGCTGCGGCCCGACCGCGACCCGAGCCGGAACCCCCTGGTGCAGCTCATGTTCGCGCTGCAGACGGTGGCGCAAGGCGGCTGGGAGTTCGCCGGCCTGGACTGCGAACCGGTCGGGGTCGAGACCGGCGCGGCGAAGTTCGACCTCGCCATGGTGCTGCGCGAGCAGGCCGACGGCACGGTCGGCGGCGTGCTGGAGTACCCGGTCGCGCTGTTCGACGAGGACACGATCGCCGCGTTCGCCGAGCGCTACCTCCGGCTGCTCGACGGCTTCGCGGCCGACCCGCGGCGGCCGGTCGACCGCGTCCCGATGCTCGACGCGGCCGAGCTCGCGCCCCTGGACGGGGGCGCCCCGGGCGGCACGTTCGCGGGGCTGATCGAAGCCCAGGCGCGGCGGACCCCGGACGCGCCGGCCGTCGTGGCCGGGCCGGATTCGCTCACCTACGCCGAACTGGACGCGGCGGCCAACCGCGTGGCCCGGCACCTGCGACTGCGGGGTGCGGGCCCGGAGAAGGTGGTCGCGCTGCTGCTGCCGCGCTCGGCCGACCTGGTCGTGGCGCAGCTCGCGGTGGTCAAGACCGGCGCCGCGTTCCTGCCGATCGACCCGGGCTACCCCGAGGAACGCATCCGGTACATGCTCGACGACGCCGACCCGGTGCTCGCCCTGCGGGAACTGCCGCTGTCCACAATGGACGACAGTCCGCTGGTCGTCGGGGTACGGCCCGAGAACGCGGCGTACGTCATCTACACGTCGGGCTCGACGGGCCGGCCGAAGGGCGTCGTGGTCAGCCACGCCGGTCTCGCCACCCTGGTGGAGAACACCGTCGCGGCCTACCGGGTCGGCCCGGGCGACCGGGTGCTGCAGTACGTGTCGCCGAGTTTCGACGCGTCGATCCTCGAGCTGTGCGCAGCGCTGATGACCGGCGCCGCGCTGGTCGTCACCCCGCCCGGCCCGCTGCTGGGCGACCAGCTGCGGGACGTGCTCGCCGAGGGCCGGGTGACGCACGCGCTGATCCCGCCGGCGGCCCTGGCCACGGTCGAGGACCCGGACCTGCCGGACTTCCGGACGGTCGTCGTCGGCGGCGACGTCTGCCCGCCGGAGCTGGTCGCGAAGTGGGCGCCGGGCCGCCGGATGCTCAACATGTACGGCCCGACCGAGGCCACGGTCGTCTCGACGGTGTCCGAGCCCCTCGAAGTGGGCGGAAGGGTGACCATCGGCCAGGCGCTGCGGCACACGCGGGCCTACGTCCTGGACGACCGGCTCCAGCCGGTGCCGCCGGGCGTCGCGGGCGAGCTGTACGTGGCGAGCCCGGGCTTGGCCCGTGGGTACCTCGGCCGGCCGGGGCTCACCGCGAGCCGGTTCGTGGCGAACCCGGCCGGCGGGCGGATGTACCGCACCGGCGACCTCGTCCGCCGCACCCGGGCGGGGGACCTGGAGTTCCTCGGCCGGACCGACGACCAGGTCAAGATCCGCGGCTTCCGCATCGAACTCGGCGAAGTCGAGGCCGCGCTGCGGGCGCACCCGGCGCTCACCGCGGCGGTCGTGCTGGCCAAGCCCGACCCGGCCGGGCAGAAGCGCCTGGTCGCCTACGTCGCCGGCGACGTCACGGCGGCCGGGTTGCGGACGTTCCTCGGGCAACGCCTGCCGGAACACCTGGTGCCGAGCGCGTTCGTCGTGCTCGACGCGCTGCCGGTCAACGCCAGCGGCAAGCTCGACCGGGCCGCGCTGCCCGAACCGGCCGAGGAGACCGCGGACTACATCGCCCCGGGCAGCCCGGAAGAGCAGCTGATCGCCGACATCTGGGCCGAGGTCCTGGACGTGCCCCGCGTCGGGCTCGGCGACGACTTCTTCGCCCTCGGCGGGCATTCCGTGCTCGCCGCCAAGGTTCGCATGCGGCTGCAGGCCGCGTTCGGGGTGGACCTGTCCCTGCCCGTGCTGTTCCAGACCACCACGGTCGCCGCGCTCGCCGCCGTGGTCCACACCGAGATCGAGGCCGAGCTCGCCGGCATGTCCGAGCAGGAGCTCCTCGACTCCCTTTCCGAGGAGGCCAGCGCATGACCACGTTCGACATCCGCCCCGCCGGCGACACAGCCGACGCCGAGCGCGCCGCGCGGCTGCGGGCCGCGGTGCTCGCGAAGCGGTTGCGCGGCCGGGCCGCCACACCGGCCCGGGCGTTCGGCCGGGCCGGCCGCGGCGGCCCGCTGCCGCTGTCGGCCGGGCAGCAGCGCCTGTGGTTCCTCGACCGGCTCGACCCGGACAGCGCCGAGTACGCCGTCCCGCTCCTGCTGCGGCTCGAGGGCACGCTCGACGTCGACGCGCTCCGGCGGTCGCTCGACGCCCTGGTGGCGCGGCACGAGATCCTGCGCACGACCTACACCGCGGCGGACAACCGGCCACGCCAGGTGATCGGGGCCCCGGCCCCGGTCGACCTGCCGGTGGTCGAGGGCGACCCGGAAGCGGTGCTCGCGGAGTACGTCGGGCGCCCCTTCGACCTCGCCACCGGCCCGGTCTTCCGCGCGCTGCTGGTCCGCGAGGCACCGGAGCGGCACGTCCTGGCGCTGAACGTCCACCACATCGCCTGCGACGGCTGGTCCCTGCCGATCCTGATGGACGACCTCCGCAAGCTCTACACCGGCACCGAGCTGCCCCCGATCGAACTGTCCTATGCGGACTTCGCCGTCTGGGAGCAGTCCCGGGTGGACGCCCACACGGACGATCTCGCGTACTGGAAGGAGCGGCTCGCCGGGCTGGAAACCCTGGAGCTGCCCGCCGACCGGCCGCGCCCGGCCCAGCGCGACCACCACGGCGCTTCCGTCCGCTTCACCATCCCCGGCGATGCCGCCTCCGCCGTGATCGAGCAGGGCAAGGCCGTCGGCGCGACGCCGTTCATGACGCTGCTGGCCGCCGCGTACGTCGTGCTCGGGCGGCACACCGGCCGCACGGACATCGCCGTCGGCACCCCGGTCGCCGGTCGCGGCCGGGCCGAGCTGGAGCACATGGTCGGGTTCTTCGTGAACACCGTCGTCGCCCGCGGCGACCTCTCCGGCGACCCGGACTTCGCCACCCTCGCCGACCGCGTCCGCGCGGCCCGGCTGGCCGACCAGGCCCACGAGGACCTGCCCTTCGAACGCCTGGTCAAGGAGCTGGCGCCGGAGCGCGACCTCGCGCACACCCCGGTCGTCCAGGTCATGTTCGCCGTCTACGACTCCTCGTCCGGCTCACCGGACCTGGGAGACTTGCGCGTGTCGCCGGTCGACCTGCCCTCGACGACGGCGAAGTTCGACCTGATGATCTCCTTCGTCCGCCAGGCCGACGGGTCCGTCGAGGGCGTGCTGGAGTACGCGACCGCGTTGTTCGACGAGGTCCGGATGGCGCGGATGGGCGAGCACTTCGTCCGGCTGTGCACCGAGCTGGCCGCCAGGCCCGGCGTCCGGCTGTCCGAAGTGGACGTTCTCGGCGCGGACGAGCGGAAGCTGCTGCTGGAGACCTGGAACGCCACCGCGGAGCCCTACCTGCGTGGCACGCTGCACGGCCGGATCGCCGCGCAGGCGATGTCGACCCCGGACGCGATCGCCGTCCGGTGTGGACGGACCGAGCTGACCTACGCCGAGCTCGAGGACCGCGCCACCCGGCTGGCCCAGCGGCTGCGCGCGCACGGCGTCGGCGTCGAAACCCCGGTCGGCGTGCTCTGCGAACGCGGCCCGCTGCTGCTGCCGGTGCTGCTGGCCGTCCTCAAGACCGGCGGCCACTACATCCCCCTGGATCCCGCGTACCCGCAGGACCGCAAGGAGTACATGCTCCGCCAGGCCGGCGCCCGCGTCCTCGTCACGACCCGCCGCTACGCCGGCGAAAACCTCGGCGACGTCGTGGTCCTCGCCGACGAGCCGGTCGCGGTCGACCCGGTGCCGTGGCGCGACCCGGTCGTCGACCCGGAGAACCTCGCCTACATCATCTACACCTCCGGCTCCACCGGCCGTCCCAAGGGCGTGATGATCAGCCACCGCGGCGTGCTGCACTACCTGGACTGGTGCCGCCAGGCCTACCGCGCCGACGAGGGCGACGGCGCCCCGGTGCACTCCTCGCTCGCCTTCGACCTCACCGTCACCGGGCTGTTCCTGCCGCTGTTGTGCGGCACGACGGTGACGCTGGTGCCGGAGGACGAGCACCCGGTCGCCGGGCTCGCCGACGTCCTGTCGAGCGGACGGCGGTTCAGCTTCGTCAAGCTGACCCCGGCTCACCTCGAACCGCTGCGCCGGTGCCTGGCACCGGAAGCGGCGGCCGCGGCCGCGCACCTGGTCGTCGGCGGTGAGCAGCTGACGGCCGAAGCGCTGGAATTCTGGCGGGAGCACGCCCCGGACGTGGTGGTGGCCAACGAATACGGTCACACCGAGACGTCCGTGGCCAACGTGATCAACCTGCTGCCCGCCGCCGACTGCGTCACCACGCCGATCCCGGTCGGCCGGCCGATCTGGAACACCGAGGTCTACCTCCTCGACGAGCACCTGCGGCCGGTTCCCGCCGGCGTCACCGGCGAGCTGTACGCGGGCGGCGCCGGAGTCGCGCGCGGCTTCGCCGGCAACCCCGGCCTGACCGCGGCGAAGTACGTGCCGAACCCGTTCGGGCCCGGCCGGCTCTACCGCAGCGGCGACCTGGCCCGCTACCTGCCGGACGGGCGCCTGGAGTTCGTCGGCCGCACCGACCACCAGGTCAAGGTCCGCGGCTACCGCATCGAACTGGGCGAGATCGAGGCCGCGCTCGTCGGCGGTCCCGGCGTCACCGAGGCGGTCGCCGTGGTCCGCGACGGCGCGCTCGCCGGGTACGTTGCGCCGTCCACTGTGGACGCCGAAGCGCTGCGGGCGCACCTGTCCGAGCGCCTGCCGGAGTACATGGTCCCGGGCACACTGACCACTTTGGACACGCTGCCGCTCACCTCGAACGGCAAGGTCGACCGCGTCGCGCTGCCCGTGCCGGACGCGGCTCCGGTGCCCACGCCCGGTGTCCTGCCGCGTGACGAGCTGGAACTGGCGCTGGCCAAGCTGTGGGAGGACCTGCTCGGCCGCCGCGTCGGCGTCACGGACGGCTTCTTCGACGTCGGCGGCCACTCGCTGCTGGCCGTCGTGCTGGTCGACCGGATCAAGGCCGAGCTGGGCGCGACCGTCGGGCTGGCCGAGGTGTTCCGCGCGCCGACCATCCGGGCGCTGGCCGACCTCGTCCGCGCCGGGGACCACGGCGGGGGACTGGTCGTGCCGCTGTCACCGGGCCGCGCGGGCGTCGCGCCGCTGTTCCTGCTGCCGCCGACCGCCGGGAGCCCGTTCCCGTACCTGCGGCTGGTGGCCGAGCTGGACCCGGCGCTGCCGGTGTTCGGCCTGCAGGCGCCCGGGTTCGCGCCCGGCGAGGAGCCGGTCCACACGATCGAGGAGCTGGCCGCGGCGTTCGTCGCCGACCTGCTGCCGGTGGCGGGGGATCGCCCGATCCGCCTCGCGGGCTGGTCGCAGGGCGGCTCGGTGGCCTTCGAAATGGCCGCGCAGCTGGAAAAAGCCGGCCGGGCCGTCGAGCACCTGTGCATCATCGACGCGACCGTCCTCGGCGTCGACGACTACGGCAACCCGCTGCCCGAAGTCGACACCAGCGACCCCCTGGCCTGGTTCGGCGAGGCCGTGCTGAAACTGGCGCCGGGGGCCGCCGACACCCTCGACGAGATGCTCGCCGAAGCCCGGGACCGCGGGATGGTCTCCGAAGTCGCGGGCAACGCCGTCGTCGAGCAGATGGCGCGGGTCTACCTGGCGGGCAAGGACGCCGTCGAGGCCTACCGCTGCCGGGCGGTCGTCGACACCGGCATCCACCTCATCACCTCCACCGGCACCCACCCGGTGAAGGGCCGCCCGGAGGTGCGGCCGGAGAGCTGGCGCGCCCGCACGCGCGGCGAGCTCACGGTGACGCCGGTGCCGGGCCACCACTGGGACATGGTCGAACCGCCGCACGTGGCGGAGCTGGCCCGGGCCGTGCTGGCCGGGCTCGCCGTGACCGCCGACGAGTGAAGGAGAACGCCATGACCGAAGACCTCGCGGTCGCCGCACCGGCGCCGGCCACCGTCACCGACCCGCGCGCGGGGAGCTTCCGCGTCGACGCCCACCACGGCGAGATCCTGCAAGGGGTCTTCGTCGCCGACGGGCGCCTGCGCCGCGGCCTGGTCACGTTGCCGTGCCCGCTCTACAGCACCCGCGCCACCTTCCTGCCCACCGAGGAAACCGGCACGACCGTGCGGCCCGCGTGGCGCGGCAAAGCCCGCCGCGCCGCCGACCTCACCCTGGCCCGGCTCGGTCACCCGGTGCCGGGCGGGCTGCTCGACCTCACCAGCGACATCCCGCTGTGCCGGGGCTTCGGCTCGTCGACGGCGGACGTGACGTCGGCGATCGGCGCGGTGCTCGCCGCGACCGGCCGCGACCTCCCGGCGGCCGAGGTCGGCGCGCTGGCCGTCGAGGCCGAAACCGCGTCCGACTCGCTGATGTACGGCGGCCGCGCGGTGGTCTTCGCCCACCGCGAAGGCGAGCCGATCGAGGACCTGGGCGAGCTGATGCCGTTGTCCGTGCTGGGGTTCGGCACCAGCCCGGGTGGGCGCGGCGTCGACACCCTGGAGCTGACGCCCGCGCGCTACACGTCGTGGGAGATCGAGGCGTTCCGCCCGCTGCGCGGCCTGCTGCGCCGCGCCGTGGCCGACGGCGACGCGGGCCTGCTCGGCCGCGTAGCCACCGCCAGCACCCTGCTCAACCAGCGCCACCTGCCCGTGCCGGGGCTGGACGGCATCCTCGCCGTCGCCCGGGCCGCCGGGGCCGCCGGCGTGCAGGTCGCCCACAGCGGCGACGTCGCCGGCCTGCTCTTCGACGCGACCGACCCCGAAACCCCGGCGCGGCTGGACTTCGCCGCGGCCCGGCTCGACGTGACCGAGACCTGGCAGTTCGAAACCGAGAGGTGAGCCCGATGACCCTTGCCGCACCCGTCAGCCGGTCCGTCGTGGAGGCGACCGAGCTGCCCCGGATCATCCGCATCCGGCCCAACTTCCACGTC
This sequence comes from Amycolatopsis sp. NPDC003865, assembly GCF_053605345.1. Classification (NCBI taxonomy): domain Bacteria; kingdom Bacillati; phylum Actinomycetota; class Actinomycetes; order Pseudonocardiales; family Pseudonocardiaceae; genus Amycolatopsis; species Amycolatopsis sp. NPDC003865. Next base: position 390,420 of record NZ_JBSGJA010000001.1, on the reverse strand, counting down.
GCCGCCTTCGGCCTGATGAAGCTGCTGCCCGCCCGGTTCATGCTCGACCGCGCCGAGGAACGCGGGGAAGTCGGCCCGGGCACGACCGTGCTCGAGACGTCGTCGGGCACGTTCGGCCTCGGCCTCGCGATGGTCTGCCGGCTGCGCGGCTACCCGCTCACGATCGTCGGCGACCCGGCGATCGACGCGCCGCTGAAACGACGGCTCGAGCACCTCGGCGCCCGCGTCGAGATCTGCCCGAAGCCCAGCCCGGTCGGCGGGTACCAGCGCGCGCGGCTGGACCGGCTCGACCAGCTGCGCGCCGAGTACCCGAACCACTGGGTACCGGGCCAGTACAGCAATCCGGACAACCCGCGGTCGTACGCGCTGGTGGCCGAGCAGCTCGCCGAAACCATCGGCGTCCCGGACTGCCTGGTCGGCGCGGTCGGCTCCGGTGGGTCGACGTCCGGCACCAGTTCGTTCCTGCGCATGCTCGTCCCGGAGATGACGCTGATCGGCGTCGACACCCAGCGCAGCGCCATCTTCGGCCAGCCGGACGGCCCGCGCGTGCTGCGCGGGCTCGGCAACAGCCTGGTGCCGCCGAACGTCGAGCACTCGAGCTACGACCAGGTGCACTGGATCGGCGCGGCCGAGGCCTTCGCCGCGACCCGCGACCTCTACGCGCGGCACTGCCTGTTCATGGGCCCGACCAGTGGCGCGTCGTTCAAGGTCGCCGACTGGTTCTCCCGCCGCCACCCGGACGCCACGGTCGTCGCGCTGCTGCCGGACGAGGGCTACCGCTACCAGGACACGGTCTACTCCGACGAGTGGCTGCGCGCGCAGGGGCTGGCGCACGCGGGGGCGGCCGAGCCGTACGAAGTCGTCGCGCCGGCCGAGCCCGGCGGGTCGTGGACGTGGCTGAACTGGGGCCGCCGTTCGCTGGCCGACGCGTCATGACGCGCACGCTGCTGCTCGTCGAGAGCAACACGACCGGCACCGGGCGGCTGTTCGCGCGCCAGGCCCGTTCGCTGGGGTACGAGCCGGTGCTGGCCGCGGCCGATCCTTCGCGCTACCCGTATGCGGCCGAGGACGGCGTGCGCGTGGTCCGGTGTGACACGGCGGACGCGTGCGCGGTCCTGGCCGAAGACCTCGGCGAGCCCGCCGGGGTCACCTCCAGCTCCGAGTACTTCATCCCGGTGGCGGCGCGGATCGCGGCGAAGCTGGGCCTGCCCGGACCCGATCCGGTCGCCGTCGCGGACTGCCGGAGCAAGGCGCACCAGCGTTCGGTGCTCGGGGCGCCCTGCACCGTGGCCACGTCGGTGTCGGAGGCCGTCGCGGCGGCGGTGGAGTTTCCGGTGGTGCTGAAGCCGGCCGAGGGGTCGGGCAGCGTCGGCGTGCTGCGGTGCGAGACGCCCGAAGCGGTGGCCACCCAGGCGGCGGCGCTGCTTTCGGTGACGCACAACGAACGCGGGCTGCCGGTGCCGGCGCAGGTGCTGGTGGAGCCGTACGCGAGCGGGCCGGAGTACTCGGTCGAGCTGTTCGGCGACGTCGTGGTCGCGGTGGTGCGCAAGCACCTGGGCCCGGCGCCGTACTTCGTCGAAGTGGGCCACGACGTGCCGGCCGCGCTGCCCGCTCCCGACGAGACGGCGCTGATCGACACGGCCCGTTCGGCGGTGACCGCGCTGGGGCTGGGCTTCGGCGCGGCGCACGTCGAGATCCGGCTGACGCCGTCCGGGCCGCGGTTGATGGAGGTCAACCCGCGCCCGGCCGGCGGGATGATCCCCGAGCTGGTCCGCGCGGCGACCGGCGTGGACCTGGTCACGGCGCAGGTTTCCGCGGTGCTGGGGCTTTCCCCGGACCTGCGCGCCTCCCGGCGGGCCTGTGCGTCGCTGCGCTTCCTCACCGCCACCGCCACGTCGGTGCTTTCGGCCGGGGACGCGGTGGCGAAGGCGTCGGCGGTGCCGGGAGTGGCCGAGGCACGGCTGTCCCGCCCGGACGGCACGCTCGTCCGGCCCGCCCGGGACTACCGCGACCGGGCGGGGTACGTCCTCGCCGTTTCGGACCGCCCCCGCGGCGCCCGCGCGGCCGCGGCGGCGGGGCTCGACCGGCTGCGCGCCGCCCTGATCCCGGAAGGAGCCCGATGAGCCTGCGGTTCCTCGTCACCACGGTGGCCCAGACCGAGCGCGCTCGCGAACACCGCGAAGAAGAACGTCCCGAACCCCACCCGGAGACCCCGGAAGGAGCACCCCGATGACCATCGCCCCAGGCGGAACCGGCCGGCTCACCAGCCCCATCTCCGCCGCGGCCCGAGAAATCCTCTTCGACCGCGACACCGCACCCGCACCCGATCCCGTCGCCGCCGAGCTCGGGCTGATCAGCCAGGTCGACCGCGCCCACGTCGTCATGCTCGCCGAACGCGGCATCGTCGAGCCGGGTCCCGCGGCCGGACTCCTGCGCGGCATCGAAAGCCTGCGCGCCCAGCGGTTCGCGCCGCTGCACGACCTTCCCGCACCGCGCGGCCGGTACCTCGCCTACGAGTCCCACCTCATCGACACCCTCGGATCCGAGGTCGGTGGCATCCTCCACAGTGGACGCTCGCGCAACGACCTCAACGCGACCGTCGTCCGGCTGCGGCTGCGCGAACCGCACGAACGCCTGCTCGCCGAATCCGGCGCCCTCGGCCGCGCCCTGCTCGACCGGGCCCGGCGCTGGGCCGGCGTCACCATGCCGGCCTACACCCACCACCAGCCCGCCGTGCCGATCACCTACGGCCACTACCTGGCCGGGGTGGCGAGCGCGCTCGTCCGGGACGTCGAAAGCCTCTGGCAGGCCGGCGCCGAGATCGACCAGAACCCGCTCGGCGCGGGCGCGGTCGGTGGCACCTCGCTGCCGGTCGACCAGCACCGCACCACCGCGCTGCTCGGCTTCGCCACGCCGATCCCGAACTCGCTGCACGCCGTCGCGTCGCGGGATCTCGTGCTGCGCCAGCTTTCCGCGGCGACCGTGCTCGGCGTCCTGCTCTGCCGCGTCGCCCACGACTTCCAGGCGTGGACGAGCGCCGAGGCCGGGCTGCTGCGGCTGGCCGACGACGTCGTCGGGTCGAGCTCCATGATGCCGCAGAAGCGCAACCCGTTCCTCCTGGAACACGTCCAGGGCCGGGCGCTCGCCCCGCTCGGCGCGTTCACCGCGTCGGTGAGCGCGATGGCCACCGCGCGGTTCACCAACGCCATCGCTGTCGGCACCGAAGCCGTCGCCCCGGCGTGGTCGGCCCTCGAAGCGGCGACCGACGCCGTCGTCCTGCTGCGGCTGGTGGTCGAGGGTGCCGAGCCGGTGCCGGAGCGGATGTACGAACGCGCGGTCGACGGGCAGACCGCGGCCACCCACCTCGCCGAACGGCTCGTCGACGCCGGCGTCCCGTTCCGGCAGGCCCACCACGACGTCGGCGCCATCGCGAAGGAGGCACTGGCCGAGGGGCTCCCGCTGCACGAAGTCGCCCGGGCCCGCCTCGGCGGGCAGCTCGAGCACGCGCTCGACCCGGCCGACGTCGCCCAGCACGCGGCGCACGGCGGCGGCCCGGCGCGGGCGTCCGTGCTCGCCGCCGTCACCGAAGCCGAGACGGCGTTCGCCCGGATCCGCGCCGCGGCCGAGGACCGGCGCTGGCGCTGGAGCCAGGCCGAGGTCGGCCTCGACGACGCCGTCCAAACCCTCATCCGCTGACCGCCAAGGAGCCTCCGATGACCACCTTCGCCGACGACCTCGCCACCCTCCGCCCGGAAACCGCGTCCACCCAGGACACTTACGTCGAGCTGCGCAGCGACACGTTCACCCTGCCCACGCCGACCATGCTGGAAGCCGCCGCGCGCGCCCCGCTCGGCGACGACGTCTACGGCGAGGACCCCACCGTGGACCGCCTGGAGCAGCTGGCCGCCGAGCTGCTCGGCAAGCAGGCCGGCTGCCTGATGCCGAGTGGCACCATGGCCAACCTGACCGCGCTGCTCGCGCACTGCCCGCGCGGCGGCAAGGCGATCGTCGGGCACGAGTCCGACGTGTACGTCTACGAGGCGGGCGGCGCGTCGCTGTGCGGCGGCATCGTCTACGACCCGCTGCCGAACCTGACCGACGGCACGATCGACCCGGCGGCGATCGCCGAGGCGTGCGCGGTGGACCGCAGCGACCCGCAGATCGCGCCGCCGGCGGTGCTCAGCCTGGAGACGCCGCAGAACCGGTGCGGCGGGCTGCCGCTGCAGCTGGACTACCTCAGCGAGGTGTCGCGGCTGATCCGCTCGCACGGCATCGCCCTGCACCTCGACGGCGCCCGGCTGTTCAACGCGGCCGTCGCGCTCGGCGTCAGCGCGGCCGAGGTGGCCAAGCACGCGGACACCGTGCAGATCTGCCTGTCGAAGGGCCTGTGCGCGCCGATCGGCTCGGTGCTGGTGGGCGACCGCGTGACGATCGCGGCGGCCCGGCGGATGCGCAAGATGCTCGGCGGCGGCATGCGCCAGGCGGGCATGATCGCGGCGTGCGGCATCGTGGCGCTGACCGACATGACCGAGCGCCTGGCCGACGACCACGCCCGCGCGGCGCGGCTGGCGCGCGGCCTGTCGCGCATTCCGGGCGTCCGGCTGGACCCGGGGCCGCCGTTGACGAACATGGTGTTCTTCAAGGTCCGCGACGACCGCTACACGACCCGCACCCTGATCGAGGCGGCGCGCCGCCGCGGGATCCGGGTGGAGGAGCTCGGCACCGACCGCATCCGCGCGGTGACGCACGCGGGCATCGACGACGACGCGGTCGACCGCGCGATCTCGGTGTTCGGCGACCTCCTGGGCCACGACGCGATGGTCCGCTGAGGGGCCCGGCGGCCCGGGACCGCGGCGGGACCCGGGCCGTCTAGGGTGAACGGATGGGGACGATCAGGCAGGTCCAGATCACGTTCGACTGCGCGGAGCCCGAGCGGGTGGCCCGGTTCTGGTGCGAGGTGCTGGGATACGAGGTCCCGCCGGCGCCGTCGGGGTTCGCGTCCTGGGCGGAGTTCGACGCGTCGCTGCCCGCCGATCGCCAGGGGGCGGCGTTCGCCTGCGCCGACCCGTCCGGGGTGGGGCCGCGCTTGTTCTTCCAGCGGGTGCCGGAGGGCAAGGTCGTGAAGAACCGGGTCCACCTGGACGTCCGGGTCGGCACGGGGTTGCGGGGCCAGGAGCGGCTGTCGGCGCTGGAGGCCGAGCGCGACCGGTTGATCGCGCTCGGGGCGAGCCACTTCCAGACGCTGTACGCCGACGAGTTCAACGAGTCGTGCATCGTGATGCAGGACGTCGAGGGCAACGAGTTCTGCCTCGACTGATCACCGGTTCAGACCAATTTCGGCCGGACTGGATCGAGCAAGTACCGGCGGCCCTACCCATTCCTCTCGATCACCGGTGATCCTGCCCGAGGGTTCCCGCTCTCCGGGACCGCACTCGACCGAGGGGTGGGGTCATGAAACTCGCCGCCGCGTTCCTGCTCTTCCTGACGATGATCCTCGCCGGTCCGCCGTCCGCGGAAGCCGGCCAGACCTCGCTCCGAGCCGCCGATCCCAGCGTGCTCCGGGTCGGCTCCACCTACGTCTCCGTGCAGTCGACCGGCGGCGGGATCGCCGTGCGGCAAGCCTCCTCGCCCGACGGTCTCGCCGGCGCCGGCGCGCGGCAGATCTGGTCGGACACCCGGGGGCGCGGGGAGGTCTGGGCGCCGGAGATCGTCACCGACGGCGGCCGCTTCTACGTGTACTTCACCGCCGGTACCGGGGCCGCGCACCGGATGTACGTCATCAGCTCGGCCGTCGCCGACAGCGGGTACACCGCCGAGACCCAGCTCGCGCTGCCCGACGGCAAGTGGGCCATCGACGGCACCCTGTTCACGTTCAACGGCCAGCGCTGGTTCGTCTGGTCCGGCTGGGCCGGGGACACCAACGTCGAGCAGAACCTCTACATCGCCCGGATGAGCAGCCCCACCACCCCGACCGGCGCGCGGTACATCATCTCGCAGCCGCGGGAAAGCTGGGAGCGGGTCGTCGGCAATCCCTACATCAACGAGGCACCCGAGGCGATCAAGGACCCCAACGGCCAGCTGCACATCGTCTACTCCGCCAACGGCAGCTGGAGCGACCAGTACTGCATCGCCGAACTCCGGCTGCGCGCCGGCGGCGACCCGACGTACGTGTGGGACTGGTACAAGTCCAACGGCTGCCTCTTCGGCTCGAACCGCGCCACGATGATGGCCGGCTGGGACCCGACGCTGTACGTCGACGGCCCCGGCCACAACACCTTCGTCCTGCTGAACGGCGACATCGCCACCAGCCCGCCCGCCGGACCGCGGTTCCCGCTGATGTTCCACGCCGTCCCGAAGGGGACGCCGTACTCGTGGGCGAACCGGTACTGGTACACCGGCTCGTTCTGCTGGTGGGGATCGACGACCTACAGCCGGGCCAACGTGCCGGGCGCGAACACCGACACCGGGTTCGGCATCAAGTTCTTCGAATGAGGGAGCCGGCGGGCCGGGGCATGGCCCGCCGGCCGGTTCCTCACACCAGCGACGCCGTCAGGCCGCCGTCGAGGACGTAGTGGCTGCCGGTGACCCAGCTCGCGCGGTCGGACGCCAGGAACGCCGCCACCTCCGCGATGTCCTGCGGGGTGCCCAGCCGGCCCTGCTTCGCCGCCACGAGGTCGCCGAACGGGACCTGCGTCGCCGCCTCGAAGTCGGGGACCAGGCGCTCGACCATGGCCGTGTCGGCGAAGCCCGGGCACACCGCGTTGACGCGGATCCCGGCCGGGCGCATCTCGACCGCCGCGACGCGGGTCAGCTGGATGACCGCGGCCTTGGTCGCGCAGTACGACCCGAGCAGCGGGCTGCCGCCGATGCCCGCGATCGACGCGATGTTGACGATGTTGCCCTTCGACTCCACCAGGTGCGGGGTCGCCGCCTTCATCGCCACGAACGTGCCGCGCACGTTGACCGCGAAGATCTTGTCGAAGCTCTCGGTCGACTGCTGCAGCAGCGGCGACGACACCTCGATGCCGGCGTTGTTGACCAGGACGTCGAGCCCGCCGAGGAGGTCGACCGCCTGCTGGATGGCCGCCTGGACCTGGCCTTCGTCGGTGACGTCGCAGTTGGCGACCCCGGCGGCGCCGATCTCGTCGGCCGCCTGCTTGGCCGCGTCGGCGTTCATATCGCTGACCACGACCCGGGCGCCGCGTTCGGTGAACAGCGCCGCGATCGCCTTGCCGATGCCCGCGCCGGAGCCGGTGACGAAGACGCGCTTTCCCTCGAGTTCGGACATGCTGGTTCCTCTCACATCGCTTCGATCTTGGGCAGGATCTCTTCCTTGAGACGCTTCATGTCGTCGAGCGTCTTGGCAACCGGGACGTCCTGGAACGGCGGCCACAGGAACGGCATCGTCAGCCCGGCTTCGCGGTACCGCTTGAGCTGGTCGGTGATCTGCCCTTCCGACCCGACCAGCAGGTTCGTGCCCTTGCCCATCGGCGACTGGTCCATGTCCTGGTCGGTGATGACGAACCAGATCATGCTGGAGATCTCCAGGTCGTCGACCGAGCGCGGGGTGTCGAGGGCCTCCAGCTCGCGCTGGATCTCGGTGCGCCACCGCTTGATGTCGTCGGGGGAGTCCTGGATGCCGATCCAGCCGGACAGGCCGTACTTCGCGATGCGCGCGGCCGAGCGCTTGGCGTCCTTGAGACCGCTGAAGAAGATCGGCGGGTGCGGCTTCTGCACCGGCTTCGCGCCGAACCCGCTGCGCTGGAAGTCGGCGAACTCGCCGTGGTACTCGAACAGGTCGTTGGTCCAGATGCCCTGCATGATCTCCAGGGTTTCGCGGACGTGCTTGTGCCGCTTGGGGAAGATGTGCGACGCGCTCGCGGCGGCGAACTCCTCGGGCATCCAGCCGGAGCCGACCGCGACGTTCAGCCGGCCACCCGACAGGTGGTCGATGGTGGCCAGCTCCGCGGCGAGCACGCCGGGGGAGCGGTAGGGCGTGTCGATGATGCTCATCCCGATCCGCACCTTCGACGTCTTGGCCGCGAGCCACGGGATGAGCGGCATGCCCTGCAGGAACTCGCCCCGCGAGCTGACCGGCAGACCCTTGGGGAAGCCCTCGATCATGCCGAAGGCGTACTGCATCTCCTCGGTGTCCGACGTCTCCGGCACGATGATCCGGTCGAGCGTCCAAACGGAGTCGAAGTCGAGGTCCTCGGCCAGGGCAGTCAGGTCCTCGAGTTCGCGCACGGTCACCTTGTCGCGGAAGTTCGGCAGGTACAGGGCGAGTTTCATCGTGTTCCTTCCAGCTGGGTGGTGAGGGTCGTGCGGATGTCGGCCTTCAGGACCTTGCCGACGGTGCTGCGCGGGAGCTCGGGCCAGACTTCGATCTGCTTGGGCGCCTTGACGCTGCCGATGCGGTCCTTGACGAACGCGATCAGCTCGCCGGTGTCCAGCTCGGCGCCGGGTCTCAGCTGGACGACCGCGGTGACGCGTTCGCCCCACTTGTCGTCGGGCAGGCCGATCACGGCGCAGTCGCGGACGGCGTCGTGGGCCAGCACGGCCTGTTCGACCTCGGCGGAGTAGACGTTGAACCCGCCGGTGATGACCATGTCCTTGGCGCGGTCGACGATGTGGAGGAAGCCTTCGCCGTCGAGGAACCCGATGTCGCCGGTGTGGTGCCAGCCGTGCGCGGACGCCTCCGCCGTGGCCTCGGGGTCGCGGTAGTAGCCCGCCATCACCAGCGAGCCGCGCACGCAGATCTCGCCGCGTTCCCCTTGCGGCAAGAGGTTTCCGTCGTCGTCGAGGATCGCCACCGTGACCAGCGGCGACGGGCGGCCGGCCGAGGCCAGCCGTCCCGTGTGGACGGTGCCGTCGGCGTGCCGGTGCTCGGCGGGCGACATCGTCGAGATCATCATCGGGGCCTCGGACTGGCCGAACAGCTGCGCCATCGGCCCGATGCGGTCGAGGGCTTCGGTGAGCCGGGTGACCGACATCGGCGCCGCGCCGTACCAGAAGCACTGCAGCGACGAGAGGTCCGTGGTGTCCAGGGCGTCGTGGCCGAGCACCAGGTAGATGAGCGTCGGTGGCAGGAACGTGTGGGTGACGCGGTGGCGTTCGATGAGCTCCAGGAACCGGCCGACGTCGGGCTTGGGCATGATCACGACCTCGCCGCCGCGGGCGAGGACCGGGAAGCACAGGACGCCGGCGGCGTGGGTCAGCGGGGCGAGCGCCAGGTACACCGGGCGCCCCTCGAAGGGGTAGCTCATCAGCGTGATCGCCGACATGACCTCGAGGTTGCGGTCGGTGAGCATGACGCCCTTGGGGCGCCCGGTCGTGCCGCCGGTGCCGACGAGGGCGACGACGTCGCCGGGCTGGGCGGCCGCGGCGGGCGGATCGTCGCGCGCGGCGCCGAGCCAGTCGTCGAAGCCCGGGGCGAAGTCGTCGCCCGCGCCGAGGCGGACGAGCGTCGTCAGCTTCGGCAGCCGCGGGGCGATCTTGCGCACCAGGTCTTCGAAGGCGGGCTGGAAGACCAGCGTGGTGCAGTCGAAGAGGTCCAGCAGCTCGGCGTTCTCGCCGGCGGCGTTGCGCGGGTTGATCGGGCACCACACCGCGCCCGCCCGGGAGATGCCGAAGACGCAGGTGAACGCCGTCGCGTCGTTGGCCGAGAGGATGCCGACCTTGTCCCCGGGGGCGACCCCCGACCGGCGCAAAGCACGGGCGACGGCTTCGGCGAGCTCGACCACCTCGCCGTAGGAGCGGGAGACCCCGTCGAGGGTGAGGCAGGGCGCCCCGGGGTCCAGGGAGGCGCCTTTTTCCAGGTAGAAGAACAGAGACATCGTCGTCCCCTCCGAACTCCGCCGGCGGCTGGTGACGACCTTGGCCGCCGTTTGGACGAATGTCAAGATTTTCTTGGACGATTGGTCAGAGAAGTGCTCGATGGTATGTTCGGCCGGTGTCCAGCGCACCCGCCGTGAGGCGAGCCGACAAGTTCGAGGACCGCCGCCGGGAACTGGCCGACGCGGCGTTGCTCGCACTGGCCGACCTCGGCTACGCCCGCACGAGCCTGCGCACGATCGCCGAGCACACGAAGTTTTCGCACGGCCTGCTGCACTACTACTTCGCCGACAAGGTCGAGCTGATCACCTACTGCGTGCGCCGCTACAAGGAGGCGTGCGTGCAGCGGTACGAGGGCGGCGTCGGGTCCGCCGACACGCCGGCGGCCCTCGCCGCGGCGTGCGCCGACGGGCTGGCGGCGGCACTCGAAGAAGCCCCGCTGATGCACCGCCTCTGGTACGACCTGCGCACGCAGTCGATGTTCGAGGAGGCGTTCCGCGCCGACGTGGCGGAGATCGACGAAGGCCTGCAGGACATGATCTGGCGCAATGTCTCGGCATACGCCGAACTGGCCGGTGCCGAGCCGAACTGCTCGCCTTCGGAGGCGTACGCGCTGTTCGACGGCTTGTTCCAGCAAGCCCTGCTGCGCCACCTTTCGGCGACGGCCGGGGCACTGGACGACTTCCGCGCGGGTATCCGCGAGCTGTTCCCGCGGCTGGTCGGCTGAGCCGGAGGCCGGCAGACCGACCGCGTGGCGGGATTCCTGCCGGTGGCGGTGACGGGCGGATGCCGGATGGCCCGCGCACCGGCTGGGGCGGTAGCGGAGGTCGAGTCAACTGCGCGCTCGGCCGCCTCCGTTCCCTGACGCTCGCCGTCGGCGCGATCACCGCCATGCTCTGGATTTCGGTAACGCGGCCAGCTTCAGCGCCTGGGCCAGGGCCAGGCAGACCTTCACGTGACAGCTGTGACTGACCTGCACTGCAGCTCCCCGAAGATGAGCGTGTGCACACGGATGGGCGGGTGTAGGTTCCTGCGCCATTGCCGTCGTGCGTCTCGGCGACGTGGATCGAGCCGGCCGAGGTCACGGTTGTTCCCCAGTCGAAGTGGACGGCGACGTCGAGCCGGTGAATCGGTCGCGCAGACCCTGCAGACCACCGAAGACGGCACCGCCGACAGGATGCAGGCCCAGTCCCCACAGGACCGCGATCAGGAGTTGTCCCGGCGTGCCCCAGGCTGGTTCGGGCAGGTAGAGGATTTGCAGGCCCAGGAGCACCGCGACGACCGTGAGCATCAAAGTGACGACCGCGCCCATGGCTCTCTGACGGCGCCGGATCTTCTTGGCGGGCCACGCGGGTCCGAGAACCGCGGGAACCGGGGGCGGCACCGTCGGCGGTGCGGCAGGGGCGAGGGCAACCACGGCCGTCCTCCCGCTGTCCGGCTGGACGCCGCGCCCGTCGACAGCGGCGGAGTAGGCGGTTCTTGCTTGGTCGTAGTGCTCGGTCGCCTTCGCGATGTTGTCGCTCGCAAGAGCGGTTTGAGCTTCGGCGAGCGAAGAGACGACCGGTTCGAAAGCCGCCGCCAGCGTCGGGTTTGTTTGGAGGGCGGAGAGCTTGCCGCTGACTTCTTTACTCAGACCGGCCGTTACCAGCAGTAGATAGTCACGCGTCGCGCCGCGCAGCCCGTCGTCTTCGAGTGCACTCATCGTCCGCATCTGGAGCGCCCGCCAGTCGGCCTCGTTGATCCCGACTGGCGGGTTGGCCTCGACCAGGTGCTTCAGCTTGTCGCTGGCGACGACGCGATGAGCGGCCTCGAGTTCATCCTGCGCGCGGACGAAGTTGCCTCTCTCGGCTGCTTTCCGGGCGGCTTGGGTGTGCGTCTCAGCTGCGGCGGGAGTGGCACCGGGTTCGAGTTTGATCGCTTCGATCCGGGCTGCCACGAATTTTCTGGAACCCTCATCGAGGGCGGCCTTGGCGTCGTTGCACAAGGAAGCGAGCTTGGAGTCGTCGAGCGACGCGCGTAGGTAGGTTTCCACCGTATCCAGTTCGGCTGGATGTGTTCCGGCATCTTCCGATTTTCGATGAGCGGAAAGGTATCGCGGCAGGATCCTGATCTTCGCCGCCGCTCCGTCGAGCTGTTCGTTCTTCGGGAGTATCCCCACGGCCATCTTCCGCGACAGATCTCCGACTTGAGAACGGACGACGCCGACGACGCCCTTCTCGGAGTCGCGCAGTGGTTCGAACTGGTCCAGAAGTGCGTCGGGGTCTTCGCTCAGTAGCTGTAACTGCAATCGCTGACCGAGTGCCTGTTTGCTGGTCATGAAGTAGCGCACGAACCCGGAAAGCGCCACGCCGATGGCGATCAGTGCTGCTGCGAGCCACCATGGGCGGGCGACCGTGAACGAGATCGGTACGACGGCGTCGTCGCCCGCCGTGGTGACGACGCCGAGCTGAGCGCTGTACTTTGCCGGTGAAGCTACCTCGGTCACTCGGACGATGACTTCCTGCCGCTGTCCACCCTGGATGACGAGGTCTTCGGGGTTCCCGAGCACTTCGAGAGACGAGTACTGCGTCTGCGCCCCGTCCGTGTCGTTCACCAGGGAAAGCAGGGCCGGATGGCTGAGGGTGACCGGATAGCCACTGGTTTCGTGCAGTTGGAGGTGCAGGTCGACGGTGGCGGGGCGGAATCCCCACGGCATCGTCGCCGCGGCTGGGGAGATTCGCTCGATAACGAGACTGGGTGTCGCGGGCTTGGTGATCTTGATTTCGGCCAAACCTATCGCTGTCCCGCCTGACGAGAACAGCAGAGTTCCGGCTCGCTCACCCGGGAGGACGACGTTTTCGACGGAGATCCGGAGCGGAACCGCCTTGCCTCCACCGGGCATTGTGACCACCTGATCGGTGACCGGGTTGGTGATTCTCGTGTCGGCGGTGGACACGGTCGTGGTCATGGTCAACGGACCTGGATCCGCAGAAGCGAGGAAAACGGTCCGGCTCGCCTCGGTGCCACCCCGCGGGATCTCGATCAGGACGGTCGAAGTCGGCTTTCCGTCCGGGGTGTCGCGGATCTCCACGCCCGATGCCGCGTGCGCGGGTATCGGCGCCAGGAGGAGCGCGACCCAGCCGATAACAGGAGGAAGAAGAAATACTCTTCTCATGGGTGGCCTCCTTGGCAGTGGTCACTGCCGGAGTCGTCCCGCAGTCAAAATCGACTACAAAGAAGAGGAACCAGTGTCGATACCGCCATCGGAACGTTACCTGGGGGAGTCTTTGCCAGATCGAATTGCGGGCAGCCGATCTCTCCTTGTCCGCTGGTGTTCCTGGTCGTCGGGAGTGGGGCGGTCTTTGCTCACACTCACCTCGGATCTCGATCTGGTGGTGGGTTCTCCGACGACCTCGTCGTAATCGCCTTCGACGCACGTTGGGCAACGTTTGTCGTGCTGCTCGCGGCGATGCGTCCCCGAGCCCTCACGGTTCGGTGAGCACGCACCGCGTCCCGTGGTAGATGGTCGGCATGCAGCGGTTGCAGTGGATGCACAGGCCCCGGGCGTCCGCGTCCGCCTGCATGCGGTGCACCAGGTCGGGTTCGCGCAGCAACGCCCGGGCCATGGCGACGAACGCGAACCCCTCCGCCATCGCCAGGTTCATCGTCTCGACCGTCGTGATCCCGCCGAGCAGGATCAGGGGCAGGTCCAGCGCGGCGCGGAACCGGCGGGCCCGGTCGAGCAGGTACGCCTCGCGGAACGGGTACTCGCGCAGGAAGAACCGGCCGCCGAGGCGCAGGCCCAGCCGGGCAGGCTGGGGGAACGCCGCCGCGAAGTCGCGGACCGGGGCGTCGCCGGTGAACAGGTACATCGGGTTGAGCAGTGAACTCCCCGCGGTCAGCTCCAGCGCGTCGACCGTGCCGTCGGCCTCCAGCCACCGGGCCACCTCGATGCTTTCGGCCGGCCGGAAGCCGCCGCGGACACCGTCGTCCATGTTCAGCTTGGCGGTGATCGCCAGGCGGTCGCCGACCGCGGCCCGCACCGCCCGGGCGATCGCCAGTGCCAGGCGTGCGCGGTTGGCGAGGCTGCCGCCGTAGGAGTCGGTGCGGTGGTTGAGGCGTGGGCTGAGGAACGCGCTCACGAGGTAGTTGTGTCCGAAGTGGATTTCCACCGCGTCGAAGCCGGACTCGAGGGCGGTGCGGGCCGCGGTCGCGTGGGCTTCGACGACGCGGTCGAGGTCCGCGGGGGTGGGCGCGCGCGTCGGGCGCATCCCGAGCGGGCTGAACCGGCGGGTCGGCGACAGCGCGGGCAGCCGGTTCGACGCCGCGTTCGCCACCGGCCCCGCGTGCCCGATCTGAGCGCAGGCCGCCGCCCCTTCGGCGTGGATCGCGTCGGTGAAGCGGCGCAGCCCGGGCACGGCTTCGGGCCGCATCCAGATCTGGTGGCGGTCCGTGCGGCCGTCCGGCGACACCGCGCAGTAGGCCAGCGTGGTCATCCCGACGCCGCCGCGGGCCGGCCGGAGGTGGTACTCGATCAGCTCGTCGGTGACGAGCGCGTCCGGCGTGCGGCCTTCGAAGGTGGCGGCCTTGATGACGCGGTTGCGCAGCTCGACCGGGCCCAGCCGGGCCGGGGCGAACACGTCGGGCGCGCTCACGGCGCGTCCAGCCCGGCGACGACGAACGACCGCACCGCGGCGAGCGGGAGCCCCGGCGGCCGGGGGGCCTTCGCGGCGGGTGTCCCGAAGACCTGCAGCAGCAGCTGGAACGCGAGGGTCCACCGGGCGGCCGCCTGCTCGGCGGTCAGGTCCGGCCGGGCCGCGCGCAGCAGCTCCACCCACGGGTCGAGGCCGAACCAGGGTGACCGCCAGTGCATGCGTTGCCCGGAAAGGAGAACCCGGGCGAGCAGGTGCAGCCGGAGGTGGCCGACCGGGTCGGCCGCGAGCCCGGCCAGCGGCTCCAGCACGGCGTCGGCCAGGTCCGCCGCGGCGGGTACCCAGCCCTCCCGCCGACGGCGCTCGACGTCGCCGAGCACGTCCCGCCAGACGGGCGCCAGCCGGTCCTCCAGCATCGCCGCGACCAGCGCGTCCTTCGAGCCGAAGTGATAGTGGACGGCGGCCGGGTTGAGCCCGGCCGCCGTGCAGATCGACCGGACGGACACCCGGTCGTAGCCGGCGTCCAGCAGCAGCCGTTCGGCCGTGGCCAGCAGCCGGTCCCGCGTCGAGTCGAGCGTTTCCGCCATCCGCCGAGTACACCACTGTGCGGGCCGGCGTTCAAGCAGTGATTCAATCAGTGATTGAGCGGCGCCCCGGTCTTCGCCCGGACCTCGTCGAACTCGACGTCGGGAGCGAGCTCGACCAGCTGGAGCCCGGCCGGCGTGACGTCGAGGACGCACAGGTCCGTGATGATCCGCTGGACGACGCGGCGGCCGGTGTAGGGCAGCGTGCACTCGCCGAGGATCTTGGGCGAGCCGTCGCGGGCGACGTGCTCCATCAGGACGATGACCTTCTTCGCGCCGTGGACCAGGTCCATCGCGCCGCCCATGCCCTTGACCATCTTGCCGGGGATCATCCAGTTCGCGAGGTCGCCGGCGGCGGAGACCTGCATCGCGCCGAGGACGGCGGCGTCGATCTTGCCGCCGCGGATCATCCCGAACGAGGTCGCCGAGTCGAAGAACGACGCGCCCCTGCGGACGGTGACGGTCTCCTTGCCCGCGTTGATCAGGTCGGCGTCGACCTCGTCCTCGGCCGGGTAGGGGCCGACGCCGAGGATGCCGTTCTCCGACTGCAGGACGAGCTCGACGTCGTCGGGGACGTAGTTGGGCACCAGGGTCGGCAGGCCGATCCCGAGGTTGACGTAGTCGCCGTCGCGCAGCTCCGCGGCGGCGCGGGCGGCCATCCGGTGGCGGGTCCAGGCCATCTCAGACGCCCTCCTCGGCGATGCGCACGGTGCGCTTTTCGATCGGCTTGTCCGCGGCCTGCGCGGGGGTCAGCGCCACCACGCGGTGGACGAACGCGCCGGGCAGGTGGACGTCGTTCGGGTTCAGCTCGCCGGGCTCGACCAGTTCCTCCACCTCGGCGACGGTGACCCGGCCGGCCATCGCGGCCAGCGGGTTGAAGTTGCGGGCGGCGTCCTTGAAGACGAGGTTGCCGTGCCGGTCGCCGCGCCAGGCGCGGACCAGGCCGAAGTCGGCGACGATCGCCCGCTCGAGGACGTACTCGTGGTCGTCGAACGTCTGCTTCTGCTTCGCCGGGCTCGCCTTGGCGACGGTGCCGTCGGCGGCGTACCGCCACGGCAGGCCGCCGTCGGCGACCTGGGTGCCGACGCCGGTGGCGGTGAAGAACGCGGGGATGCCGGAGCCGCCGGCCCGCAGCCGCTCGGCGAGCGTGCCCTGCGGCGTCAGCTCGACCTCCAGCTCGCCGGCCAGGTACTGGCGCGCGAACTCCTTGTTCTCCCCGACGTAGGAGGCGACCACGCGCCGGAGGCGGCCCGCGCCGAGCAGGATCCCGAGGCCCCAGCCGTCGACACCGGCGTTGTTCGACACGACCTCGAGGTCCGTGGTCCCGGCCTCGAAGAGCGCTTGGACGAGCACGGCGGGGACCCCGCACATCCCGAACCCGCCGACGGCGAGGGTGGCGCCGTCGGGGATGTCGGCGACGGCTTCCCCGGCGGAAGCGAACACTTTGTCCATGCCGGCCATCAGACGACGGTGGCTCGGTCGCGGTCAATCAGTGAACGCGTTGCACCTGCGGATTGTTCGTCTGGTGGTCTGCTTCGATAAGGTAGTGTTCACTGAGTGGACGCACCTGCGGATCTGGTCGGGCGGACCCACCGGGCGCTGCGCGCCGTCGCGGCGCACGAGCCCGGTGGCGCGACGACGACCGCCGTCGCGCGGGACGCCGGGCTGCCGCGGCCGACCGTGCACCGGTTGCTGACGTCGCTGCAGGGCGTGGGGATGGTCGAGCGGTCGCCCGGCACCGATCGGTGGGTGCTGGGGCCCGAGCTGTACTTCCTCGGGGTGGCCGCGGCCCGGCGGTACGACGTCACCGAGGCCGCGCTGCCGGTCGTTCGGCGGTTGGCGGTGGCCACCGGCGAGAGCGCGTTCTTTTCCGCTCGGCGCGGGGAAGAGACGATCTGCCTGATTCGTGAGGACGGCGCGTTCCCGATTCGCAGCCATGTCCTTTTCGAGGGGGCCCGGTTTCCGCTGGGGGTTGTTTCGGCCGGGATGGTCGTGCTGGCTCATCTGCCGGACCGGGAGATCGACGAGTACCTGGCCCGGGTCGATCCGGCGGCGGAGTACGGGCCGCAGCACGAGGCCGGGGAGATCCGCCGGCACATCGCCTTGACCCGCCGGCGGGGGTACTCGGTGAATCCGGGGCTCGTCGTGGAAGGGAGCTGGGGGCTGGCTGCCGCGGTCTTCGATCAGGCCGGTTCGCCCCGGTGGGCGTTGACCTTGACCGGCGTGGAGCACCGATTCGGGGCGGACCGGGTTCCGCAGCTGGGTGCCTTGTTGTTGCGGGAGGCTCATGCTCTTTCGGAGACTTTGGCTCGTAGCCGGTCGTGAGTGGTTTGTGCTCCGCAACCCCGAAGCTGTCATTGTGACTACGGCCGGCAGCGCCGGGTCAAGGCGGGAAAGCGTGCCTTGACCCGGCGCGGCCGGCCGTGTTCTGGCTTCGGATCGGGGTTGCGGGGGGCCTGGGCTCCTCTGGGTGCGGGGTTTCGAGGGCCCTCGCGGTTCAGCTGGGTGGCGTTCGGCGGTTTCCGTGCCGCGCTCGTGAAACTAGTTTCGAGTTTTACTAGTTGCTAGGCTGCGGGGCTATGGATGTGGAGCTGGACTTCTGGTCGTTCGTCGAGCTGGCCAACCGCCGGCTCGCTACGGAGTACGGCTTCCGGCACCAGCTGGCCACCGAGGTGCTGCTGACCCTGAACCGGGCGTCGGACCTCGTCACCTATGACCTCGAGGCCGCCGTGCACCGGCCGCGGGGGCGGTCGTGGTCGGGGTTCCGGCTGCTGTTCGTGGTCTGGCTGGCCGGGCCGCTGGACCCGTCGGCCGCCGCCCGGTTGACCGGGATGAGCCGGGCCGCCGTGTCGAACCTGGTCAAGACGCTGGTCGGGGACGGCCTGCTCGATCGCGCCCCCGACGAGCGCGACGGCCGGTCGGTCCGGCTTTCGCTGACCGACGCCGGCCACCGCGAGATGGTCTCGGTGTTCCGCGAGCACAACGAGCGCGAGTTCGGCTGGACGGACGCCCTCACCGAGGAAGAACAGCGGATCCTGGTGATGCTGCTGGGCAAGCTGATCACCAGCCGTACCGCGGCCGACACCCGCAGCCGGCGCTGAGCGGCCCTGCGGCGGCGTTGAAGGTAGTAAAAGTCTGAACTATATTGAGCGGAACGGTCAGGAGGCGACCATGGCGTACTACCGCCGAGCGGGGACCATCCCGCCGAAGCGGCACACCCAGCACCGCACGCCCGAAGGCGGGCTCTACCACGAGGAGCTGATGGGCGAGGAGGGCTTCTCGTCGGACTCCTCGCTGCTCTACCACCGCGGCGTGCCCTCGGCGATCGTCGACGCGACCCCGTGGGAGCTGCCGGACCAGTCGCTCACCGAAAACCGCCCGCTGGTCCCGCGCCACCTGAAGCTGCACGAACTGTTCCCGGGCAACGACTACAAGAGCGCCGACGTCGTCACCGGGCGGCGGCTCGTCCTCGGCAACGGGGACGTCCGGATCTCCTACGTCGTCGCGGGCGAGGCCTCTCCGCTCTACCGCAACGCCGTCGGCGACGAATGCGTCTACGTCGAGGCCGGCGAGGCACGCGTCGAGACCGTGTTCGGCCTGCTGGAAGCCCGGCAAGGCGACTACGTCATCCTGCCGCGCGCGACGACCCACCGCTGGGTTCCCACCGGCGACGAGCCCCTGCGCGCCTACGTTGTCGAGGCGAACTCGCACATCACCCCGCCGAAGCGGTACCTGTCCCGCTTCGGGCAGCTGCTGGAGCACGCGCCCTACTGCGAGCGCGACCTGCACGGGCCCGAGGAGCCGCTGCTCGCCGAGGGCGAGGACGTCGAAGTACTGGTCAAGCACCGCGGCTCGCGCGGCATCACCGGCACCCGGTACGTCTACCCGGCGCACCCGTTCGACGTCGTCGGCTGGGACGGGTTCCTCTACCCCTACACGTTCAACATCGCCGACTTCGAACCCATCACCGGGCGCGTGCACCAGCCGCCGCCCGTGCACCAGGTGTTCGAGGGCCACAACTTCGTCATCTGCAACTTCGTGCCGCGCAAGGTCGACTACCACCCCCTGGCCGTGCCGGTGCCGTACTACCACTCCAATGTGGACTCCGACGAGGTCATGTTCTACTGCGGCGGGAACTACGAGGCCCGCAAGGGATCCGGGATCGGCCAGGGCTCGATCAGCCTGCACCCCGGCGGGCACAGCCACGGCCCGCAGCCCGGCGCCGTCGAGCGGTCGCTCGGCGCGGAGTTCTTCGACGAGCTGGCCGTCATGGTCGACACGTTCCGCCCGCTCGAACTCGGCGAGGGCGGTCTGGCGAGCGAAGACCCCGGCTACGCGTGGACCTGGTCCGGACGGGGGCCGGTCGCGTGATCCCCGAGCTCTTCGCCGGGCTGTGCGATGACGCCGCGGTGTTCCCGCCCGGCCTGGCGCCCCTGCCGGACGCGGTCGCCGCGCACGACGAGTACACGAACGCCTGGTACGCCGGCCTCGTCGGCCCGCTGGTGCTCGCCGCTCCGGCGCTCGACGCGCTGGGCGACCTGCTCCGGCCGCGCTCGGCCCCGCTGCCGGTCGCGGTGACGCTGCCCGGTGGTCCCGCCCAGCTGGCCGGGGTGCTCGCCGCCGTGCCGGACCTGCCGGTGGACCTGCGGGCGCTGGAAGTCGCGGTGCCGGACGGGATGGGACCGGACGAGGTCCTCGACGCCGTCGCGGGCGCGACCGCCCCGGTGTACGTCGAGATCCCGCGCGACGACCGGCGCGTCCCGCTGCTGCAGGCCCTCGCCGGGACCGGGCACCGGGCCAAGTTCCGGACCGGGGGCGTCCGCGCCGACCTGTACCCGTCCGAGGCCGAGCTGGCCGCCGCGATCTGCGCCGCCGTCGACGCCGGCGTCCCGTTCAAGGCGACCGCGGGGTTGCACCACGCGCTGCGCAACACCGATCCCGCAACCGGGTTCGAGCAGCACGGCTTCCTCAACCTGCTGCTCGCGGCCGGCGACCCCGACCACGCCGAGGCGCACCTGGCCGAGCGGGACGGCGCCGTCGTCGCGGGGCTGGTCCGGGACCTCGACGACGGCGTCCGGACGCGGTTCACGTCGTTCGGCACCTGCAGCATCAGCGACCCCCTGACCGAGCTGGCCGGCCTCGGCCTGCTGCCCCGAGGAGAGGCATGACCACGATCGACATCCCCGCCGGTTCCCCGTTCGGCACCGCGAACCTGCCCTACGGCGTGTTCTCGGTCGGCGGCGACGCCCCGCGCGTGGGCGTCCGCGTCGGGGACTCGGTGCTCGACCTGGCCCGCGCCCTGGGCGACGACGTCTTCGCCGCGCCGGCGCTGAACCCGTTCATGGCGCAGGGCTACGACCGCTGGGTGGCCGTCCGCGAGCGGATCACCGCGCTCGTCGCGGGCGAGGTCCCGGACGACGCCGTGCACGCGGTCGCCGACGTCACCCTGCACCTGCCGATCGAGGTCGCGGACTACGTCGACTTCTACGCGTCCGAGCACCACGCGTCGAACGTCGGGCGGCTGTTCCGGCCGGACGCGGAACCGTTGCTGCCCAACTGGAAGCACCTGCCGGTCGGCTACCACGGGCGGTCCGGCACCGTGCTGGTCTCGGGCACGGACATCGTCCGCCCGAGCGGCCAGCGCAAGGGCGACCCGGCGCCGGTGTTCGGCCCGAGCACCCGCCTGGACATCGAGGCGGAACTGGGGTTCGTCGTCGGCACGGGCACACCGTTGAACACCCCGATCGCCCCGGACGACTTCCCGCGGCACGTGTTCGGGGCGGTGCTGCTCAACGACTGGTCCGCCCGCGACATCCAGGCGTGGGAGTACGTGCCGCTGGGCCCGAACCTGGGCAAGAGCTTCGCGACGTCGATCTCGGCGTGGGTGGTCCCGGTCCTCGCGCTGGAGGCCGCGCGGACCCCGCTGCCCGGCCAGGACCCGGAACCGCTGCCGTACCTTCGGGAAAGCCGCCCGTGGGGGTTGGACATCGAGCTGTCGGTCGAGTGGAACGGCCAGGAGGTCAGCCGGCCGCCGTACCGCGAGATGTACTGGTCGCCCGCCCAGATGCTGGCCCACCTGACGGTCAACGGCGCGTCCGCCCGCACCGGCGACCTCTACGGCTCGGGCACGATTTCGGGCCCGGAGAAGCACCAGCGCGGCGCGTTCCTGGAGCTGAGCTGGGGCGGCCGGGAGCCGGTGACGGTCAACGGCGAGCAGCGCAGCTTCCTGGAGGACGGCGACGAGGTGGTGATCACGGCGACGGCCCCGGGCGCGAACGGCGAGCGCATCGCGTTCGGCGAGGTCCGCGGCCGCGTCCTCCCCGCGGGCTGAGCGGTGCCGGTGCCCGGTCCGGCAAACGCCGTTCCGGGCACCGGCAATTCGGCGTCGCCGCCGTTCCCGGCTATTTCCCGGTGAATTCGGCGCCGTTCTTCGACATTAACCCGGAACAAGGTTGACCAACTTCGCCGGTGTCCGGTCAGTTGATCACGGTCCGCGAGGTGGTGGGACCGGCACACGGTGCCGCCGTTTTGCGTTAAGATCGGTCTCGAGGGGATCCGACGCAGGGAGTGTCCTTGCGAGTACAGGGGGTGGAGCCACTCGACGCCGGGCGCGGGACCGTGCCCGGGGGCATTCCGGTCGGCGCCGGGCCCGCGACGGGCGACCGGCGTCCGAACGGGAATTGCGCGCGAAAGCGGATTCATACCGATGTTTGACGCAGGTCAACGGCTTTGACCGGGCCTTCGAGCCCGTGCTACGGTGAAATCTTGTCCGTCAGCGTCGACGCGCACATTCCGAATTCTTCTGGATTCTCCGATCATCCGGGGATCATTGTGCGAGCCGGGGGGACATCGCATGCGGAACACTGTGGAGGACGGCGTCCTCGGCCAGTTGGGGGAATTGTTCGACCAGGCCCGCCGGGGCCGGGGCTCCGTGGCCGTGGTGTCCGGGCACGCGGGGCTCGGCCGCAGCGCCGTCCTCGCGGCGCACGCCGAGCAGGTCACCCGCCGGGGCGGCCTGGTACTGCGGGCGACGGCGAGCGTGGCCGAGCGGCCGCTGCGCCTGGGTGTGGTGGGACAGTTGCTGCAAAGCTGTCCCGCGGGCCAGGCCGGGCTGGAGCGGCTCTTCCACGCCCTCGACGAAGGCGTGGAGACGGCACCGGGACTCGACCGCGGTCGCGGCGCGCAGGGCGACTCGGTCTGGGCCGAGGCGATGCGCGGCATGTGGACCGCACTGCTGGCGCTGTCGGAATCGAGCCCGGTCACGATCCTGGTCGACGACCTCGGCTACGCCGACGACGCGTCGACGGACTGCCTGCTGCACTTCGCCCGGCGGCTGCCGGGGAACCGCGTTTCCCTGGTGCTGAGCGAACTCGAGCACCCGCACGCCGGCCGCGGCGCCGTGCACGCCGAACTGGCGCGCCTGCCGCACTTCCACGCGCTGCGCCTGGCGCCGCTGTCGCTCGCCGACACCGAACGGCTGCTGGCCCGGCGCGACGACGCGGCCACGGCGCGGGCCTGGGCCGCCGATCACCACGAGGCGACCGGCGGGAACCCGAAGCTCCTCATGAGCCTGCTCCGCGACCGCGGCGAGGCCGACCGGCCCGGCTCGCCGCCGACGGCGGGGGCGGCGTTCGAGGCCGCCGTCACGGGCTTGATCGACTCCTACGGCCGGGAAGCGCGCGGGGTCGCCCGCGGGTTCGCGCTGCTGGGGGACTGCGCGTCGCCGCGGCTGCTCGGGCAGCTGCTCGGCATCGACACCGCGTCGGTCGCCCAGCTGGTCGCCGTCCTCACCGAAACGGGGCTGCTGAGCGGAAACCGCTTCCGCCACCCGGCCGCCGCGGCGGCCGTCCGGCACGGCATGTCGCCGGGCGACCGGTCGGCGCTGCACCGGTCCGCGGCCGAGCTGCTCCACGGCGACGGCGTACCGGCGACGACGGTGGCGGGTCACCTGCTCGCGGCGCCGCCGGTGCGGGAGCCGTGGGTGGTCCCGGTGCTCGAGGAAGCCGCGGACGAGGCACTCGCCGACGACCGGCTGCCGATCGCGACCGAAGCGCTCAAGCTCGCCCTGCGCCTCTGCGAAGACGAAGACCGGCGTGCGGTGATCACCATGAAGCTGGCGCTGGCCAAGTGGCGCGCCGACCCGGTGCTGGCCGCGCGGTACTACCCGGCGCTGGTGGACGCGCTGCGCCGCGGCACGCTGCGGGGCCGCCACGCCGCGGCGCTGATCCGCTCCCTGCTGTGGTACGGCCGCTTCGACGACGCCGTGGCCGCGCTCGACCAGCTCGCCGCCGACCGGAACGACGCCGAGACGTCCGCCGAACTGCGGCTGACGCACCTGCGCCTGAGCCACACCTACCCGGCGCTGACCGGGCACACCCGGCAGCTCGCGGAGGAGAACACCGAGCACTCGCCGTCGACCACGGTGGTGAAGACCAACGCCAACACCCTGCTCGCGGCGGTGCTGCGGCAGGAGGCGCCGGACGACGACGGCCGCCGCGCCGAGCAGCTGCTGGCCGGCACGGCGATGAGCGACGCGAACCTCGACACCCTCCAGGCGGCGCTGCTGGCCCTGATCTACGGGGATCACACCGAGGCGGCGGCGTCGTGGTGCGAGCGGCTGCTCGCCGACGCCGGGGCCCGCCAGGTCCCGAGCTGGCGCGCGGTCTTCGCCGCGATCCGGGCCGAGGTCGACCTGCGCCGCGGCGACCTGCCGGGCGCGGAGTACCACGCGCGGGCGGCGCTGACGTTCATCCGGCCGCGCGGCTGGGGCGCCGCCGTCGGGGCCCCCGTGGGCGCGCTGCTGCGGGCCCTCACCGCGTCCGGCCGGTACGAAGAGGGCGCGAAACTGCTGGAGCAGGACATCCTGACCGCCACGTTCCAGACCCGGTACGGCCTGCACCTGCTCGCCGCGCGCGGCCACCTCTCGCTCGCCACCGGGCACACCGCGGCGGCACTGGCGGACTTCCGCCACTGCGGCGAGCTGATGCGGGAGTGGGGGATCGACCTGGCGAGCGTCGTGCCGTGGCGCACGGACGCGGCGGAAGCCCACCTGCGCCGGGGCGAACCCGGCGCGGCGCGCGAGCTCGCTACCGAACAGCTGCACCGGCACACCGTCGACGGCTCACGGGCCCGCGGGCTCGCCCTCCGCATCCTCGCCGAGACCGAGCCCGACGCCGGCGTCCGGCGGTGCTTGCTCACCGACGCCGTCGAGCTGTTCGACGCGTGCGGCGACCGCTACGAGCTCGCGCGGGCGCTGGTCGCCTCCGGCCGCGAGTTCCTCGCGGCCGGTGACCGCGACGAGGCCGGGGCCGCGGCCGTCCGCGCGCACGACCTGGCTTGCGAGATCAAGGCCGAGCCCGTGCTCGCCGAGCTCGGCGCGGCGGGCCTGGATGCCTTGCTGCCGCCGGAATCCGGCAGCAAGGGCGGCCCGCGCGTCGCGGAGAGCATCAGCGCGCTGAGCGACGCCGAGCGCAAGGTCGCCAGCCTGGCCGCCCGGGGGCGGACGAACCGGGACATCGCCGCCGAGCTGTTCATCACGGTCAGCACCGTCGAGCAGCACCTCACCCGCGCCTACCGGAAACTGCGGGTGAACCGGCGGATGGACCTGCCGGCGGACCTTCAGTTCGACGTCGTCGGCAGTGAGTGACGCGGTTCCACGACGGGGTCGTGGTCCTCGCGGCCGGCCAGCAGGCGCAGCAGCGGCCCGGACATCGCGGTGGTGACGACCGCCATCACGACCATCAGCGAGTAGAGGTCGCGGTCGAGCACGCCGATCTGGAGGCCGACGCCGAGCGCGATCAGCTCGGTCAGCCCGCGGGTGTTCATCAGCGTGGCGAGGACCGCCGAACGGCGCGTCGACAGGCCCTGGGTCCTGGCGCCGGTGAAGGTGCCGGCGAACTTGCCGGTGACGGCGACCGCGATGATCGCGGCGAGTTCGAGCCACCCGCCGGCGCCGACGTGCGAGAGGTCGACGTTCAGCCCGGCGACGATGAAGTAGACCGGCAGCAGCAGCGCGGTGGTGGCCTGGGCGCGGTGCAGGAGGTCTTCGCGGACCTTCGCCGTGCCGCGCCGGGGCATCGCCAGCCCGAACAGGAACGCGCCGAAGACGTAGTGGAGCCCGGCGAGCTGGGTCATCGCGGCGGAGACCAGCAGGCCGGCCAGGACGATCGCGTAGTGGCCGTAGTTCGGGTGCGCGCCGGCCCGCCGGGTCAGCAGCCGGCGCAGCGCGGGGCGGACGCCGAAGAACAGCAAGCCGCCGAACGGGAGCACCAGCAGCACCAGCCAGTGGGGCGCGCCCGTGCCACCGGCGAGCGCCTGCACGGCGGCCAGCATCGTCCAGGCCGCCAGGTCGCACACCGCCGCGGCCGACAGCGCGATCGTGCCGAGCAGCGTCCGGTTCATCCCCCGGTCGGTCAGGATCCGCGCCAGCACGGGAAAAGCGGTGATCGACAGGGCCACGCCGATGAACAGGACGAAGCCCAGCCGGTCACCGGGGTGGTGGCGGCCGGCGAGCACGAGCGCGAGGCCGCACCCGAGCACCAGTGGCAGGAGCAGGGCGCCGAGCGCGGTCGCGACGGCGACCCGGCCCGACCCCCGCAACCGCTCGTGGTCGAACTCGAGGCCGACCGCGAACATGAACAGCACCAGCCCGACGGAGGCGAGCCCGGTCAGGTGCGGGCGGATGCCCACCGGGAAGAGCGTGTTCGCGACCGCGCCGTGGAACAGGCTGGGCCCGGCCAGGATCCCGGCGACGATCTCGCCGATGACCGCGGGCTGCCCCAGCACCCGCGCCAGCCGGCCGGCGAGCCGCGCGAGCACGACGATCAGCGCGAGGTCGCAGAGCAGGATCGCCACCTGTGCTTCGGTCATCGCACCGTCCCCCGTGTCCCGTGGACCCCGCCGACAGCCAACCGCCGTCCGCGCGCGGCGGGCACCCCTAAGGCGGTCCGGCCGGACCCTTAACCCGGGCGCTACGGGTTGCCGCGGCGGCGGGTAAGGGTTGTCACCCCGGGCGCGGATCGCAAAACTCGGTGACGCGCCGGCCGCCGGGAGAACTCCTCCGCCACCTCGCGCCGACCGGTTCGCCCGTTCCGCACTTTCACCGCTTTCCTGCCGGAAAACCGTGTGCGCACGCCGTTCCTCGCCACCGTCGAAGGGATTTCACGCAATGCAGAACGACTACGACGTCATCGTGATCGGCGGTGGGCCCGCCGGATCCACCGCGGCCGGTCTGCTGGCGAAATGGGGCCGGCGGGTCCTGGTGCTGGAGAAGGAGAAGTTCCCGCGCTACCACATCGGGGAGTCGCTGGTGCCGGGGTGCGTCCCGGTGCTGGCCGAGCTCGGCGCGATCGACCTGATCGAAGCCGCCGGCGCCACCAAGAAGTTCGGGCTTTCCCTGCTGTGGGGCGACGACCCCCAGCCGTGGTCGGTCGACTTCGACGAAATCTGCCCGCACCCCTACGCCTACGAGGTCAAGCGCGCCGAGTTCGACAACCTGCTGCTGAGCAACACCCGCCGCCTCGGGGCGACGGTCGTGGAAGAGGCGTCGGTCCGCGAGCTGGTGTTCGAGGACGAGCGGTGCGTGGGCGCCCGGTACAGCGTCGGCCGCGCGGACGAGACCACCGAGGTCCGCGCCTCGTTCGTGATCGACGCCTCCGGTCAGACGAAGCTGCTGGCCCGCCACCTCGACGCGGTCGACTGGCACGACGACCTCAAGAACCTGGCCACCTGGACGTACTTCCAGGGCGGCACGCGCTACGAAGGCAGGCAGGCCGGCAACATCCTGGTGGAGAACCGCCCGCCGGGCTGGCTCTGGATGATCCCCTTCAGCGACGGCACCTGCAGCGTGGGCTTCGTCGCGCCGACCGAGGAGTACGCGGCCACCGGCCTCACCCCGCCGGAGGTGCTGCGGCAGCGGATCGCCGAGTCCGCGGAGGTCAAGCGCCTGCTGGCGGGCGCGGTCGAGGTCGCCGCCCCGCGCACGACCAAGGACTGGTCCTACACGGCGGCCCGGATGAGCGCGCCCGGCGTGCTGACCGCCGGCGACGCGGCGGCGTTCATCGACCCGTTGTTCTCGACCGGCGTGATGCTGGCGATGAAGGGCGCCTCGACGGCCGCCCGCACGGTCCACGCGGTGCTCGGCGCGCCGGAGCGCGAAGAGGAGCTGCGGGGCGCCTACGAGAAGTCGTACAAGGACTTCCTCGAGGTCGTGCTCTCGTTCGTCCGGTTCTTCTACGACCCGAGCAAGAAGGTCGTGGAGTACTTCGAGCGGGCCCGCGCGCTCGTCGACCCGGCCGAGGCGCTGGCCGCCCGCGAGGACTTCATCGTGCTCATCTCGGGGCTCTACGGCATGGCGCCGGTGATGGAGTCCGAAGTGGACGAACCGCAGCCGGTGCCGGCGCCGGCCTGACCGGCTGCCCTCCCGCTACCCGCACGGCGACGACCGGGGACTTTCGATGGCGAACGAAGAAAAACTGCGTGAATACCTCAAGCGCGTCACCGCCGACCTGCGGCAGGCCCGCGGACGGCTCGCGGAGATCGAGGGCGCCGCGGAGGACCCGGTCGTCGTCGTGGGGATGTCGTGCCGGTACCCGGGCGGGGTCTCTTCGCCGGGGGAGCTGTGGGATCTGGTCGCCGCCGGCCGGGACGCGATCTCCGCGTTCCCGGCCGACCGCGGCTGGGACCTCGACGGGCTCTACGACAGCGATCCCGAGCGGACGGGGAAGTGCTATGTGCGTTCGGGTGGCTTTCTCGACGGGGTCGCCGACTTCGACGCCGAGTTCTTCGGCATCTCCCCGCGGGAAGCGCTGGCGATGGATCCGCAGCAGCGCCTCGCCCTGGAAACCACGTGGGAAGCGCTCGAAGACGCCGGGATCGACCCCGGCCTGATCCGGGGCAGCCGGACCGGGGTGTTCCTGGGCCGCAGCTACGAGAACTACGCGACCCGGCTGGCGGAGCCGCCCGCGGACCTCGAGGGCTACCTGCTGACCGGGAACACCGCGAGCGTCCTGTCCGGGCGCGTCTCCTACACCTTCGGCTTCGAAGGGCCCGCGGTCACGGTCGACACGGCGTGCTCGTCGTCGCTGGTGGCGTTGCACCTGGCCGTGCAGTCGCTGCGCCGGCGCGAATGCGACCTGGCGGTGGCCGGCGGCGTGGTGGTGATGTCGGACCCGGCGATGTTCGTCGAGTTCTCCCGGCAGCGGGGCCTGGCGGCGGACGGCCGCTGCAAGGCCTTCGCCGCGGCGGCCGACGGGTTCGGTGCCGCCGAGGGCGCCGGGCTGGTGCTCGTCGAGCGGTTGTCCGACGCCGAGCGCAACGGGCACCCCGTACTGGCCGTCGTGCGCGGCTCGGCGGTGAATTCCGACGGCGCGTCGAACGGTTTGACCGCGCCGAACGGTCCCTCGCAGCAACGGGTGATCCAGGCGGCACTGGCCGACGCGCGCCTGCTGCCGTCCGATGTGGACGTCCTGGAGGCGCACGGGACGGGGACCGCGCTGGGCGACCCGATCGAGGCGCGGGCGGCGATCGCGGCCTACGGCGAGGGTCGCGAACACCCGCTCCTGCTCGGTTCGGTGAAGTCGAACATCGGGCACACGCAGGCCGCCGCGGGCATCGCCGGCGTGCTCAAGATGATCCTGGCGATGCGGCACGGGGTGCTGCCGCGGACCCTGCACGTCGACGAGCCGACGCCGCACGTCGACTGGGCGTCGGGCGCCCTCTCGCTGCTGACCGAGCCGGTGGCCTGGCCCGGGCACGGACGGCCGCGCCGCGCGGCGGTGTCGTCGTTCGGGATCAGCGGGACCAACGCCCACGTCGTGCTGGAACAGCCGCCCGCGACCGCCGATGTCCCGGCCGGCCCGGCGGTGGTGCCGCCGGTGGTGCCGTGGGTCGTGTCCGCGGCGAGCGAAAGCGCCTTGCGCGCCCAGGCCGCCCGGCTGGCGCGGGTCGCGGACGCGCACCCCGTCGAAGACGTCGGCTACTCGCTCGCGACCACGCGTGCCGCGTTGCCGTTCCGCGCGGTCGCGCTGGGCGGCGACCCCGCCGCCGCGCTGGCCGCCTTCGCCGCCGGCGCGCCGTCGGGAGTGCGCACCGGCCGGGCCCGGCCGGGCCGCCGCACCGCGGTGCTGTTCAGCGGCCAGGGCAGCCAGCGGCCGGGCATGGGCCGCGAGCTGTACGCGGCCTACCCGGTGTTCGCGAGCGCCCTCGACGAGGTCTGCGCCGCGTTCGGGGACCGGCTGCCGCGTCCGCTGCGGGAGGTCATGTTCGGCGAGGACGCCGAACTGCTGCGGCAGACGGTGTTCACCCAGGCCGCGCTCTTCGCCTTCGAAGTCGCGGTGTACCGGCTGCTCACGACCTTCGGGGTGACACCCGAGCTGCTCGCCGGGCACTCGGTCGGCGAGATCGCCGCGGCCCACGTCGCCGGCGTCCTGTCGCTGGAAGACGCGTGCACGCTCGTGGCCGCCCGCGGGAACCTCATGCAGGCGCTGCCGCCGGGCGGGTCGATGGCCGCGGTCGAGGCCACCGAAGAGGTCGTGCGGGAGGCGCTTTCCCCGGGGATCGAGATCGCCGCCGTCAACGGGCCGGCGGCGGTCGTCGTCGCCGGCCGCCAGTCCATTGTGGACGCTTTCGTCGAGGACTTCCGCGCCCGCGGCGCCCGCGCGCAGCGGCTGCGCGTCGGCCACGCGTTCCACTCGGCGCTGGTGGAGCCGGTGCTCGACGCCTTCCGGGCCGTCGTCTCCGGCTTGGCGCTGCACGAACCCGAGCTGCCCGTGGTCTCCACCGTGACCGGTGTCCCGGCCGCGGCCGGGGAGCTGACGGACCCGGAGTACTGGGTGCGGCAGGTGCGCGAGCCGGTGCGGTTCGCCGACGCGGTGCGGAGCCTGGACTCGGCCGGGGCGAACGTCTTCGTCGAAGCCGGTCCCGACGCGACCTTGACGGCGATGGCGGCCGAGTGCCTCGACGCGCCGGTGCTCGCGGCCACCTCGCGCAAGGGCAAGCCCGAAGCCGAAACCTTCACGGCCGCGCTCGCGGTGCTGCACGGCGCCGGCGTAAACATCGCCTGGGCCGCCGCGTTCGCCGGGTCCGCGGCGCGCCGGATCGCCCTGCCCACCTACGCGTTCCAGCGGACCCGGTACTGGCTCGAGGCCGGCCACCGGACCGGTGACGTCGCGTTCGCGGGCCTCGGTGCGGCCGGCCACCCGCTGCTCGGCGCGGTCGTGGCCGTGGCGGGCTCCGGCGGGGTCGTGCTCAGCGGCAGGCTGGCCACCACCGGCCGGCCGTGGCTGGCCCAGCACGCCGTGGCCGGCACGGTGATCCTGCCCGGCACGGCCTTCGTCGAGCTGGCGGTGCGGGCGGGGGAGGAGGTCGGCTGCGGCCGCGTCGAAGAGCTGACGCTCGCCGCCCCGCTGGTCGTCCCGGACCGCGACGGCGTGGCCGTCCAGGTGGTCGTCGACCCGCCGTCGGCCGACGGCCGCCGCGCGCTGAGCGTGCACTCCCGCGACGGCGACACCTGGGTCCGGCACGCGACCGGGTTCCTCGCCGAGGACGCCGCCGCGGAGCCGGAAGACCTGGTCGCCTGGCCACCTCCCGGCGCGGTCGCCGAGGACGTCTCCGACGCC
This sequence comes from Amycolatopsis sp. NPDC003865, assembly GCF_053605345.1. Classification (NCBI taxonomy): domain Bacteria; kingdom Bacillati; phylum Actinomycetota; class Actinomycetes; order Pseudonocardiales; family Pseudonocardiaceae; genus Amycolatopsis; species Amycolatopsis sp. NPDC003865. The sequence continues at coordinate 359,754 of NZ_JBSGJA010000001.1, read as the reverse complement.
TACGAACGGCTTTCGGCGCGCGGCTACGACTACGGCCCGGTGTTCCGCGGCCTGCGGGCGCTCTGGCGCCGGGACGACCGGATCTTCGCCGAGGTCGCGCTCCCGGAGGACGCGGACGCCGGTGCCTACGGCCTGCACCCCGCGCTGCTCGACGCCGCCCTGCACCCCTTGGTCCTCGACGAGGGCCACGAGGTACTCCTGCCCTTCGCGTGGCACGACGTCACCCTGCACGCGGTCGGGGCGACGGCGCTGCGCGTGGTGCTGACGAAGACCGCCGGCGACGCGGTTGCGGTGTCGGTCGCCGATCCGGCGGGCCGCCCGGTCGCGTCCGTGCGCTCCCTGCGGCTGCGCCCGCTCACGCCCGGCACGCCGGCCGCCGGCAACGATCTCTTCGCCGTGGACTGGCGACCGGTCCCGGACCCCGCCCCGCTCGACACGGCGACGCTCGGCGCCGGCGGCCCGACCGCGCTCGCCGGCCCCGTGCCGGAAGTCGTCTTCGCCCCCGTGGAGACGTCCGGTGACGACCGCCCGGCCGCGGCGCACACCGCGGTGCGGCGGGTGCTCGGGCTCGTGCGGGAGTGGCTCGCCGACGCGCGGTTCGAGCGCTCCCGGCTCGTCGTCGTCACGTCCGGGGCGACCGGGCCCGGCGACGGCGCCGTCGATCCCGCCGCCGCCGCGGTGTGGGGGCTGGTGCGCTCGGCGCGGTCGGAGCACCCCGGCCGGTTCGGGCTGCTCGACACCGACGGCAGCCTCCCGCCGTGGGCGTCGCTGCCGGCGGGGGAACCCGAGGCCGCCGTCCGCGACGGCCGGTGCCACGTGCCGCGGCTCGTGCCCTTCGGCGCCGACCGCACCTTCGCGTGGGACCCCGCCGGAACCGTGCTGCTCACCGGCGGCACGGGCGGGCTCGGCGCGGTCGTCGCGCGGCACCTGGTGACCGCGCACGGCGTGCGCCGGCTGGTCCTGGCGAGCCGCCGCGGCGCCGCGGGCGACGACGGCCTCGCCGGTGAGCTGACCGCGCTGGGCGCGGAGGTGTCGGTCGAGGCCTGCGACGTCACCGACCGCGCCGCGCTCGAGGCGCTCGTCGGCCGCGTCACGGCCGCCGGCCGCCTGAGCGCCGTGGTGCACCTGGCGGCCGTGCTCGACGACGCCACCGTCGGCTCGCTCACGCCGGAGGCGCTGGAGCGCGTGCTGGCGCCGAAGGTGGACGCCGCCTGGCACCTGCACGAGCTGACCCGCGACCTCGGCCTGGCGGCGTTCGTCCTGTTCTCCTCCGCGGCCGGCGTGCTCGGCGCGCCGGGCCAGGGCGCCTACGCCGCGGCCAACTCCTTCCTCGACGCCCTCGCCCGCCTCCGGCGTGCCGAGGGGTTGCCGGCGCACGCGCTGGCCTGGGGCCTCTGGCCGGCCGAGGGCCTGGCGGGCGGGCTGCGTGACGAAGACGTCGAACGGCTGGCCCGTGCGGGCATCGCACCGCTCGCGCCCGGGCGCGGTCCCGCGCTCCTCGACGCCGCGCTCGGCGCCGCCCGTGCGGACCTCGTCCCCGCCCGGTTCGCCCAGGACCGGCTGCGCGCCGACGTCCCCGCGCTGTTCCGCGCGCTGGTGCGGCCGCGGCCCCCGCGGGCCGCGGCCGGGGCGGCCGGCCCGGCGCTCCCGCTCGCCGACCGTCTCGCCGGGGTGTCCGCCGAGGACCGGCTCGCCGTCGTCACCGAGCTGGTCCGGACCGAGGTCGCCACCGTGCTCGGCCACCCGAGCGCGGCCGCGATCGCGCCGGACGCCGTCTTCAGCGGGCTCGGCTTCGATTCGCTGACCGCCGTCGAACTGCGCAACCGGCTCGCCGCCGGCACCGGTCTGCGGCTGCCCAGCACGCTCGTCTTCGACCACCCCACGCCCGCGGCGGTGGCCCGGTACCTGGCCGGCGAGCTCGCCGGCGAGCGCGTCCCGGTGGCGCCGGCCCGGGTGGCCGGCCCGGCCGAGGACGACCCGGTCGTGGTCGTCGGCATGGCTTGCCGGTACCCCGGCGGGGTCCGCACGCCGGACGAGCTCTGGGACCTGGTGGCCGGCGGCCGCGACGCGATCGGGGAGTTCCCGGCCGACCGCGGCTGGCCGCTCGCCGAACTGCACGACCCCGACCCCGCCCACCCGGGCACCAGCTACGTCCGGGAGGGCGGGTTCCTCCTCGACGCCGCCGAATTCGACGCGGAGTTCTTCGGGATGAGCCCGCGCGAGGCGCTCACCACCGACCCGCAGCAGCGGCTGCTGCTGGAGGTCGCCTGGGAGGCGTTCGAGCAGGCCGGCATCGACCCGGCGGCCCTGCGCGGCAGCGACACCGGCGTGTTCGCCGGGATCATGTACCAGGACTACGGCGCCCGGCTGCACCAGGCGCGCGGCGTGCCCGGCGAGTACGAGGGCTACCTGGTCAACGGCAGCGCGGGCAGCATCGCCTCCGGCCGGATCGCCTACACCTTCGGCTTCGAAGGCCCGGCGGTGACCGTCGACACGGCGTGCTCGTCGTCGCTGGTCGCGCTGCACCTCGCGGCCCGCTCGCTGCGCGCGGGCGAGTGCGGTCTCGCGCTCGTGGGCGGGGCCACGGTGCTGGCCAGCCCCGCGGTGTTCGTCGAGTTCTCGCGCCAGCGCGGGCTGGCCGCCGACGGCCGGTGCAAGCCGTTCGCGGCCGCGGCCGACGGCACGGGCTGGGCCGAAGGCGCCGGGCTGCTCCTGCTGGAGCGGCAGTCGGCCGCGGAACGCAACGGCCACCGCGTCCTGGCGGTGGTGCGGGGCAGCGCGGTCAACCAGGACGGGGCGTCGAACGGGTTGACCGCGCCGAACGGGCCGGCGCAGCAGCGGGTGATCCGGGCGGCGCTGGCGGATGCCGGGCTGGCGCCGTCCGATGTGGACGTCGTGGAGGCGCACGGCACGGGCACGACCCTCGGCGACCCGATCGAGGCGCAGGCCGTGCTGGCCACCTACGGCCAGGACCGAGAAACCCCGCTGTGGCTGGGCTCGCTCAAGTCGAACGTCGGGCACACGCAGGCGGCCGCGGGCGTCGGCGGCGTCATCAAGATGATCATGGCGATGCGGCACGGCCGGCTGCCGAAGACCTTGCACGTGGACGAGCCCACCCCGCACGTCGACTGGTCCGCGGGCGCGGTCTCCCTGCTCACCGAGCCGGTGGACTGGGCGGACCGGGCGCACCCGCGCCGGGCCGGGGTCTCGTCGTTCGGGGTCAGCGGCACCAACGCGCACGTGGTGCTGGAACAGCCGCCGTCCCGGGTCGAACCGGTGGCGGACGCGCCGGCCGGACCGCTGCCGCTGGTGCTGTCGGCCAAGACCGGCGCCGCGCTGCGGGCGCAGGCGAACCGGCTGCGGGAATGGGTGCGCCGACGCCCGGAGCTGACGACGGCGGAGCTCGCGCGTTCACTCGCCACTACCCGGTCCGCCCTGGCCGAACGAGCCGTCGTGGTCGGCGCCGGCCGGGACGAGGTGCTCGCCGGGCTCGCGGCCCTGGGCGAGGGCCGCCCCGCGGGCACCGTCCGCCGCGGCACCGCCGGCCCCGGCCGCACCGCGTTCCTCTTCACCGGCCAGGGTTCCCAGCGGCCCGGCATGGGCCGGCACCTGCGCGAAACCGTCCCCGGCTTCGCCGCGGCGTTCGACGAGGTCTGCGCGCACCTCGACGGGCCGCTCGGCCGGCCGCTGGCCGGCGTCGTCTTCGACGGCGACGGCGCGCTGGACCGGACGATGTTCACCCAGGCCGCGCTGTTCGCCCTCGAGGTCGCGCTCTTCCGGGCGCTCGAGCGCGCCGGCGTCCGGCCCGACCTGCTCCTCGGCCACTCGATCGGCGAGGTCGCGGCGGCCCACGTGGCCGGCGTGCTCACCCTGGCCGACGCGTGCGCGTTGGTCGCCGCGCGCGGCCGCCTGATGCAGGCGCTGCCCGAGGGCGGCGCGATGATCGCCGTGCGGGCGGAACCGGGCGAGGTGCGCGCGGAACTGGGCGAGCGGGTGTCGGTCGCGGCGGTCAACGGGCCGGATTCGGTCGTGCTGTCCGGCGAGACGGCCGCGGTGGAGGACGCCGCCGCCCGCTGGCTCGCCCGCGGCCGGAAGGTCAAGCGGCTCACCACCTCGCACGCGTTCCACTCGCCGCTGATGGAGCCGATGCTGGCCGAGTTCGGCGAAGTCCTCGCCGGCCTCACCTTCCACGAGCCGCGGATCCCGGTCGTGGCGAACCTGACCGGGCAGGTCGCCGAACCGGGGCTGCTGACCGACCCGGGCTACTGGGTGCGGCAGGTCCGCGGCGCGGTCCGCTTCGCCGAGGGTGTCACCGCGCTCGCCGGCGCGGGGGTCACGCGGTACCTGGAACTGGGGCCGGACGGCGTGCTGACGGCGATGGTGCGCGACTGCCTCGGCGAGGCCGGACCCGCCGCCGCCGTGCCGCTCCTGCGCCGCGGCCGTCCCGACGACGAAGCGTTCTTCACCGCGCTCGGCGAGCTGTACGTCGCCGGCGCCGAACCGGCGTGGGCCGGGCTGCTGCCCGCCGCCCGGCGGGTCGACCTGCCCACCTACGCCTTCCAGCGGTCCCGGTTTTGGCTGGACGCGCCCCGCGCGAGCGGCGACGTGACCGGCGCCGGGCTGAGCTCGCCGGGACACCCGCTGCTCGGCGCGGTCGTCGAAGTCGGGGACTCGGGCTCGGTCGTGCTGACCGGACGGCTCGCGCCGGACTCGGCGCCGTGGCTCACCGAGCACGCCCTCGGCGGCGTGCCCGTCGTGCCGGGCGCGGTGTTCCTCGAACTGGCCGCCCGGGCCGCCGAGGAGACCGGCTGCGGGCTCGTCGAGGAGCTGACCGTCGAGACCCCGCTGGTGCTGCCCGACGCCGACGTCGCCGTCCAGCTGGTCGTCGACCGCCCGGACGCGGCCGGCCGCCGGCCGGTGGCCGTGTACGCGAGGGACGGGCAGGACGACTGGACCCGGTACGCGACCGGCGTGCTCACCGCCGGGGCCGTCCCGGCGGCGGACGCCCTCTCGTGGCCGCCGCCCGGCGCGGAACCCGTGGCACTGGACGGGTTCTACGAGCGGCTGGCCGCGGGTGGCGTCGGCTACGGGCCCGCGTTCCGCGGGCTGCGCCGGGCCTGGCGCCGGGGCGGCGAGGTGCTGGCCGAAGTCGCGTTGCCCGCCGGGGTCGACGCCGCCGGGTACGCGGTGCACCCGGCCTTGCTCGACGCCGCCTTGCACACCGTCGCGCTCACCGGCCGTCCGGAGACGGTCCTGCCCTTCTCGTGGTCCGGGGTTTCGGTGGCCGCCACCGGGACGACCGCGGTGCGCGTCCGGCTGCGCCCGCGTGGCGCGGACGACGTCACCCTCGACGTCACCGACGAAACCGGCCGGCCGGTGGTTTCGGTGGGAGCGCTGGCCTTGCGGCCGGTCGACCCGGCCCGGCTGCGGGCGGGCCGGCGCGACGATCTGTACACAGTGGACTGGACAGCCGGCCGCGCGGCGGCCTCGGTGCCCGCCGACGCTCCCGAAGTCGCGTCGGCGGCGGAGCTGGCCGAGCTCACCGACGTGCCCCCGGTGGTCGTCCACCGGTGCCGCACCGGTGCCGGTGACGTGCCGGCCGCGGTGCGCACGGCCACGAACGCGGTGCTCGACCTCCTGCGGGCGTGGCTGGCCGACGAGCGGTGCGCGACCGCGAACCTGGTGGTGGTGACCGAAGGCGCCGTCGCGACCGCGCCCGGCGAGCCGGTGCCGGACCTCGCCGCGGCCGCCGTCTGGGGCCTGGTCCGGACGGCGCAGACGGAAAGCCCGGGCCGGTTCGCGCTGGCCGACGTCGAACCCGGGGCGGGCGCGGTGCCGTTCGCGGCGGACGAGCCGCAGCTGGCGGTCCGGTCGGGGGCCGTGCGGTTCCCGCGGCTCGTGCGGGCCAAGGCACCCGACGCCGAGGTGTCGCCGGCGGACCCCGCGGGCACGGTCGTCGTCACCGGTGCCGGCGGGGGACTGGGCACCCGCGTCGTCCGGCACCTCGCGACCACGCGCGGCGTCCGGCACCTGCTGCTGATCGGCCGGCGCGGCGCGATCGACCCCGGGCTGCTCGCGGACCTCGCGCAGCTGGGCGTCTCGGTGCGCGTCGCGGCGTGCGACGTCGCCGACCGGGCGGCCCTCGCCCGGGTTCTCGGCGCCGTGCCCGCCGAACACCCGGTGCGCGAAGTGGTGCACCTGGCGGGCGTGCTCGACGACGGCGTCCTGCCGGCGCTGACCCCGGACCGGCTGGACCGGGTGCTCGCCCCGAAGGCCGACGGCGCCTGGCACCTGCACGAGCTGACCCGCGACCTCGGCCTGACCGCGTTCGTCCTGTTCTCCTCCGCGTCCGGGGTGCTGGGCACGGCCGGGCAGGCGAACTACGCGGCCGCCAACACGTTCCTCGACGCGCTCGCCGCGCACCGGCGGGCCGGAGGGCTGCCCGCGACGTCGCTCGCGTGGGGGCTCTGGGACGAGGGCATGGGCAGCTCGCCCGGTTCGCGCCGGGTCGCCGTGCCCGGGTTCTCGGCCGAGGAGGGGCTGGACCTCTTCGACGCGGCCGTGCGGCTGGACCGGTCCCTCGTCGTGGCCGCCCGGCTGGACCTGACGGCCCGCGAGGACGTCCCGCCGCTGCTGCGCGGGCTGGTGCGGGCGCGGCCCGCCACCGGTCCGTCGCCGACGGACACCGCGGCACGGCTGGCCGAGGCCGCGCCCGCCGAGCGCGCCGCGCTCCTGTCCACGGTGGTGCGGGCGGAGGTCGCGGCGGTGCTCGGGCACGGCGGGCCGGACGCGGTCGCCATGGACCGCGCGTTCACCGACCTCGGCTTCGATTCGCTCACCGCGCTGGAGTTCCGCAACCGGCTCGCCGGCGCCACCGGCCTGCGGCTGCCGGCGGCGCTGATCTTCGACCACCCGACACCCGCCGACGTCGTCGCCTTCGCCGCGACCGAGCTGGCCGGCGCCGCGCCGGACGCCTCGCCCGGGCTGTTCGGTGAGCTGGACCGGCTCGGCGCGGAGCTGGCCGCGGGCGAGCTCGACGAGCTCACCCGCGAACTGCTCGCCGACCGGCTTTCCGGCCTGCTCGCCCGCCTGGCGCCCGCGGGCGGGCAGCCGGGCGCGTCGGTCGCCGAACAGCTGGGCGCGGCCAGCGACGACGAGATCTTCAGCTTCATCGACAACGAGCTGTAGAAGGGGAGACCTGTGTCCAACGAAGCCAAGCTGCGCGACTACCTCAGGCGGGTCACCGCGGACCTGCACGAGGCCCGCGAACGCTTGCGCGAGCACGAGGTCCGGGCCGCGGACCCGATCGCGGTCGTGGGCATGGCCTGCCGGTTCCCCGGCGGCGTCGCGTCCCCCGGCGAGCTGTGGGAGCTGGTGGCCGAGGGCCGGGACGCGATCTCCGGGTTCCCCACCGACCGCGGCTGGGACGCGGCCGGCCTGTACGACCCCGATCCGGACCACCCCGGCACCAGTACCACCCGTGAAGGCGGGTTCCTGCACGACGCGGCGGAGTTCGACGCGGGCTTCTTCGGGGTGTCGCCGCGGGAGGCGCTGGCGATGGATCCGCAGCAGCGGCTGCTGCTGGAGACGTCGTGGGAGGCGTTCGAGGACGCGGGCATCGACCCGGGCTCGGTGCGCGGCGGCCGGGTCGGGGTGTTCACCGGGATCATGTACCACGACTACGGATCCCGGCTGCAGCACCGCGGCAGCCCCGAGTTCGAGGGGTACCTCGGCGAGGGCAGCGCGGGCAGCATCGCTTCCGGCCGCGTCGCCTACGTGCTGGGCCTCGAAGGACCGGCGGTCACGGTCGACACAGCCTGTTCGTCGTCATTGGTCGCGTTGCACCTGGCCGTCCAGTCGCTGCGCCGCGGCGAGTGCGAGCTCGCGCTGGCGGGCGGGGCCACGGTGATGGCGACCCCGGCGACGTTCGTCGAGTTCTCGCGCCAGCGCGGGCTTTCCCCGGACGGGCGCTGCAAAGCCTTCGGCGAGGCCGCGGACGGCACCGGCTGGGGCGAGGGCGCGGGCGTCCTGCTCGTCGAACGGCTGTCGGACGCGCGGCGCCACGGGCACCGGGTGCTGGCGGTGGTGCGGGGCACGGCGGTCAACTCCGACGGCGCGTCGAACGGGCTCACGGCGCCGAACGGGCCCGCGCAGCAACGGGTGATCCGGGCCGCGCTGGCCGACGCCCGGCTGGTGCCGTCCGATGTGGACGTCGTCGAGGCGCACGGGACGGGCACCGTGCTCGGTGACCCGATCGAGGCGGACGCCCTGCAGGCGACCTACGGGGCCGGGCGGCCGGCGGACGCGCCGCTGTGGCTGGGCTCGGTGAAGTCGAACCTCGGGCACACGCAGGCCGCGGCGGGCGTCGCGGGCGTGCTCAAGATGGTCATGGCGATGCGGCACGGCGTCGTGCCGAAGACGCTGCACGCCGAGCCGCTCACGTCCCATGTGGACTGGTCGGCGGGTGGCGTGCGCCCGGTGCGGGAACCGGTGGCGTGGCCCGCTTCCGGGCGGCCGCGCCGGGCCGGGGTCTCCTCGTTCGGGATCAGCGGCACGAACGCGCACGTCGTCCTGGAGCAGGCGCCGTCGCCCGAACCCGCGCCGGAACCGCCGGCCGTGCCGGTGGTGCCGTGGGTGCTGTCGGCGCGGTCGGAAGCCGCGCTGCGCGCGCAGGCGGCCCGGCTGTCCGAAGTGGACGAGCACCCGGTCGACGTCGGCTGGTCGCTGCTGACCGGGCGGGCGCTGCTGCCCTACCGCGCCGTCGTGCTGGCGACCGGCCGCCCGGGCGCGGAGGCCGGGCTCGCGGCGCTGGCCGCCGGCGAGCCCGCGCCGAACGTCGTGACCGGACGGGCCACCGGGCCGCGGGAGCCGGCGTTCGTCTTCTCCGGCCAGGGCAGCCAGCGGCCGGGCATGGGGCGCGAGCTGGCCGGGAGCTTCCCGGAGTTCGCCGCCGCGCTCGACGAGGTCTGCGCCGCTTTCGCGGGGCACCTGCCGCGGCCCCTGCGCGAGGTGATGTTCGCGCCCGAAGCGGGCGTGCTCGACGAAACCCGGTACGCCCAGCCGGCGTTGTTCGCCCTGGAGGTCGCGCTTTACCGCTTCGCGGTGTCGGCCGGCCTGGCCCCGAAGGTGCTCGCCGGGCATTCGATCGGCGAGATCGCCGCCGCGCACGTCGCGGGTGTGCTGACCCTGGCCGATGCCTGCGCGCTGGTCGCCGCGCGCGGCGCGCTCATGCAGGACCTGCCGCCGGGCGGCGCGATGCTCGCCGTGGCGGCCCCCGAGCACGAGGTCGCCGGGTTCCTCGGCGACCGGATCGGGCTCGCCGCGGTCAACGGGCCCGAAGCCGTGGTGCTCTCCGGTGACGAGTCCACCGTGGACGAGGTGGCCGCGGAGTTCCGGGCCCGCGGCACCCGGGTCCACCGCCTGCGGGTGAGCCACGCCTTCCACTCGCCGCTGGTGGAGCCGATGCTCGAGCCCTTCCGCGCGGTGGTGCGCAGCCTGCGGCTGAGGGAACCGGAGCTGCCGATCGTGTCGTCGGTGACCGGTCGCCCGGTCGCGCCGGGCGAGCTCACCGACCCGGAGTACTGGGTGCGGCACGTGCGCGAGCCGGTGCGGTTCGCCGACGCCGTCGGCGCGCTGCGGGCCGCGGGCGCGACGGCGTTCGTCGAAGTCGGCCCCGGCTCGGTGCTGGCCGGCATGGTGCGCGGCTGCCTCGGCGCGGACGCGGCCGAGCCGGTCGTGCCGCTGCTGCGCGCCGGCCGGCCGGAGCCCGGGGCCGCGCTCGCCGCGATCGGCGCGGCGCTCGTCTCCGGCGTCGCGACCGACCTGCGCCCGCTGCTGCCCGCCGGCCGCCGGGTCGACCTGCCGACGTACGCGTTCCAGCGCGAGCGGTTCTGGCTCGACGTGCCCGACGGCGTCGCCGCGGGCTTCGGCGCGGCCGGGCATCCGCTGCTGGGCGCCGTGCTCGGCGTGGCGGGGTCGGACCGGTTCGTGCTGACCGGCAGCCTGTCCGGCGCGACGGCGCCGTGGCTGACCGAGCACGCCCTGTCGGGCACGGTCGTGCTGCCCGGCACGGCGTTCGTGGAGCTGGCCCTGCGCGCCGGGCTGGAGGCCGGGTGCGCGCTGGTGGAGGAGCTGACCCTCGAAGCGCCGCTGGTCCTGCCCGAAGCCGGCGCCGTCGACGTCCAGGTCGTGGTGGACCCACCGGACGACCGCGGCCGCCGGGCGGTGGCCGTCCACGCCCGCGACGGCGAGACGTGGATCCGGCACGCCGCCGGAACCCTGGCCCCGGAGGGAGAACCGGCAGGCGGCGACGGCGAGTGGCCGCCCGCCGGAGCCCGCGTCGAAGACGTGCCGGGCCTCTACGACCGGCTGGCCGGGCTGGGCTTCGGCTACGGACCGGTGTTCCGCGGGCTGCGCGGGCTGTGGCGCCGGGGCGGCGAGCTGTACGCCGAGGTCGCGCTGCCCGCCGACGCGGGGCCGGGGTACCTCCTGCACCCCGCGTTGCTCGACGCGGTGCTGCACGCACTGGCCGCCGACGGTGGCGAGCGGCCCTTGCTGCCGTTCTCCTGGCACGGGGTCGCGGTGCACGCGCCCGGTGCGACGGCGGTCCGCGCGCGGGTGACCCGCGACGGGGACGCGGTCTCGCTGCTGCTCACCGGCGAGGACGGCCACGCGGTCGCTTCGGTGCGGTCGCTGGTGCTGCGGCCGGTGGACCCGGCGCGGCTGCGCCCGCGTGGGATCGCCGACGCGCTGTTCGCACTGGACTGGGTCCCGGTCACGCCGCCGGAGGCCGCCCCGGGCCGGTGCGTGCTCGCCGGCCCGGGGTCCCTCGCGCACGACGGGACGCTCGAGGAGTTCGCCGACCTGGCGGCGCTCGCGCTGGACCCCGGCCCGGAGCCGGCGTTCGTGCTGGCGCCGATCGCCGGGGCCGGCGGCGATCCGGCGGACGCGGCCCGCCGGATGACGGCCGAGGTGCTGCGCCTGCTGCGCGCGTGGCTCGGGCTGGACCGGTTCGCGACCTCGCGGCTGGTGGTGGTCACGTCCGGAGCGTCGCGCGAGGACCCCGCGGCGGCGGCGGTGTGGGGGCTGGTCCGGTCCGCGCAGGCCGAGCACCCGGACCGGTTCGTGCTCGCCGACCTCGAAGAGGCGGGTGACCTGCCGGCGATGCTCGCCGCACTGGGGACGGCGGAGCCTCAGCTGGCGGTGCGCGCCGGGGTGGTGGAGGTGGCCCGGTTGGCCCGCCTCGACCCGGAGGCGGCGAGTGTGGGAGCTGCTGGGGCACCGGGCCGTCACGACGCGCCGCCCGGTGTGGCGGTGGGGCAGGCCAAGGCCGGTGTGGTGGTGGGGCAGGCCCAGGCCCCTGTGGTGCCGCGTCAACGAGGGCCTGAACCCCTTCCGGGCCGCACGGCCGCCTGGGACTCCGACGGCACCGTCCTGATCACCGGCGGCACCGGTGGCCTCGGCGCGCTGGTCGCGCGGCACCTGGTGCGCCGCCACGGGGTCCGGCGCCTCCTGCTGCTCAGCCGGCGCGGCCCGGCCGCCGCCGGCGCGGCCGCGCTCGTGACCGAGCTGACCGAGCTGGGCGCCGAGGTTTCGGTAGCCGCGTGCGACGTCGCCGACCGGGCCGCCCTCGCGGACGTGCTCGCCGGCATCCCCGCCGCGCACCCGCTGCGGGCGGTCGTGCACGCCGCCGGGCTGGTCGACGACGCCACCGTCACCAGCCTCACCCCCGACCGCCTGGACCGGGTGTTCGCGCCCAAGGCCGCCGCGGCCTGGCACCTGCACGAGCTGACCCGCGGGCTCGACCTGCGCGCGTTCGTGCTGTTCTCCTCCGTTTCCGGGGTGCTCGGGTCGGGCGGCCAGGCCAACTACGCCGCCGCCAACGCGTTCCTGGACGGCCTGGCCCGGCACCGCCGCGCGGCCGGCCTACCCGCCGTCTCCCTCGCCTGGGGGCCGTGGGAGACCGGGATGGCCGCCCGCCTCGGGGACCGGCAGGCGAGCCGGGTGGCCGGTGCCGCGCTGCCGCTGTCCGAAGCCGACGGGCTCGCGTTGTTCGACGCCGCGCTCGGCGGCCCGGCCGTCGTGCCCGTCCCGGTCCGGCTGGTCACCGCCGGCGGCCACGACGACGTGCCCGCGGTGCTGCGCGGCCTCGTCCGCGCGCGGCCGCGTCCGACCGCGGCTTCGGCGTTCGCCGGCCGGCTCGCCGCCGTCGACGGGCCCGGCCGTGAGCGGCTGCTCGCCGACCTCGTCCTGGCCGAGACCGCGGCCGTGCTCGGTCACGCGGGCCCGGCGGCGGTCGACCCCGCCGTCCCGTTCGGGGAGCAGGGGATCGACTCGCTGACCGCGCTGGAGCTGCGCACCCGGCTCGCCGCGGCGACCGGGCTGAAGCTGCCCGCCGCGGTCGTGTTCGACCACCCCGATCCGCGGGCCCTGGTCCGCTTCCTGCTGGCCGAGCTCACCGGGCAGGGCGAGGCACCGCCCGTCCCGGCCGTCCGCGCGGTCGCCGACGAGCCGATCGCGATCGTCGGCATGGCCTGCCGCTACCCGGGCGGCGTCTCGTCGCCGGAGGACCTGTGGGACCTGGTCGCCGCCGGCCGCGACGCGATCGGCGCGTTCCCCGGTGACCGCGGCTGGGACCTCGGCGCGCTGTACGACCCCGACCCGGAGCACGCCGGCACGAGCTACGTCCGCGAAGGCGGCTTTCTCTACGACGCGGCGGAATTCGACGCGGGCTTCTTCGGGATCTCGCCCCGCGAGGCACTGGCGATGGACCCCCAGCAGCGGCTGCTGCTGGAGACGTCGTGGCTCGCGCTGGAGCACGCCGGGATCGACCCGGCCGCGGTCCGGGGCAGCGCGGCCGGGGTGTTCACCGGCCTGATGTACCACGACTACGCCAGTGGTGCCGCCACCGTGCCGGACGAGGTCCGCGGCCTGCTCGCCACCGGCAACTCGGGCAGCGCGGCCTCGGGCCGGCTGTCCTACACCTTCGGGTTCGAGGGGCCCGCGGTCACGGTCGACACGGCGTGCTCGTCGTCGCTGGTGGCGCTGCACCTCGCGGCGCAGTCGCTGCGCCGCGGCGAATGCGACCTGGCGCTCGCGGGCGGGGTCACGGTGATGGCGACCCCGGCGACGTTCCTCGAATTCTCGCGCCAGCGCGGGCTGGCCCCGGACGGGCGCTGCAAGGCGTTCGCCGCGTCGGCCGACGGCACCGGCTGGGGCGAGGGCGCCGGGATGCTCGTCGTGGAACGGCTTTCCGACGCCCGGCGCAACGGCCACCCCGTGCTGGCGGTGGTGCGGGGCAGCGCGGTCAACCAGGACGGGGCCTCGAACGGCCTGACCGCGCCGAACGGGCCCGCGCAGCAGCGGGTGATCCGGGCGGCGCTGGCGGACGCGGGGCTGGTGCCGTCCGATGTGGACGTCGTGGAGGCGCACGGTACCGGGACGACCCTCGGCGACCCGATCGAGGCGGGCGCGGTGCTCTCGGCCTACGGCCAGGACCGCGAGACGCCGCTGTGGCTGGGTTCGGTGAAGTCGAACCTCGGGCACACCCAGGCCGCGGCCGGGGTGGCCGGCGTGATCAAGGTCGTCATGGCGATGCGGCACGGCGTGCTGCCCAAGACGCTGCACGTGGACGAGCCGACCCCGCACGTGGACTGGGCGGCCGGTGCGGTTTCGCTGCTCACGGAGCCGGTCGGCTGGCCCCGGGCGGACCGGCCGCGCCGGGCGGGTGTCTCGTCGTTCGGGGTCAGCGGCACGAACGCCCACGTCGTGCTCGAAGAGGGCCCTCCGGTCGAGAGCGCCGGCGCGGCGCCGGACGGGCCGCTGCCGTGGCTGGTTTCGGCGCACGACCCGCAGGCCTTGCGGGCCCAGGCCGGCCGGCTGCACCGCCGGCTGGCCGACGCGGACTTCGCCCCCGCCGACGTCGGGTTCTCCCTGGTGCCGCGGGCGGGGCTGGCGCACCGGGCCGTGGTGCTCGGCCGCGATGGCCGGGAACTGCTGGCCGGCCTCGCGCAGCTGCGCGACGGCGGACCGGTGGCGGCCGAAGGCGAGGCGCCGCGGACCCCGCCCGAGGTCGTGTTCGTCTTCCCCGGCCAGGGTGCGCAGTGGCCGGCCATGGCGCGCGGGCTGCTGGCCGACTCGCCGGTGTTCCGGGAGCGCCTGCAGGCGTGCGCGGCGGCGCTGGCCCCGCACGTCGGCTGGTCGCTGCTCGACGTCCTGGCCGACGCCGACGAGGAGGCGCTCGGCCGCGTCGACGTCGTGCAGCCGGCGTTGTTCGCGGTGATGGTGTCGCTGGCGGAGCTGTGGCGGTCCTTCGGCGTCGAACCGACGGCGGTCGCCGGGCATTCGCAGGGGGAGATCGCGGCGGCGGTGGTGTCCGGCGCACTGTCCCTCGAGGACGGCGCGAAGGTGGTCGCGTTGCGCAGCAAGGCGATCCGGCGGATCGCCGGCCGCGGCGCGATGGCCTCGATCCCGCTCCCGGCCGCCGAGGTCCGGGCGCGGCTGTCCGGCGCCGTCGAGCTCGCCGTCCACAATGGACCGTCGGCGACGGTGGTCGCCGGACCGGTGGGGGAGGTCGAGGACCTGATCGAGCGGTGCGAGCGGGACGGCTTCCGGGCGAAGCGCGTCCCGGTCGACTACGCGTCGCACTCGTTCGCCGTGGCGGAGATCGAGGAGGCGATCACCACGGCGCTGGCGGGCATCACGCCGCGGCCGGCGCGGATCGCGTTCCACTCGACGGTGACCGGCGGGCCGATCGACACGACCGGGCTGGACGCGGGCTACTGGTACGCGAACCTGCGCCGGCCGGTGCTGTTCGAGGAGGTGGTCCGCGGGCTCGCCGGCCGGGCGTTCGTCGAGATCAGCCCGCACCCGGTGCTGACGGCGGCGGTCCAGGACACGCTCGGCTCCGACGGCGTGGTGACGGGAACCCTGCGCCGCGACGACGGCGGTCTGCGGCGGTTCCTCACCTCGCTGGCCACGGCGCACACGGGCGGGGTCCGGGTCGACTGGACGCCGCTGTGGCCCGCGGCGCGCCGGGTCGAGCTGCCCGGGTACGCGTTCCAGCGCCGGTCGTACTGGCTGGCGGCGGCCGAGCCCGCGGCCGACCCGGCGGAGGACGGCTTCTGGGCGGCGGTCGAGGCCGGCGACGCGACCGGGCTGGCGGCGACGCTGGGCGTGCCGGGCGAAGAGCTGGGCGCGCTGCTGCCGGCGCTGGCGGGGTGGCACCGGGGACGGCGCGAGGCCGCGGAGACGGATTCGTGGCGGTACCGGGTGCGGTGGCGGCGAGTGCCGCTGGGTACCGAAGCGGCCAGGGGGCGCTGGGTGGCCGTGGTGCCGCCGGGGGAGTTCCCCCGGGCAGCGGAACCGGTCTTCGACGGCTTGGACGTGGTCCCGGTGGTGGCCGAACCGGGGGCGAGCCGCGGTGAGCTGGCCGGCTTGCTCGCCGGCGCCCTCGCCGGTGGGCCGGTCGACGGCGTCCTGTGCTTCCCCGGCGGTCCCGCCGAGACGGCGGTCGCGACCACCGTCTCGGCCTTGCACGCCCTCACCGACGTCGGCGGCCCGGCCCGGCTGTGGTGCGTGACCCGGGGCGCGGTGGCGACCGGGCCCGCGGACCCGCCGCCCGATCCGGCGCAGGCCGCCGTCTGGGGCGCCGGGCGGGTCGCCGCGCTGGAACACCCGGCCCACTGGGGTGGGCTCATCGACCTGCCCGCGGGCTCCGGCCGCGGCGACGAGGCAACCGCGCCCGCGGCGAACCAGGCCGGCACCCCCGCCGACACGGGCGGCACCGCGGGCCGGCTCGCCGCCGGCGGGTTTGCTGCCGGGGCGGTGGCCGGGTCTGAGGGGCAGCTTGTCGCCGATGGGTTTGCTGCCGGGGCGGTGGCCGGGTCTGAGGACGAGCTTGTCGCCGGCGGGGCGGCGGCCGGTCCCGAGGATCAGCTCGTCGCCCGCGGGTTCGCCGCCGCGCTGGCGGCCGGTCCCGAGGACCAGCTCGCCGTCCGCGCCACCGGGCTCCACGTGCGCCGGCTGGTCCGGGCCCTGCCCGGCGGGGACACCTGGCAGCCCGGCGGCACCGCCCTCGTCACCGGTGGCCTCGGCCCCCTCGGCGCCGCCACCGCGCGGTGGCTCGCCCGGCGGGGCTGCGACCACGTCGTCGTCACCGGCACCGGTCCCGGCCGGGCCGCCGAACTCGACAGCGACCTCTCCGCCCTCGGCGCCAAAGCCACCTTCCTGCACTGGGACGCCGCCGGGCCCGGTGCGGCCGCCGGGCTCGCGGCCGCGCTGCCCGGGGTGCGGTTCTCCGTCGTCGTGCACGCCGACGCCGGGTTCGCGACGACGCCGCTCGCCGACCTCGACGCCGGCCGGATCGCCGACGTGCTGCGGCCGGTGACCCGGGCCGCGGCCACCCTCGCCGAGGTCGCCCGGACCCACGAAGCCGCCGATTTCCTGCTCTACCGCGGCATCTCCGGCGTCTGGGGCAGTGCGGGCGGCGGCGTCCACGCGGCGGCCGACGCGTACCTCGAGGCCTTCGCCGCACGTGAAGGACTTCCCGCGGCCACCGTCGCGTGGGGACCCTGGGACGTGGCCGGCGACCTCGCCGGAACGACCCGGCGGCACGGCCTGCCCGCCGTGGACCCGGACCGTGCGCTGTCCGCGCTGCGCCGGCCCGCCGACGGGCCGCAGATCGTCGCCGCCGTCGACTGGACGCGGCTCGCCGCCGCGCTCACGGCGACGCGGCCCGCGCCGCTGCTCGACGACCTCCCCGAGGCGAAGACGGCCCCCGAGGCGGAACCGGCCGGGGACCTCGCGACGCTGCCGCCCGAGGACCGGCGCGCCGCGCTCGACCGCCTCGTCCGCGGGACCGCGGCCGCCGTGCTGGGGCACGGGGCGGCCGGCAGCGTCGGCGCCCGGCGCGCGTTCAAGGAGCTGGGCTTCGACTCGGTGACCGCCGTCGAGCTGCGCAACCGGCTGAGCGCGGCGACCGGGCTGGCCCTGCCGCCGACGCTCGTCTTCGACCACCCGACGGCCGAAGCGCTCGCCGCGCACCTCTTCGCGGAGCTCGACGGGGAAGCGGCCGTGGAACCGCCGGCCGAGCTCGTCGCCCGGCTGGAGGCGGCGCTGCCCCACGCGGAACTCGACGAGGCGGAGCGGGCCGCTCTCGCCGCGCGGCTCGGCGCGGCACTGGAGTCCCTCACCGGGCCGGGGGACGCGCACGGTCTGGCGACCGCCTCGGCCGACGAGGTGCTCGCCTTCATCGACAGGGAGTTCGGAAACGATGGCTGACGAGCAGAAGCTGGTCGACTACCTCAAGCGCGTCACCGCGGACCTGCACGCGACGCGCGAACGGCTGCGGGAGAGCGAACGCCGGGCGAGCGAGCCGATCGCGATCATCGGCATGGGCTGCCGGTTCCCGGGCGGTGTGACGTCCCCGGACGAGCTCGGCGACCTGGTGGCCGCCGGCGGCGACGCGATCTCGGGCTTCCCGGCGGGCCGCGGCTGGGAAGGCACCTACCGGTACGCCGCGGACGCCGGCCTGCCGGGCACGATCTCCACGCGCGAAGGCGGGTTCCTGCACGACGCGGCGGACTTCGACGCGGGCTTCTTCGGGGTGTCGCCGCGGGAGGCGCTGGCGATGGATCCGCAGCAGCGGCTGCTGCTGGAGACGTCGTGGGAGGCGTTC
This sequence comes from Amycolatopsis sp. NPDC003865, assembly GCF_053605345.1. Taxonomy (NCBI): domain Bacteria; kingdom Bacillati; phylum Actinomycetota; class Actinomycetes; order Pseudonocardiales; family Pseudonocardiaceae; genus Amycolatopsis; species Amycolatopsis sp. NPDC003865. Next base: position 342,077 of record NZ_JBSGJA010000001.1, on the reverse strand, counting down.
GAGGACGCGGGCATCGACCCGGCGTCCGTCCGCGGCGAAGCGACCGGCGTCTTCGTCGGCACCAACGCGCAGGACTACGTCGTCGGCCTCGCCGGCGCGACCGACGAAGCACTGGAGGGGCACCTGCTCACCGGCAACGCCGCCAGCGTCCTGTCCGGGCGGATCGCCTACTCGCTCGGGCTGGAGGGGCCGGCCGCGACCGTCGACACGGCCTGCTCGTCGTCGCTGGTCGCGCTGCACCTCGCCGCCCAGGCCCTGCGCGGCGGCGAATGCGCGCTCGCCCTCGCCGGCGGCGCGACGGTCATGGCCACGCTCCTGCAGCTGCGGGGCTTCAGCCGGCAGCGCGCGCTCGCCGCGGACGGCCGGTGCAAGGCGTTCTCGGCCGCCGCGGACGGTATGGGCATGGCCGAAGGCGCCGGGGTGCTGCTGCTCGAACGGCTTTCCGACGCCGAGCGCCACGGCCGCCGGATCCTGGCGGTCGTCCGCGGCAGCGCGGTCAACCAGGACGGCGCCTCCAACGGGCTGACCGCCCCCAACGGGCCGGCGCAGCAGCGGGTGATCCGGGCGGCGCTGGCGAAGGCCGGGCTGGCACCGTCCGATGTGGACGCCGTGGAGGCGCACGGCACCGGCACCGGGCTGGGCGACCCGATCGAGGCGCAGGCCCTGCTGGCGACCTACGGCAAGCACCGCGACCGGCCGCTGTGGCTCGGGTCGGTGAAGTCGAACATCGGGCACACCCAGGCGGCCGCGGGTGTCGCCGGCGTGATCAAGGTGGTGCAGGCCCTGCGGCGGGAAGAACTGCCGCCGACCCTGCACGTGGCCGAGCCGACCCGGCAGGTCGACTGGTCGGCGGGCGCGGTCTCGCTGCTCGCGGAGCCGGTCCCGTGGCCGGCGGGCGGCCGGCCGCGGCGCGCCGGCGTTTCGTCGTTCGGGATGAGTGGCACGAACGCGCACGTCATCGTCGAAGAGGCGCCTGCCGCGCCCGAGCCCGGTGGCCGGCCGACGCCGGAATCGGTGCCGTGGCCGCTGTCCGCCCGCGGCGCGCGGGCGCTGGCCGGCCAGGCGGCCCGCCTCCGGGCGCGGCTGGCCGGACAGCCCGGGTTCGACGTCGCCGACGTCGGGCTGTCGCTGGCCACCACGAGGACCGCGTTCGAGCACCGGGTCGTGCTGACCGGCGGCCGCGAAGAGCTGCTGGCCGGCCTCGCCGCGCTCGCCGGCGGTGAGGAGGCCGGCGTCGGCGGGATCGCCGGCGAGGACGACGGCCCGGTCGTGTTCGTCTTCCCCGGGCAGGGCACGCAGTGGGACGGGATGGCCAGGGAGCTGTTCGTCCGCTCGGACGTCTTCCGGGCACGGCTGACCGAGTGCGCCCGCGCCCTCGAACCCCACACCGGCTGGTCCCTGCTGGACGTCGTGCAGGGGGTGGACGGCGCCCCGGGACTCGACCGGGTCGACGTCGTGCAGCCGGTGTCGTTCGCCGTGATGGTGTCGCTGGCGGCGCTGTGGCGCTCCTACGGCGTGCGGCCGGCCGCGGTGGCCGGTCATTCGCAGGGCGAGATCGCGGCGGCGGTCGTTTCGGGTGCGCTGTCGCTCGAGGACGGTGCGAAGGTGGTTTCCCTGCGCAGCAAGGCGATCCGCCGGATCGCGGGCCGCGGCGGCATGCTCGCGGTCGGGCTGCCCGAAGCGCGGCTGCGCGAACTGCTGCCCGAGGGCCTGGTCGTGGCGGCGGTCAACGGGCCGTCGGCCGCCGTGGTCTCCGGTGACGTCGAGGCGGTGCACGCCTTCGCGGACCGGCTGACCGCGGACGGCGTCCGCGCCAAGGTCGTGCCGGTCGACTACGCGTCGCACTCCCCGCACGTCGAACAGCTCCGCGCGGAGATCGGCACCGCGCTCGCCGGGATCGCGCCGCGGCCCGCCGAGGTGCCGTTCTGGTCGACCGTCACCGGCGGCCCGCTCGACACGACCGCGCTCGACGGCGGCTACTGGTTCGAGAACCTGCGCCGCCCGGTGCGGTTCGCCGAGGTGGTCGCCGCGCTCGGCGAGGCGGGACACCGCGCGTTCGTCGAAGTCAGCTCGCACCCGGTGCTGACCCCGGGCATCCAGGACATCGCGGGCGACGCCGTGGTGACCGGCACCCTGCGGCGCGACGACGGCGGTCTCGAACGGTTCTGGGCGTCGCTGGCGGAGCTGCACGTCGCCGGCGTGCCGGTGGACTTCACCCCGGCGTTCCCGGGCGCCCGGCCGGTGCCGCTGCCGACCTACGCCTTCGACCGGACGCGGTACTGGCGCGGTGGTGCCCCGGCCCGCGAGCGCGCCCTCGCCGACGACTGGCGCTACCGCGTGACCTGGCGGCGGCTGCCGGACGAGCCCGCCGAGCCCGCCGGGCGCTGGCTCGTCGTCGGCTCGCCGTCGGACCTGCCCGCGACGGCCGGGTTCGGCCACGCCGAGCTGGGCTGGGTCGCGCCGGGCACCGACCGGGCGGACCTCGCGCGGCGGCTGCGGTCCGCCGCCGGCGGGACGCCCGCCGGCGTGCTCGCCCTGCCGGTGGGCGAGGACGCGGCGCTGGCGACCGCCGTCCTCGTCCAGGCGCTCGGCGACGCGGGCGTCGAAGCTCCGCTGTGGTGCCTGACCCGCGCGGCGGTGGCCGCCGTCCCCGGCGACGTCGTCGTGCCCGGCCAGGCCGCCGTCTGGGGCCTCGGCCGGAGCCTGGCGCTGGAGCACCCCGAGCGGTGGGGCGGCCTCGTGGACCTCCCGGCCGACCCCGGCGAAGCGGACTGGACGCGGGTGCGCGCCGTGCTCGGCGGTGCCGGACGGGAAGACCAGGTCGCGGTCCGCGCGGCGGGCCTGCACGCGCGCCGGCTGGTCCGGGCGCCGCTCGCCGTGTCCGGACCGCCGTGGCGGCCGGAGGGCACGGTGCTGGTCACCGGCGGGACCGGCGCGGCGGGCGCCCAGGTCGCCCGCTGGCTCGCCCGGGGCGGGGCCGAGCACCTCGTGCTGACCGGACGGCGTGGCGAGGCCGCGCCGGGTGCGCCCGAACTCGCGGCCGAACTGACCGCGCTCGGCGCCCGGGTGACGGTCGCCGCGTGCGACGTCGGCGACCGCGAGGCGCTGGCGGCCCTGCTCGCCGGCCTCGACGGCCCCCCGCTGCGCGCCGTCTTCCACGCCGCGGGCGTGGTCGAGGACGGCGTCGCGGACTCGCTCACCGCGCGGCGGCTGGCCGCCGTCGCGCACCCGAAGTCCCGGGCCGCGGCGCACCTGCACGAGCTGACGCGCGAGTGCGACCTCACCGCGTTCGTCCTGTTCTCCTCCTTCGCGGGCACCTTCGGCGGCGCCGGGCAGAGCGCCTACGCGGCCGCGAACGCCGAGCTCGACGCCCTCGCCGAACTCCGTCACGTGCAAGGCCTGCCGGCGACGTCGGTGGCGTGGGGCTTCTGGGGCGGCGCCGGGCTGGCGGCCGGCAACGCGGCCGCCGACGAGCGCCTGCGCCGCGGCGGCGTCCTCCCGATGGCGCCGGAGGACGCGGTCCGGGCGCTCGCGCGGGAGCTGACGGCGGGCGACCCGGCGGTCGTGCTGGCCGACGTCGACTGGAAGCGGTTCGGGCCCGCGTTCACCGCGGCGCGCCCCGGCCCGCTGCTGGCCGACCTGCCGGACGTCCTCGGCGACGAGCCGGCCGCCGCCGAGGGCGACGTCACGGCGGACCTGGCCGCCCTGCCGGAAGCCGCCCGGCGGGACCGGCTCGCCGGGATCGTCCGCGCCGCGGCCGCCCGGGTGCTCGGCCACGACGGCGCGGCCGCCGTCGAGCCGTCGCGGCCGTTCAAGGACCTGGGGTTCGACTCGCTGACCGCGCTCGAGCTGCGCAACCGCCTCGGGGCCGTGACCGGGCTGCGGCTGCCCGCGACGCTCGTCTTCGACCACCCGACCCCGGCGGCGCTCACCGCCTTCCTGGCGGCCGAGCTCGGGGACGGCACCGAGCCCGCCCCGGCGGACACCGCAGGCCGCCCGGCGGACGAGCCGATCGCGATCGTCGGCACGGCCTGCCGGCTGCCCGGCGGGGTCCGCGGCGCGGCCGACCTGTGGCGGCTGGTGGCCGGCGAGGTCGACGCGATCGGGCCGTTCCCCGAGGACCGGGGCTGGGACCTCGAACGCCTCTACGACCCGGACGGCACCCGGCCCGGATCGGTCTACGTCCGCGAAGGCGGGTTCGTGGCCGACGCGGCGGACTTCGACGCCGGCTTCTTCGGGATCTCGCCGCGGGAAGCGCTCGCGATGGACCCGCAGCAACGGATCCTGCTGGAGACCGCCTGGGAGTCCTTCGAGGACGGCGGGATCGACCCCGCCGCGCTGCGCGGCAGCCGGACCGGGGTGTTCGTCGGCTCCAACATGCAGGACTACGGTGCCGGCCTCGCCGCCGCGGCCGCCGAGGACCTCGCCGGGCACCTGTTGACGGGCAACGCGTCGAGCGTGCTGTCCGGCCGCGTGGCCTACACGTTCGGCTTCGAAGGCCCGGCGGTCACCGTCGACACGGCCTGCTCGTCCTCGCTGGTGGCGCTGCACCTGGCGGTGCAGTCGCTGCGGCGGGGCGAGACCGACCTGGCGCTCGCCGGCGGGGTGACCGTGATGGCGTCCCCGGTCGCGTTCGTCGAATTCGCCCGCCAGCGCGGGCTCGCGCCGGACGCCCGCTGCAAGGCTTTCGGCGACGGCGCCGACGGCACCGGCTGGGGCGAGGGAGCCGGGCTCCTGGTGGTGGAGCGGCTCTCGGACGCGCGGCGCCACGGGCACCGCGTGCTGGCCGTCGTCCGCGGCAGCGCCGTGAACTCCGACGGCGCGTCGAACGGCCTGACCGCCCCGAACGGACCTTCGCAGCAGCGGGTGATCCGGGCGGCGCTGGCCGACGCCGGGCTGGCACCGTCCGATGTGGACGTCGTGGAGGCGCACGGCACCGGGACCGCGCTGGGCGACCCGATCGAGGCGCAGGCGCTGCTCGCGACCTACGGCCGGGACCGGGAGACCCCGCTGTGGCTGGGGTCGGTGAAGTCGAACATCGGGCACACCCAGGCGGCCGCGGGCGTGGCGGGCGTGCTCAAGGTGGTCGAGGCGATGCGGCACGGCGTCGTGCCCCGGACGCTGCACGCCGGCACGCCGTCGTCCCATGTGGACTGGAGCTCCGGCGCGGTGCGGGTGGCGGCGGAAGCGACGCCGTGGGATACCCACGACCGGCCGCGGCGCGCGGCGGTGTCGTCCTTCGGCATCAGCGGCACCAACGCCCACGTCGTCCTGGAAGCCGCCGCCGAAACCGGGCCGGAGCCCGAGCCGGGCGCGCGGTCGGTGCCGGTGGTGCCCTGGGTGCTGTCGGCGGCCGGGGAGGCCGCGTTGCGCGCCCAGGCGATCCGCCTGGCCGAGTTCGCCGGAGCCGGCGACGCGCCGCCGGTGGCCGACATCGGGTTCTCGCTGGCCACCACGCGGTCGGCTTTGCCGCACCGGGCGACCGTGCTGGGCAGGGACCGGGACGAGCTGCTGGCCGGGCTGCGGGCACTGGCCGACGGGGCGACCCCGGCGTTCGTCGTGACCGGGAAAGCACGGGAGGGCAGGCGGATCGCCTTCCTCTACACCGGTCAGGGCAGCCAGCGCGCGCGGATGGGCAGCGAGCTGGCCGCCGCGTACCCGGTGTTCGCCGAGGCGCTGGCGGAGGTGCTCGCCGAGTTCGAAACCCGGCTGCCGCGGTCGCTGCGCGAGGTCCTCTTCGCGCCGCCGGACGACCCCGACGCCGTGCTGCTGGACGAAACCGAGTACACCCAGCCCGCCCTGTTCGCCTTCGAGGTCGCGCTGACGCGGCTGCTGGCCTCCTTCGGCGTCGTGCCCGGGCACGTGGTCGGCCATTCGGTGGGGGAGATCGTCGCGGCGCACGTCGCCGGGGTGCTCGACCTGCCGGACGCGTGCGCGCTCGTCGCCGCCCGCGCCCGCCTGATGCAGAGCCTGCCGCGCGGCGGCGCGATGGCTGCGATCGGCGCCGAAGAGAGCGTGGTGCGCGCCGAACTGACCTCGCGGACGGACATCGCCGCGGTCAACGGGCCCGCCGCCGTGGTCGTCTCCGGCGCGGAGTCCGAAGTGGACGACCTGGTCGCGGGGTTCCGCGCCCGCGGCGTCCGGGCCCGCAGGCTGCGGGTGAGCCACGCGTTCCACTCGTCACTGGTGGAGCCGGTGCTCGACGAATTCCGCACGGTGGTCGGCGGGCTGACGTTCGCCGAACCGCGGCTGCCGGTCGTGTCGAACCTGACCGGCGCGGCGGCCGGCCCGGGCGAGCTCACCGACCCGGAGTACTGGGTGCGCCACGTGCGGGAGCCGGTGCGGTTCGCCGCGGGCCTGCGCGCGCTGGAGGCGGCCGGGGCCGACGCGTACCTGGAGGTCGGGCCGGACGCCACGCTGACCGCGATGGCGAGGGACACCCTGGCCGGTCCCGCGGTCCTGGTTTCGGCGGCCCGGAAGTCCTGGCCCGAGCCGGAAGCCCTGCTGGCGGCCCTCGGGTCGCTCCACGCGGCCGGGGTGGGCGTCGCGTGGAGCGAGCAGTTCGCCGGGACGGGTGCGCGGGCCGTCCGCTTGCCCGGGTACGCCTTCCAGCGCACGCGCTTCTGGCCGGCCGCGCGGCAGGAGGCCGTCGTCGCGCCGGAGGCGCCCGCCGCGCCCGCCCCGACGCTGCTCGGCGAACTCGCGGCGGCCGCGCCGGAGGAGCACGACCGGCTCCTCGCGGAGTTCGTGCGCGCGCAGGTGGCCGAAGTGCTGCGGCTGCCCGGGCCCGTCGACGAGACGGCGGAGTTCCTCGAGCTGGGCTTCGACTCGCTGACCGCGATCGAGCTGCGCGACCGGCTGGCCGGGGCGCTCGGCCTGGACCTGCCGCCGACGCTGGTGTTCGACCAGCCGGCCCCCGGGCTGCTCACCGGTTACCTGAGCGCCGAACTGAAGTACTCGCAGCCGGCCGCGGCGGCCGGGGAAGGCAAGGTGTCCCATGAAGGCTGACCGGCAGCGCTGGCTCCGCCGGTTCCACCCGCGCGACGACGCCGGTGTGGTGCTGCTCTGCTTCCCGCACGCCGGGGGAGCGGCGAGCGCCTACTACGCGTTGTCGGCGCAGGCGCCGCCCGGCGTCGACGTGCGTGTCGTCCAGTACCCCGGCCGGCAGGAGCGCCGGACCGAACCCTGCGTGGAGAGCATCACCGGCCTGGCCGCCGGTGCCGTCGGCGCGCTGGCGCCCGACGGCCGTCCGGTCGCCGTTTTCGGCCACAGCATGGGAGCGCTGGTGGCGTTCGAAGCGGCGCGGGCACTCGAAGCCGGCGGCGCGGACGTGCGCGGGGTGTTCGTCTCCGCGCGCAGCGCGCCGTGCCTGCGGCGCCGGGACAAGGCGCTCGACGAGTGGCCCGAAGACGTCGTGCTCGCCGAACTGGCCGCGCTCGGCGGCGAGAAGGGCGCGCGGCTCGCCAGTGAGGAGATCGTCCGGATGATGCTGCCGTCGCTGCGGGCGGACTACCGGGCGCTGCGCGGGTACCGTCCGGCGGACGACGTCCGCACGGCGAGCCCGATCACCGCGTTCGTCGGCGACGCCGACCCGACCACGCCCGTCGCCGACGCCGAAAGCTGGCGCGGGCACACGGAATCCGCGTTCGCGCTGCACGTCTTCGACGGCGGGCACTTCTACCTCGACGACCGGCTCGGGAAGGTCCTCGCGCGGGTCGGCGCGGATCTGGCCCGGCCGCCGTTGACCGGTCAGGACGCCTGGACTAACGTTTAGGACACGTGACCTGATTCGCGCGGATCAGCGCTGGTCGAGGACATGCCGGTCCGAAAGTCTGCAGCAGGGGGTTGCTCGATGACCACTACGCCACGGTCCACCGATGCGGCGGCGGGCGTGTCGCCGCCGGACGCGCCCGAGGAGCCGCGCAACCTCGGGCTGGCGCTGATCGTGATCGCCGCGGCGACGTTGCTGATCATGCTGGACGCCAGCATCGTGAACGTCGCGTTGCCGACGATCCAGGCCAGCCTCGGTTTCTCGACCGAGCACCTGGAGTGGGTCGTCACCGCCTATTCGGTGGCGTTCGGCGGGTTGCTGCTCCTCGGCGGCCGCACCGGCGACCTGTTCGGCAGGCGCCGGATGTTCATGGTCGGCATCGCGGTGTTCACGCTGGCGTCGTTCGCCGGCGGCTTCGCGATGAACCAGCCGTGGCTGATCGCCGCCCGCGCGGTGCAGGGCGTCGGCGCGGCGATCGCGGCGCCGACCGCGCTGTCCCTGATCGCCACCACGTTCCCCGAAGGCGCGCGGCGCAACAAGGCGATGGGCGTGTACGCGATCGTCTCCAGCGGCGGCGCGGTGCTCGGGTTCATCCTCGGCGGCGTGCTGACCGACATCGCCACCTGGCGGTCGGTCCTGTTCGTCGTCGTCCCGATCGGGATCCTGGTCCTGCTGGCGGCGCCCAAGGTGCTGCCGGAGTCGAGCCACCGCGCGGGCAAGCTCGACCTGCCCGGCGCGGTCACCGTGACCGCGGGCATGGCGTTGCTGGTCTACGGGCTCATCCAGGCGTCGGCGACGTCGTGGTCGAGCACCTCGACGTGGGTGCCGCTCGCCGTCGCGGTCGTGCTGCTGGCGGCCTTCGTGGTGATCGAGTCCAAAGTGGCCGCTCCGCTGCTGCCGTTGCGCGTGCTGGCCGGGCACAACCGTTCGGCCGCTTACGCGATCACGCTCGCGGTCGGTGTCGGCCTGTTCGGCGTGACGTTCTTCCTCACCCTGTTCCTGCAGAAGATCCTCGGGTTCGGGGCGATCGGCGCGGGCCTGGCGTTCCTGCCGATCGCGGTCGCGATCGGGTTCATGGCCTCGACCATGGGCAGGCTGGCCGCGAAGATCGGCATCCGGATCGGTGTGATCACCGGTCCGCTGGTCGCCGGGATCGGCGCGCTGGGGCTGTGGCTGACGACGTCGGCGGACGGCAGCTACGGGTGGGTCGTCGGGCCGATGATCCTGCTGGGCTGCGGGATCGGCATCGCGATCGTGCCGCTGACGCTGACCGCGATCACTTCGGTGCAGCCGATGGAGGCGGGCATCGCGTCCGCGCTGGTGAGCGTGAGCCAGCAGGTCGGCGGCGCGATCGGGCTGGCCGTGCTCGGCACCGTCGCGATCACGACCACGCGCGGCCGGATCGGGGGCGACACGTCCGCACACCACGTCGCCGAAGCCACGGTCGCCGGGTACCAGAACGCTTTCCTCGTGGCGGGGTGCGTGCTCATCGCCGCATTCCTGCTCGGGCTCGTCGCGGTCAAGGCCAAACCGAAGCCGAAGACCCCGGCCGGCGCGGCTTCCTGATCCGGGGAGGTGCGCGGGTGACCGGGGCGGCCGCCCCGCCGGTGATCCCGGCGCGGGTGGCGGCCCCGGTCTTCCGCGTTTTCCTAGCCGAGCGGGCAGAGCAGGGTGATCTCGTCCTGCACGACGGCGAAGGGCCGTTCGGTGACGGCCTGCCGGGTCGCGGCACCGATCAGGTACGACGTCAGCATGCGGGCCCGCAATTCGGCGTTTTCCACTCCGACGGCGCCGAGCAGCTCGTGGAATATCCCGGTGATGTCCCGGGTCATCGAGTCGGTGGCCCCGAGCCGCCCGGTGCGCACGGAATGCAGCCAGTATTCGTGCCAGAGAACAATGGTGCCGGGCGCGGCGTGGAATATCTTCAGGTATTCGTCGACGGCCGACCAGAAACGGTCCAGCACATCGGTGTGCCGCGCGACGGCCCGCCGGATGGCGCACCCGAAAGCGGCGATGTGCGCGGCCATCGCCTGGTCGATGAGCTCGTCCATGTCGGAGAAGTAGTAGTGGATGGCGCTTTTGGTGAGCGGGCTGGCCGCGGCGACGGCGCGCACGGTACACCCGGAGAGCCCGTTCTCGACGAGGACGAGTTTGGCCGCTTCGACGATTTTCGCCCGCTTCTCCTCCTGGTTGGGGGAGAATTCTCGATTTTCGGCGCGGCCACTCTGCATGGTGTCCAGGATAGCGTATTTTCCGGGACGGACATCTCCCGGAGAATCATGCGGGCGAAAGAAGATTTCCGAAGTGGACGCCGCGGGCGGCTCAGCCCGCCGCCTCGGCGATGCGGTCCACCTGGTCCACGTCGGTCGTCCAGCAGTACACGACCACCTCGTCCGCGCCCATGTCCGCGTAGCCGGCCACCGCGTCCCGAAGGCGCTCGGGGGTGGTCAGCACGTCCTCCAGCACTTTTTCCGCGTACGGGCCCAAGCTCCGGTAGTACGCCGCGATCGCGGAAAGCCCGCGCTCCACCCGCTCGGGCGGCCCCAGCACCGCGTTCACCTGGGCAACCAACCGGGGCGCGCCCGGGCGCTCGGCGGCCTGCCACGTCTTCTCGACCGCGCGGAACAACTGGTCCGTCAGCTCCGCGGGTGACACGCTGATGAACCCGTCGCCCCAGCGGGCCACCCGGGAGATCGCCCGCGGGCTGAACCCGCCGAACAGCAGCTCGGGGCCGCCGGCCCGGGCCGGAGCCGGGCCGATCGCCGCTCCGGGCGCCCACGTTTCCCGCAGCCGGGCCAGCTGGTCGTCGAGGCGGCGGCCGCGGCGGTGGTAGTCCTGGCCGGTGGCCGTGAAGTCGTCCGGGCGCGGGCCGATCCCGATGCCGAGGCTGAAACGGCCGCCCGACATCCGGTCCAGCGTCGCGGCCTGCTTCGCGAGCAGCACGGTTTCCCGGGTCGGTGCCAGCAACACGGTGGTCTGCAAGCGGATCCGGCTCGTGGCCCCGGCGACGGCCGCCAGCGCGACCAGCGGCTCGGGGTTGTCGTACACGACCCGGTCGCCCAGCCCGACCGACGCGAACGGGCCGGTGTCGGCCCGGCGGGCCCAGTCGAGCAGGACGTCGGGGTCCTGCAGGGGAAGGCCGAGGCCGATCTTCATGAAAGCCACCTCTCCGGGGAAAACCACCGCTGTCCGGGCCAGATTACCGTTACCGGCAACGGAAGTCAGCCGGGCAGCCGGACCGATTGCGAGTGCCGGAAGAAGTCGGTCGGGTCCCAGCGCGCCTTGACCCGCTGCAGCCGAGGGTAGTTCGCTCCGAAGTACAAAGTGGACCACGGGACGCCGGAGCGGTTCAGCGCCGGGTCGACGATGTCGGGGTCGGGGTTGTTGATGTTGGTGCCGTCGACGACGTCGCCGGGCACGGGGTAGCCGCCGGTTCCGGCGAAGGTGTCGGCGTAGAGGTCGCGCAGCCACGCGAGGTTCACCTCGTCGTCGGCCGCCCGGGTCCAGAACGTCTCGAACTCCGCGTACAGCACCGAATCCCGGTGCGGCATCGCGGTTTCGGCGCTGCCGACCGCGTTCAGCCTGCCGCCCATGCTCATCAGCTGGAACACCCCGAGCGGGTTCGGGTAGTCGTCGCGCTGGAGGTTGCGGTAGACCGCGCCCAGCTGCTCGTCGGTGAAGCCGCGCCGCATCCACGCGCTTTTCACGGCGCTGCGCAGCGTCGGGTCGTAGAGCAGCGTGCCGCCGCCGACGAACTTCGTCGACGCCAGCCAGGGCACTTCCCGCGGCGGCGCGGCCATCGTGATCCCGGTGCCCGCGACGACGGCCGCGCCGAACCCGTCGAGCAGGTCCCGCGCACCGGGCACCGTCGCGTCGACCTGGGTCAGCGTGCCGACGCCCATGCCGGACTTCGGCCGGGCGAACAGGATGCTCGCGAGCGCGGTCCCGGGATCGTCCGGTGCGCTGTTGTCTTCGTGCCACTTCGAGAAGTTCCGGATCAGCGTGTGGAACTTGTCCTCGTCGAGCGCCTGCCACGGCACCCCGGCCGGGCCGACGAGCACCGACGACGGCGGCCGCGGGAGCAGGTGAGCCGGATCGGTGCCCTCGGCGTCCGGGCTGCGGAACCAGAACCGGGTGACGACGCCGAACGTGCCGCCGCCGCCCCCGGTGACCGCCCACCACAGGTCGTGGTCCGGGTCCCGCGGGTCGCGCGACGCGATCACGGTCCGCACCCGGCGGTCGGCGTCGACGACGACCACCTCGACCGCTTCCAGGTGGTCGACGACCGAGCCGTGCTTGCGGGTGAGCAGGCCGAACCCGCCGCCGCTGGTGTGGCCGGCGATGCCGACGGTCAGGCAGATGCCGCCGGGGATCGTCACGCCCCAGGTGCGGTAGAGCGTCTCGTAGATGCGGCCCAGCTGGGTGCCCGCGCCGATGCAGAACGCCCGCCGGGCCGGGTCGTAGTGCACCTGGTTCAGGTTCGACACGTCGAGCAGGATCTGGGTCTGCGGCCCGGTGACGAAGTCGGCGTAGCAGTGCCCGCCGCTGCGGACCGCCAGCCGCTTCCCGCTCGCCACGGCTTCCCGGACGACGGCGGCGACCTGTTCGGTAGATGCGGCCAGCCGGACGGACTCGGGGGTGCCGACCCAGCGCTGGTTGTAGCCCACCACGAGTTCGGCGTACCGGGTGTCGCCGGGCCGGACGACCGCGGGTGCCGGCAGCCGGGTCTCCTCCCGCAGCTGGTCCGGAGCGAGGGTTCCCCGCCCGTCGCGGTGCGTCATGGTGCGTCCTCCCCAGGCAGTGTGCGACCGCGCGATCGCCGCGCTGTGCCGCAGGATATTGAGCCGTCCGGTCCCGCAGGTACCCCTAGACCCCCTGTTCGGCCCCTAACCGGCGGGGTAAGGGCTTGACGGGCGCGCGCGTTAAGGGTTGACCCGGCCGCGCGCCCGCTCCGAGACTCCGTCCGACACACCTTGCCCGCCGCGCCTTTCGCGCGGCCGGGGCGATCCGCATGGGGGCGATCTGTTGTGAGGTCCGGTGATCCGATGACGTGGCGCTACCACGTCGAGTGGCGGCCGCTGCCGGCGGCGGAGGCGACGCCGGCCGGCCGGTGGCTGGTCCTCGAGCCCGGGACCGCCGGCTGGGCGGCCGGATGGGCGGCGGCGCTCGGCGCGGCCGGGGCGCGGGTGGTGCGCGTGCCCGCCGGCGCCGGCCGCGCGGAGCTGGCCGAACTGTTTTTCGGCACCGCAGGGGATTCCGGCTTCGAAGGGGTCGTCTCCCTGCTCGCCGCGCACAGCGGCCCGGACCCCCGTGAGCCCGCGGTCCCGGCCGGTGTCGCGGCGACCTTGACGCTCGTGCAGGCGATGGCCGACACCGGCGTGACCGCGCCGCTCTGGTGCCTGACGCGCGGCGCGGTGTCGACCGGCGCCGCCGATCCGGTGCGCGAGCCCGGGCAGGCGGCGGTGTGGGGCCTCGGGTTCGTGGCCGGGCTGGAGCAGCCGGAGCTGTGGGGCGGGCTCGTCGACGTCCCCGCGGCCGCCGGCCCCGCTGAGCTCGCCCGGCTGTGGGCGGTCCTGGCCGGCGCCGAAGACCAGGTGGCGATCCGGCCCGGAGGCGTCTTCGGCCGCCGGGTGGCGCGCGCGCCCGGGATCGCGGCCGGTGGCTCGTGGCGCCCGGCCGGTACCGCGCTCGTCGCGGGCGGGCAAGGCGCGCTCGGCCGGCACGTCGCCGGCTGGCTGGCCGAATCCGGGTGCGAGCACGTCGTGCTCGCCTCGCGCGACGCCGTGGCGGGCGAGTTCGAAGCGGGCCTCGCGGCGCTGGGGACCAAGGTCGACGTCGAACGGTGCGACCTGGCCGACCGGGACTCGGTGGCCGCGCTGGCCGAGCGGCTGCGGGCGGCGGGCACCCGGCCGCGGGTGGTGTTCCACTGCGCGGGCGCGGCGGAGATGACCGGCGTGCGGGACCAGACGGTCGGCGCGTTCGCCGCCACCGGTGCCGCGAAGACCGCCGGCGCCGCGCACCTGGCCGAGTTCTTCGGCCCCGGCTCGGAAAACTTCGTCATGTTCGCGTGTTTCCCCGGTGTGTGGGGCAGTTACGGCCGCGCCGCGAGCGTGGCGGCCGACGCCCACCTCGACGCCTTCGCCCGGTACCTGCGGAGCACGGGCGTGCCGGCCACCACCGTGGCGTGGGGCGCGTGGGCGGCGGGCGGGACCCTGGCCGACCCGAAGGTGGTGGAGCAGCTGCGCCGCGGCGGGGTGCGTCCGCTCCCGCCGCGGGCCGCGCTGGACACACTGGCGGCGCAGCTCGCCGCCGGCGTCACCGCGGAGCTGGTGATCGACCTGGACTGGCCGACCTTCGCCGCGGTGTTCACGGCCCGCCGGCCCAGCCCGCTGCTCGACGCGATCGCGCGGGAGCCGGTCCGGCCGGTCGCCGAACTGCCCGAGGCGGACCGCCGTCAGGCCCTCGCCGACCTGACGCGCATCGAGGTCGCGGCGGTGCTCGGGCTGAGCCGCCCCGACCTGGTCGCCCTGACCGAACCGCTGGCCGCGCAGGGACTCGACGCCGAACGGGCGGAAGTGTTGCGGGAACGGCTTTCCCGGCGCGCCGCGGCCGAGTTCCCCGCGGACGCGGTGGCCGGGACGGACACGCCTGCCGAGCTGGCCGCCCGGTTGACGGCGCTGCTCGGCGACTGACGAGTTCCGATCCACCCGAGGGGAGATCCAGTGCAGGTTTCGGGAATCGCGGCGGTGGTCACCGGTGGCGCGTCGGGACTGGGGGCGGCGACCGCCGCGCACCTGGCCGAGCGGGGCGCCCGGGTGTTCGCGCTCGACTTGCCCGCGGCGCTCGCGAAGGCGTCGCTGCCCGCCGGGGTGACCGGCGTCGAAGCCGACGTCACGAGCGCCGAACAGGTTGGCGCGGCGCTGGCGGAAGCCGCGGGTGCCGGTGCGCCGTTGCGGCTCGTCGTCAGCTGCGCGGGGGTCGACACACCGGGCCGCGTGCTCGGCGCCGACGGCCCGCACGACCTCGCCGGGTTCCGCCGGGTCGTCGAGGTCAACCTGGTCGGCACCTTCAACGTCCTGCGGCTGGGCGCGGACCTGATCGCGCGCACCGAGCCGCTCGCCGACGACCAGCGCGGCCTGATCGTCAACACCGCGTCGCTGTTCGCCTTCGAAGGCCAGGCCGGGCACGCCGCCTACGCCGCTTCCAAGGGCGGCGTCGTGTCCATGACGCTGCCCGCCGCGCGCGACCTGGCGCGGTACGGGATCCGGGTGGTCACCATCGCGCCGGGGATCTTCGAGACGCCGCTGGTGGCCACGCTCACCGAAGAGCTGAAAGCGGCCGGTCTGGCCGAGCAGTTCGTCTCGGGGCTGGCCGGCGGGCCGCCGTGGCCGCGCCGCTACGGGCGCCCGGCGGAGTTCGCCGCGTTCGTCGAGATGATCGCCGAACACGACTACCTGAACGCCGAGGTCGTCCGCTTCGACGCGGGCCTGCGCGTCGCCTACGGCAGCCCGTCGCCGTCCGCCGGGTGAGCCCCGGCCTCCCGCTCGACTTTCCCGGCGGTCCTCGAAGGTGACCGCCCGTTCCCGGAAGGGGTCTCCGGTGTCCGCGCAAGGTACCGCTCAGGAAGCAATCCCCGCCGTCGTCGGCCTCTCCGCCGTACCGGCGGGCGCCGCGGACCCGGTCTGGCGCCGGCTCGCGCCGTGGGCGCCGCCGGCGGGGGACCCGCGCGAGCCCGGGACGTTCGACCGGGAGCTGTTCGGGCTTTCCGGTCCGCGGGCCGGAGCCTTGACGCCGGAACAGCGGGCGTCGCTGGAGCTGGCCTGGGACGCGTGGGTCGACGCCGGGGCGCCGGCCGGCCGGGTCTCCGTCACGATCGACGCCGGCTGGGACGACCGGGGCCGGGTGCTGGTCCGCACCGCGCTGGCGGCGGTCGTGCCCGAGCTGGCCCCGGCGGCGGTCACCATCGCGCCCGGGGCCGGGGTGCCGGTTCCGGCCGACGGGGAAGTCGTGCTGTACGGCTCGGCGGACACGGGGTTCGCCGTGCTCAAGCGGCCGGCCGCCGGGGACCGCGTGCGCTGCCTGCTGCGTGACGGCGAAGTCGTCGCCCCGCCCGCCGTCCCGGCCGGGGAGGCGGTGCCCGGCCCGGTGCCGCTGGTGCTGTCGGCGGCCGGCCCGGCCGCGCTGCGGGAGAGCGCCGCCCGGCTGCGGACCCACCTCGAGGGCCGGTCCCTCGGCGACGTCGGCTGGACGCTGGCCACCCGGCCGAGGCTGGCGCACCGGGCGGTCCTGCTGCCCGGGTACCGCGCGGACGCCGCCGGACTGGCCGACGCCCTGGCCGGCGGTTCCGCGGTGCGGCACCTGGTCACCGGGCACGCCGGCGAGGGCGGCGACGTCGTCTTCGTCTTCCCCGGGCAGGGGCCGCAGTGGGTGGGCATGGCCGAAGAGCTCCTGGCCACCTCGCCGGTGTTCGCGCGGGCGATCGACGACTGCGCCGAAGCCCTCGCCCCGTTCACCGGCTGGTCGCTGACGGACTTCCTCCGCGGCGCGCCGGGTTCGCCGTCGCCGGAGCGGGTCGACGTGATCCAGCCCGCCCTGTTCGCGGTGATGGTCGCGCTGGCCGCGCTCTGGCGCGCGCACGGCGTGCACCCGGTCGCGGTCGTCGGGCACAGCCTCGGGGAAATCGCCGCCGCGCACGTCGCCGGCGCCCTTTCGCTGTCCGACGCCGCCCGCGTCGTCGCGGTCTGGAGCCGGCTGCAGGCCGAGCTCACCGGCCGCGGGGACATGGCCTCCCTGCCGCTGTCCGAAGAGGACACCGCGGCCGCGCTGGCGGGTTACGCCGGCCGGGTCACCCTCGCCGCGGTCAACGGCCCCCGCCAGGTCGTCGTGTCCGGCGACTCCGCCGCGGTCGCCGAACTGCTGGCCGACCTCGCCGGGCGGGGTGTCCGCGGCAAGCTGCTCCCGGTCGGCCTGGCGGCGCACTCCGCGCACATCGACGAAATCACGCCGCGCCTGGCGGAAGCGCTCGCGCCGCTGCGGCCGCGGCCGGCGGAGATCCCCCTGTACTCGACGGTGACCGGCCGCCCGCTCGGCACGCGGCTGACCGACGCCGGGTACTGGTGCGCCAACCTGCGGCAGCCGGTCCGGTTCGCCGAGGCGGTGACGGCGCTCGCCGGAGCGGGCGCCGGGTTCTTCGTCGAGGTGAGCCCGAACCCGGTGCTGACCATGGGGATGCAGCAGACGTTCGACGAAGCCGCGCCCGCCGCCACGGCGGTGGGCACGCTGCGGCGCGGCAAGGGTGGCCTCCGGCAGTTCTTCGCCGCGGCCGCGGAGCTGCACGTCCGGGGCGTCGACGTCGACTGGGCCGCGCCCTCCCGCGGCGGCCGGCGGGTGGACCTGCCCGGGTACGCCTACCAGCGCGTCGCCGTCCCGGCCGGCCCGGCCCCCGGGCCGTACGCCCTGACCTGGCGGCCCGCTCCGGCCGCGGCACCGGCGAAGCCGGCGGGCCGCTGGCTGGTCGTGCACCCCGCCGGCGTGGACGCCGACGCGGCCGGCCGGCTCGCGGCCGCTCTCGAGCCGGCGGCCGTCCGGGTGGCCGACTGGCCCGGAACGGCGGCGGAAACCGGCGTGGCGGGCGTCGTTTCGCTGCTGCCCCTGTCCGCTGTGGACGATCTGCGGGCCGCCTTCCCCGGCGCGCGGCTGTGGGCGGTCACCCGTTCGGTGGCCGCCGCCCCGGACGACGCGGCCGGGGCGGCGGGCCGCGCGGTGGGCTGCGAGGTCGTCGACGTCGACCGCGTCGACGCCGCCACCGCGGCCGCCGTCGCGACGCTGGTCGCCGCCGGTTCGCCGGGCGCCGTGCGCGGGGGCGCCGCGCTCGTCGAAGAGTGGCACCCGGTCCCCGCGGGGCCCTGGCCGTTGTCCGGCTGGGATCCCACCGCCGACGGGCCGTTCGAGGTGCGCGACCCGGCGGGGGCCCCGGTCGCCGTCGTCGTTCCCGCGCCGGCGGCCGGCACCGTCCTGGCGTCCGTGACGGCCGCCGTGGCGGCGGTGCCCGCCGACCTCCCGCTGGTGTTCCTCGCCGCGCCGGGCGCGGCCGGGGAACCGGGACTCACCGCGGCCGCGGCCCAGGCGCGCTCGCTGACCGCCGTGGCCGCGGACCTGCGGGCCCGCGGCCGGACGGCGACCGTGCTCTCGGCACCGGCCGAGCGCCTCCCGGAAGTGCTGCCGGCCGCGCTGGGGGAGCACCCCTTCGTCGCCGTCCCGCTCGATCCCGGCCGCTTCGCACCGGCGGCCGAGGCCGGGACCACCGCGTCCCCGGTGGCCGGGCTGTCCGGCCCGGAGCGGCGCCGCCGCCTGGAAGAGCTGGTCCGCGAGGTCGCCGCGTCGGTGCTCGGGCACGACTCGGCGGGCGCGGTGCCGCCCGGGAAATCCTTCCAGGACCTCGGTTTCGACTCGCTCACCGCCGTCGGGCTGCGCAACCGCCTGGTCGCCGAGACCGGCATCCCCATGCCCGCCACCGTCGTCTTCGACCACCCGACGCCGGCGGCGCTGGCCGCGTTCCTCGACGGCGGCGACGATCCCGCGGCCGAGCCGGACGGCCCGGCCGCGGCGGCCGACGAGC
Source organism: Amycolatopsis sp. NPDC003865 (assembly GCF_053605345.1). Classification (NCBI taxonomy): domain Bacteria; kingdom Bacillati; phylum Actinomycetota; class Actinomycetes; order Pseudonocardiales; family Pseudonocardiaceae; genus Amycolatopsis; species Amycolatopsis sp. NPDC003865. The sequence continues at coordinate 323,688 of NZ_JBSGJA010000001.1, read as the reverse complement.
CGATCGCGATCGTGGCGATGGCGTGCCGGTTCCCCGGCGGTGTCCGGACACCCGAGCAGCTGTGGGACCTCGTCCGCGCGGACGGGGACGCGATCGGGGAGTTCCCCGGCGACCGCGGCTGGGACGTCGCCGGGCTGTACGACCCCGAACCCGCCGTGCCCGGCCGGTTCTACCAGCGCGAAGGCGGGTTCCTGACCGACGCGGGCGCCGCCGACCCGGCGTTCTTCGGGATCGGCCCGCGTGAAGCGCTGGCGATGGATCCCCAGCAGCGGGTGCTGCTGGAGGTCGCGTGGGAAACCTGGGAGCGGGCCGGGATCGTGCCCTCGTCGGTGCGCGGCAGCCGGACCGGGGTGTTCGTCGGGGCGATGACGCAGGACTACGGCCCGCGCCAGCACGCAGCGCCGGCGGAGCTGGAGGGGTACCTGCTCACCGGGAACACCGGCAGCGTCGCGTCCGGCCGGATCGCCTACACGTTCGGCCTGGAAGGCCCGGCGGTGACGGTCGACACCGCGTGCTCGTCGTCGCTGGTGGCCACGCACCTGGCGGTCCGGGCCCTGCGCGCGGGCGACTGCGAGCTCGCGCTCGCCGGCGGCGTCACGGTGATGGCGAACCCGGGCATCTTCGTCGAGTTCAGCCGCAAGCGCGGGCTCGCGCCGGACGGCCGCTGCAAGCCGTTCTCCGCCGCCGCCGACGGGTTCGGCCTCGGCGAGGGCGCCGGGTTGCTCCTGCTGGAACGGCTCTCCGACGCGCGCCGCAACGGGCACCGCGTGCTCGCCGTGATCCGGGGCTCGGCGGTCAACTCCGACGGCGCGTCCAACGGCCTCACCGCGCCCAGCGGGCCGGCCCAGCAGCGGGTGATCCGCCACGCGCTCGCCGACGCCGGACTGTCCACATCGGACGTCGACGTCGTCGAGGCGCACGGCACCGGCACCCCGCTCGGCGACCCGATCGAGGCGCAGGCGCTGCTGGCGACCTACGGGCGGGGCCGTCCCGCGAGCGACCCCGTGCTGCTGGGCTCGGTCAAGGCCAACATCGGGCACGCGCAAGCCGCGGCCGGGGTGGCCGGGGTCATCAAGACCGTGCTGGCGATGCGGGCCGGCCGGCTGCCGCGCACGCTGCACGCCACCGAACCGACCCCGCACGTCGACTGGTCCGCCGGCGGGCTGGCGCTGCTCACCGGCGAGCGGGCGTGGCCGGACCGGGACCGGCCGCGCCGCGCCGCGGTTTCCTCCTTCGGCGTCAGCGGGACGAACGCGCACCTGGTCCTCGAAGCCGCCGAAGAGGTGGCGGAGCCCGCGCCGGCCGCGCCGGCGGACACCGTGCCCTGGCTGGTGTCCGCCAAGACGGCCGACGCGCTGGCCGCCCAGGCGAGCCGGCTGCTTCCCCTGCTGGACGCCGTTCCCGCGCCGCGGCCGGCCGACGTCGCCGCCGCGCTCGCCACCGGCCGCGAGACCTTCGACCACCGGGCCGTCGTCCTCGCCGCGGACCCGGCGGACTTCCGCCGGGGCCTGACCGCGCTCGCCGAGGGGACCGACACCGCCGGCCTGGTCCGCGGGGTCGCCGTCGAAGGGCGGACCGTGTTCGTCTTCCCCGGCCAGGGTTCGCAGTGGCTGGGCATGGCCGTCGACCTCGCCGAGCGGTCGGCGGTGTTCGCGCGCAGCATGGCCGGCTGCGCGGACGCGCTGGCGCCGCACGTCGGCTGGGAGCTGTGGGACGTCATCAGCGGTGTTCCCGGCGCCCCGTCGCTGGAGCGGGTCGACGTCGTCCAGCCCGCCCTGTTCGCGGTGATGGTTTCGCTCGCGGCCGTCTGGCGCGCCCACGGCGTCGAACCGGACGTGGTGGTCGGGCACAGCCAGGGCGAGATCGCGGCCGCGTGCGTGGCCGGTGCGCTGTCGCTGGCCGACGCCGCGCGGATCGTCGCGGTGCGCAGCGCGGCGCTGGCGGCCCTGGCCGGGCTCGGCGGGATGGTCGCGGTCGAGGCGCCGGTGGACGAGGTGCGCGCGAGCGTCGCCGGCATCGACGGGCTGGACGTGGCGGCGGTCAACGGCCCTCGCTCGGCCGTCGTCTCGGGCGTCGTCGAAGCGCTCGACGCCTGGTTCGCCGAGCAGGTCGCGGCCGGGGTCCGCGTCCGCCGGATCGCGGTGGACTACGCGTCGCACTCCGCCCAGGTGGCGGCGATCGAGGACCGGCTCGTCGCCGAGCTGGCCGGCGTCCGGCCGCGGGCGGGCGAGGTCCCGATGCTCTCGACCGTGACCGGGGACCTGGTCGGCGCGGACGAACTCGACGCCGCCTACTGGTACCGGAACCTGCGCGAGCCCGTCGCCTTCGCGCCCGCGATCGCGGCGCTGGCCGAACGCGGGCACCGCTTCTTCGTCGAAGTGAGCCCGCACCCGGTGCTCACCGGTGGGATCGGCGACGTGCTGGCGGCCACCGCCCCCGACGCGGTCGTCTTCGGCACCCTGCGCCGCCGTCACGACGGCCCGGCCACGTTGCTCGCCGCGCTCGCCCGCGCCCACGTGCACGGGCTGTCCCCGGACTGGGCGAGCGTCGCCGGGTTCGGCGGCGGACGCGGCGTCGACCTCCCGACCTACCCGTTCCGGCGGGAGCACTACTGGCACGTGCCGTCCGCGGTCGCGCGGGCGGACGCGGCCGGGGACGCGTTCTGGGCGGCGGTCGAAGACGGGGACGCCGAGGTGCTCGGCCGGGTGCTCGACCTGCCCGCCGAGGGCACGGGGCCGGCGCTGGCCGGGCTGCGCCGGTGGCGGGAGCAGTGGCGGGCCGAACCGGTGGTCGACGGCTGGTGCTACGCCGTCGACTGGCGGCCGGTGCCGGTGCCCGTGGGGTCCCGGCTGGCCGGCCGCTGGCTGGTGCTCGGCGCCGAGCTGGCCAAGGACCTGGTGACGGCGCTGGCCGGGCTGGGCGCGGACGTCGTCGAAACCGATCTCGGCGCGCTGGCCGGCGAGGTGGGCCGGCCGGTGACGGGTGTGCTGTCGTTGCTGGCGCTGGACGAAGAACCGCTGCCCGGCGAACCGGGCGTGCCCGCCGGGTACGCCGCGACGCTCGCCGCGATCCAGGGGCTGGGCCGTGCGGGCATCGACGCGCCGCTGTGGTGCGTGACCCGGGGCGCGGTCCGGACCGGGGACGGCGACCGGCCGCCGGCGCCCGCGCAGGCGCTCACCTGGGGGCTCGGCCGCGTGGTCGCCCTGGAACACCCCGAACGGTGGGGCGGGCTGGCCGACCTGCCCGCCGACGGCGAGGCCCCGGCGACCGCCCTGGCCGCCGTGCTCGGCGGTCTCGGCGGCGAAGACCAGGTCGCGCTGCGCGGCGCGACGGTCTTCGCGCGGCGGCTGCGGCGCGCGCCGGCCCGCCGGACCGGGCGCACCTGGCGGCCGGAGGGCACGGTCCTGGTCACCGGCGGCACCGGGGCGATCGGCGGACACGTCGCGCGCTGGCTCGCCGGCAACGGCGCCGCGCACCTGGTCCTGGCCAGCAGGCGCGGCCCGGCCGCGCCGGGCGCGGCGGAGCTGACCGCCGACCTGCGGGCACTCGGCGCCGAGGTGACGCTGGCCGCGTGCGACGTTTCCGACCGGGACCAGCTCGCCGGGCTGCTGGCCGCCCACCCGGTCGGCGCGGTCTTCCACACCGCCGCCGACCTCGACGACGGGCTCGTCGACTCGCTCACCCCGGCCCAGGCGGGCCGGGCCCTGCGCGCCAAGGCGGTCTCGGCGCTGCACCTCGGTGAGCTGACGCGGGATCGCGAGCTGTCCGCGTTCGTGCTGTTCTCGTCGATCTCGGCCGTCTTCGGCATCCCGGGGCAGGGCAACTACGCGCCCGGCAACGCCTTCCTCGACGCCTTCGCCGAGCAACGCCACGCCGAAGGACTGCCGGCGACGTCGATCGCGTGGGGCGCTTGGGCTGGTGGGGGACTGGCCGAGGGCGACGTCGGCGACCTGCTCGACCGGCACGGCGTGCCGGAAATGGCGCCGTCCGTCGCGCTCGCCGCGCTCCAGCGGGTGCTCGACGCCGGGAAGCCGGCGGTGACCGTGGCCGACATCCGGTGGGACCGCTTCAACCTCGCCTTCACCGCCGCCCGGCCGAGCCCGTTCGTCCGGGACCTGCCGGAGGTCGCGGAGCTGGCCGAACGCGGCGCGACCGGCGCGGCACCGGCCGGCCCGGCCCCGCTGGCGGCCCGGCTGGCCGGCCTCGACCGGGCCGCGGCGGCCCGCGAGCTGACCGAGCTCGTCCGGACCCAGGCCGCGGTGGTCCTGGGCCACCCGTCGCCGGAGGCCGTCGAAGAGCACCGCGCGTTCCGCGAGCTCGGGTTCGACTCGGTGTCCGGGGTCGAGCTCCGCAACCGCCTCAACGCCGCGACCGGCCTGCGCCTGCCCGCGACCGTCGTCTTCGACCATCCGACGACGACCGCGCTGGCGGAGTACCTCGGCGGCGAGCTGCTGACCGGCGACGACGGCACGACCGGGACCGCGGCGCTGGACCGGGTGGAAGAGCTGCTCGACGGCCTGCCCGCCGAGGACCCGGGGCGCACCCGGCTCGTGGTGCGCCTCGAACGGCTCCTGGCCAGGGCCCGGGGAACGGAGGTCGCCGGCGAACCGGCCGAGGACCTGGCCGGCGCGTCGGACGACGAGCTGTTCGACCTCATCGACCAGGAGTTCGGCGCGGCGTGAGCGGGCACTGCCCGGCCGGCCCGTCGCCCGGACGGTGGACAAGAACCCCGTGGGCGTGCTGGGCTGACAACCGGGCGGTTATTCACCGACGTCGAGGAGGGCGGCACTGAGCCTGTGGGAGTACCTCCGCGAAAACTGGATCGACGTCGTGAACGACGCGATCCTCCACGTGGATCTCACGCTCGCCGCGGTGGCGCTGGCCGTGCTCGCCGGCATGACGCTGGGCCTGCTCACCTACCGGCGTGGCTCGGCGAACTCGCGACCACGACCACCGCCGCGTTCCTGACCGTCCCCTCGATCGCGCTGCTGGGCATCCTGATCGGCCCGTTCGGGCTCGGGCTCACCAACGTCCTGTGCGCGCTGGTGCTCTACGCGCTCCTGCCGATCACCCGCAACACCATCGTCGGGCTGCGGGGCGTCGACCCGGCTGTCGTGGACGCCGCCCGCGGCATGGGCATGACGAAGGCGGCGGTCCTGTGGCGGGTGCGGCTGCCGCTGGCCTGGCCGGTGGTCCTCTCCGGCATCCGCGTCTCGACGCAGATCACCATCGGGATCGCGGCGATCGGCGCCTACGTCAAGGGACCCGGCCTCGGCAACGAGATCTTCGACGGCCTCGGCCGGTTCGGCTCGGTCAACTCCCTGAACCAGGTGCTGACCGGGACGCTCGGGATCGTGCTGCTGGCGCTGCTGTTCGACCTGGCGTTCGTGGTGCTCGGCAAGCTGACGACGTGGCGGCGTCCGCGAGCCCTCGTCGAAACGGCGGAGCAAGCGAACGGCACCGCGGGCGAGACGATCGAGCTGCGGAATCTGAGCAAGCATTACGCGGGACAGCCGGCGCCCGCGGTCGAGGACCTCACCCTGCGGATCCCCGCCGGCGAGATCGTCGTGCTGACCGGCCCGTCCGGGTGCGGCAAGACGACGACCATGCGGATGATCAACCGGCTCGTCGAACCCACCTCGGGCGTCGTCACCGTCGGCGGTACCGACGTCTCGGCGCTCGACCTCGACGAGCACCGGCGCCACACCGGGTACGTCATCCAGCAGGTCGGGCTCTTCCCGCACCTGCGGGTGGCCGCCAACATCGGCGTCGTGCCGCGGGTGCTCGGCTGGCCGCGGCGGCGGATCGCCGGCCGCGTGCGCGAGCTGCTCGACGTCGTCGGGCTGACCCGGGACCACGGCGACCGGTACCCGCGCGAGCTTTCCGGCGGCCAGCAGCAACGCGTCGGCGTCGCGCGGGCGATGGCCGCCGACCCGCCGGTCCTGCTGATGGACGAGCCGTTCGGCTCCACCGACCCGATCACCCGGGCACGGTTGCAGGACGAATTCCTGCGCCTGCAACGGGAAGCGCGCAAGACGATCGTGTTCGTCACGCACGACTTCGACGAGGCGCTCAAGCTCGGCGACCGGATCGCCGTGCTGCGCCCGCGTTCGGTCCTCGCGCAGTACGACACGCCCCAGGCGATCCTCGCCGCGCCGGCCGACGGCTACGTCGCGTCCTTCGCCGGTTCGAAGCGGAACCTGAAGCGGCTGGCGCTGATCCCGGCGGCGGAGGCCGGCCTCGGGCCGCCGGCGGACGGGCTGCCGTCGATCCCGCCTGAGGGCACCCTGCGGGACGCGCTGGACACGATGGTGCGCACCGGAAGCACCGCGGTCGCGGTGGACGGGCGGACGCTCGACCTTCCGCGGCTGCTCGCTGCCCTCCAGCCCGCCGTCGACACCCCGCCGGCGGTTGTAGCGGACGCCCCGCCGAAGACGGTCCCGGAACGGCCGTCTCGGCGCCGGCCCGGGCTGCTGGTCCGCCCGGTCCTGCTCGCCCTCGCGCTGCTGGCGCTGTTCCTGGTCGTGCGCGCGTACCCGCTCGACTCGATCGAACAGCGCTACCTCAACGCCGGCGAGATCTTCGCCGAGCTCGGCGCGCACCTGCTGCTGACGCTGATCTCGACGGTCTGCACCATCGCCATCGCCCTGCCGCTCGGCGTCCTGCTCACCCGCGCGGGCGCCCGGTGGGCCCGTCCGATCGGCCTCGGGCTGGGCAACCTCGGCCAGGCGATCCCGTCGATCGGGCTCGTCGTGCTGCTCGCGCTCTGGATCGGCACGGGCACCGCGACGGCGGTGGCGGCGCTGGTCGTCTACGCGACCTTGCCGGTGCTGCGCAACACGATGGTCGGGCTCGACGGCGTCGACCCGGCGCTCGTGGACGCCGCCCGCGGCATGGGCATGACGAAGACGGCGATCCTGTGGCGGATCGAACTGCCCCTCGCCGTCCCGGTGATCCTCGCCGGGATCCGGACGGCGCTGGTGCTCACGGTCGCGAGCGCGTCGCTGGCGACGTTCATCGACGGCGGCGGCCTCGGCGGCGGGCTCGTCGCCGGGATCGGGCTGTACCGCCCGATCCTGAGCCTGACCTTCGGCATCGTCGTCGCCGCGCTGGCGCTCTTCGCCGACTGGCTGGGCCTGGTCGCCGAGGAGGTCCTGCACCCGCGCGGAACCTAGAACCCCAGGAGGACAACGCATGCGACGCACGACAGCCGTCGTTCTCGCCTTCGTCACGGCGCTCGCCGCCGGGTGCACGATCGGCAAGGACCAGCCCGGCGCCGGGGTGGGCGAGGGGTCCATCAAGAAGATCGACGCGCTGAGCGGCGCGCAGATCCGGGTCAGCTCCAAGGAGTTCGACGAGCAGCTGCTGCTCGGCCAGATCGCCCTCGTCGCGTTGCAGGCGGCCGGGGCGAGCCCGCAGGACAAGACCAACATCACCGGGTCGAGCAACGTGCGTCAGGCCCTCACCAGCGGCGCGGTCGACCTGTACTGGGAGTACACCGGCACCGCGTGGATCAGCTACCTCCGCGAAACGAAACCGATCGCCGACGCGCAGGCGCAGTACGACGCGGTCAAGCGGGCCGACGCCGCCAACGGCGTCACGTGGTGGGCCCGTTCGCCGGCCAACGACACCTACGCGATCGCGGGCAACCCGGCCGTGGTGGACCGGACCGGCGTGAAGACGCTGTCGGACTACGCGGCCTTGGTGAAGCGGGATCCGGCCTCGGCGTCGACCTGCATGGGCCCGGAGTTCAAGAGCCGTGACGACGGCTTTCCCGGGCTGGCCGCGGCATACGGGTTCACGCTGCCCGAGCCGCAGGTCCACCTCCTCAACGACGCCGTCGTCTACCCGAGCGTCGGCAAGGGCGACACGTGCGGCTTCGGCTCGGTCGCGTCCACCGACGGGCGGGTCGCCGGCCAGAAGCTGGCCGTGCTGGAGGACGACAGGCACTTCTTCCCGACCTACAACCCGGCGATCTCGATCGCCGCGGGCGTGGCGCGGAAGTACCCGCAGCTGGAGCAGGTGTTCACGCCGATCGCGGCGAAGCTCGACACCGCGACGCTCACGGACCTCAACAAGAAGGTGAGTGTGGACGGTCAGAAGCCGGCGACGGTGGCCCGCGACTGGCTCAAGGCGGCGGGCTTCATCGGCTGATCTTCGCATTCCGCCGAAATGCCGCGGGAACGCGCCGGATCTGTCATGCTCCGGCCAAGCCCCCGTAGCGCGAAGGAAGTGACGATGTCGGCCGAGATGGACCAGCTGATCGCCCAGTTCGAGACCTTCCAGGCCAAGGTGCGCCAGGCCGAGGCCCGGTTCGCCGAGGTCGGGGACATGCAGGAGCGTGTCGCGCAGGTCTCGACGTCGGTGACCTCGCCGGACGGCACCGTGACCGTCACCGCCGGGGCCGGCGGCACCGTCACCGACCTGCGGCTCACCGCCGGGGCGATGCACCTGGAAGCGGGCCAGCTCGCCCAGCGGATCATGGCCACCCTCCGCCAGGCCGTGGCCGGGGCCGCGCAGCAGCAGGCCGGCATCGTCGACGAGGCGTTCGGTGACCAGCTCGGCTTCGACGTCTCCGGACAGGTCCGGCAGGCGCAGGCCGAAGCGTTCGGAACCGCGGCGCCCGAGCCCGCGTCGGAGCCGCAGGCGCCGCGGCCGCGGCGCCGTCCCGATCCCGGGGACGACGACGACTTCGACCAAGGCCCGATCCTCCGCCGCTCCTGATCCGACCGAGGGAACTCTCCGCGATGCCAGACGGAATCCAGACCAACATCGACGCGATCTCCGGATACGCGCGCCAGCTGCCCTTCTACGAGCAGGAAGCGGACAAGTTCGGGGCCAAGATCGACGCCGCCGACGTGACCGACACGGCCTGGGGCGTCGTCGGGATCTGGGCGAAGCAGGGTTACACCGAGCGCCTCGGCGAACTGCGGTCGCTGCTGGGCGAGCTGAAGGACGGCGTCGACGGGCTCACCACCAAGATGACCAAGGCCGCCGAGATGTACCGCGGCACCGAAGAAGCGGGCGTGATCGCCTTCGGCCGGTACGAGGCGGAGATCGACGCGATCGGGGGCCAGGGCAAGTGACCGAGCCGAAGAAGAGCATCGCGGACGCCCTCGACGTCCAGCCCTACGACGAGAGCATGAGCGCGAACCTCGACCGCGCGGCGGAGGCCACCCCGATCGTCGGCACCGTCTACAAGTCCGGCAAGTCGATCGCCGAGCACGCCCAGCAGGCCGCCGAAGCGGACGGCGCGGGCGAGCTGGCCTCGGCGGGCAAGGCGCTGGTCGCCGACGGCGCGGGGTTCGTCGCCGGCGCCGCGACCGACATGGTCACCTTCGCGATGGACCCGATCGGCTGGCTGGTCGGCCACGGGCTGAACATGCTGCTCGAGCTGGTCCAGCCGCTGCAGGACGCGCTGCACGCCGTCACCGGCGACGGGCCGGCCATCGGGCACGCGTCGGAGAACTTCGCCACGATCGCGCACGGCTTCGTCGCGCTCGCCGAAGACTTCGAGAAGACCGGCGACACGGCGCTGGCCGAGTGGGTCGACGAAGCGGGCAAGGCGGCCAAGGAGGCGCTCGGCGACTTCTCCTCGGGCATCCGCGGCGTCGGCTCGGCGGCCGGGTCGGTCGCCGAGGTGCTGCAGATGTGGTCGATGGTCATGCAGGTCATCGAAGAGGTGATCAAGGCGATCATCACCGAGCTGGTGTCCTGGCTCATCACCATCTGGCTGCCGGCGCTGGCCGCGTCGGTGATCAGCTTCGGCAGCTCGGTCGCCGCCGCGATGACGGCGTCCATCGCCAAGGCCGCGAGCGTCCTGCAGAAGGTCACCCGGTACCTGGGCAAGTTCGGCAAGCTGCTCGACACGTTCATCGAGTTCCTCGCGAAGTACTCGACGAAGGTCGTGGAGATGACCCGGAAGTTCCGGCTCGGCCGGTACGCCGGGGAGTCGCGGTTCGGGCTGGACACGCTGGAGAACACGGCCGGGGTGGCGTTCACCCCCGGGAACCGGATGCTCAGCACGATGTTCGGCACCTCGGTCGGGGCGAGCCCGCTGGTCGCCGGCGCGAGCGTGAAGGCCGGGATCGCCGCGGGCAAGACGGCGTTCGGCGAAGGCAAGGAAGCCGTTACTCCCGAGGAGGACGAGCCGTGGTTCGACAAGAGCGAGATCGGCGGGGACCAGAGCCCGGAGGAGACCCGGCGGAACTTGGACATCTAGCGCGCAAGGCCGTCGAGTTCGGGGACCGCATGGAGGCCGCCGCCGAGGCCGCGCAGGTGCGCCCGAGGTTCCGCGAGCGGGTGGAGGCGCTGATGCGCGACCGCTGGCGCGAGCCGGTGATCGTCTTGCGCCTGGGCGACGCGGACCTGCGGTACGCCGTGCCCGGCCGCCGTCCGGATGGGACGGTCGAGGGCGAAGGCCTGGTACGGCAGGGTTTCCTGACCGTCGCGCGCGGGATCGGCGCGGCGGTGGGGTTCGTCGCGTACCTGGCGAGCTCGGCGGGCAGTGGCGGCGGCAAGGGCGAACGCGAGGTCCAGGTGACCGGCCCGGCCGGCGCCCAGGTCCTCGAACCGCTCGACCTGCTGCGGCTCGCGAAGGGCCCATGGCTGGTGTGCTCGCCGTCGTCGGTCGCGTTCGTGGACACCGGCTCGACGTACCTCGACCCGGCCGACGCGCCCGAGCCGCAGGTGGTGTGGGAGGCGCGGGGGAGCGCGGCGCCGGAGATCGGCTTCCGCAAGCGGACGCTGACCTGGCCGGACGGTTCGCGGTTCAAGTTCCCGCTCCAGGGGCGGACCGAGGAGCGGCACCTGCGGCAGTTCCACCAGTACCCGGACGAGGTGCACTGGCCGGAGTGAGCCGGTGGTGCTCGGGGACGCACTACGCTGAGCCGAATGAGCGCGGTATCCACCCCGGAGCAGTCGATGGTCGAGACCCGGCACCAGACCCGGTTGCTCACCCTGCTGCGGGACGAGGGCCCGATGTCGCGGGTCGAGCTGGGGGAGCGGCTCGAGCTGCCGCGGGCCCGGGTCGGCGCGGAGGTGACGCGGCTCGGGGAAGTCGGGCTCGTCGAGACCGCCGGTCCGTCGGCCAGCCGCGGCGGGCGGCGGTCCACGCTCGTCCGGCTGGCCGGCGACCTGCGGGTGCTCGCGGTCGACGTCGGCGCGACCTCGGTCGGGCTGGCCGTCACCGACGCTTCGTGCGAGGTGCTCGCGCACACCGTCGAGGACTGCGACGTCCGGCAGGGGCCGCACCCGGTGCTGCGGCGGGTCGCCGAGCTCGCGGCGAAGGTCCGCGACCAGGCGCCCGGCCGGCTGGTCGCCGCCGGGATCGGCCTGCCGGGCCCGGTCAGCTTCGCCGAAGGAATGGCCGTCGCGCCGCCGATCATGCCCGGCTGGGACCGGTTCAACGTGCGCGACCACCTCGGCGGGTTGTGGGGCTGCCCGGTCGCGGTGGACAACGACGTCAACGCGATGGCGCTCGGGGAGCGGCACGCCGGGGTCGCGCGGTCGACCGACGACCTGATGTTCGTCAAGATCGGCACCGGGATCGGCTGCGGGATCGTGCTCGGCGGCAAGGTGTACCGCGGGGTCGCGGGCACGGCGGGCGACATCGGGCACATCCGCCTCGACGACTACGGCCCGACCTGCGCGTGCGGCGAGGTCGGCTGCCTGGAGGCCTACTTCGGCGGCGCGGCGCTGGCCCGCGACGGGCTGGCGCTGGCCCGCAGCGGCCGCTCGGCGCACCTCGCCGAGGTGGCGGCGGACGGCGGCGCGGTCACGGCCCGCGACGTCGGCCGGGCGGCGGCGGCGGGTGACTTCGGCGCGGTCAACCTGATCCGCGACGGCGGCCGCCGGCTCGGCCAGGTGATCGCCTCGCTGGTGTGCTTCATCAACCCGGGGATGGTGGTGATCGGCGGCGGGGTGGCCCAGCTCGGGCACCAGCTGCTGGCCGAGGTGCGGAGCGCGGTGTACCGCCGCTCGCTCCCGCTGGCGACGGGGAACCTGCCGATCGTGCTGTCCGAGCTGGGTGAGACGGCGGGTGTCATCGGCGCGGCCTGGTCGGCCACCGACCGGGCGTTCACGCTCAGCAGCTGAGGCCGCGGCTCACTGGGGGTCGCCGGACAACCTCGGCCAGTAACGTCAGGATCGGACAGACTTTTGCATCGTTCGATCGAAAGTCTGTCCGGTTTCGCACGTCTATCCGGGTGAAAACCGGGCAATCCGCGACGTCATCACCTTGACGAGTGATGCGCGCCACCCTACTTTCGCTGCCTGAGCGACAAAGTCCGTCGATCAGCGACACAAGTGGGGGCACCGTGGCCGACACCAGGCGAGCCAACCTCGCCACGGTCTTGCGAGCCCTGCGCACCGGCCCCCTCTCGCGCACGCAGCTGGCGGCTCGCTGCGGGATCCCGAAGTCGGCTCTGCCCGGCCTGCTCGCCGACCTCGCCGCGCGCGGGCTGGTCCGGCCCGCCGGGGTGCGGCCCGGCAACGGACGGCCGAGCCGGCTGGTCGAACTGCACGGCGAAGACGCCTACGCGCTGGCGTTGAGCATCGAAGCCGACCGGTTGTCCGCGGTCGTCACCGACCTCACCGGCCGCACGCTGGCCGAAAGAGCCGAGAACGTCGACGTCGCCGCCCTCGGGCTGCCGCGGTGCATGGACGAACTCGCCCACCTCGCCCATCAGGTGCTGCCCGGTACCCCGGTCGGGGTCGCCGTCTCGGTGCCCGGGCTGGTCGACTCGGCCGCCGCCGTGCTGCGGCTCGCCCCGGCCCTGCGCTGGCGCGACGCCGAGATCGCCGGCCTGATGGCCGCCCGGCTGGGCCTGCCCGCCGAGGCCGTCGCCGTCGACAACGACGCCAACCTCGGCGCGCTCGCCGAGGCCGTCGACGGGGCCGGGAGCGAGCTGTTCTACCTCAGCGGCGGCACCGCCGTCGGCGGGGGACTCGTCTCCGGCGGCGCCGTCCTGCGCGGCGCGCGCGGCTTCGCGGGCGAGGTCGGGCACATCGCCGTCGACCCCTCCGGCGAACGCTGCTCCTGCGGCCGGACCGGCTGCCTGCAGACGAAGGCGAACCTGGCCGCGGTCCTGCGCGCGGCGGCCGCGCCCGGCGACCCGCTGCACGACCCCGGCCTCGGCGTCGGCGGCCGCGTCGCCCTGCTGACGCAGCGCGTCCGGCTCGGCGACCAGCGCGCGGCCACGGCGGTCCACGAACTCGGCGTCGCCCTCGGCGTCGCACTGTCCACTGTGGTCGACGTCCTCGACCCGGACGTCGTCGTGCTCGGCGGCTACTTCGCCGAGCTCGGGGACTGGCTGGTGGAACCGGTCCGCGTCGAGCTCGCCGCCCGGCCGCTGGGCCACGCCCGGATCGTGCCGTCCCGGCTCGGCCTGGGCGCTCCGCTGCGGGGCGCCGCGCACCTGGCCGCCGAACGGCTGTTCGCGAACCCGACGCTCGTCGAGGAGGCCACGGTATGACCCTGCTGTCCGTCCGCGGGATCGTGAAGACCTTCCCCGGCGTCCGCGCGCTCGACGGCGTCGACCTCGACGTCGAACCGGGCGAGGTGCACTGCCTGCTCGGGCAGAACGGCGCCGGCAAGTCGACGCTCATCAAGGTCCTCGCCGGCGCGCACCAGCCCGACACCGGCGAGCTCACCTGGCAGGGCGAACCCGTCACGCTCGGCTCGCCGGTCGACGCCCTGCGCCTGGGCATCGCCACCATGTACCAGGAACTCGACCTGGTGCCCGGCCTTTCGGTGGCCGACAACATCTTCCTCGGCCACGAACGCGCCCGCTTCGGCTTCACGCGCATCTCGCAGGCCCGCGACGAGGCCGCCCGCCTGATGGCCCGGCTCGGCCACCCCGGCATCCGGCCCTCGACCGAGGTCGGCAAGCTGTCCGCCGCCGGGCAGCAGCTCGTCTCGATGGCCCGCGCGCTCGCCCACGACGCCCGCCTGCTCGTGATGGACGAGCCGACCGCCGCTCTCGCCGGCGAGGAAGTCGACAACCTCTTCCGGATCGTCGGCGAGCTGACCGCGGCCGGCGTCGCGGTCGTCTACATCTCCCACCGGCTCGAGGAGCTGCGCCGGATCGGGCACCGGGTGACGGTGCTCAAGGACGGCCGGACCGTCGGCACCGGCCTCGACGCCCGCGCGACGCCGACCGCCGACCTGGTCGCGCTGATGGCCGGCCGCAAGGTGGAGACGGTCTTCGGGCCGCGTCACGACGGCCACGCCCGGCCGGAGACGGCCCTCGAAGTCGAGCACCTCTCCCGGCCGGGCGAGTTCGAGGACGTGAGCTTCACCGTCCACGCGGGTGAGGTCGTCGGCATCGCCGGACTCGTCGGTTCGGGCCGCAGCGAGCTGCTCGAGACGATCTTCGGCGCGCGCAAGGCCGACTCCGGAACCATCACCGTGCAGGGGAAACCGCTCGGCACCGGCAACGTCCGGGCCGCCGTCAAGGCCGGGATCGGGCTCGCGCCCGAGGAACGCAAGAGCCAGGGCCTGCTGCTGGACCTGCCGGTGGTGCACAACGTGACGCTGGCGAGCCTCGGCCGCTACGCCAAGCTCGGCTTCACCGAGCGCGCGAAGGAACTCGACGACGCCGGTGCGAGCCTGCGCCGCCTCGACCTGCGGCCCGCCGACCCGCGGCGGATCGTGCGCACGCTGTCCGGCGGCAACCAGCAGAAGGCCGTGCTCGCGCGGTGGCTGGTCCGCGGGTGCCGGGTGCTGCTGCTCGACGAGCCGACGCGCGGCGTCGACGTCGGTGCCCGCGCCGAGCTGTACCGGCTGATCGACGAGCTGGCCGCGACCGGCGTGGCGATCGTGCTGGTGTCCAGTGAGATCCCCGAGGTGCTCGGGCTGTCCGACCGGGTGCTGGTGCTGCGCGAGGGCCGCGTCCTCGCCGACCGGCGCTCGGCCGGGCTGACCGAGGCCGAGGTGCTCGACGTGATTCTCGAGGGGAGCGCGGCATGACCGAAACGCAAGCACCGCCACAGGAAGCGCTTCCCGCCGAACGGAAGCGGCGGTTCTCCTTCTCCGCCGACCCGCGGCTGCTCGGCCTGGCCGGCGTGCTCGTCGTGCTGTGCCTGGTCGGCCAGTTCACCCGGCCCGAGCTGTTCTTCACCGAAAGCAACATCTCGACGATCCTGCGGCTGGCCGCCGCGATCGGGGTGGTCAGCGTCGGGATGACGTTCGTGATCATCAGCGGCGGCATCGACCTGTCCGTCGGCTCGATGGTCGGTCTCGCCGGCGTCTGGCTCACGACGCTGGCCACGCAGTCGTACGGGCCGTGGGTGATGGTCCTCTGTGGACTCGCCGTCGGCCTCGGCTGCGGGCTGATCAACGGCGTCCTCGTGGCCTACGGCAAGGTCGTGCCCTTCATCGCGACGCTCGCGATGTACGTGTCGGCACGCGGGCTCGCCGAGCGGATCAGCGGCCGGCGCACCCAGGTCGTGGCCGACCAGGACTTCCTGGCCTTCTTCCGCGGCGGTTTCCTCGGCATCCCGACGCTGATCTGGCTGTTCGCGCTGGTGTTCGCGGTCGGCTGGGTCGTGCTCAACCGCACGACGTTCGGCCGCCGGACCTACGCGGTCGGCGGCAACGCCGAGGCGTCCCGGCTGGCGGGTATCAACGTCAAGCGGCACCTCGCGCTCGTCTACGGCGTGGCCGGGCTGTGCTGCGGGATCGCCGCGCTCATGGTCGTCGCGCGGACGACGGCGGGCGCGTCGACCAACGGCATGTTCTACGAGCTCGACGCGATCGCGGCTGTGGTCATCGGCGGCACGCTGCTGACCGGCGGCCGCGGCTCGCTCATCGGCACGCTCATCGGCGTGCTGATCTTCACGGTGCTGTCGAACATCTTCACGCTCAACAACCTGGACACCGACATCCAGAACATCGCCAAGGGCGTGATCATCGTGCTCGCCGTGCTCTTGCAGTTCCGGGCCAGGAAAGCCAGGACCGGTAGTCAGTAACCACCGATGGAGGCCGTCATGACCGAACAACCCTTCCTCGGCCGCCGGGGATTCCTGCTGGGCGGGGCCGCCGTCGGCGCGGGTGCGCTGCTGGCCGGCTGCACGTCGAACACGCCCGCGAACTCGGAGTCGAACGCGCCGGTCGCCAACGCGGGCTCCAACGCCCAGCCCGGCAAGCCGGTCACCATCGGCTTCTCCGCGCCCGCGGCCGACCACGGCTGGATCGCGGCGATCACCAAGAACGCCAAGGCGCAGGCGCAGAAGTTCAGCGAGGTGAAGTTCGACGCCACCGAGGGCACCAACGACGTCAACCAGCAGATCTCCCAGGTGGAGACGCTGATCAACGCCAAGGTCGACGTGCTGGTGATCCTGCCGTTCGACGGCAAGGCGCTCACCGCGGTCGGCCAGCAGGCGATGGACGCGGGCATCCCGGTGATCAACCTCGACCGCGTCTTCGACACGCCCCTGGCCTATAGAACCTGGATCGGCGGCGACAACTATCGGATGGGCGTCAACGCGGGCAACTACATCGCCGCGGAGCTCAAGAAGAAGAACGTCGCGAACCCGGTCATCGGCGAGGTCGCCGGGATCGACTCGCTGCCGCTGACCCAGGAACGCAGCAAGGGCTTCAAGGACGCGCTGGGGCGGGCCGGGTTCCAGGTCGGGCCGCGCGTGTCGGCGCAGTTCACCTCGGAGTCGGGCGAGCAGCAGACGGCGAACCTGCTGCAGGGCGCGCCCAAGCTGGACGCGCTGTGGAACCACGACGACGACCAGGGCATCGGCGTCAACGCCGCGATCGACACCGCGGGCCGCAAGGAGTTCATCATGGTCGGCGGCGCCGGCTCGAAGAACATGATGAACCTGATCAAGGCCGACTCCTCGCCGATCAAGGCGACCGTGCTCTACAGCCCGTCGATGGCCTCGACGGCGGTGGCCCTCGCGCGCCTGCTCGGGCAGCAGAAGGGGATCGGCGACCTGGCCGAGCACGACATCCCGGCCGAGATCACCACGTACTCGGCCGTGGTCACGAAGGAGAACGTCGACCAGTACCTCGACGTCGGCTTCGACTCCTGACCGTTTTCCCAGCAAACCAAGGAGGGGTATGAGCCCGGCACGGGAAACCATCGGGATCGGCATGGTCGGCCACGCGTTCATGGGTGCGGTGCATTCGCACGCCTGGCGCAGCGTCCACCGGTTCTTCGATCCACCGCTGGTGCCGCGACTCGCCGTCCTCGGCGGCCGGGACGAGGCCCGGGCCAAGGCCGCCGCGGCGAAGTTCGGCTGGGAGGACGTCGAAACCGACTGGCGGAAGCTCGTCGCGCGGGACGACGTCGGCCTGGTCGACGTCTGCACCCCGGGGGACAGCCATGCGGAGATCGCGATCGCCGCGCTGGAGGCCGGCAAGCACGTGCTGTGCGAGAAACCCCTGGCCAACTCGGTCGCGGAAGCCGAGGCGATGGCCGAGGCGGCGCGGCGGGCCCGGGACCGCGGGGTCCGGGCCATGGTCGCGTTCAACTACCGCCGGGTGCCCGCGCTCGCGCACGCCAGGAAACTCGTGGCGAGCGGGGCACTCGGCGAGATCCGGCACATCCGGTCGGTGTACCTGCAGGACTGGCTGTCGGACCCGCGGGCGCCGATGACCTGGCGGCTGCGCAAGGAGTCCGCCGGGTCGGGCGCGCTCGGCGATCTGGGCGCGCACATCGTCGACGCGGCCCAGTTCGTCACCGGAGACCTGATCACCGGCGTCTCGGCCTTGACGAACACCTTCGTCAAGCAGCGGCCGTCCGAAACCGGCGGCACGGACGACGTGACGGTCGACGACACCGCGTTGTTCCTGGCCCGGCTGTCCGGGGGAGCCGTGGCGACCTTCGAAGCGACGCGGTTCGCGCTCGGCCGCAAGAACGCCATGCGGCTGGAGATCAACGGCTCGAAAGCCAGCTTGGCGTTCGACTTCGAGTCGATGAACGAGCTCCAGTGGTACGAGGGCGGCGGGACCGAAGCCGGGTTCCGCCGGATCCTCGTCACCGAGCCCGACCACCCGTACGTCGGCGTGTGGTGGCCGCCGGGGCACCTGCTCGGCTACGAGCACACGTTCACGCACGAGGTCGCCGACCTGCTGGACGCCATCGGCGCGGGCACCGACCCCGCACCGAGCTTCGACGACGGCCTGCGCGTCCAGCGCGTGCTGGACGCCGTCGAGAAGAGCGCGGCCGCGCAGGCGGCCTGGACCGCGGTGGAGGAACCGAAATGAGCCGTCCCGTCACGTTGTTCACCGGCCAGTGGGCGGACCTGCCGTTCACCGAGGTCTGCAAGCTGGCCGCCGACTGGGGGTACGACGGCCTGGAAATCGCTTGCTCGGGCGACCACTTCGAAGTGGACCGCGCGCTGTCCGAAGAGGACTACGTGCCCGCGCGGCTGGCGTTGCTCGCCGAGCACGGGCTCAAGGTGTGGGCGATCTCGAACCACCTCGTCGGGCAGGCCGTCTGCGACGACCCGATCGACGCCCGGCACCGCGCGATCCTCCCGTCCCGCATCTGGGGCGACGGCGAACCGGAAGGCGTCCGGCAGCGGGCGGCGGCCGAAATGGCCGACACCGCGCGGGCGGCGGCGAAGCTCGGCGTGGACACCGTCATCGGCTTCACGGGGTCGAAGATCTGGAAGTACGTGGCGATGTTTCCGCCGGTCACGCGCGATGACATCGATGACGGTTACGCGGACTTCGCCCGCCGGTGGAACCCGATCCTGGACGTCTTCGACGAGGTCGGCGTCCGGTTCGCGCACGAGGTCCACCCGTCGGAGATCGCCTACGACTACTGGACGACCAAGCGCGCGCTCGAAGCCGTCGACCACCGGCCGGCGTTCGGGCTGAACTGGGACCCGTCGCACTTCGTGTGGCAGGACCTCGACCCGGTCGGGTTCATCCTCGACTTCGCCGACCGGATTTACCACGTCGACTGCAAGGACACGAGAAAGCGCTTCGACGGCCGCAACGGACGGCTCGGCTCGCACCTGGCCTGGGCGGATCCGCGGCGGGGCTGGGACTTCGTGTCCGTCGGCCACGGCGACGTGCCCTGGGAGGACTGCTTCCGGGCGCTGAACTCGATCGGCTACACCGGCCCGATCTCGGTGGAGTGGGAAGACGCCGGGATGGACCGGCTCCGGGGCGCGGCGGAGGCGGTGAAGTACCTGCGCGAGCACCTGTTCGACCAGCCGTCGGCGGCTTTCGACGCGGCTTTCAGCAACCAGAGATGAGGGAGTTCCATGTGCGGTGACCTGCCAGAAGACTACTCCCGACGCAAGTTCCTGAACGTGGCGACAGCGGCCCTCACCGTGGGGGCCGCGGCCATCGCGTTGCCCGGCACCGCGGCCGCCTCCCCGGCTCGCCGCCGCGTGCCGCTCGACAAGATCAGCATCCAGCTCTACTCCCTGCGGTCCCTGCTGCAGAACGACCCCGAAGGCACGCTGTCCGCGCTGGCGGACATCGGCTACCGGAAGGTCGAGCTGGCCGGGACGTACGGCCGCAGCGCCACCGAGTTCCGCGCCATCCTCGACCGGTGCCACCTCGAGGCCTCCTCGACGCACGTCGGCATCGACGGTGACCTGAACCAGGCGATCGCCGACGCGAAGGTCCTCGGCAACCGCTCCGTCGTGGTGCCCTACGCGAACTTCGGCACCATCGCCGAGTGGGAAGCCTTCGCGGGCCGGATGAACACCGCCGCGGTCGCGTTCAATAAGGCCGGGCTGAAGCTCGGCTACCACAACCACGACCACGAGTTCGCCCCGATCGGCGGCGTCGTGCCCTACGACGTGCTCACCGCGAAGACGGACAAGCGGCTCGTGCACCTGGAGATCGACCTGTTCTGGGCGGTGAACGGCGGCGCGGACCCGGTCGAGCTGTTCCGCCGCAACTACCCGCGCGTGAGGCAGTACCACGTGAAGGACCGGACCGCGGACGGGCAGATGGTCGACCCGGGCACGGGTGTCATCGACTTCCCGCGCATCTTCGCCGCGTCCTGCCACACCATCGGCGAGTACATCGTCGAGCACGACCAGCCGGCCGACCCGCTCAACACCGCGAAGGTCGGCTTCGAGTACCTCCGCACCGTGCGTTTCTGAGACCCCGGGGGATTTCGCATGCGAGTGTCACGTCGGTCGATGCTGGCCGGAACCGCCGCGGGCGTCCTCGTGCCCGCGGTCGGGATGGCCGACTCGGCCTACGCGGCGGGCCTGACCCGCCAGATCACGATCTACGCCGAAGCCCTGCCCGGCGGCCTCTACGGCTACGGCCTCGAGCCGGGCAAGGCCACGATCCCGGGGCCGCTGCTGGAGATCTACGAGGGCGACACCCTCGAGATCGAACTGGTCAACCGGACCGACCAGCGGCTGTCGATCCACCCGCACGGCGTCAACTACGACACCGGCTCCGACGGCGCCCCGCTCAACGCGTCGTTCAACAAGCCGGGCGAAACCCGCACCTACACCTGGAAGACACGCGCCCGCTACGACACCGGCAGCGGGTTCTGGATGCCGGGCAACGCCGGCTACTGGCACTACCACGACCACGCGATGGGCACCGACCACGGCACCGCGGGGCTCGCGCGCGGCCTCTACGGCGGGCTCATCGTGCGCAAGCGCGGCGACCTGCTGCCGAGCAGGCAGTACACCGTCGTGTTCAACGAGATGATGATCAACCACAAGATGGCGCCCGACACGCCGATCCTCGAGGCGCGGCTCGGCGAGCGCGTCGAATGGGTGTGCATCGGGTACGGCAGCCTGCCGCACACGTTCCACCTCCACGCCCACCGCTGGGCCGACACCCGCACCGGGATGCTCAGCAGCGCCGCTGACAACGCTGCCATCGTCGACAACAAGAACCTCGACCCCGGTAGCTCGTTCGGCTTCCAGGTGATCGCCGGCGAGGGCGTCGGGCCGGGGGCGTGGATGTACCACTGCCACGTCCAGACCCACTCCGACGGCGGGATGGTGGGCCTGTTCCTGGTCCGCAACCCCGACGGCAGCCTCCCCGAGGGAGCGCAGGAAGCGATCGACCGGTTCAAGCTGCATGACCACTCCGGGCACGACATGAGCCCCGATGGACGGACGCACGCATGAGGACGGGAGCTATGAGAAAACGGTGGTTCGGAAAGCGCGGGGCGCTCGTGCTCGCCATCGGCTCGGTCCTCGCGGCCGGGGCCCCGCTGATCACGATGCCGGTGGCGCAGGCCGCGCCCGCCGCGGTGAACGTGCCCGTCAACGTGCTGGTCTTCCACGGCGCGGCGGCGGATCAGAAGGACCCGGTGCTGCGCGGGGCCGACGCGATCGCGCGGCTGGGCACGGACAACGGCATCACGGTGACGGCGTCCTCGGACCCCGCCGTGTTCACCAACGCCAACCTCGCGAAGTACCGCGGGGTCGTCTACCTGTCCGCGCAGGGCGTCACGCTCAGCCGTGAGCAGGAAGGCGCGCTGCAGGCGTACATGAAGGCGGGTGGTGGTTTCCTCGGCATCTCCGACGCCGCCCGCGCGCAGGACTCGTCCCAGTGGTTCACCGGCCTGATCGGGGCTCGCCCGGTCGGCGCGCGCCCGACGCCCGAAGCGGTGGCGTCGGTGACCGCGAGCGCGGAGAACCCGCCGAACGAAACCAAGGAGAAGCTGGCCGACAACAACGAAAACACGAAGTGGCTGACGTTCGCCAACACCGGCTGGGCGGCCTACAAGATGGCCACGCCGGTCGCGGTCAGCAGCTACTCGCTGGTGTCGGCCAACGACTTCCCCGGCCGCGACCCGAAGAACTGGACCCTGCAGGGGTCCGCCGACGGGAGCACCTGGGTCGACCTGGACACGCGCACCAACGAGGTGTTCGGAGAACGGTTCCAGACCCGGACGTTCACCTTCACCAACACGACGGTGTACCCGAACTACCGGCTGAACATCACCGCGAACTCGGGTGAGCCGCTCATCCAGCTCGCCGACCTCAAGCTGTTCAAGGACACCTCGACGACCCCGCCGCCGCCCGAGCCGGCGCCGCAGCAGGCCGTCGTCGACGTCCTCGACGCGCAGCACCCGGCCACCGCCGGGCTGCCGCAGAACTGGACGCGCACCGACCGGTGGCTCAACTGGGAGACCAATCCGGTCGGCACCGTCCACACCGTCGCGCAGGTCGAAGAGAAGGGCTACAACCCGGGGGTCGGCGCGAACGGCGCGTTCCACCCGATCTCGTGGTGCCGCGACTACGACGGCGGCCGCTCCTTCTACACCGGCATGGGCCGCACCGAGGGCTCCTACGGTGAGGACCAGTTCCGCAAGCACCTGCTCGGCGCGCTGCGCTGGACGACCGGCATGGTGCGCGGCGACTGCCAGGCCGGCATCGCCGCGAACTACAAGGTCGAGCGGCTGACCGGCAAGAACGCGGCCGGGCAGCTCGACCAGATCGGCGAGCCGCACGGGCTGACCATCGCCCCGGACGGCAAGGTGTTCTACATCGGCAAGGCCGCCTGCCCGACCGGCCCGGTCGTCAGCTGGGACGACCCGAACGTCGGCCTCGGCTGCGGCACGATCCACCAGTGGGACCCGGTCACCAAGAAGCCCAAGCTGCTGACGACGTTGCGCGTGATGGGCAACCGGGGCAGCGGCGACGAGCTGGTCAAGAACGAAGAGGGCCTGCTCGGGCTGACGCTGGACCCGAAGTTCGCCGAGAACGGCTACATGTACGCCTACTGGATGCCGCACGAGTCGATCGACCGCGACAAGCGGATCGGCAAGCGGACGGTCTCGCGGTTCACCTACAACCTCACCGCGCAGACCCTCGACCAGGCCACGCGCAAGGACCTGCTGTCCTGGGACGTGCAGATCCACAGCTGCTGCCACGCCGGCGGCGGCATGGCGTTCGACAAGGACGGCAACCTCTACATCGGCTCCGGGGACAACAACTCCTCGGGCGGCTCGAACGGCTACTCCGGCAACAACTGGACGCTGGACTACAAGGGCATCTCCTTCCAGGACGCGCGCCGCACGGCGGGCAACACCAACGACCTGGACGGCAAGATCCTGCGCATCCACCCGGAGCCGAACGGGACCTACACCATCCCGCAGGGCAACCTGTTCCCGAACGGGCCGGCGGACAAGACGCGCCCGGAGATCTACGTGATGGGCGTCCGCAACATCTCGCGGCTGCAGATCGACCCGGTGCACAACTGGATGACCGCGGGCTGGGTCGGCCCCGACGCGTCCTCGCCGAGCCCGGAGCTGGGCCCGGCGAAGTACGAGACGGCGACCATCATCACCGAGGCGGGCAACCACGGCTGGCCGTACTGCATGGGCAACCGGCAGCCCTACCGCGACCGCAGCAGCACCAACGCCGCCGAGCTGACCGGCTGGTACGACTGCGACAACCCGGTGAACACCTCGCCGCGCAACACCGGCCTGGTGAACCTGCCGCCGATCAAGGACAACATGATCTGGTACTCGCCCGACGGCGGTGGCCCGGTCTTCCCGAAGCGGCCGGGCTCGTCCATCCCGACGTACGTCGCGGCGGACGCCACCTACACCCAGCCGTACCTGCGGGGCGGCGGCCAGGCGGTCATGTCCGGGCCGACGTACCACCGTTCGCTGGTCAACACGAACAGCGGCGTCGCGTGGCCGGCGTACTGGGACAACAAGTGGTTCATCGGCGACGAGTCGAACGCGCAGAACCGGGTCGCGGTGACCGTCGACCCGGCGGGCGTGCCGACGCACCAGCCGCCGGTGTTCGCCGAGACGTTCCGGCAGATCATCCCGGGCGGCTCGGGGGACACGCGGGTGCAGAGCTGGATGGACGCCAAGTTCGGGCCGGACGGCGCGCTGTACGTGCTCGACTACGGCAACGGGTTCTTCTCCCTGGACGCCAACCAGAAGCTGCTGAAGATCAGCTACACGGGTGGCGCGGCGACTCCCGCCCCGGCGGCGGCGTCGACGATGGTGCAGAACAAGGCGCTGACGGCGGCGTTCACCGGGTCGAAGTCCGGTGGTGTGTCCTACCGCTGGGAGTTCGGCGACGGCTCGGTGTCCACCCAGGCCGACCCGCGGCACACCTACCCGCGGACCGGGATCTACACCGCCAAGCTGACCGTGACCTACGCGGACGGCGAAGCGGTGACCACCCGGACCTCGGTGAACGTCGGCTGCGTGGTGGCCGACCCGAGCCCGGTGGTGACGCTGGGCGACACCATCACGAAGGTGGTCAACCGCAACGCCGGCGGTGGCTGCACGGTGGACGACTTCCTCGACGACGAAGGCGTGTGGACCACCCACGCGGCGTTCGTCAACCACGTCGAGCAGGCCACCGAGACGCTGTCCGACCTCGGGGTGCTGAACGACTCCGAGGTGGCCGAGCTGAACGCGGCGGCCGAAGCGTCGCCGATCGGGAAGGCGGGCACGACGGGCTACGAGGCGCTGTTCGACGGCACGGCGGCGTCGCTACGGGCCTGGGAGCAGGCACCGTCGGGACAGTTCACGTTGCAGCCCGACGGGTCGATCCGCTCGGCCGGCGGGCTGGGCATGCTCTGGTACGCCCAGCGGCAGTTCGGGAACTTCTCCGTGAAGGTGCAGTTCAAGGACATCGCCCCGGACGGGTTCCGGGCCAACAGCGGCGTGTTCGTCCGGTTCCCGGATCCGCGGACGCCACTGGACCAGCGGCCGCCGGGCAGCTGCGGCACGGTCGGGTCGGCACGGGACTCGCAGGCCTGGGTGGCCATCTACTGCGGCCACGAGATCCAGATCTACGACGGCGACACCGGTGAGCCGCAGAAGACCGGGTCGGTCTACAACTTCGACCCGCGCCCGCTCGACCAGGCGGGTGCGCGGCCGAAGGGAACGTGGAACGAGTACGAGATCAAGGTCGTCGGGCAGCACTACACGATGATCCGCAACGGCGTGGTGATCAACGAGTTCGACAACACGCCCGGCCAGCAGTCGTCGCGCGCGGGTGACCCGCCGACCGACCTGCGGCAGTTCGTCAGCGGGTTCATCGGGCTGCAGAACCACAGCGACAACGACCTGATCGAGTTCCGCAACATCCGGGTGCGGCAGCTGTAGCGCGAAGGGGGCCGGGCGCGCGTCCGGCCCCCTTCCCTCCCAGGAAGGTTTCCCGCGATGTCCCCACGACCGATGGCCGTGCTGCTGGCCGTCCTGCTGGCGGTGCTCGGCCTGGCCGGCCCGGCGGCGGCGCTGGCGGCGCCGGTCCAGACGCTGACCTGGACCGGGAACAACAGCACCACCGCCTACGCGTCCGCGCCCACCGGAGCCCTGCCCGGTGAGACCACCATCGTCTTCGAGAACAGCGAAGCCACCGGCAACACGACGGGGATGTCGCACACCCTCACGTTCGACACCTCGACGCCGGGCTACAACCACGACGTCTCGCTCAACATCCTGGCCAACCCGTTCGACCCGCAGAACGGGCGGCACGAAGCGACCGTGACCCTCACACCGGGCAAGTACCGGTACTTCTGCACGATCCCCGGCCACACGGCGATGGTGGGGGAGTTCGTCGTCTCCGACGGCGGCGGGGACACCACCGCGCCGACGGTGACGGCCGCGGTGGCGGGCGAGCAGGATCCGTCCGGCGACTACATCGAGTCGGCGACGGTCACGCTGTCGGCCACCGACGCGGGCTCCGGCGTGGCGTCGGTCGAGTACCAGCTCGACGGCGGCACGTGGACCGCCTACTCGGCGCCGGTCGTGGTTTCCGCCGTGGGGATGCACATGCTGCACTACCGGGCGACCGACATCGCCGGGAACACGTCCCCGGAGGGGATGGCGCACTTCACCGTCGTCGAGGGGCAAGGGGACACGTCGCCGCCCACGGTGACCGCGTCCCTCTCCGGTGACCGTGACTCGGCGGGCAACTACCTCGACGCCGCCACGGTCACGTTGACGGCGACCGACGCGGACTCCGCCGTCGCATCGGTGGAGTACCAGCTCGACGGCGGTGCGTGGACCCCGTATTCGGCACCGGTCGCGGTGACCGGGGCGGGCGCGCACATGGTCCACTTCCGGGCGACCGATGCCGCCGGCAACACGTCCCCGGAGGGCATGTCGAGCTTCACGGTGGTCAAACGCGACACGACGGCGCCGACCGTGTCGGCGTCCGTGGCCGGGACCCAGGACGCGGACGGCAACTACGTCGGCAGGGCGACGGTCACGGTGACGGCTGCCGACACCGGTTCGGGTGTCGCCGCCGTGGAGTACGAAGTGGATGGTGGAGCGTGGACGGCGTACTCCGCGCCGGTCCAGGTCTCCGCGGCGGGGGCGCACACGGTGGCCTACCGGGCCCGGGACGTCGCCGGCAACGCGTCCGCGGAGGGCAGCGTGGCGTTCACCGTGGTCGCGGGCGGGGACACGACCGCACCGGTGATCTCCATGGCGGTGACCGGCGACCAGGACGGCAACTGGGACTTCGTCGGCAAGGCGACCGTGACGCTGACCGCCGTCGACACCGAGTCCGGTGTCGCGTCGATCGAGTACGAAGTGGACGGTGGGGCGTGGACGCGGTACACCGCGCCGGTGGTGCTGACCGCGCTGGGCGAGCACACCGTGCGGGCCCGGGCCACGGACGTCGCCGGGAACGTCTCGGCGGAGGCGCCGGGGACGTTCACGGTGGTCGCGGCCCCGCCGCCACCGGACGCCTGCCCGGTTTCCGACACCCGCGAGACCGTGGTGATCGGGGAGATCGACAGCCAGGTCGTGAACATCGACACCGGCAACGGCTGCACGATCAACGACATCATCGACGAGAACGCGGAGTACGCGTCGCACGACCGGTTCGTCAAGCACGTGAAAGCGGTGACCCAGGAGCTGGTCGGCAACGGAGTGCTCTCCTCGGGCGACCGCAACCGCATCGTGACGGCGGCGATCGAGTCGGACATCGGCGGCGCGCCGACCGCCGGCGCCCGGGCCGGTGACGTCAGGAAGCTGCTGTAGCGGCCCGCACTTCCCGGAGGGCGTCTCGTGCGGCCTCGCCGAAGGCGGTTTCTTCGGCGGGGTCGCACCACCGTTCGTAGGCGAGCGCCATGACGAGCGCGCCGAGCTGGGCGGCCACGCGGGCGGTTGGGTCGGGCACCCCACGGCGTCCGAGGGCTTCGGCCATCGCCGCGGTGAGCCCGAGCCCCTTCAGCGCTTCGCGTTCCCGCAGTTCGGGGTTGGCGGCGATGACGGCCCGGCGCCGGGTGCCGAACTCGCGGCGCCCGGGGGTGAAGGCTTCCCGGCCGACGGTGTCGAGGGCGTGGGCCACGGCTTCGAGCGGGGTGGCGGTGGCGGGCGCGTCGGCGATGCCGCCGGCGAGGAGCTCGGCCATCGTGTCGCCGCCGAAGAGGACTTCGCGCTTGTCCGGGAAGTGCCGGAAGAAGGTGCTCTTCGTCAGCCCCGCGCGTTCGGCGATCTCGATCACGGTGGTGTTTTCGTAGCCGCGTTCCTCGAACAGGTCGAGCGCGGCGTCGACGAGCCGCTCCGGGGCGTGGGGTTGCCAGCGGGCCATGCCCCGAGTGTACGGGACATGGTCCCGTCACTGCGTGTACGGTGATGGGACCAAGTCCCGTCAAGCGGAGGTGGCTCATGAGCCGTGCGGTGGTTTACGAAGAGTTCGGCGGTCCCGAAATCCTGGAGGTGCGCGAGGTGCCGGAGCCGCACGCGGGACCGGGCGAGATCCGCGTCCGCGTGGCGGCGGCCGGCCTGAACCCGATGGACTGGGGCCTGGCGACGCACCCGGATCTGGCGGCGCGGTTCGGCGTCACGGTGCCCGCGGGGTTCGGCTACGACCTGGCCGGGGTGGTCGACGAGGTGGGCCACGGCGCGACGGGTTTCTCGGTGGGCCAGCGCGTGTTCGGCGGCGTGATGGCCGCGGCGGCGGCGGACTTCGCGGTGGTGCGGACACCGGCGGAGACGCTCTGGCCGACGCCCGACGGCATCACGGACCTGGTGGCGGCGACGGTGCCGGTGGCCGGCCTGACCGCTTCGGCGGCGTTGTCGGCGATCGGCCTGAGCCGGGGTGACACGATCTTGATCGGCGGCGCGGCGGGCGGGGTGGGGGTGTTCGCGGTCCAGCTGGCGCGCCTGGCGGGGGCGCGGGTGATCGGAACGGCTTCCCGGGGCACGTTCGAGTTCCTGCGCGGCCTGGGCGCGGAGCCGGTGGAGTACGGCCCCGGCCTGGCGGACCGGGTCCGGAAGTCGGGAGTCACGGCGGCGACGGACTTGTTCGGCACGGAGACGGCCTCGGCGGCGTTGTCGCTGGGGGTGCCGCCGTCCCGGATCTCGACGGTCGCAGCGGGTCCGAACCCGCCGGGCGGAGTCCGCGCGACCGGCGGCATCGACGCGGGACCGGCCGAGCTGAAGCGGCTCACGGACGCGATCGCGACAGGGGAGATCGTGGTACCGATCGCGGCGACGTTCCCGCTCGAGCGGGTGCGCGAGGCGGTGGAGCTGCAGGCGGGGCGCCACGTCCACGGCAAGGTGGTGCTCACCCTGTGACGGTCACGAGTACGTCCAGTGGCCGAGCCACGACTCGCGCCACGCCACCGTCAACTCGCTCACCCCGTCCACACCGGACCGGTCCACCTGGGCCTTCCACGCCTCCTCCAGCGACGCGCACAGCTTGGCCGCCGGCAGCTCCACCCCGCCCCCCGTGAACTGCTTCAAGACCGACTTCGGCACCGCCAGTTTCGCCTTGCCCCGGACCACCGACTGCTCCGTCGCCCGGCAGATCAGGTACTCGACCGTGGCGAGCTCGTCCGCCGACGCCACCTGGGCCAGCGCCCGGTACAGGCACTCCAGCGGTGCCGCCAGCCCGCGGTGCTGGCGGGCGATCTCCCACGACACCCACACCGCCATGCTCTCCGGCATCTGGTACGGCCGGTACGGCAGCGCCGGGCCCGCGAACGTCTGGTAGTCCGCCGTCGGGTCCGCGAGCGACGCCCTCGTCTCCTCCGGGTCCGGGGGCAGCCCGAGCCGCTTGAACAGCTCGCGCAGCAGCTTGTGCGGCCGGGCCGGGGTCGACGATTCCCCGAGCAGCTTCGTCAGGATGCGGTTGAGCCGGTCGGCGGCCACGCCCTGCACCGACAGCTGCAGGTGGACGAACGCCACGTCCGACAGCGTCGTTCCCGCGCAGCCGACCACCCCCACCCGCGGGTACCGTTGCAGGAACGAGGCGATCGCGTGCGTGGAGCCGATCCGCGCCGGCCCGACGAACGTCACCGGCAGGCACGTGCCGATCCGCTGGCGGGACCGCAGGTCGCCCTTGTACAGCGGGGAAAACTCGCCGTCGGCGTGGTAGACCTCGAACCAGTTGCCCTGCCGGTGCCCCGGCCGCGTGTCCGCCAGCCAGAAGCTGTACCCGTGCTTCTCGCACAGCTCCCGGAACCGGTCGGCCAGCTCGAACCGCGCGGCCGCGGACACGTCCCGCAGCGCGATCGCGAACCGGACCGCCAGCGACGAGCAGGGCGGCGCCACCTCCTTGCGGGTGCGCAGGTCGTGGTTGCGGGTCTTCACGATCGTCGGCAGCTGGGCCGGGCACTGCAGCGACAGCAGCGGCGCGTCGATCAGCGCCGACGCCGCGTCGGAGATCTCCCGCACCAGGTCGCGGACCGCCAGCCCGTGCCACTCGCACACCTCGCGCGCGCCCGGGTCGATCGCGATCAGGCCTTCGAAGGTCTGGGCGGACTCGTAGATGAACGTCGGGTTGGGCGAGGTCGTCTGGCGGAAGACCCAGCCGCCCGCGTTCTCCTCCGGGCGTTCCGCGGGCCGCCTGCCGTCGTTGTGCTCCACGGCTTCGGTGCCGTCCAGGGGTTTGCGAGTGTGGGTGCCGATCACGACGCCGGTGCCGTTCGTGGCCGAGCACAGCGTCTCGAGGAAGACCCCGCTGTCGGCGTCCGCGGACACGAGGTCGAGCAGGTAGCCGTGGCGGGCCAGCGCGTGGTGCACCTCGAAGTCCACTTTGGTCACCGGCTGCCGCGCGATCTCGAAGCCGGCCCGCGCGAGGTCGGCCACGTTCCGCACGGAAACGCGCTGGCTGCGCACGTTCACCACCCCCCGGACGAGTCGAACCGGACGTCGGCTTCCAGCGGCTTGCGGCGGTCCCACGCGCCGGTGCCCGCCCACCGCGGCGCCCCGATGCGGGACAACGGGATCGCCGACTCGCGCCACGAAGCCTGGCCGAACAGGACCAGCGCGGCGAGCACCGGCAGCGCCACCGCGACGGTCAGCGTGGTCTGCACGACTTCGCCGCGGCTCTGCGTCGCCACGGCCGCGGCGAACGCGGCGACGGCCGCGATGCTCAGCTGGACGAGCGCCTGGGGCAGCGTCCCCAGGTAGCCGAGCACGGTCCGGCGCGGTGGCAGCGACAGGCGGCTGTAGAGGAAACCGGGCAACAGCAGCAGCATCGTGATCACGGACTGGCCGTCGCCGACGTGGCCGAGCGCCTCGGTGGCGGCCCGGCCGTACGGCCAGGGGCTGCCCACGAGCATCCAGCCGAGCACGAACGAAACCGCCGCGACGGCCAGCGCGTAGAACGTCACGTTGAGCGGGCCGGACTTCGTGGAGTCCCGGAGCACGAGCGTCGCGCGCACCCGGACGTGGTCGCCGCGCGGGTCGCGGCCGCCGGAGCGGCGCCAGTACGCGCGCGCCTCGTTGTCGGCGATCCCGGTGACCAGCACGAGGTCCTGCCCGAACTCCCGCTCGGTCAGCTCGCGCGCGGCCTCGCGCAGGTTCGCGGCGGTGAACTCCGGGTGCCGCCGCAGCGAGTTGTCCAGCTCGCCGGTGTCGATGCGGACCGCTTCGCCCGTCGTGGCCGCGGCGGCGAGCCGGTGGCAGGCGGGCAGGCTGCGCGGGGACAGCTCGACGCCGGACTGGCCGGCCTCCCACTTGCGGCGGCGCAGCAGGTCGGCCAGCCGGCGCAGCACGGTCTGCGCCTGCAGTTCGAGGATCTTGTGCCGCGCGCCGTCGGCTTCCTGCAGCGGGGCGGCGTCCTGCCGTTCGGCCAGCGAGACCAGGTCTTCGGCCAGCACGTCGACCTGGTGCTGGTCGGCGTCGGTGGACAGGTACATCCGCGAGATCTCCGCCTCCGGTGCCGTACCGGCCACCAGGTGGTAGGACTTCAGCGTCGCCGGGATCGTCGTCTCGTAGCTCACGACGTAGCCGCGCCTGCTGGAGGCGAGCCGCCGCCACTGCTCCTGCGCCACGGACCGCCGGGCGTCGACGTGCAGCGGGGTTTCGTAGCTGAGCCGGTGCTCCTCGACCGAGTCGTCGAGCGCCACCACCAGCATGTAGTCCCGGACCGCGACGTTGAGCAGGTAGGCGTACTCGACCAGCAGCTCGGAACAGCCCTCGAGGATGTCCAGCGCCAGCTCCCGGCACTGGCGCCCGTACCCGGGGACCGTGCCGCCGGCCGGGGCCAGGGTGAACTCCTCCTCCGGGTGGTTCCGCTCGGTGAGCAGCGTCAGCAGCGCCTGCTGGATGAGCCAGCGGGGTTCGTGCACCTGGAACAGGAAGGTGTTCAGCTCGTGCTTGGCGGTCTGCGCGTTTTCGTCGCCGGCCAGGATTCCGCGCAGCAGCCGGTAGAGCCCGGCGGCGACCAGCCGGGACGCCTCGTGCTGCGTCAGCCGCGGCAGTTTCTGGCCGGAGCTGTCGAAGACGTCGACGGGGGAGACGTCCCGGCGTGGCAGCCGCGCGAGCGGCACCCACAGGGACCGCTGCCGCACCGGCCGGGAGGAGGCGCGCTCGCCGTGTTCGCGGCCGATGAGGTCCTGCAGCTGCGCGGTCGCCTGCCGCTGGCCTTCGTCGAGCAGCTTGAGGCTGACGTCGACCTCGGTGCTGCGCCGGGCGGTCCCGTGCTCGACGACGGTGAGCCGCTCGGTCAGCCGGCGCACGTGGTTGAGCCGCAACGAGGTGTCGAGCAGGGCCAGCCCGACGGCGGCACCCTGCCGCGACAGGCGGGGCGGGGCGCCGGGAATGGGAATGGTCTCGATGGCGTGCCGGAGACTGTCGATGCCGTCCACTCCTGTGAGAGTAGGAGGAACCGCCCCCGGATACGAGAGAACGCGGAATTCCCTCCCGGCCTGCCGCTTCGACGGGGCCGGCCCTGCCCGCCCGGCGCACCGCCGGGGCGCCGCGCAGGCCGCCCGGTCCGAGTCCCGCACGCCCGGCACGACCCGGGCGCCCGCGCCGGCGAGCTCCCGCGCGGTGACCGGCCCCAGGCCGCGCCCGGCGCCGGTGACCACCACCGTCCGCCCGTCGGGTCCGGCAGCCCGCTCAGCCACTGACTCGCAGACCCTGGCCGAACGCGGCCCGGCCGTCGACGATGGGGACCATGGACCGGAACTTCGACCTCGCGGCGCTGGGGGCGTTCCTGCGCACCCGGCGCGCGGCGCTGCGACCGGCGGACGTCGGGCTGCGGCAGGGGCACCGCCGGCGCACGCCGGGCCTGCGGCGCGAGGAGGTCGCGGAGCTGTGCGCGATGTCGGCCGACTACTTCGCCCGGCTCGAACGCGGCACCGGACCGCGGCCGTCGGAGCCGATGGTCGCGGCGATCGCCCGCGGCCTGCGGCTGACCCCGGCCGAGCGCGATCACCTGTTCCTGCTGGCCGGCTACCGCGCCGCCCGGCGCGACCTGCGGTCCCGGCACGTCGGCCCCGGGCTGATGCGGATCATGGACGGCCTGGCGGGCGCCACCGCCCAGGTGATGGGACCGCTGGGCGAGACGCTGCTGCAGACGCCGTCCGCGGTGGCGCTGCTCGGCGACGAGACCCGCCACACCGGGAACGCCCGCAGCGCCGCGTACCGCTGGTTCACCGACCCCGCCGCGCGCGAGCGGTACGACCCCGCGGAGCACGAGAAGAACGGCCGGATCACCGTCGCGCAGCTGCGCGGGGCGGTGACCCGCGACGGACCCGGCTCGCCGGCGGCGGAGCTGGCCGAAGTCCTGCGGCGCGCCAGCGACGAGTTCGCCGGGCTGTGGGACCGCCACGAAGTGGGTCTGCGGTGGAGTGAGACCAAGCGGTTCGCACACCCCCGGGTGGGCCGGCTCGACCTCTACTGCCAGGTGCTGCTGGAGCCGGACGAAGGCCAGTCGCTGCTCGTTTTCACCGCCGAGCCGGGGACGGAAAGCCAGGAGAAGCTCGCGCTGCTCGCGGTGCTCGGCACGGAGAGCTTCGCCGCGGATGGACCGTGACCTTCACTCAGGCCAGCCCGGTCAACCGCAGGTACGCCCGCGCGAGCGGAGCGGCCGCGAACAGGGCGACGAGCGCACCCGCGAGCATGAACGGGCCGAACGGCAACGCGGTCTTGCGGCCGCCGCCCCCGGCCAGCACCGCGACGCCCGCCAGCGCGCCCAGCAGGAACCCGCCGAAGGCGCCGAACACCAGTGCCTCCCACGACACGTACGCCAGCACACCGCCGATCAGCCCGGCCAGGCGGACGTCACCGAAACCCATGCCCGCCGGGTACACCACTGTCAGCAGCAGGTAGAACCCGAACAGCGCGGCGCCGCCCAGGAACGCGCGGACGACCGCCTCCCAGTCGCCCTGCCACCAGGCCGACGCCGTCAGCAGCAGCGCGAGCACGGGGTAGGACGGCAGCACGAGCGCGTTCGGCAGCCGCCGCGTGTCGACGTCGATCAGGGCCAGCGCGATCCCGATCGCCCCGAAGTAGAGGTACGCGGGCAGGTCCGGCAGCGCGATCCGGGCCGCCAGCAGGACGAACACCGCGGCCGTGCCGAGTTCGACCAGCGGGTAGCGGACGCTGATCCGGTCGCCGCAGCCGGCGCAGCGGCCGCGCAGGACGAGCCAGCCCAGCACCGGGACGTTGTGCCGCGCCCGGATCCCCTGCCCGCAGCCCGGGCACCGCGACGGCGGGCGCACCACCGACTCGCCGCGCGGCACCCGGTGCACGACCACGTTGAGGAACGAACCGACCACCAGGCCCAGCACGCCCGCGACGGCGGCGATCACCGGGCACCCGACCAGCTCAGCACCGACACCTGCCGCGACCCGGGCACCGGCCGGGCCGGATCACCGTCCACATAGGCCACCCGGGCCCGCGCGGCCGCCGTCCCGCCCGGCGCGCAGGTGCCCGCGCCGGGGCAGACGTACGCGCTGAGGTAGACGCTGAACACGAACCCGGGGGAGTCGTCGGGCACCTCGATGACCGGGCCCGTGAACGTCACGCTGCCGGTCAGCTTCACCTGCAGCGACCGCGCGACGACGCCGAACCGGAAGATCGGCTCGGTGGCGTTGTTGAGCGTGACGTCCAGGACCGCTTTCGGGGCGTACGTGGTGCCCTGGACGTAGAACCGGTTGCCCGAGTTGTTCACCGAAGTCACCAGGGCACAGGCGGAACTGCTCGTGTACACCAGCTGCGTGCAGCCGCTTTCGGCGCGCAGCGCGGGCGGGGTGTAGTTCAGGTCCAGCTGCAGCGCGTCCACGGACTCGGTGCCGTCGTGCTTCACGGTCACGGAGTAGGTCGCCTGGGCTCCGGTGAAGGTTCCGTTGTAGACGGCCTGGGTCAGCTGGCCGGTCAGGTCGAACTCCTCGGTGCCGACCGAGCCGTCGGCGGGGGTGGCCAGGGGGAACGAAAGCGGCGAGCCGCCGGCCGGGGTGAACTGGATCGTCCGCGTGTCGTTCTTGGCGCCGCGATCGTTGCTGTGCACCACCCGCAGCTTGGCGGACTTGAGGATCGTCCCGGCCGGCGGCGCCGTCGCCGGGGCGAAGCCGGTGGCCGCCAGGGTCGCGGAACCGCCGTTCTTCGCGGTGGTGGTCCAGGTCGCGCCCTTGCCGTCCACAGTGGACACCAGCGGGACGGTCGCGTCGGCGAAGTCCCCCGGCGTGACGGCGGTGGGCGGGACGGTCGCCGTGACCGGCGCTTCCGCGCCGGAGGTCAGCCCGTACAGCGCCACCGGTGGCTTCGTCCCGCTGTAGGTCCCGCAGATCTCCGCCTGCCCGGCCTTCACCGCCAGCCGGCTGTCGCCGCCGAAGACGAACTGGACGCCCTGTGCCTTCGCGTCCTCGATCGGGTTGTCGCACGCGCCCGGGATCGCCGCCGGCACCGACGGCGCGGCCACGACCCGGCCGCTGCCGTCGACCGGCGTGCCCGCGACGAGGTAGCCGTTGTCGATCGTCCACACGTCGTCGCCGCCGGGCAGCGAGGGCGGCCGGACCGCCGCGCCGTTGTGGAAGTCGAAGTAGTACGCGCCGGGCTTGAACCACCAGGTGCTGTCCTTGCACTTGCTGCTGCTCGACATCATCGCCGACAGCCCGGCCGCGTCGTCGTAGTAGCCGGGCTCGAAGGCGACCACCGAACCACTGCGCGTGCACGCGGGAAGATCGCGGTGGGGCGGCACCGACGTCAGCGCCGGCGCGTAGCCGGGGTCGTCGCCGAGGCTCGACCCGCCGTAGGAGCACGCGGGCGCGGGCGTGCTGCGGATCGTCCCGGTGCAACCGCCGCGGGCGTAGACCGCCGTGTTGGTGTCGAGGGAGCCGTTGACGACGTTGATGGTCGAGTTCGAGTACACGACCCCGTGCACCCGGAACGAGGACCCGGTCGGCTGCTGGATGGTCACGCCGTCCTCGCCACCCCTGCCGAGCGTCAGGATCGCGTTGCCCGGCCGGTTGCACGTGCTCAGCGACGGGCACTGGATCAGCACCTTCGCCGGGTCGGCGGTGCACGACACGGCCGCGGAACCGGTGCCGGTGAACGACGGCAGCGTCAGCGTGTCGGACGCGCCGAAGCAGTGCTGGCCGGCCGCGCCGGTGAAACCGCTGTTGCGGATCTCGTTGATCGCGGCCTGCAGCGCGCCGTCGGCCGTGTACGCCGACGACGCCTGGTCGCGCAGGTTGACCGTCGTGCGGACGCTGGTCTCGGCGAACGACAGCACCGCGGCCAGCACCACGGCGACCACCGTGACCAGCACGAGCACCAGCGGCAGCGCCGCGCCGCTGTCGTCGTGGGGTTTCATGACTGCCTCCGCTGGCCGAAGAGGGTGACGGGGTAGGGGTCGGCGCGGTCCGAGGCCGCGGTGAAGACGAGCTTCACCCAGAGCGGCACGTCGGCGGCGGTGCACGTGCTGGAGCACGTCACCGCGGCGCTGCCGGGCCGGACGTGGTGGGCGACGACGGAGTCGGCCACCGGCGCGGAACCGAGGCAGCGCAGGCGGTGCAGCTCGGTGCCGGTGAGGTAGTAGGCGACGACCGCGGTGCGGCGCGTCGCGGCCGGGGCGCTCGTGTCCCAGTCGTCGGAAAGCAGGCGCAGCAGCGAAACCGGGGTCGCGGCCGTGCCGCACACCTGCCCGCCGGCGTCGTAGGCGGCGTCGAGCTGGACCGACGGCGTGAACGGCACGGTGCCGCCGGCGATCTCGCCCGAGTAGTCGCGCAGGCCCGTCGCGGCGACGTCCTGGGCGAAGAACGCGGCGCTCTGCTGGGCGTCGTGCGACAGCTCCAGCCGCGCGGAGGTGGCGTCGCTGGTGCGGATGGACGTGACGACCGCGGTGGCGGCCGGTGCCACGACCACCCCGAGCAGCACGACCACGATCAGCAGCTCGACCAGGGTGAACCCGGCGTCGGGGCGGCGGCTCAGCACAGCGGTTCCTTGAGCCCGCAGCCGCGCCGCACGACGACGACGAGCTGTTCGCTCGCGCGCCCGTCGGTGCTGGCGACCCGCACGGTCACCTGCTGCAGCCCGCTGTCGGCGCCGCAGGTGCTCGCCCAGGCGCCGCCGGACCAGTACCGCACGGACGCCACCGAGCTGGTGAAGCCCGCGGGCGCCGTGTACCCCGCCGGAGACGCGTAGCTGGCCGGCGAAGCGCACAGTACGTACCCCCCGGCCATCGCCTTGGTCACGACGGCTTCGCCGAAGTCGCGGGCGGCGGTGCCCGCGGTCGCCTGCTTGCGGTGGACGTCGGACATCAGCACGCCGACGCCGATGCCGCCGACGATCGCCACCACCGCGATCCCCATGATCGCGACCGCGATCAGCAGTTCCAGCAGGCTCTCGCCCCGGTCGTCGGCGCTCATCAGACGTGCACCTGGTTGAAGATGCCGTACATCGCCGACACCAGGGCGACGGCGACGAAGCCGACGAGGAGCCCCATCACCACGATGACCGCCGGCTCGAACAACGCCGTGAGCTTCTTCAGCCGGTAGTCGAGCTCGCCTTCGTAGTACTGGGCGGTGATTTCGAGCTGGGTGTCGAGCGTGCCGGTGTCCTCGCCGACGCGGATCATCTGCGCGGCCGTCACCGGCAGCAGCCCGGACCCGGCCAGCGGCCGGGCGAGGCCCTCGCCTTCGAGCACGGCCTCGCCGACCCGGGCCAGCCCCCGCAGGAACACGCGGTTGCGCAGGGAATCCGTCGCCACCCGCAGCGCTTCGGGCAGCGGCACGCCGGCGCCGACCATCGACGACAGGATCCGGCAGAACCGCTCGACCAGCGCGTGCCGCACGGTCGGCCCGATCGCGGGCAGGCTCAGCACCGCCCGGTCGCGGGCGTACCGGCCGGCGGGCGTGCGCACCGCGGCCAGGTACAGCACCCCCAGGACGAGCCCGCCCGCCAGCAGCGCCCACCACCAGTCGCCGAGGAAGTCGGTGACGGCCAGCAGCATCCGCGTGGGCAGCGGCAGGGTCGCGTGCAGGCTCGCGAAGAACACCTTGAACCGCGGCAGCACGAACGTGGCGAGCACGACGACCGTCACGACCGACATCAGCGCGATCATCGCCGGGTAGATCAGCGCGGCCTTGATCCGGCGCCGGGCTTCGAGGTCCCGTTCGAGGTAGTTCGCGAGCTGGTCGAGGACGACGTCGAGCTGGCCGCTGAGCTCGGCCGAGCGCAGGATCTCCCGGTAGAACTCGGGGAAGATCTTCGGGTGGCGGTCGACGCAGTCCGACAGCCGTTCCCCGCCGCGCAGCCCCTGCTCGACCTGCCGCAGCATCCGCGTCACGGTCGAGTTCGAGGCCTCGTCGCCGAGGAGCCGCACGGCGTCGATCAGCGGCAGCCCGGCCCGGACGAACGCCCCGAGCTGGCGCGAGAGGTGCATGACGACCTCGCGCTTGACCCGCGGCGCCGTCAGCTCCAGCTGCAGCAGGCTCTTCTTCTGCGTGATCTCGATGTCCCGCAGCTCCCGCTCGTACAGCGCGAGGACAGCGGAATCGGCGTCGGCGGCCTTCTGGACGCCGCGGGTGCGCGTGCCGTCCGGGCCGGTGGCGACGTAGGCGTACCGGTTCATCGTGCCCCTCCGGTGAGGTAGATCGACCGCAGCACCTCGGCCGGGGTCGTGACGCCCTCGGCGATCAGCCGCAGGGCCTCGTCCTGCAGCGTCCGCATGCCCTCCTTGCGGGCCAGCTCGTGGACCTCGTGGTGCGGCGCGTTGCCGAGCACGAGCGAGCGGATCCCCTCGCCGACCGGCATCAGCTCGTAGACGCCGGTGCGGTCGAGGAACCCGGTGTGCGCGCAGAAGTTGCAGCCGGCGCCGCGGACGAAGCCACCGTCCGGCCCGTCCGCGCCCATGGAGTCCAGGAAGGACAGTTCCTCGGCCGAGGGCTGGTAGTACTCGCGGCAGCGCAGGCAGATCCGGCGGACCAGCCGCTGCGCGAGCACCGCCGTGATCGAGGAGGCGACCAGGAAGTTCTCGATCCCCATGTCCAGCAACCGGTGCAGCGCCGACGCGGCGTCGGTGGCGTGCAGCGACGAGAGCACGAAGTGCCCGGTCAGCGCCGACTGCACGGCGATGCGCGCGGTGTCGGCGTCGCGGACCTCGCCGACCAGGATGACGTCCGGGTCCTGCCGCAGGATCGACTTGAGCCCGTCGGCGAAGGTGACGCCGGTCTGCTCGTTGATCTGGATCTGGTTGATCGAGGACATGGTGTACTCCACCGGGTCCTCGATGGTCATGATGTTGCGCTCGGCGCTGTCGAGCTCGCCCAGCGAGCCGTAGAGCGTGGTCGTCTTGCCGCTGCCGGTCGGCCCGGCGCAGATGACCATGCCGTAGGGGGACCGCAGCACCGCCGAGTACCGCGCCGCCATGTCTTCGGGCATGCCCAGCTGCGGCAGCCGGAACAGCGGGCGGCTCTTGTCGAGCAGCCGCAGCACGACCTTCTCGCCGCCGACGACCGGCGTGGTCGCCACCCGGATGTCCACCGGACGGCTTTCGACGTCCATGCTGATCTGCCCGTCCTGCGGGCGGCGGCGCTCGACGATGTTCATCCCGGCGAGGATCTTGATCCGGCTGACCACGGCCGGCCCCATCGAGCCGGGCAGGTCGAGGACGTCGTGCAGCACGCCGTCGATGCGGTAGCGCACCCGCACGCGCTCGTCCTGGGGCTCGACGTGGACGTCGGACGCGCGGTCGCGCAGCGCCTGGGTGATCATCAGCGAGACGACGTGCACGACCGGCGCGTCGTCGTTCGCGGTCGCCGGGGCGTCGGCGCGCACGGCGTCGCGGCGCACGGAATCGCGGGCCTCGAACGCCTTGACCTGCTGGTCGATCCCGGTGAGCGCGCGGTAGGTGCGGGCGATGGTGGCGAGGATGTCGGCCCGGGCGGCGACGGCGACGGTCACCGGGCGGCCGAGGGCCTCCTGCAGCGCCGGCGCGGCCGCCGGGTCGGCCACCGCGACGAGCACGGTGTCTTCGCGCACGGCCAGGGGAATGGCGCAGAGCTCGCGGGCCTTCGCCTCGCCGAGCAGGTCGGCGGCGGCGCGGTCCGGGGTCACCGTGCGCAGGTCGACGGTGCGGGGCTGGGTGCGGAGTCTCATGCCGGCACGCTCCGCGGCCGGGGACGCGGGTCGATGTCGTGCGGGTGGAGGCTGCGGGCGGCGGCGTCGGCGGGCGTGACGAGCCCGGCGGCGACGAGTGCCGAGAGGGATTGCTCGAGCGTCACCATGCCTTCGCGCTGCCCGGTCACCAGGACGTTGCGCAGCTGGTGCGGCTTGCCCTCCTTGACGAGGTTGCGCACGGCGGTGTTCGCGACGAGCACCTCGAAGGCGGCGACGAGCCCGCCGCCGACCCGCGGCAGCAGCCGCTGGTACACGATGCCGGTGAGCGCCGCGGCCAGCTGGACGCGGACCTGCTCCTGCTGGCCGGCCGGGAAGACGTCGACCATCCGCGCCAGTGACTGCGCGGTGTCGT
Source organism: Amycolatopsis sp. NPDC003865 (assembly GCF_053605345.1). Classification (NCBI taxonomy): domain Bacteria; kingdom Bacillati; phylum Actinomycetota; class Actinomycetes; order Pseudonocardiales; family Pseudonocardiaceae; genus Amycolatopsis; species Amycolatopsis sp. NPDC003865. The sequence continues at coordinate 283,584 of NZ_JBSGJA010000001.1, read as the reverse complement.
TGGTGTGCAGGGTGGCGAAGACGAGGTGCCCGGTCTCGGCGATGGTGAGCGCGAACCGGATGGATTCGAGATCGCGCATCTCGCCGACGAGCAGGACGTCGGGGTCTTCCCGCAGCGCGCTGCGCAGCGCCGCGGGGAAGGATTCGGTGTCGGTGCCGACCTCGCGCTGGTTCACCGCGGAGCGGCGGTGTTCGTGGACGTACTCGATCGGGTCTTCGACGGTGAGGATGTGGCAGGCGCGCTCGCGGTTGATCCGGTCGATGACGGCGGCGAGCGTCGTGGACTTGCCGGACCCGGTCGGCCCGGTGACGAGCACCAGGCCCTGGTGCCGCCGCGCGAAGTCGGTGAGGACCGGCGGCAGGCCCAGCTCGGTCATGTCCGGGATGCGGCGCGGGATCATCCGCAGCGCGACGACGGTGTCCCCGCGCTGGGTGAAGGCGTTGCCGCGGACGCGCGCGTGGTCGCGCCAGCTGAAGGAGAAGTCGAATTCGTGCGCCGCGCGCCAGGCGCGGGCCTGGTCGTCGGAGAGCAGCTCGGCGAGCAGGGCGTCGGTGTCCTCGCCGGTGAGGACGGCGTGGCCGGGAACCGCGGAGAGGTCGCCGTGCACGCGCAGCTGGGGCGGCAGGCCGGCGGTGAGCAGCAGGTCGGTGCCGCGCGCCTGCCACAGCGCTTCGAGCAGGCCGTCGACGCGGCTGCCGGTCAGGGTGGACATGGGTGCCTCCGAAGGGTTCCGCGGGGTGGGTCACCCCACCCCGCGGCGGGCGGATCAGTGGGTGCAGGCGCCGTTCGCGTGGACGAGACCGGCGGCATCGATCGTGATCGTGTAGCCGTTGGTGGCCGACGGCTCGTCCTTCAGGTAGCCGGCGTCCTTCAGGGCCTTGGGTGTGGCGGCGTAGGCGCCGGTTTTGGCGTAGAGGGCCTCGTTGGCGGTCTCGACGCTCTTCCAGTCGGCGTTGCACGCGGCGGCCTTGCCGTCGCCGTTGAACGCCGAGACGGCGAACACGACCACACCGGCGAGCACGCCGAGGATCACGACGACGATGAGCAGTTCGATGAGGGTGAAGCCGTCCTGGTTCGCCCGGGCGGCGCGGAGTCTCTGCAACATGGGAGTTCCTTCGGGTTGTCGGGTTTCGGTCGGGTCGAGGCGGTGGTGCGCGCCGTCCGGCGGGCCGCGGTCGGAGTGGTCGGACATGGGAGCCTCGTCAGGGGCAGCCGGTCGCGGCGGTCGTGGCCTGGCCGCGCCACTTGTTGTTAAGGCCGCGCACCGTGATCACAGCGGGCTTGTACGGCAGGTCGTAGCCGGTCAGGCCGGTCGCGGTCGTGGTGGTGAGTACCTGGCCGTTGCCACCGGCAGAATTGGTCGCGTAGACCTCGTAGTTCAGCGCGCCCGTGATCGCGGCCCAGCTGATGTTCACCGACTTGTTGCTGCCGTTGCACTTCACCGTGGTGACCGAGAAGGAGCCCGGCGCCGCGAGCTGCAACGCCTTGGCGCCTGCGTCTCCGGTCCCGCTCTTGAGCCAGGCGGCCTCGGCCCGCGCGTCGCCGACCGCGATCAGGCCGGTGATCGCCAGCGCCCACGCCGCCGCCACCAGGCCCGTGGCGAACACGATGCGGCTCATGCGCTCGCCACCGTCACCACGACCGGGATCGAGAACGCCGCGCCCTGGCAGCCGTCGTCCGAACCGGGTGCCATGGCGACCGCTTCGGACAGCGTGATGGTCGCGTTGCCGCCCGCGGCGATCGGCGTGCCCGGCGCCTGGTCCACCCGCCAGGACACGCCGGTCGTCGTGCAGGTGCCGATACCGCCGGAACCGGTCGGCGCACCGGTTCCGGCGGCCACCCTGGTGACCATCACCGGGTAGGGATTGGGGTTGGTCACCAGGAGCTTCGCCGTGCCCGTGCCGCCCGGGTAGAGCAGGCCGGTCGTGATCGCCGACGCGTCCACCGTGCCCGTCGCCGGGGCCGTGGCCGTGCCGGCCTTCGCCGTGGCCGAGCCCGAACCGGAGCTCGTCCAGGCCGCGACGGCGATCCCGCCGCCCAGCGTCGCGCCGACCACCGCGGTGACGACGACCGCGCGGCGCAGGGTGGGGCTGTTCATGGCTTGACCGCCGTTCCTGTGTACGTCAGGGGAAAAGTGAGGCCGCGGCACGCGTCGGGCGCGCCGGCGAGCAGGTGGGTGGTGAGCGCGACGTCGGCGGTGCCGTTCCCGGCGACCGTGACCGGCGCGGCGAGCGCGTCGACCCGCACCGACGACGCCGGGCAGCCCGGCACGGGCCGCCCGCCGCCGTCGACGGGCCTGCCGACCGTCGTGGTGACGGTCTGCACGAGGATCGGGAAGTTCTCGGCGTTCCCGAGCCGGATCCACCGCGTCCCGGTGGCGCCGGGGGCGAGGGCGGTGGCCCGGCCGGGCACGTCGGTGATGGCGAACTGCTTGATGCCGTTGCCGTTCGCGGCCGGCGCCGGTGCCGACGGGCCCACGACGAGCCACGTGCAGACCACCAGCGCGCCGGCCGGAAGGGCGAACCGCCACCTGGACATCTGCCGCGATCAGGCGTTCGACGAGAGGGTGGCGGTCAGCGGCAGCGTGAACGTCTGGCTCTTGCACGCGTCGGTGGCGGAGCCGCTCATCGTGGCGGTGAGGGTGTAGACCGCGCTCCCCTTGGGCGCGATGGTGCCGGTGGGGTTGGTGACCGCGGCGCTCGTCACGGTGCCCGCCGCGCAGCCGCCCTCGGTCACGTTGGAGGAGCCGGCGCTGATGCTGTTCACCACGACCGGGTAGTCGTTCTGGTTGTCGATGGTGACGGTGAAGGTCTTGACCGCGCCCGGGTAGAGCGTGGCGCCGGCGGCGGGGGAGATCACCGAGTTGGCCGAGGTGGTCGAGGTGACCGAGCCCGAGCCCGCGCCGGTGCTGGTCCAGGCGGCGTAGGCGACGCCGGCCACGACGACGACGCCGGCGGCGCCCAGGACGACCGCGGACCGCTTGCTGATCTTGCGCATGGGAAAGCTCCTTGGCTGTTACGTCGGGAGGGGTGCCGGGGCGGGGAGCACCGGCTGGTCCGAGGAGGACCGTCACGAAGAGTGTGCGGATTCCGAGACGTTCGTCACTCCGGGCGACCGGCCTGAGTAGTCCCCGGGCGACCGGCCCGATCGGAAGGGACCGATGTCACTTGATCGCGGGGGTGCCGACGTGGTACGCGCGCGGGCGATCGATATCCAGCGGTGGTGCTACGGGTCGAAGTGATCCGATGCGGCGTTGTGACCAGAGGCCGGCGGGGCGGGCTTTCGCGGGCCCGGCGGATGGCTCATGATGGCCGGGACGAATGCGGTGGGGCAGACCGCTAAGGATGCGTGTGGAGCTGAAGTCGGTCCCTTGCCGCGCGGCGGAGGACGCCGATCTGTCGACGGCCCTCGAGCGGGCGCAGCGAGGTGACGAGGACGCCTTCCGGGTGCTGTACCGGGCGGTGCACCCCGGGCTGTGCCGGTACCTGCGGGTGCTGGTGGGTCAGGACGCCGAGGACGTCGCCTCGGAGGCGTGGTTGCACATCACCCGCGACCTGGCGTCGTTCCGGGGCGACCCGGACGGCTTCCGGGCGTGGACGGCCACGATCGGGCGGCACCGGGCGCTGGACCACCTGCGCCACCGGCGCCGCCGGCCGGTCTCCGACGCGCCGGCCGAGTGGTTCCCCGATCGCCCCGCGCCCGACGACACCGCCGCCGCGGCGATCGAGGCGACGACCACCGACGCGGCGCTCGCGCTGATCGCGACGCTGCCGCGTGACCAGGCCGAAGCCGTGGTGCTGCGGGCCGTCGTCGGGCTCGACGCCAAGGCCGCCGCGGCGGTGCTCGGGAAGCGCCCCGGAGCCGTGCGCACCGCCGCCCACCGGGGACTTCGCACGCTCGCCGACCGCCTCGGCGGCCAGGTGTGACACTTTCGGGCCGCGCGGCGCTGAGGGAAGTGTGATGAGCAAGCACGAAGGGCGCCGGATCGACCGGCACACCGCCGAGCAGCTGCTGCGGGGTGCGCCGGACGACACCTCGGACGCGCTGGCCGGCCTGCTCGCCGCCGCGGCCGCCCCACCGCGCGACGGCGAGCTGGGTGGGGAGCCCGCGGCCGTGACGGCGTTCCTCGAGGCGGCTCGTCACGACCGAGCCCCTCGACCCCGGAGCCCCTCGATGAGCAAGAGCAGGCTGCGCCCGGTGCAGGTCGCGGCCGTCGCGGCGGCGGTCTTCGCCGTCGGCGGTGTCGCCGCGGCCGCCACCGGCGTACTGCCGTTGCCGGGCGGCGGCGCGACCCCGGCCCCGGCGGCGTCCGAGCACGCCCGCCCGGCCGCCGGCCCGTCGCCCGCGGCGACCTCGGCCCACCCGGGCGAGGGCACTCCGGCGGCGAGCCCGGCGTCACCGTCCCCGTCGCCGGCGGGGCTGTGCCACGCCTACGAAGCCGGCAGCAAGGACGAGCACGGCAAGGCGCTGGACAGCCCCGCGTTCACGGCGCTGATCACGGCCGCGGGAGGCCGGACCAACGTCGACGCCTACTGCGCGGCCCTGCTCGAGCAGGAGTCCCCGGGCCGTGGGCACACGACCGGCCCGGGCAATGCGGACAACGGCAAGGGCCACGCGGCCGCCACGCACCCGAACGGCCCGCCGGCCACGCACCCGGCAGGCCCGCCGGCGGGCCGTCCCGGCCACTGAGCCGGCGGGAGCACGGACCAGCGGCGATCCCACCACCCCCATTCCGGGATCGCCGCTCCCGGACGGGCGGCGGCCGACCACCCCCAATGTTCCCGGTCGCCGCCCGTTCAAGTACGGGGCAGGGCCGTGCGACGGCCCTACCCGGTGGTGCGAGATCTCGTCGGGGCGTCTCCGGTGGATGCCCCGACCACTCCGCACGGACCGGCCTCGGTGCGTCGCGGACAGCTCCCGTCGCGGGCGCAAGGTGGCGTAAGTCCATCCGGGCAGTCCGGCCGCGGTGCCCGCCACCCGTTCCGGGGTTTCCTGGTCCGGTCGTGAGCGGTGGCCGGCTCGGCCCGCGCCCACCCGGAGACCCGGGAGGTGGCCCCTGCGGTTCCCGCCGTCCGGCTCGGGCCGACGACCGGGCCCGGCACCCCCGCCCTGCTCGACTGCCGTGCCGGCCTGCCGGCCGTCCGGACCGGCCACCCGGCGAACGCCGTAACAGTGTCCAGTGTGGACGTCCGTTGTGGACTGTCAGTCCGGAGCGGGACGGCCGACCCGGAGCACCGCCCAAACGACCTTCCCGCCGGACCACCGGCGGCTGCTGCCCCAGGCCTGCGCGGCGTGGGCGACGATCCGCAGGCCGAGCCCCGGATCCCGCGGGTCGGGCCGCTCGAGCACGGTGGCGGGGGCCGGATCCTCGTCGGCGACCGCCACGGAAAGCAGCTCGCGGCGCAGGTCCAGCCGGATTTCGGGGACCGACGCCGTGTGTTGGACCGCGTTGCGGACCAGCTCCGCGGCGATCAGGGTGCCGTCGTAGATCAGCTGCGGGACCGCCCAGTCGATGCACCGCCGCCGGACGAACTCGCGCGCGAGGTCCTCCGCGTCGCCGGTGCGCGGGACGGTCCGGCGGGCCTGACGGCGCACGGGATGGCGCAACGCCCCTTCGGCCGTGTCGGCGTCCGGGCTCACCAAGACGAAGCGGCCGGTGCCGAACCGGTGGAAGAGCCGCAGGTGGTCCGGGCGGCGGGTCACCAGCGCGAACGGGACGCCGGGCCAGTCGCTGATGCGGGAGGCGACGAGCGGGAACACCGTCGCGGGCGAGGCCGCGCCGATGGCCAGGCCGTTGACGTCGGCGATCATGCCGCGCGGCGCTTCGGCGGCGACCTTGAGCAGGCCGTCGCGCAGGACCGCGTACCCGGCCAGGTCGAGCTGTCCGCTGGCCGTGACCAAGGTGCTGGTGGCGTGGGGTCGTGCTGTCAGTTCGATGCCGACCACGTTAGTCCGCGGGCCGGGTTCCGCAACGGCCCGCGGCGGACGCGGTGATTTTCACCCAGGTGGCCGACCGTGGTGGACGTTTCACAAAAGTGTTATCCGGTAAGGGAATCCGCACAGGCGATCGGCACGTGCGGCTGCGCGCCCGCCGGGCTCGGAGGGTCTTTGGTCCCTCCGGACGGGGACGGGCGACCGTCGCCGCCGCGAGCGCGGCGGGTGATGCTGGGGTGGTCCGCCCTTCGCGAACCGGAGCCCGTGATGAACCGACCGCTGCCCGACGTGTTCGACCAGGCGCTCGCCTCGGCCGTGCGCGCGCCTTCGCCGCACAACACCCAGCCCTGGCGGTTCGTGCTCGCGCGCGACCACGCCGAGGTGTGGCTGGATCGCGAGCGGGTGCTCACCGTCGCCGACCCGCACGGGCGGGAGGCCCGGCTCGCCTGCGGCGCGGCCGCGTTCAACCTGCAGATCTGCCTGCGCGCCAACGGGCTCGCCGCGTCCGTGCGGCTGCTGCCGGACCCCGCCGAGCCCGACCTGGTCGCGGTGATCCGGCTCGACGGCAACGAAAAGGCGAGCGCCGTCGAACGCCGGCTCGCCGAAGCCGTGTTCCGCCGGCACACCAACCGCCGTCCGCTGCTGGACAAGGAGGTGCCGTCCGCGGTGCGCGCCGCCCTCAAGTCGGCGGCGCTGAGCGAGGGCGGGCAGGTCGAGTACCTCGACGCCTCCGGCCGGTACACCCCGGTGGCTTCGCTGGTCCGGCAAGCCGAAGCCCTGCAGGCGGACGACCACGCCTTCGCGGCGGAAGCCGCGTTCTGGACCCACCGCCCGGCCGACAGCCCCGACGGCGTGCCCGAGATCGCGTCCGGACCGCCGCCGGACACCCCCGGCGTCGTGGCACTGCGGGCGTCGCACGAAAACCCCCGGCTGCCCGAGCGCGCGTACGAGCGGGAACCGCTGCTGGGTGCGGTGCTGACCCGGGACCGGGGGCCGCACGCGGAGGTCCGCGCCGGCATGGTGATGCAGCGGGTGCTGCTCACCGCGACCGCCGAGGGACTGGCGACGTCGTTCCTGTCGCAGCCGTTCGAGACCCCGCGCACGCGCGAGTCGCTCGACCGGCTCTTCGCCGGGCTCGGGCAGCCGCACACGTTGCTGCGCATCGGGTACGGCTACCCGGCGCGGCTGACCGCGCGCCGCGCCGTCGAGGACGTGCTGACCCGCCGCGACGTTCCGACGCGCTGACCGCGGCGGCGAAACCCCGGCGTAGGGACGAAAGGCCCTACGGTCAGGGCCGAACGGCGGCAGCAGGCGACCGCGGCGCCCTCGTACTCTCGGCTTCCGCGGGGGCCCGGTCCGGAGTGACCGGTGGACGTCCCGGACCGACGGAAGGTGATTCCCCTGCTGACCGGTATCGACCGTGACCACGGCCTGCGCAGCGGGCTGACCGGCTACCTCGCCGCGGTGAGCGCCGCGGTGGGGGTGGGCGCGGAGTCCTGCACCGTGGACCTCGACGACCCCGCTTCGGCGTACATCGCCCTCGACGTGCGGGTGCCCAGCCACCACGGGCGGGACACCGCCCTGCTGTGGGACGAACGCCACGGCTGGGCCTTCGCCGCGGAAACCCACTCCGGCGAGGACCTCCTGGTGCTCGCTTATCTGGGCGGTGAACTGGTGCCCGCGCCCGCCCGCGTCCGCGGCTTCGTCGCGGCGGTCCGCGCCGCCGGTGGCGCGTCCGGCGTGCCGGTTCCGCCGGACCTGCGCGGCGACCGGGGTGCCCTCGTGGAGCGGCTGCGGCGGCACCGCCTCGGCGCATGGCAGGCGGCGACCCCATTCCGGTTCCGGGCGGGCTGATTTCCGCCGACCGGGCCGGCTGCGGGGAAATTGTTTTCGATCGGCCTCCCCGCGTGCCGCGACAATCGTGTGGACACTTGTGTCCGGCGGACACATCTGGCCCGATCCGCCCAGGTGAGAACCACCTTGATGCCGGAATGGCACCTGCTCCGATCGGGTGCATTCAATTCGACGGGCAATAGCCGGATCGACCGTCCGCGAGTACGCTCCCAGCGATCCGCGAAGTTCCCGGGGGAAAAGGCGATCTTCTTCCACAAGCGGCGAAGCACGTTCTCAGGAGGCCCGGTGCCCAAGACGACCTCGGCAGCCGGTTCCGCACCGGCGGCAGCCGGTTTCCGGCACCAGGGCTGTGTCTACGGCAGCGACGCCGAGTTCCTCGCGACGGCCGTCCCGTTCGCGCGGGACGGCCTGCGGCTCGACGAGCCGGTGCTGGTCGCCACGACGACGGCCAACCTGCGGCTGCTGCGGGCCGAGCTGGGTGCCGACGCCGACCGGATCGCCGTCGCCGAGCCCGCCTATTTCGGCCGGCGGCCGGCCCACGTGGCCGAAGCCCTGCGCCGCTACTGGACGCGGCACCGCTCGACCGCGCCGACCGGCGCCGTCCGCGTCGTCGCCGAACCCGAGCGGAGCGGGGGTTCCGGTGCCGGGGCCGAGTGGCCGCACGTCGAGGCCGGCTTCAACGTGGCGCTGGCGGGCACCCGGATCTGGCTGATCTGCCCCTACGACACCAGGACGGTCGACCCCGCCGTGGTCGAGGACGCGCGGCGCACCCACCCGGAATGCGTGGTGCGCGGCGAGGTCCGGCCGTCCTCGCGGTTCGCGGCGTCCGGCAACCCGGGCGGAACCGGCGCCGACGCGCCGCCGGGCGCCGCCGACCTCTTCCGCTTCGAGGGCGACCTGGTCGCCGTCCGGCGGCACGTGCTGGACCGGGCGAGCGCGCTCCTGCGCTCGGCGGAGGCCGCGACGATGTTCGGCATCGCCGTGGGCGAAGCGATCGTCTACCTGGTCGAGCACGGGATCGACCGGGCGGCCGTGTGGGTGCGGCCGGCGGCCGGCCGGGTGGTGTGCACGCTGCACAGCGACCGGCCGGTCGACGGCCCCGCCTTCTACGGGCTGCGGCCCGCGGCCCGCCCCGGCGCCAGCCTGTGGATGACCGACCAGATCTGCGAGTGGCTCGACGTCAGCTCCGACGCCGCCGGCTGCACCATCGAGCTGGCGATGCCGGACTCGCCCGCCGCCTGAGGACACATCCGTCCGCTCAGCGCAGCCGGATCGCGCCGAACTGGTCCTCGATCCGGCGCAGGTCGCGCAGCCGCGGCTCGGTCTGCCCGCCGAGCCACCGGGTCATCGTCTTCGCCGACACGCCCAGCCGCTCGGCCGCGGTCTCCTTCGTGATCCCGTTGTCGCGCAACGCGTCGGCCAGCCAGTCGGCGAAGCTGGCGGCCGGCCCGGCCGGCGGCGCGGCGGCCGGGGCGGGCGCTCCGGCACGCGCCGGGACCACGTCGAACTCGACCCGCCCGGGGTACTTCCGGCAGGCGACCTCGAGCGCGCCCGCCGGACCGGCCGCGTCGAGCAAGGCACGCAAGATCGTATTGCCCACTTCGCGTTCTTCGGCCTCGGCGAGCGGCGCGTCCGCGAGGGACCGCTGAACGAATTCGCGGATTCCCGGAACGGAGGAGGGGCGGGCCGGAAAGATCTTGGTGACGATTTCCACCGGCACGACCTCGATCGATTCGCCCCGCGCCCGCCCGGCTGAGTCCCGCACGATCATTGCTCCTTCCGGTGGATGTCGAGTGTAGTCGCCGCGGCCGTTTCCGAGTGCGTCCGAACGGGGAGCGCGGTTTTGTCCCCGGCGCGCCGACAGGCCTGTCCGGGCGGTCTTGCCGCTGCCGCGGGACAGGTCTACGGTGAGCGTCCTCCGGAAAGGTGCCCAGTGATGACCAGGTCCACGCAGGCCGGCGACGGCCCGGCGGACGGCTCCGGAAATGGGCGGCCGAGCGTGCACATTCTGTGGATGAATGGCGGGCTGAGCTGTGACGGGGAATCGGTCGCGTTGACCGCTGCCACCCAGCCGAGTATCGAGGAGATCGTTCTCGGCGGCCTTCCCGGCCTGCCGGAAGTCGAGATGCACTGGCCGTTCCTCGATTTCCGGAGCGGGCCCGACGGCGGTGCGGACAGCTTCATCGCGTGGTGGCACCGGGCGGCCCGCGGCGAGCTCGACCCGTTCATCCTCGTCGTGGAAGGCTCGATCGCCGACGAGACCACCAAAGCCGAGGGCTACTGGTCCGGGTTCGGCACCGATCCGGAGACCGGCCAGCCGGTCACGGCTTCGGAGTGGCTCGACCGGCTGGCGCCCCGGGCGTTCGCGGTCCTGGCGGTCGGCACCTGCGCGAGCTACGGCGGCGTGCACGCGATGGCGGGCAACCCGACCGGCGCCATGGGCGTGCCGGAGTACCTCGGCCGCGACTGGCGGTCGCGGACCGGCCTGCCGATCGTGTGCGTGCCGGGCTGCCCGGCCCAGCCGGACAACCTCTCCGAGACGATCCTGCACCTGCTGTTCCAGGTGTCCGGGCGGGCGCCGGAGATCGACGTGGACGAGGCGCTGCGGCCGAAGTGGCTGTTCGGCAGCACCGTGCACGAAGGCTGCGACCGCGCGGGGTACTACGAGCAGGACGAGTTCGCCGACCGGCACGGCACGCCGCAGTGCCTGGTCAAGCTCGGCTGCTGGGGCCAGGTGGTCAAGTGCAACGTGCCCAAGCGCGGCTGGATCAACGGCGTGGGCGGCTGCCCGAACGTCGGCGGCATCTGCATCGGCTGCACCATGCCGGGGTTCCCGGACAAGTTCATGCCGTTCATGGAGGACCCGGCCGGCGCCGGGATCCCCTCGGTGACCAGCAGTGTGTCGGGCACGGCGATCCGCATCCTGCGCGAGATCCGGACGGCGGGCGATCGATGACCGCGGCCCGGCTGGAGACACTGCTGGGCGCGCTGCTGGCCGGGGAGCACCGGCGCACCACCGAGGAGCTCGTCCGCGAGCTGACCGACCTGTACGGGGACGGCCTGACGCGGGTCGTGGCGCTCCTGCGCGAACACGCCCCGCACCTGCTCGGACCGCTCGCCGCGGACGCCGCCGTCGCGGACCTGCTGGTGCTGCACGACCTCCACCCGCTCGACGCCCCGGCCCGGATCCGGCGCGCGCTGGAGCCGACGGGCGGCGAGTACGCCGGGATGGCCGCGGGCACGGTCCGGGTGCGCTTCGAAGACGGCTGCCCGGCCACGTCGAGGGCGGCGATCGAGGCCGCGGTCCGGGCCGCCGCCCCGGACGTCGCCCGCGTCGAGCTCGTCCGGCTGTACCGGATCGGCATGGGGCCGCCCGAGGGGAGAGCCTCATGAGTGTCCACACCGGACTCGAGCGGACGGCGCCCGGAACCCGGTTCGCGTCGCCGGAACGGTGTGACCTGTGCGGGACGCCGGTGGCCGCGCGCCACGGTCACGTGGCCGACACCGGCCGCCGCGGGCTGCTGTGCTCGTGCCGGGCGTGCTTCCTGCTGGTCACCCGGCGCGCGGGCGGGCAGGAGCGGTACCGCGCGGTGCCCGACCGCTACCTGCGGGCCCCCCACCCGGCCGCGCACCTCGACTGGTGCGGCCTCGGGATCCCGGCGCGGTTCGCGTTCTTCGTGCGCCGGGGCACGCGCGTGACGGCGTTCCGCCCGGGCCCGGCGGGCGTGACCGAGGTGGTCCTGCCACCGGGCACTCCCGGCGGCCACCCGCTGCTGACGGTGGCCGAACCGGACCTCGAAGCCGTCGTGGTCCGGGGTACCGAGGGCGGCACGGACTGCTTTCTCGTCCCGGTCGACGCCTGCTACCGCCTGGCCGGCGCGGTCCGCCGGTACTGGACCGGCCCGGACGGCGGCCCCGAGGTGCGGCTGCGCGTCGGCGAGCTGTTCCTGGAGATCGAACGGCTGGCCCGGGAGCCCCTGCCCGGCACCATCGCGTAGCTCCCGGACCACCCTGCGTACCCACCCCGCGGACTGTCGACGGATTGTCGACGGCCCGTGCGAGCGTCGCCGGATCGTCCGGGCGGCCGCGAGGGGACCTCCCTGCCGGGCCCGGCGACGTGGCCGGACGCCACGGGAGCCGAGGTGGGGGTGTGCGGTGGGGAGAACGGATGCCGGGCGGGTGTGGCGGCGGAGACCGGGGGACGACCACCCGGCTCCCTTCGCCGGCCGGCGGTGGGAGAGCGGCCTGCTCGGCCGGGCGGTGGCCGGTCACGGGTCCGCGAGGGTGGTCGTCGGGGAGCCGGGGATCGGGAAGACCGCCCTGCTGGAGCACCTGGCCGACCGCTCGCCGCACCGGGTCGTGTGGGTGCGCGGGAGCCGTGCCGAAGCCGAACTGGCCTACGGCGCCGCGGGGCAGCTGCTCGCCCCCTTCACCGGCTACTTCGGCCGGGTGCCCGCGGCGCAGCGGCGCGCGCTGGAGGTCGCGCTCGCCCTCGACGACGGCCCGGCCGCCGGGGAGCTCGCCGTGTGCGCCGGCGCGCTCGGGGTACTGGGCGCCGCGTCGGCGCGTGAGCCGGTGCTGGTGCTGGTGGACGACCTGCAGTGGATCGACGCGGAGTCCCGGCGGGTGCTCGAGTTCCTCGGGCGCCGGCTGGACCGCGAGCGGATCGCGCTCGTCATGGCCCTGCGCGACGAGCCGGGCGTGGCGGCCGAGCCGCCGGACCTGCCCGCCGTCCGGCTGGCCGGGTTCGACCGCGCCGACGGCCGACGGCTGGCCCGCGCCCACGGGTTCCTCGCCCCGGACCACGACGTGGACGCGATCGTCGACGTGGCGGGCGGGAACCCCCTGGCCGTCGTCGAAACGCTGCGGCGGCTGGCGACGACGGACCGGGCGGCCGACCTCGCGGTCGAGGTCGGCGCGTCGGCGCTGCCGGCGTGGCGGGGCGTGCTCGCCCGGCTGCCCGAGCCGGCCCGCCGGGCGCTGGCCGTGCTCGCCGTCGCCGGCCCGGCCGAACCCGCCACCGTCGAAGCCGCGCTGGCCGAACTGGGGCTTTCTGTGCGCGACGTCGTGCCCGGCGAACGGCTGGGCCTGGTCACCGCGGCCGAGGGCGGCCGGCTGCGGCTGCGGTACCCGCTGCTCGGCCCGGTGCTGCTGGCCGACGCGCCGGAGCAGGCCAGAAAGGCGCTCTACGCGGCGCTTTCCGCGCACGCCCGCCGGGACCAGCGGATCTGGTACCAGTCGTTCGCGGTGACCGGCCCGGCGGACGAGCTCGCCGCCCGCTTGGCCGCGCTGGCCAGGGGCACCGCCGATCCCGTCGCCGCGGTCCGGTTCCTGCGGCGCGCGGCCGACCTGACCGCCGACCCGCGCCGGCGGGCGCTGCGCCTGCTCGCGGCCGCGGCCGGGGCGCTGCGGGCCGGCCGCGGCGAGCAAGCGGCGTCGTGGTGCCGCGAGGCCGTGTCCCTGCGCGACGATCCCGCGTTCCTCGCCGCGGCCGCCGGGCGGAGCGCACGGGGGCTGAGCCTGGCGGGCCGGCACCGCCAGGCGTTCGACGAACTGGCCGGGGCGGCGGGGTGGCTCGCCCGCCGGGATCCCGAGCGCGCGGCGGACCTGCTCTGCGACGCGACCGGGCCCGCCTTGGCGCTGGGGGAGGCGCGCCTGGCGTGCGTGGCCGTCACCGAAGCCGAGTCGCTGGCCGGCGTCCCCCTTCCCGTGCGGGCGCGCCCGGCGGCCGCGGCGGCCCGCGTGATGCACGGCCTGCCGGCCGGCGAGCTCCCGCCGCCGGAGTCGGTCGGCGATCCGGCCGCGCTGGTCTGGCTGGCGCTGGCGCACCTGTGGTCGGAACGGCCCGACCCGGCCCGGACGGCGATCAACGCCGCGCTCTGCCGGTTGCGCCGCGGCCACGCGCCCGCCCTGCTCGCCGTCGCGCTGGCCGTCCGCGGCGATCTCGGCTTCCGCACCGGCGGCTGGGCGGCCGCGGCCGCCGACGCCGCCGAGTCCGTCGCCGTCGCGGGCCGGACCCCGCCGAACGGCGTGATCGCCTTCGGATTGCTGACCCTCGCCCGCTTGGAGGCGGCGCGCGGCAGGCCGGACCGGTGCGCGGAACTGCTGGCGCGCAGCCGCAAGGAGGCCGGCCCGCTCGGTGTGGACCTGCGCCTGCTGCTGGAGCCGGCCGTGCGGGGGCTGGCCGCCCTGACCGCGGGGGAACCGGGCGCGGCGCTGGAACCGCTGGAGTCGGCGTGGGCGCACGCCGAAGCCGGGGGTGTCGGCAACCCGGCCGTGGTGCCGTTCGCGGCCGACCTCGCCGAAGCCCATGTCCGGTCGGGCGATCCCGCACGCGCGCGGGAAGTCCTCGCCTGGCTGGAAGAACGGGCGGCGGGCGCGGGGCTGCGAGGCCAGCTGGCGGGTGCGTGGCGGTGCCGGGGCCTGCTGGCCACCGACGCGGACGAGGCGGCGGCCGCCTTCGCGACGGCCCGGGACGCCGGTGACGTCCGGACCGCCCCGTTCGACCACGCCAGAACCCTGCTCTGCGAAGGAGAAGTGCTCCGGCGGCTGCGCCGGCCCGCGGCCGCGCGGCCGGCGCTGCGCCAGGCGGCGGAGGTGTTCGAGGGCCTCGGCGCCGAGGTCTGGGCCGAGCGCGCGGCCGCCGAGCTGTCCGCCGCCGGCGACCACCCCGGCGCGAAACCCGGGCTGGTCGCCACGGACGTCCTGACCCCGCAGCAGCTGCGCATCGCGAGTCTCGTCGCGGCCGGGCACAACAACGGCGAAACGGCCGAAATGCTGTTCCTGTCCCGGAAAACCGTGGAGGCCCACCTGACGCAGGTCTACCGCAAGCTCGGCGTCCACTCCCGCACGCAGCTCGCCAACGCGCTGAACGCGTGGGGTGACGGTGGGCTCCCGGCCGGGCGCGCGCCGCAGTCGAGGGAGTCACCCGATGCCGCCGAGGGTCCGCGACGGGCAGAGTTCGGGTGACACCGAGGAAAGCGCGGGGGTGAGGACATGGACGTCGCCAGTGAGACGGTGGTGCGGCTCGCCGATCCGGTGACACGGGCGTCGGTGCTGACCGCCGACGCGCTGCTCGCGATCGCCGTGGTGGCTTACGAATTCGACCCGGCACTGGTGACCGAGCCGGTGACGGCGGTGTTCGACCGCTTCGACCTCGCCGTGCCGCTCGACGCCCGTGCCTCGGCGATGGCCCAGTTCCGGCGCACCGGCGAGCCGGTGCCGTGGGAGGTCGCCGCGTCCTGGGACACCGGGCAGGTCCCGCCCCTCGCCGCCGACGCGGTGTGGGCGGGTGCGGTCGTGGTGCGCACGGCGGTCCTGGACGGGACCGTCGTGGCCGTCACCGCCGAACAGTCCGGTGTGGACAGTCCGGTCGCGCTCGACGCGACCGTGCGGATGAGCCCGCCGGAAGAAGACCCCGCGCCGGTGCCGGTGCCGCTGCCTGTCCTCGTGGCCTTCCTCGCCGCCGGCGAGGCCCCGTCCCCCCGGGAACTGCTGCGGGCGACGACGGCGGCCCGGCTCGGCGCGGGCCGGTACCCGGTCGCCGACCTCCCGGCCGGCGTTCCGGTCCGCCGGTTCGAGCGCCTCGTCTGCTGGGTGGTGCCCGAATCGGCGTTCGACGACCCCGGCTGGCCGGGAGCGGCGGACGACGCGACGCCGCAGCAGCGGCGGGCGGACCGGCTGCGCGCCGCGCGGAGCTGGCTCGCCGGCCAGGGCGTCGCCGTCATCACCACATCGGAGCCCACATGACCACCAAGTCCCGCGCCAAGCGCGCATCGACCACGTCGCGACCCAGTACGGAGATCGGTATGGCCACGCTCGTGCAACCGGCATTCCCCTTTGTCGACGTCATCATCGACACCAGCGCGCTGGTCCCGGCCGCGCAACGCTCGCCCGGCGTGGTCGCCGTGGTGGGCAACGCCGACGGTGCCGGCGCGCCCGCGTCGACGCCGCTGGTGGTCACCGGCCACGACGACGCGATCGCCCTGTTCGGCAAGGCGGGCGCGGCGACCCCGCTGAGCCGCAGCCTCGACCTGGTGCTCGCCCAGGATCCCCGGCCCACCAAGATCTACGGCGTCCGCACGCCGGCCGCCGGGAACTACGCGGCCGCGCTCGCCGGTCTCGAAGCCGCGGACGACGTCACGTTCGTCTGCCTCGCCGGCGAGACGACGGTGGGCGCGGCCACCAGCGGCGGCACCCCGGCGACCGGGCTGCGCGCCCTGGCCGAGCACGTGGAAACCATGTCGGCGGCGGGGAACCGGCGGATGGCCGTCGCGATGATCGACCCGGCGATCGCCCGCACCGCGACCTATGTGGACACCGTGCTGGCGGCGAACTCCTACGGTGCGCTGAAGAGCGCCACCGGCCGGATGATCCTCGTCGCCGCGCGGGGCGCGACCACCGACCAGGCGGCGAACCCGAACCCGGTGGCCGACGCGGCCGCCGCCGTGATGGGCGCGATCGCGGGCCAGGCCCCGGCCACCAGCGTCGTGCTCAAGCAGGTGCGCGGCTTCACCGTGCCGGTCACCCAGCAGTACGTGCCGGCCGAGGTCACCGGGCTCGCGAGCCAGGGCGTGATCCCGCTGATCGACCCGGCGCTGGTGCCCGGCACCGGGCTGTTCCTGGCCGACGGCGGCACGTTCTCGACCGACCCCGCCCGCAACTACGTCGACATCTGCCGGGTGCTCGACGACATCGAGTTCCGGCTGCGGGCCGGGCTGATCGGCACGGTGGGGGACGCGCGGATCACCAAGGCCGGCCTCACCGCCGTGCGGGTCCGGGTGGAGGGCATCCTCGGCCCGCTGCAGCTCGGCGCGGTGATCGACGACTTCTCCGTCACCATCCCGCTGCTGCCGATCCTCGCGCTGCCGGAAAGCGCCCGCAGCGCCGCCGAGCAGGCCCAGGTGGTCGCCGCCCGCCAAACCCGGCAGGTGTCCGTCCTCATCAGCGTCACGTACGGGCCCGCGGTGCACCGGCTCAACGTGACCCTCGCCCCCCAGTTCTAGGAGCCACGATGTCGAGTCCCGAAACCAGCTGGAACACCCGCCTCGCCGTGCACTACACCGACGACAAGGGTGCCGACCACGAGATCTCGCCGATCCAGTCGTTCACGCCGACGTTCGCCACGACGGCGGAGCCGTTGCACAGCATCGAACGCACGCACGTCGGCGTGGTGACCCAGCCGTACGCGCTGACCTTTTCCATGACGGTCAACGCGATCGGCCCGGCCACCGCGCAGCTGACCGCGCTGGCGCTGAACGCGACCGAGTTCAGCATCTCCATGCAGGAGCGCTCCGGCGACGACTGGTCGTTCTCCACCATCGTGCTCAGCCGGTGCGTGATCACGAGCGCGTCGCCGACGGCGGCCACCGTGCTCGGCGCGCCGCAGGCGACGTTCTCCGGCTTCTCCATGCACGTCGACGCGACCGACGCCGGCGGCGTCAAGACGTCCGGCCCGCTGCAGGCATCGCTCTAGAGGGGGTTTTCCGTGGCCGACGACCTGGAAGCGGCCGGCGCGCTGCTGCCGCCCGCCGGGGACTGGTGGGACGAGACGGGCGCGCACGCCACCGTGCGCTCCGGCGGGCTGGTCCTGGAGTTCCCGGTCGAGGTCGAGGTCCGGCTCGTCTCGCCGGAGCGGCCCGGCTCGCTGGCCGACACCACCATCCACCGGCTGACCGCGGCATTGGAGGGACTGGCATGACGACCGTGCGCATCCCGGTCCGGATCCGGCTCGACGTCGATCCGGCCCGGTCTCCGGAGGCGCTGGCCGAGCTGGTGCGCGACGCGACCGAGCGGGCCACCTGCCGCGCGGCCGAGCGGGCCCGCGGGGTGCCCGCGGTCCGCGACGCGTCCTGGGACGGCGGCCCGCCCGCGACGACGGTCCGCTTCACCGGTGACCCGCTGCCGCCGCCGCTGGCTACCGGGCTGGCCGTCGCCACCCGCAGTGGTCTGCACGCCGCCGCCACCCGCGTGCAGGCCACGACCGCGGCCCGCCCGGCCGCGAAAACGCCGGCGCGCGCCCCGAAAAAGCTGCGGCTCCGGGACTTCGCCGACGAAGCCGACATCTGGAGCGCGGTGGTGGCCTTCTACGGTGGCGCGCCGCCGGGGGAGCTGCTCGTCATCGCCCGCCTGAACGGCACTCCACGGCAGTGGGCCGTGGACTTCAGCGGCCCGGCCCGCTCGCCCGTGGTGCGGGCCCGCGGTCCCTTCACCGCGTTCACCCGCGACGGGAGCGGCGAGCGCCCGGCAGGCGGCCTCGTCGCGGACGGACTGCGGTTCTGGCGCCGGTTCACCACCGAAGCGCAGTGGCACGCCGTGCTGGCCGAGCTGATCCTGGAAGACCTCGCGGGACTGCGGAAGTCCGTGCCCGCCCGCCGGCTGGCCGACCGGGCCCGGGCCGCGGCCGGGAAGTTTCCGTTCACCGGGGCCGGCGCGTGGTACGAGTTCCTCGACGGGCAGACCCGCGTCGGCTGGTACCGCGGACCGGCGGGACTGACGACCGGAACGCTGCCGGTCGCGGTGCTCACCGAGGACGTGCGGGCCGGGGAGTACGGCAAGGACTGCGCGCCGCTGGACCTGACCTCGGACGGCGAAGCGACCCTCGGCAAGCCCTACCTCGGCGAGCCCCACCTGGACCAGTGGCCGGCCGACCGCGACCACTTCGCCGGGCTGATGGGCGAAATCGCCGCCCGGCTCGAGCTGCCCGAAGCCGGCGGCTACGTCGGCGCGTTCGTCCTCGTCGCCACGCAGGAGGTCGGCAGGCAGAGCGAGCGGCTCGGCTTCCTCGGGGGCGGCACCCGGGGCCGGCAGGCGGACCTGCGCCGGCTGGCCGAGGTGTCGGTGCTCCTCACCAACCTCGCCGCGGCGTACGTCGACGCGATGTACGCCGGCGACCGCGCGCAGACCCTGCCGTGCCCGGTGGCCGGCCACAGTGGACAGTGGGCGCTGCACTTCCACCAGCTGTTCTTCCGCGTGCGGCGGGACGCCGTCGGTCAGCTGTTCGCGTCGGCCTGCCAGGACGTCCTGCTCGAGGTGCTGGAGCAGAGCCTGGCCGAGCTGGACCGCAGGCTCGACCGCACGAACTTCCCCCAGTACATGCGGTTCACCCGCGCGCTGCTGGTGATCGTCCTCTCGCCCAGCGTCGAGCTGGAGGAGCTGCGCCGCCGGATCGGGGCCGCGAAGGCACGCGACCGCAACCCCGCGCTCGCCTGGCGCGCCCCGAACCTCGTGCACACCGGCTGGCGCCAGGCGAGCGCCGACGTCGTGGCCGCCATCCGCGAGGCCGCGCCGGACGGCCGGCCCGCGGGCACCGTGGTCGTCCTCGACGGCAAGTACTGGGCCAAGGACGCGCGGGACCGCTGGTGGAACGAGGACCAGCTGGCGCTGGCGATCGGAACCGCCCGCGAAGAGGCGTTCCGCATCGACCCCTTCCTGGAGAAGATCAAGGACCTGTCGGACGTCGTGACCCGCCTCAAAGACGCGCAGCGCCGCGACGACGCGCGCAGCGAGCAGCAGGGGGACGCCGTCACCGAAGCCGTGGACGCCGAATTTTCGGCCGTGCTCAGGGAAGTCCGGCAGGAGAACCTCGACCGGACGGCGCGGGTGCGCCGGGACCGCTCGATCGCGCTCGGCCTGGCGAGCTTCACCGAGGACCGCACCGACGAGATCGGCGCCCGGCTGACCGGCATCCACCGGCTGGCCGACCAGCGTCTGCGCCCGATGTTCGCCTACCAGGCCGTGTACGTCGACGCCCTGCACGCCCTCGCGGACGCCGAACTGGGGAAGGCCGAGCTGACGGAGTTCTTCAACGTCTGGGGCATCGCGTTCCTGGCGCTGTTCTGCCCGCCCGCGGCGTTCCTGATCGGCGCCGGCCAGGCGATCGGCGCCCTGGCGACCGCGTACGAGCACCGCGGGATCCAGAAGGCGCTGCTCGACGGCGACGAGATCATCACCCGGGCGCAGGCGGAGGCCGAACTGTGGGCGGCCTGGATCGGTGCCGCGTTCGCGTTCCTCCCGCTGGTGAAACCGGTCGGCCGCGGGCTCTCCGGCGCCGCGCGGCTGGCGCTGCCGGGTGCCGGGCGGCGCGCCGCGGCCATCGCCGCGATCCGGCTCGCCAAGAAGGAGGCGGCGCACGTGTTCGCGCTGGTGACCACCGAAGAACTGGTGAGCGCCTTCCTTCGGGAGGCGGTCAAGGGGTACGTGCTGAACCTCGTGCTGTCCTCGGCCATCGACCGGTTCATCGACGCCGTCGTGCGCGAGGACCCGCACGGCGAGGTCTCGCGCGAGCAGCTGCGCGCGGTCATGGCCGAGGCGGCCCGTGCCGCCGGGCAGGACGCGCCATGACGACGAGAACCGGGCCGCACCCGGTCCCCGCCGTCCTGCGTGACCACCCGCGGCTGCGGGAAGGCCTCGCGGAGGTCCGGAGCCGGACCCGGTTGCCGGAGGAACGCCTGCGGGAGCTCTGGGACGAGTCGGTGGGCTCGTCGCTGGACGTCCTCGGGATCGGGTACGTCGAAGACTTCGAGGCGGCGATGGCGAGCGTGGGGCGGCTGCGCGAGCGGGTGCACGAAATCTACGAACGGCTCTTCGCGGGCCCGGCGACCGAGGCGGACCTGCAGGAGCTGCGCGGTCTCGAAGCGGCGCTGGCCGAGGACGTCCTCGCACTGGCGGATCCGCAGCGCTGGGCCCGCGACCGGCCCGGCCTGCCGGACAAGCGGCGGTCGCCGGGCGCGGCCCCGCCGGCCCCGGCCGCGCGGCGGGGCACCCGGGTGCGCGCGCTGGACGTGGAACGGCGGGCCGCGTTCGAGCGCGCCAAGCTCTTGGCGCCCGAGCGGCTGGACGCCGCGCTGCGCGAAGAACCCCGGGCGGAGGCGGCGCTCCGGCGCGCGCTGGCGGACAAGGGGATGGACGCGGAGTCGATCGGCCACGTCGTCGACGCCCTCGACGAGATCCGCGACCCCGGGCTGGACTTCGCGTTCGGCGCCGGCCCGGGCCGGTCGCAGGCCACGACCGCCCGGGTGCACGCCGCGTACCGTGAACTCCCGGTCCCGCAACGGGATCTGGTGAACCGGGCCAACGTCCTCGACCCGGACTTCCTGCGCCTCGCGGTGCTGCGGGAGAGCGAAGGCGAGCTCGTCCGGCTCGTCGACCGGTTCTGCGCCGAGCACGGCATCACCGGGCAGCAGCGGACCGACCTCGAAGCCGCCCTGCGCCGCCTCAACGAGGTGCACCGGGAATCGTTGCACGACACCGGACCCGGCGAGACCGGCAGTGTCCAGGCCCGGACGCGGGCGGCGGTCCTGGACCGCGCGGCGACCGCGATCGGGCTGCCGACGCAGGAGGAGATCACCCGGCGGCTGGGCCGCAGCTCGGCCGTCGTCGAGCTGGCCGCGCGCAGCCCGGGGCACCTGGCCGAACTCGCCGAGAAGTGGCTGCGGTACGCCGTGGAGAAACGGGCGGAGGGCAAGCCGGTCGCGACCCTGGAGCGGTACGCGCGGGCGCTGGCCCGGTCGCACGTGCGAGGTCTGCTCGGCGAGCTCACCGCCGCGTTCCAGCTCGCCGACGACGCCTGGGTGATCAAGGTGCCCGACCTGGGCGTCACGGTCGGCGGGACCGACTTCGCCGCGGTGGACCTGCGGACCGGCGAGGTCTGGTTCGGCGACAACAAGGCGTTGTCCGCCCGCGGCCTCGGCGAGGTCAGCAGCCTCCTCGACAACATCGTCGACAACATGGCCGCCGACGTCGCCGAGTTCGGGAGCTGGCTCCAGCGCGACGAAGTCCCGCTGCCGCCGAAGCTGGCCGACGCGATCCAGCGCGCCCGGGACGCGTCGGCCGAAGTGAGCGCCTACACCGCGCGGCTGCGGCCGGAGGACATCACCACCGACGCCGTGCAGCGCCGGATCACCAAGATCCTCGCCCGCAAGGGAGTCGGGCGGGTCGTCACCAACGCCGGTGGCGAGCTGGCCTGGCTGACCGGCGCGGCGCGGAAGTACCTCGCCTTCAAGAACCTCGAAGAGCCCGGTCCCTACCCACCGGAGCGCCGCATCGAACTGCCCGAAGGGAGTGCCCCGTGAGCGGCTACGAACCCGGCCTGCACACGCCGAGCGCCATCCTGTCCGACGGGATCGTGCCGGTTCCGCTCTGGGCCGTCACCCAGCTGTCCATCGCCTCGACCTACTTCGTGCCCCAGATCGGCGGCAGCCGGCGCCGGGTCGCGGTCGTCACCCACGACGACACGCTGTCCTTCAGCGCCGTGCTGCTCGGCCCGTCGCGGTTCGCGTGGAAGGTCGCGCTGGAGAACCTGGCCGAGTCGGGCCGGCAGGGCACCGCGCTGTCACGGCTGACGAAGAACGCCGTCGGCGGGCTGGTGCTGATCACGGCGGCCACGATCCGCACCGACCTCGCCGTCCAGTCGCTCACCTTCACCCAGGCGTCGGGCCGGCGCGACGCGATCGACGTGTCCATGCAGCTGATCCACCTGCCCCGGCCGGGCAGCCTCGCCAAGCTGCTCGAGGTCGCGTCCGTCGGGGTGGGCGCGCTGACCGACGCGCTGCCGATCTGAGGATGGCGACGATGACCTTTCCCGCACTGCCCGGCCTGATCGGCCGGCCGCCGTTCGACGTGCCACCGCTGCCGGGCCCCGACGTGCCGGCGAGCGGCCCCGCCGCGCCCCGCGTGCTCAAGCAGGAGCTCACCGCCGGCCTGCCGGTCCGGGTGGACCTCGACGGCGCGCGCGCCCTGGTGCTCGCCGTCCCGCTCGGCGCCGCCCGGAGCGTCCTGGCCGCCGACCCCCAGTCCGTCGTCTTCGACACCCGCGTGCCCGTCGATCCGGCGGCCACCCGGGATCCCGGCGCCGCCTGGCCCCGGCTGACCCTGCTGTCCGACGGGGTGATCGGCGAGACGGTCCCCGTGGTGGCCGGCGTGCCGGTCGCGCTGCGGCTCGGCGCGGTGGCCGTCGTCGAGGTGACCGTCGACCTGCTGGTCGTCACGATCGGCACGCTGCGCAGCCCCGGGCAGTTCGCCAGCAGGCTCGCGCTGCGCTGGCGGGACCTCGGGCCCGCGCCCGACACCGGCCCGCCGCGCCCGGCCGGCGACCCCGGCATCCCCGCGCTGAACGCCTGAGCACGCCCGAGAAAGCCCGAGAAAGCCCGAGAAAGGAGGTCACCGATGAGCCTCGGCACCCTGATCGCGACCGCGGAAGGGCCCGACGTCACGCCGGGCACGGTGCCCGCCTGGGCGGTCGTGTTCTTCGAGGAGGAGTCCGGGACCGCGCTGGCCACGATCGGCAGCGAGACCTACGCCGGTTCGGTTTCCGCCGTCCTGCCCGCCGATCTCACCGGCGGCGCGTACGAGGTCGTGTTCGAGGGCATGACCGACGCGGACTACGAGAAGATCCACGTCCGCGGCGGGCGGCACCTGGCCGCGTCCCTTTACCTGTGGTGGAAGGATTCCCCGACCGGCCTGGCCGGCGACCTGGCCCGCTTCACCGGGCTCGACCACCCGCTCGGGGCGATCACCCCGGACCCGCCGCCGCTGAGCCTCGTCGCGGTCCTGCGCGTGGACCGGCTGTGGCGGCGCTCGGGCGCGCGCCGCTTCGAGGTGGTGGTGAGCGCGCGCGAGCTGGTGACGGCTCAGCTGTCGGGCACCGACGTCGTGCCCGTACCCCAGCCCGGCCTGCGGGACGCCGTGCGGGCGATCACCGAGCGGGCCGGCGTGCGGCTGGTCCAGGAGTACGGCCTCGCGGACTTCCAGCCGCCGCCGGGGGTGCTCGCCCCGGTGAAGATCCCCGTCCAGCACGGGACCTGCCTGCAGGCGCTGACGGCCGTGCTGGAGGACCAGGCGCGCAAGCTGCTGCGGCTCTACGGCCAGCCGCTCGCCCTGGTCCGCAACGGCGTCCTGCACGTCGGGGTGTGGGCGGGCGCCACGGGACCGCGGCTGCCGGTCGAACGCCGCCTCGACGACGACAGCGGCCTGCTGGCGATCGAGCGCGGGTCCGCCCGCGCACGGGAGCAGGCGGCGGGGGACCGGCCGGACGCGCCGCAGTCCCGGCTGACGGTGTCGGTGACCGCGCTCGGGCGGCCGGACCTGAAGCCGGGGGACACGCTCGTCGTCGAGCTGCCGCCGGAGGACTTCCCGCAGGTCGAGCCGCCGAGCCTCGGCGCGACCCTGCTCGGCTCGCTGAACACGCGGCCCTTCGGCGACCTCGCCCCGGATCCGACGCCGGTGCGCTGCCGGGTCACCGAGGTCACCCACCGGATTTCGCGGGAAGAGGGCTTCCTGACCGTCGCGAAGGCGTTCGTGCTGGCCGACGGCGACGACGGGTGGGACCTCGGCGGCCTCACCCCGGCACCGGAAGCCCGGGCCGTCCCGCCGATCGGCGAGCCGCCCGCGGACCCGGCGCAGGCCTTCGCCGTCAGCCTCCGCAGCGCGACGGCCAGCCTCACCGCCGGAGTCGCGCAGCGGGCGCGCTCGCACGTCGGCCTCGTCCACGACCACGTCGCCGCCGGCGCCACCGAAACCCGGCACACCAGCGACTTCTGGGTGTCCCGGGATCCGGGCGACGGCTCGGGCAGCGCCGCGCAGCGGGCCGCGGTCAGCCGGGACCAGCCCGCCGAGGCGCACCGGGTGCCGTACGCGACCCCGTTCGCCTGGGGGAACTTCGGCCTGGTGCTGCCGCGCTACCCGGCCACCCGGGTCCTGCTGGTCGACGGCGCGGGCGGGCCGGGGGAGTACGTGGACGTGGGGGCGCTGTGGGCGGTGAACGCGGGCCCGGCCGCGGAAGCGGGCGACTACTGGCTGGCGCTGCCGGCGAACGCCGCGGCCACCGAGCACCTGCCGCGCGACGGCGGCCCACCGTCCGAAGTGGACCAGCAGCCGCCCGACGGCCCCGCGGCGCACGACCTGATCGACGCCGTGGGCAACCGGGTGATCGAGACGGCGCGGTTCGTGCTGCGCGTCGTCGACGACCCCGGCAACCTGACGAACGTCCCGGACCGGCCGGACCCGGCGGCGGGCGGTCCGGCGGGCAGCGTGGTGATCGAGACCAAGCCCGCCTCCGGCACCCCCGCGCGGATCACGCTTCGCGCCGACGGGAGCGTGACGATCACCGGCTCGTCGATCACGTTCGACGCGGGGGACGGGCAGATCGACTTCAAGGCCAGGGACGTCCGGGTCGCGCTCGCCGGCGGAAAGATGGACGTGAGCTGATGGCCTTCCCCGTCACCATCGCCGGCGAGTTCACGTGCTCCCACGCGGGTGTCCGCACGCCGGCCACGACCGAAGCGAAGCTGACCGTCGGCAAGCAGGCCGTGCTGCTCTTCTCCGACGCCGCCACACCCGCGGCCTACGTCGGGTGCTCGTTTCCGCAGGGCGGCCCGCCGAAGCCGTGCCAGACGACCTCTCCCGCCGCCGCGCCCAACCCGGGATCGGCCCGGAAGCTCACCGTCGACGGGCATCCCGTGCTGCTCGACGCGCTGCACGCGGCCACCGAAAACCCGCCGTCCACCCCGCCGCCGGACCCCGCGAACACCGTCACGGTCGCCGCGGGCCAGGACAAGCTCACCGCTTCGTGAAGGAACGACCATGACCACTGCACTCCCGCCGCCCCCGGGCGACGACTCCGCCGTCCGGCGCCGCCAGCTGCTCGGGTTCGGCCCGCGCGCCGACCTGGCCGACCCCGGGGACACCGCCCGCGACCTGGTGCTGCGCACCACGGCGACCGGCGTCGACCTCGACCTGGTCGAGGGCGTCGACGCACTCTGCCAGGACCTCGCGATCGGGCTCACCACGCTGCGCGGCAGCGACCCGTTCAACGTGCGGTTCGGCTTCCTCGGCCTGACGCCGCTGGTGCGCCAGACCTCACCGGTGCTCGCGCGGGAAGGGCTGCGCAGCGCCGTGATCGAGATGGTCGCCGCCGACCCGCGGGTGCGGCGCGTGGTCGACCTGACCACGCCGACGCCGACCGAAGGCCGCGCCTCGCGGTCGTTCGACATCTCCGTCTCGTTCGAGGCGATCACCGGCGACCCGGCGACGCTGGCCACCGGCGGCCTCGCCACCGGCGCCGAGTGGGGCGCCCTCGACACCCCCGGCGTCGCGGCGTCCGGGACCACCGGGAGGACGCCATGAGCTCCGACAGCAGCATCGACCTGACCGACGTCCTCGCCGTCGACGACTCCGTCACGCGCTCCACCGGCAGTGGCAGCTTCGGCGTGACGACGGCGGGGTTCCTGCCCAAGCCGTTCACCCGCCTGCTGGCCGAGAAGATCGCTCTCGCGCAGCAGCTGATCGACCCGGCCGTGGACCTGTCGAGCGGCAGCGTCCTGCGCAAGCTCCTGGAGGTCACCGCCCTCGAGGACGCGCGCACCTGGGCGGCGCTGGCGGCGGAGTACGACGACAGCTTCGTCAGCACCGCCCGCGGCCGCGCGCTGTCCGAACTCGGCGCCGAACTCGGCATCACCCGGCCGTTCCTCACCGCGACCGGTTCGGTCACGCTGACGCTGGCGGAGGCGTTGCCCGCGAGCGTGCCGAACCTGGTGCTGCCGCGCGGTTCCCGGCTGGCGACCCCGGGTGGGCACCGCGTCGCGCTCGCCGCGGCGGTCGAGTTCACCGCCGGCGTGACGTCGGCGTCCGTACCGGTGACGAGCTTCGACCCGGGCCCCGTCGGCAACCTCGACCCGGCCGCCACCGACGCCGGCGGCGGCCACCCGCAGCGGATCGACCGGTGGGAGATCGCCGACGCGAAGCTCGCCGCGATGATCGCCGCCGACGTGGCGGCCGGCTTCCTCGACACGGCCGCGTCGATCGGGCAGGGCCTGGTGCGCGTGCAGCACACGCAGGCGCTGACCGGAGGAAACGCGCAGTTCGACGACGACCGCTACCGCGCGCTGCTGCTCAACGCGCCCCGGTCGGTGTGGACGGCGGACTCCATCGCGGCGACCGTGGCGCTGGTGCCCGGCGTGCGGCAGGTCCTGGTGCGGGACGGGTGGGGCGGGCTCGACCTGTCCCAGTCGATCTTCGGCCAGTTCAACTTCATGGAACGGCTCTTCGCGGCGGACCGGGACATGTCGTCGCCGTTCTTCGTCACCGTGCTCGTCGCGCCGACCGAGGCCGCGGTCTGGGAGGGTGCTTCGGGGCTGCACGCGGCGGTCGAGCAGGCGATCCGCGACGTCCGCCCGGTCGGGATCTTCCCCGACGTCGTGCGGGCCGAGCAGGTGTTCTTCACCATCGACGCCGACGTCGTGACCTCGGGGGTGCCGCTGCCGTCCGGCTCGGTCGCCGTCCGCAACCTCAGCCCGGGCGCGCTCGCGCTCAAGCAGCGGCTGGCGGCCCGGCTGCGCGGCGTCGTCGACGGGCTGTCCCTCGCCGAACCCGTGCGGGCGGCCGCGCTGTCGGCGGCGATGATGGCCGAACCCGGCGTCGTCGACGTCACCGGGCTGCAGCTCGTGCGGTTCCCCTATTCGGTCGACTCCGTGGGGTCCGGCGGGGAGAGCGACACCTCGCCCGACGTGCTCGACGTCGACGAGAACCTGATCATCGGCGCCGACCAGATCGCGGTGTTCGTCTCCTCGCCCGGCCGGCTGACGGTGCGGTGAGCCATGACGAACCCCGTGACCACTTCCGTGCTCGACCCGGCCGGCCTCGGCGCCGGCGTGCTCGCCGCGGCCGCGGCCGAGCTGATCGGCCCGCTGGCCCCGGCCGCCACCCCGAAACCGCTGACCCTGCGCGCTTCGGGACCGCCGGGGCAGGTCGAGGCCGTCGTCGACATCGCCACCCGGCAGGCACTGGTGCTGTGCACCGTGCTGTCCGATGTGGACTCTTCAGGGTTGACCGTCCTGCCCGCGCTGAAGTCCGGCAACGGCGCGCCGCAGACGTTGCCGGTACTGACGTTCGCGCCGCACACGGCGGCCGGCACCGCGCTGGTGGCCGCGATCCCGCCGCCGGGCAAGGGCGGCGTCGTCGCGCCGTTTTCCGTGCTGGCGCGCGGGATCCGCGGCGGTGAGACCGGCACCGGGCTCAGTACCGCGCAGCTGCTCGCCGCCGTGCGGTTCGACCTGGTCCAGGGCACGCTCGGGCGGCTGCTCACCGTGCTGCTCGACGAGAAGGGCCGGATCCGGCGCACCGCCCGGCAGATCCGCGCGATGCGGACGCTGGCCGCGGCGAGCGGCAACGCGCTCGACCGGATCGGCGCCGACCTCGCCTGCCCGCGGTTCTCCGACGAGCTGTTCTGGGACGCGGAGGACCAGACCCCCGCCACCCGGCCGCTCCAGCCGGAGGGCA
Organism: Amycolatopsis sp. NPDC003865; assembly: GCF_053605345.1. NCBI lineage: Bacteria > Bacillati > Actinomycetota > Actinomycetes > Pseudonocardiales > Pseudonocardiaceae > Amycolatopsis > Amycolatopsis sp. NPDC003865. Next base: position 255,522 of record NZ_JBSGJA010000001.1, on the reverse strand, counting down.
CCCGCGAGGACGACGCGTCCTACCGCGCCCGGCTGCGGGTCCTGCGCGGCCTGCGGCTGCCCAGCACGCCGTGGATCGATTCCGCGCTGGGCGGCGGGTTCCTCGCCGACGTCGGCGTGCCCGCCGCGGTGACCGTCGACGAGGCGGCCGACCCGCAGCTGATCGCGCTGAGGCTGGTCGCCCCCGGCGCGCCGGGCAAGATCCCGCAGCTGCTCAACGCGATCCGGCGGGTGCACATGATCTGGCCGGCCGGCAGCACCGAAGGCGACGACGCGCACGGAGACCGCCTGCTGCCCCCGGCCGAGGCGGCGCGCGTGGACCTCCAGCGCGCCGCGCTCGCCACCTGGCAGGTGCAGCCCTTCCAGCCGGTGGCGCCCGCCGTGGCCGAAGCGCTGACCACGCTCGACCGCCGCTGCGTCCAGCTGGGGGCCCGGCCGTGGCCGCGAGTCCTCAAAGGACAGGACAACGCCGGCGGCTCGCGGTTCGAGCTGGGGTTCGGCGCGTTGTTCGCCGCGCCCGTCGCCGCTCAGCTCGACGCGGCGGTCACCGCGGCCACGCAGCTGAAGGACCCGAACCTGGTCCCGGTGCCGCGGGCGGCGGACCCGGCGGGCGCGTGGCTGCTCAAGGCGTGCGGGATGCGGACGGTCGAGCTCGGCGCCGATGGCACGGTGTTCACCAGCACCGCGCCGATGGGCCCGCTGGTCGTGGACATCGACCCCGACTCCGACGGGGACGTCCCGCTGACGCTGACCGCGCGGCTGGTTTCGCCCACCGACCCCGACCACGACGTGCCGGTGGTCCACGTGATCACCGCGCTCGCGGGTGCGCAGCTGACCCCGGCCGCGAACCCCGCCGCGGTGCTGGCGAGCGCGCGGGCGACGGCCACGGTGCCCGGCCTGGACGCCGCGCTGGACAGCCGGAGCGTGCCGAAGGTGACCGACGTCGCCGCCTTCCGCCGTCAGCTGGGCACGCTCTCGCCCCGCGACTACGTGCTCTTCGACCTCGGCGCCACCCGCACGGCGGCCGTGATCGCGAACTCGACCCTGCTGAGCCCGCTGTTCACCACGGCCGCCGCGGCGGGCGCGAGCAGCGTCGTCGCGCTGGCCACCGGCGCCGGGACGCTCGCGCTGGTGTTCGGGGTCGCGGGACTGCCGCTGGCGGGCAGCAACCTGGCCGGCGAGCACACCCTGATCCACCGCTGGCAGGTCCGCGGGCTCGGGCAGCAGCACGCCACCCTGTCGTCGAGGCGGGGCGCCGTCGTCACGATCCCGCTCTTCAACGAAGGCATCAGCGTCGTGTCCTGTGTGGTCGGTCAGCGCTCCGGCAGGAACAACCCCTACACGTGGCGGCCGGCACTGCCCGACGGTGCGCTCCTGACGCTGCGGCAGTACGAGCACCTGCTCAACATCGTCGAGCTCGTGACGCCGGTCGGCGTCCGGGCCGACACGTTCGAAATCCGGCGGCGGCACGTGGACGTGGACGGCTCCGGCGCGTTCACCGGCCTCAACATCGCCGCCGCCCGGGCCTACCGGCACTACCGCCTGGCGCCGTCCGCGCGGGCAGGACAAGGAGAAACCCCATGAGCGACGAGGAACAGCTCGTCTACGGCGTCCCGGCGCACACGATCGTCGACGCCCTGCGCGGCGCCGGCGTCGCGGAGGACGACGTCGTCGCGGTGCTCGGCCGCGCCATCGCCCGGCAGTCCGGCCCGGGCCTCACCACGACGGTGACGCCGCCGTTCGTGTTCCAGACCAACGTGCCCCAGCAGGCGCCCCAGTGCGAGCTGCACTTCGAACCGACGTTCACCCACCCCGACTTCATCGACGGCGTGACCGTGGTGCAGGCCGGGGAGACCCCGACCGAGATCGGCTTCAACCACCGGTTCCACGCGATCGAAGACGACCTGGCCGGCATCGCCGACGCCCTCCGGACGGTCAGCAACTGCATGAAGGAGCTGCGGCTGGAGCTGTTCGGGGTGGTCCAGGAGCTGCAGGTGAAGATCACCGCGATCGACCACCGGATCGACCCCCTCAAGGACAAGGCCGAGACCAAGGAGACGAAGGAAAAGGAGAAGGAGAAGGACGACAAGGAGAGCAAGGAGAAGGAAGGCAAGGACGGCAAGGAGAAAGAGGGCAAGGAGAGCAAGGACAAGGACGACAAGGAGCGCGGCAAGGACGGCCGCAAGGAGTTCGTCGACCTCGCCGGCACCGCCGCCCCCGGCACCCCGCCGCCCGCGCCGGACCAGGTCGAAGGCGACGAGCGCACCTTCATCTCCCTCGAAGACCGCCCCGAGGTGGGCCGGGACGCGCTGGCCGGCGACGGCGAGGACAGCTGAAATGCTGCTCATCCTCGCGCACGCCCACGACCGCTCCGCGCGGGCTTTGGCGCGGCGGTGGGGCGGCGGGGCGCTCCTGCTCACCCCCGGCGCGCTGCCCGAGACTCGGTGGCACCTCGAAGTGGACCGCGACGGCCGCGTCCGCACCGGACTGGCGACCGCCGACGGGACGCCGATCCCGGTCACGGGGGTGGTCAACCGGCTGGGGGTGATCACCGCCGCGGACGTGCCCGGCGTGCACTCGCGGGACCGGGCGTACGCCGGGGCCGAGCTGACCGCGTTCCTGCTGGCCTGGCTCGACGCCTGTCCCGTCCCGGTGCTCAACCCGCCCGACCCGCGCAGCCTCAACGGGCCGCCGTGGTTCCCCGAGCAGTGGGCCGAGGTGGCGGCGTCGGCCGGCCTGCGCGTCGAGGCCCCCGGCCGCCGCGTCGGGCTCCCGGCCGCGCCGCTCGCCGCCGTACCGGACTGGGACGGTGCCGTGCGCGCCCACGTGGTCGGGGACGTCTGCGTCGGCGACGTCCACCCCGCGCTGGGGCGGCGGCTGTGCGAGCTCGGGCGCCTGGCGCGCACGCCGCTGCTCACGGCGACCGTGTCCGGCCGCGGGCCGCACGCCCGGGTGCGCGACATCTCGGCGTGGCCCGACCTGGCCGACCCGGCGGTGGCCGACGCCGTCCTGGCCGCGCTGGGCGCGGTTCCCGACGTCGTGGCGGTGGCCGGATGACGATCCTGCTGTGGGGCCTGCTCGCGGACGACCCGATGGCCGCCGTGCACGCGCGGTTGCGGGAGCTGGGCGCCCCCGTCCGCTTCCTGGACCAGCGGCGCGTGCTCGACACGACCGTGCGGATCTCGGCCGGGCGCACCCGGGTGACCGTCGCGGGGGAGGAGTTCGACCTCGACGCCGTCCGGGCCGCCTACGTGCGCCCGCACGACAGCACGCGGCTGCCCGCCGTGCGCACGCGGCCCGCGGCCGGCCCGGAATGGCGGCACGCGGCGGAGGTCGACCAGGTGCTCAACGCCTGGACCGACCGCACCCCGGCCTACGTCCTGAACCGGCCGGAAGCGGGGGCGAGCAACGGCTCCAAGCCCTACCAGCTGCGGATCGTCGCGGCCGCGGGCTTCCTCGTGCCGCCGACCGTCGTCACCAACGACCCGGCCCGCGTCGAGGCGTTCCTGGCCGAGCACGGGGCCGTCATCGTCAAGTCCACCAGCGGGATCCGCAGCCGCGTGCGCCGCGTCGGGCCCGCCGACACCGCCCGGCTGCCGGACGTGCGGACCTGCCCGACCCAGTTCCAGCGCCACGTGCCGGGCACCGACGTGCGGGTGCACGTCGTGGGCACCGAGGTGTTCGCCGTCGAGGTGGACAGCGACGCCGACGACTACCGGTACGCGCGGGCGCAGGGCCTGCGCGCCCCGGTGCTGACCGGGATCGACCTGCCGGACGCCGTCTCGGCCCGCTGCCGTGACCTGGCGAAGCGGCTCGGGCTCCCGGTGGCCGGCATCGACCTGCGCCGGACCCCGGACGGCGAGTGGTACTGCTTCGAGGTCAACCCCTCGCCCGGGTTCACCTACTACGAATCGAAAACCGGCCAGCCGATCGCGGCGGCCATCGCCGGGCTGCTGGCCGCGGCGGCATTGTGCAAGGAGCGTCCGGCATGACCACGATGGACACCGTCGAGGAGATCCGGTTCGGTGGCGCGCGGGCCTTCTCGGCCGAGCTGTTCACCCCGGCGGAGGTGGCGGAGATCGCCGCCGCCGTGGACGCGGTGCCGGCCGGGCTGCGGCACGGGGACGGCCCCGGCGGCCTGATCACGATCGGCGAGCCGTTCTACCGCAACCGCGAGCGCCCCGGTTACTACACCGCGTGCGCCCGTGCGGAGAACCACTTGCTGTACCGGCACTTCCGGCTCGTCCACGAGCGGGTGGCCGCCTTCTTCGAGCACCGGTACGCGCTGCCGGTGGTGTACGCCGAGGAGCTGGCCGTCCCCGGGTTCCACGTGTTCGGCTTCCCGGCGCCCGGCGCGTATGAAGGCGGCGGCTGGCACGTCGACGCGCTCGAGACGCAGGTGCCCTCGCTCGTGGCCCGGCGGCCCGGGATCACCGCGGTGGTCAACTTCACCGTGCCGGTCGTGCTGCCCGACGGCGGGAGCGGGCTGGACCTGGAGGCCGACGCGCCGGGCGCCCCGCCCGCCCGGCGGGGCGGCGGCGAGGCGGTCACGGTGCCCTACCGCGCCGGCACGGTGGTGTTCACCGAAACCGAGCTGTGGCACCGGATCTCCGCGTCCCGGTGCCGCACACCCGGCCAGCGCCGCGTGACCTACCAGGGCCACGGGGTGCGCCTCGACGGCCGCTGGATCTTCTTCTGGTGAAGGAAGGTGTTCCCCATGAACCGAACGCGACGGCGGGCGCTGCTGGTGACCGCGGCGATCGCCACCCTTTCGCTCGGGACCGCGGTCGTCGTGTCGGCGGCCGCGGTGCCCAGGGCGGGCTCCGGCGCCGGCGGCTGCTTCGACCCCGCGGCCTTCGGTGCCGTGCCCGACGACGGCGTGGACGACCGGGCGCCGGTGCAGGCCGCCATCGACGCGGCGGGCACGGCGGGCGGCGGTACGGTCTGCCTCGGCAGCGGGCGCTGGCGGGTGTCCCGCGCGCCGGCCGGGTCCTACGACCGGTTCGCCGCGTTGTCCACCCACAGCGCGCACGTGACGATCACCGGCGGCGGGCCGGGCACGGTGCTGGAACTGGTGGGGGACCAGCAGGCCGCGGCGGTCGCGGTGGTGTCGCTCGACCCGGGGGCGAGCGACGTCACGGTGCAACGGCTGGCGATCGACACCTCGGCGGCGACCGGCACCGACGAGCAGACGCACGCGATCGCCATCGGCTCCGGGGTCTGCTCGACCGCGAACGGGACCTGTTCGCTGCCGGTCGCGGACGTGACGGTGCGGGACGTCGTCTTCGCCCACCCCGCGACCCCCGGCTCCCGCAAGGGCGACTGCGTCCGGGTGCTCGGCAACACCCCGGCCACGGCGGTCGAGCGCGTGACGATCATCGGCGGGTCGTTCGTCAGCTGCGCGCGCTCCGGCATCGGCGTGCAGCGCAACGTGTTCTCGCTGGCGGTGCTGGGCAACCACTTCGGCGAGCAGATCGGCGACACCGCCTTCGACGGCGAGGCCACCGGCGGCGACTGGGACGACGGCCTGCGGCTGGAGGGCAACTCCTTCGCCGATTCGACGGTCAACTTCAGCGCGTCGCTGACCTCCTACCGGCACGCGACGATCACCGGGAACACCTTCGGCGGCAAGGGACTTTCGCTCTACCGCACGCAGGACGTCGTCGTCGCGGACAACACGTTCGAGGTGACGGCGATCAGCGGGGTCGGCGTCGTGGACGCGCAGAACGTGGCCACCGGGGACAAGATCGCCGGCAACATCATCCGGCGGCACGGGGTGTCCGGCTCCGGCATCCGGATCACCCCGCACAGCGGCGGGATCCCGGCGCAGGTGACGGTCACCGGGAACACGATCGTCCTGGACGGCGACGCGGACGGCATCTACGGCGACTCGGTGCACGAGATCGGCGTCCGGGACAACGACATCACGTTCACCGGAGCCGCGCCCGACGGTTCGGGGATCGCGCTGCAGGGCATCAGCGGGCCGATCGAAGACGCGACCGTCACCGGCAACACGGTGACCGGCCCGGGCCCGTACTTCGCGGCGGTCCGCCTCGACTCGCGACCGGGGCCGTTCGGCGGGGTCACGGTCGCGCTGAACTCCTCGCGCGGTGCCGCCCGGTCGCTGCAGTGCTCGCAACGGGCACCGGGCGGCTTCCCGCCGTCGATCGTCTCGACCGGCAACCGGTGGAACGTCGCACCGACCTGTCCGGTCGCCCCGCTGACGCCGGGGCAATGACCGGCTCGTGCCGCGAAAGGAGTGCCGACCATGGCCAGGGGAGCCGACGTCCATCCGTTCTACCAGCGCGGCTTGCGCTGGGACCAGGTCAGCGACCTCGCGTTCGTGTGGGTCAAGGTCTCCGACGGGGGAGCGCCCTACACGCGCGCGGAAGGGGGTGTGGTCTACCGGCCGGACACGCACGTGGCGGGGGCGAAGTCGCGCGGGATCCCGGTCGGCGGCTACCACTACGCCCAGCTGACTCTCGGCCCGCAGGCCCAGGCCGACCTGCTGCTGGCCGAGGTCCGGAGGCTCGGCGCGACCGGCGTCGCGCCGTTGCTGGACCTCGAGGCGCCGTTCCGCCCGGACAGCGCGGCCCGGGAGTTCGGGACGGCCTTCTGCCGCCGGGTCGCGGCCGCGGGCATCCGGCCGGCCGTCTACATGAGCGCGTCGTTCGCCGCCGCGCTGCGGCCGGACCAGTGGGACGTCCCCGACCTGGTGATCGTGATCGCCCGCTACGGCGCCCGGCCGGAGGCGCCGGGTGCCGGGCGTTACCCGGGCCGGTACGACGTCCACCAGTACACCAGCAGCGGCAGCCTGCCCGGCTCGGCGGGCGCGGTCGACTTCGACGAGTCCTACACCGGAAACCACCTCGACCCGGAGGGTGACATGCCATTCAGCAACGACGACTTCGTCCGCTTGATGTGGGGCAACACGTTCGACAGCGCGGGCAACCGCAACTACGCCCAGTTCATCAAGGACATGGACGCGAAGATCACGGCGCTGGGCTCTTCGCTGAACGCGGTGACGAAGCTGATCACCGACAGCCCCGCCAACCCGGTCGACCCCGACCGGCTCGCGACGGCGCTCGAAGGGAAGCTGGTCGCCGAGCTGGTCCCGGCGGTCACCGAGGCGGTGACGCGGGCCGCGGGCGCGGAGACCGCCGACGAGGTCCGGCGCATGCTCGTCGGGCGCCTCGGTTCCCCGGCGTGATCCGGTGACCGGTGCGATGCTGGGGTATGCCTGATCGGCCGGCACCGCGGCGTGAACTGGAGCGCGTCCGCGACGGCGGTGGTCCCGGCGCGGACCACGCCCGCGCGGCGCTGGCGGCGGCGTCCCCGCCCGACCGGCTCCGCGCCGCGATCCTGGCACTGGCGGCGGCGAGGGGACCGGGGAGCAGCACGTGCCCGTCGGACGCCGCTAGGGCGATCGCCGACGACTGGCGTCCGCTGCTGCCCCGGGCCCGCGAGCTCGCCCGTGAACTGGCGAAGTCGGGCGCGGTCCGGCTCACCCAGCGCGGCCGGCCCCTCGACCCGGGTGGCGACTGGTCCGGACCGATCCGCATTTCGGTGGTCCCGGCGTAAAATCGGACCGTGATCGAGCTGGTGCTGGGGACGCTCGACCTGGCGAAGGTGCGGTTCGCGCGGTCGCCGATGGAGGAGCTGCGCAACAGCGTCTACGTCTTGGCGGGCCGCCGCGGCGCGGACCTGCACCGCCCGTGGGTGACGACGGCGCGGTCCCGGCTGGCCGGCCTCGACGTCACCGTGCTCGTCACCCTGCTTTCGCTCGACCACGGCTTCCCGGGCTTCCTCAACCCGTCGACCGAACCCGGCGAGACCTTCGCCGACCAGCTCGAGCGCGTGCGCGCCACCGACGACGCCGGTGTCCGGTGCTACTTCGACGAAGGCTGGGCGCCCGGCGAGGTCCCGGCGGTCCTGCGCCCGCTGCACGAGGACCCCGCGCGCGAACTCGGCCCGTTCTGCGACCTGCTCGCCGCGTACTGGCACGCGGCGATCGAGCCGGTCTGGCCGCGGCTGTGCGCGCTGCACGAAGCCGACTTCGCCCACCGCTCCGCCACGCTGACCCGCGGCGGCTTGGCCCGGCTGTTCGACGACCTCCACCCGCGGATCGAGTACGCCGGCGACGTGCTCCGCGTCCTGCTGCCCCACCACGACGTCCGGCACACGGTGAACGGCGTCGGCGTGCTGCTGAAGCCGAGCGCGTTCATCTGGCCCCGCCTCAGCGTCTGCGACGGCCACGACCAGGTTTCGATCGGCTACCCCGCCCGCGGCGTCGGCCGGCTCTGGGAGGAGGCACCGGTCGTGCCGGCCCCGCTGGCCGAGCTGGTCGGCCGCAGCCGGGCCGCGCTGCTCGCCCTGCTCGACCTGCCCCGGTCGACGACGGAACTGGCACGGCACCTCGGCGTCACGCCCGCGACGGTGAGCGAGCACCTCGCGGTGCTGAGGGTGAACCACCTGGTGCGGTCCCGCCGCAGCGGCCGGGTGGTGCTGTACGAGCGCACCGCCCGCGGAGCGGGGTTGCTGCACGACGATGCGGGCCGGCCTGCGCGATGACCATTCGGGGCTGCCTTCGCGGTTGCGGGGCTCGCGGCGGGGGTAGCGCGCGGTTCGGGTGGTGCCGTCGGCGTCGCGCTCGTCCCACCCCGGGCCCGCGGTACGACGATTCGGGGCTGCCCTAATCCTCGCGCCGCGCGCACCCGTCCGCCCACCATGGGCTGGTGGCGAGGGCGGGAGGGCCGAGGATGCGCAGGACCGAGGTGGCGGACGCGGTGGTGCGGATCATCGCGCGGGACGGGCTCGCGGCCGTGACCGCGCCCGCCGTCGCCGCCGAGGCGCGGCGTCCGGTGGAGTGGGCGGTGCGCCACGCCGCCGCCGAAGAACTCCTGCTGCGCCTGGCCCTCACCAACACCGTCGACGCCGTCGACCGCCGGATCGCCGCCGCCCGGCACGAGCCCGGCCTGCTCGGCGCGCTGGCCGGGCAGCCGGTGCCGGACCTGGCCGCGCACCGGCCGTGGCTGGGCCTGCTCGTCCGCTCGGCCGCGGGGCCGGATCTCGCCGACCCGGTGCGCTTGCGCTTCGGCGCCCTCCACCGCGATCTCCGCACGCGCGCCGCCGCCACCGATCCGGTACCCGGCACCGAAACGCGCGCCGCCTCCGCGCTGGCCGACGGCCTCACCGCGCACGTGCTGATCGGGGCGTGCACCACCCGGGAAGCGGCCGAAACCCTCGCCGGCTACCTGCGTCGATGAGGCCCCGTCAGTGAAAGTCCGGCAGCGTCAGGGCCGAATGCTCGGGGCGCGGGCTCCCCGACGGCGACTTCGCCAGCTGCCGGAGGGCGGCGTTGCGGCGTTCGAGGTCGGCCGCCGTCGCGGGGAACAGCGTGGACTTGCCTTCGGACACCCTGGCCTGGTTGCGTTCGACGAAGTCCCGCGACCGGCTCTCGTAGGCCGCGAAAGCCGCGGTGTGGTCCGGGATGGTGGCCAGGGCGTGGCCGAGCACGTACGCGCCCACCAGCGCCAGGCTGGTGCCCTGCCCGGTGAGGAACGACGGCGCGTGGGCGGCGTCGCCGACGAGCGCGACCCGGCCGTCGCTCCACCGTGGCAGGTGGATCTGGCTGACGACGTCGAAGAAGAGGTCGTCGGCTTCGCGCATCGCCGCGACCAGGCGCGCGGTTTCCCAGCCCTCGCCCGCGAACGTCGCGGCGACCAGTTCGCGCTGCGCCTCGGGGTCGCGGAACGCCTCGATCGGCGGGTCCTGCCGCGCGAACACCAGGAAACCGTGGACTGCTTCGCCGTCGAGGACCGAGTAGAGCGCCGCACCCTTGCCCGGCGTGCTCCACGCGACGCCTTCGCGGTGCAGGCCGAAGACGTTGGGCATGGTGAACCCGGCGAAGCTGTAGCCGAGGTAGTGGTGGAACTGCTTTTCGTCGCCGAAGACCAGCCCGCGGGTCTGCGAGTGCAGGCCGTCGGCGCCGAAGACGAGGTCGTAGGTCTCCTGCCGGCCGCTCCGGAAGGTGACGTCGACGCCGCCGGCGTGCTGCGCCAGGGTTTCGACGCTGTCGCCGAACCGGATGTCGGTGTCGTCGCGGACCAGGTCGTACAACGTCCGGGTCAGGTCGCCGCGGCGGACCTCGACGTCTTCGCCGTCGGTGCCGCCGATGACCGCGTTGGGCTGCAGCGCCGCGATCTCGCTGCCGTCGGTGTCGAGGAAGACCAGCCTGCGGGTGGCGATGTGCAGGTCGCGCAGGCGGGGCAGGATCCCCATCCGCCGGGCGGCGTCCAGCGCCGTCCCGCGGACGTCGATGGGGTAGCCGCCGTCGCGGAGGACGGGTGCCTTTTCGACGAGAGTGACCGCGAAGCCGGACCGCCGCAGCCAGTGGGCGAGGGCGGGACCGGCGATGCTCGCGCCGGAGATCAGGACCGATCGTGTGGTGTTCATGACAACCCCCGATAGCTAAGTTAGGTATCTATGTCGCGGGTGCGACAATGCCGCGAGGACGTTGCGGCATGAGGCAACTATATACCTAAGTTAGCTATCTAAGGGAGTGTGATGGCCGACACCGACGCCGGCGACGGGACCGACCTGCGCTCCGTGCTGCCCCGGCTCATGCAGCTGGGCACCGTGCTCAACCGCAGCGGCCTGGGGGAGCGGGCGATGAAGCGGGCGGGCGCCGACCTCGACCGGCCCGGCCTGTCGATCATCCTGGCTCTGCACATGGGCGGGAAGCCGCTGCGTGTCGGCGAGATCGCCGACCGGATGCAGGTCGCCGGGCCGCACGTCACGCGCCACCTGCACGTGCTGGAGCGGCGCCGCCTGGTGCGCGGCCTCGCCGACCCGGACGACCGCCGGGCCCGGTTGGTCGAGCTGACCCCGGACGGCGCGGAGCTGGCCGACCGGTACGTGACCACGCTGCTCGGCTGGTTCGGCGAAGCGTTGGCGGAGTGGTCGCCGAAGGATCGCCAGACGTTCTACGACTTGCTGCTGCGGTTCACCGACGACTTGGCGGCGTTCCTGTCGGCGACGGCCGAAGAGGATTGAGCGAGGCTTCTTCGCTGTGGGCGAACCTGCGTAACGTATTCCGTGCACGGGTGGCACAGGTGTTTTTCTGATATCCTTGCCGTGTTCGAACCAAGGGTTCCGATGAATTCCCGCCCCGTCGATTCTTCTGTCCGGCGAGTGCCCTCAACCTGACCCGGCTGCCGTTTCCGGCGCCTTCGCTTGTTCGGTGCGACACCAGAAGCCGCTGCTCCACGCGAGCGTGCGCGTGGACCGAAGTGAAGGGGAATGTCCATGAACGACGCTGTTCTGGCGCAAACCGTCAACATCAATCCCGGCCTCGCCGCCATCGGCTACGGACTGGGCGCGATCGGCCCGGGAATCGGCGTCGGCTTGATTTTCGCGGCCGTAATCAACAGTACCGCACGGCAGCCGGAAATGCGAGGGAAACTGCAGACGATCGGGTATTCGACGTTCGTGCTGAGCGAAGTGCTCGCGTTGATCGGCGTGGTCGTGTACTTCATCGCGTCCACCAAGTGAGCCGGGCCGCCGCCCGCGCGCGGCAACCCCGCGTGCGGGCGGGCGGCCGGGGTCAAGCGTGACGCGAGTTACGTTACATAAGTTGACTGTAATGAAACTGGGGCCTACCTTCGGGTGTGCGGCGAGAGCGCGTCACCCGAGGAGGAAAGGCAACGGTCATGGCAGAAGTCATCGCGGGAGTGGAGGTCCCCGCCACGGCGGCGGTCGCCGAAGCGGCGCGGCTCGTCCGGGACACCACCGGCCCGCTCCTGTACCACCACTCCCGGCGGGTCTACTTCTTCGCCCGCCTCCACGCCGAACGGCTCGGCGCCGACCCCGATCCCGAGCTGCTCTACCTGGCCGCCCTGTTCCACGACACCGGTCTGGCGACGCCGTTCTCCGACGTGGAACAGCGCTTCGAGGTCGACGGGGCCGACCACGGGCGCCGGTTCCTGCTGGAGCACGGCTTCTCCGCCGCGGCCGCGGAAACCGTGTGGACGGCGATCGCGCTGCACACCACGCCCGGCATCCCCGGCCGCATGGGCCCGGAGATCGCCGCGACGCACTTCGGCGTGCTCACCGACGTCGTCGGGTTCGGTCTCGGTGAACTGGACGCGGACCGGGTGGCGGAGGTCGTCGCCGCGCACCCGCGCGGTGACTTCAAGAACGAGTTCCTGACCGCTTACTTCGAGGGGCAGAAGGACCGCCCGGACACGACGAACGGCACGGTCAACGCCGATGTCCTCGAGCACTTCCTCCCCGGTTTCCGGCGCACGACGACCGTCGAGCGCGTCCTCGGTTCCGCTTGGGAGAGCTGACATGCGAGCCATTACCGCGAGCGATCGTGAAGCGGGTGCCGGCGGGCTCGCCCTCGCCGAGCTGCCCTACCCGCACGCCGCCGAAAACGACGTCGTCGTGCGGGTGCACGCCGCCGGCTTCACGCCCGGCGAGCTGACCTGGCCGGCCACGTGGACCGACCGCGCCGGCCACGACCGCGCGCCCAGCGTGCCCGGGCACGAGCTGTCCGGCGTCGTCGCCGAGCTGGGCTACGGGACGACCGGCCTGACCGTCGGCCAGCGCGTGTTCGGGTTCGCCGACTGGGCGCGCGACGGCTCCTTGGCCGAGTACACGGCCGTGGAGGCGCGCAACCTCGCGCCGCTGCCGGCCGACCTCGACCACGCCGTCGCCGCCGCGCTGCCGATCTCGGGACTGACCGCGTGGCAGGGACTGTTCGACCACGCCGGGCTCACCGCGGGCCAGACGGTGCTGGTGCACGGCGCCGCCGGCGGCGTGGGATCGCTCGCCGTCCAGCTCGCCGCGGAGGCCGGCGCCCGGGTGGTCGGCACCGGCCGGCCCCGCGACCGCGACCTCGTGCTCGGCCTGGGTGCCGACGCCTTCGCGGACCTGGCGTCCGGCGAGTGGGAGCAGCCCGCCGACGTGGTGTTGGACGTCTTCGGCGGCGACGTCCTCGCGCGGTCGGCGGCGCTGGTCCGCCCCGGCGGCACCCTCGTGACGATCGCCGAGCCGCCCACGGTGTGGCCGGAGCACGGGCGCGCGGTGTTCTTCGTGGTCGAGCCCGACCGGGTGCGGCTGGCGGAGCTGGCCCAGCGGGTGCGGGACGGCCGGTTGAAGCCCCTCGTCGGCGACGTGCGCCCGCTCGCCGAGGCGCCGGAGGCGTTCGCGCGGCGCCGGCGCGTGCCGGGCAAGACGATCATCCGCGTGGCGGACTGACGGCGGGGCGGTGCGGCGAGCCCCCGTGCCCGCCGCACCGCCCCGTCCCCCTGGTCAGGCGGTTTCCGCCGCACAGGCCAGATCGTGCGCCGGGCGCTGCCCGGTCACCAGGAACCCCGTCACCGCGGTGTTCCCGCACCGGTTGGGCCCGAACAGGTAGGCCCCGTGCCCGCCCTGGTCGATCGTCACCATCCGCGCGCGGTCGGCGAACGCCGCGCGCAGCTCGCGCGCGCCCGCCAGCGGCGTCCCCGGGTCACGCTCGTTCTGCACCAGCAGCACGTTCGACGGCCCGCGGCCGGTGATCCGCACCTTCGGCTCCACCGGCGCCGACGGCCAGAACGCGCACGCCGCGATGTTCGCGGTGGCCGCGCCGATGAGCGGGTAGCGGATCCGGTCGATCGCGACGTCCAGCTGGTAGCCCGCCACCGATCGCGGCCACGCCGTGTCCCCGCAGAGCACGGCGAACCGCGCCGCGAAGAGGTTCTGCACCGACGTCGACACGGACGGCGGCTTCGGCGCCCGGCCCGCGACCAGGCCCTGCCAGTCCTCGGCCAGCGGCTTCAGGTCGGTCGAGTAGAGCCCTTGGAACGTCAGGCCCCGGAAGATCGATCCCGTGACGCCCTCGACCGGCGCCTTGTCCAGCCGCGCCGCCAGTTCGTGGTACTTCGCCGTCACCTGCGCCGGCGTCGTGCCGAGGCCGTACTCCGGGTGGGCCGCGGCGAACTCGGCGAAGTCCGGGAAGCGGTCCTCCATGCCCCGGCCGAAGCGGCGCATCGCGTCGATGTCGTACCCGCCCGGCCCGAGGTTGCTGTCCAGCACGAACCGGTCGCTGTGCTCCGGGAACATCGTCGTGTACACCGCGCCCAGGTACGTGCCGTAGGACGCGCCCAGGTAGGACACCACGGGCTCGCCGAGCGCCTGGCGGATGCGGTCCATGTCCCGCGCGGTGTTCGCCGTCGTGACGTACGGCAGCATCGACGCCGTCGGAGCGGCCGCGCACTCCTTCGCCTCCGCCTTCGCGACCGCGGCCTGCTTCACGACGTCGGCCGGGCCGTTCGCGTACGGCAGGTTGCCGATCGCCAGCTGCTCGTCGGTCAGGTCGCAGGTCACCGGGGTGCTGTGCCCGACGCCGCGCGGGTCGAAGCCGATGATGTCGTAGGCGTCGAGAACGTCCTGCGGCAGCTTCACGAGCTTCAGCAGCTGCGGGTAGTCCAGGCCCTCACCGCCGGGCCCGCCCGGGTTCGTCAGCAGCACACCGCGCCGCTTCTCCGGGTGCTTGCTCGGCAGGCGCGACACCGCGACGTCGATCTTCCGGCCGTCCGGGTTCCGGTAGTCCAGCGGGACTTCCAGCGTCGTGCACTCCAGGTCCGGCGTCGGGAACGCCCCGGCCGGGCACGGGCCCCAGGCCGGGCCCCCGGGTGCGGCGGAGGCCGCCGGTACCACCGCCGTGCCGAACACGGCGACGGCGGCGACGAGCAGGATCTTGCGCATCGGTGGTCCTTTCTCGGTTGTGCCGCGTCAGCGGCGCGGTTCCCAGCGGAAGAGCCGGGCGGCCAGCGCGACGGCGATGACGACCCAGGCCAGCGTCGGTCCGAACAGGACCAGCGAGTCGGTGAGCGGCTTGCCGCCGTTCCAGGCGTTCAGCACCAGCTCGGTCGCCGACCCGCCGGGCAGCAGGCGCTTGAGCAGCGTCAGCTCGCCGGTGCCGGTCACGCCGACCCAGCCGGCCACGGCGATCACGCCGAGGCTGACCGGCAGCGTCGTGACCTGGGCGTGCTCGGGCGAGTTGGTCAGCCCGGCCGTCGCCAGGCCGAGCGCGAGCATCATCGCCACGGTCGCGACGACGGCCGCCACCAGCAGCACGGGATCCGCCGGCGACCCGGCGACCGCGGCCAGCGCGCCGAGGATGACGGCGATCTGGGCCACCGACAGCACGGTGATCGGCAGCAGCAGCCCGCCCAGGATCCCGGCGTCGCGCGCCGCGGTGGAGCGCAGCCGCTTGAGGAACAGGTTCTGGCGGCGCGACGCCAGTGTCGTCACCGACGTCGTGTAGAGCCCGATGCCCGCCACGAAGAACAGGGCCAGTGTCGCGATGTAGCCGAGACTGCCGACTTGCGCGAACAGGTCGTGCTTGGCGACGAAGAACGCGCTGAGCGCCGCCGGCAGCACGAGTGCGGTGACCAGCACCAGGCGGTTGCGGAAGATCTGGATCAGCTCTCCGCGAGCGATCGTCCACATGGGAGTGTCCTCTTCTCAGGAGTTTTCGATGGCGCGGAAGACGTCGTCGAGCCGGGTCGGCCCGGCGCGCAGGTCGTGCAGCTCCACGGCGTGGTCCTGCGCCCAGCCGAGCAGCGTGTGCAGGTCCTTCTGCAGGCCGAAGGTCTCGACGAGGAAGTGGCCGTCGGCCTGGCGGGTGGCGTGCAGCGGCGGCGCGGGCGCGCGCGGCGGCAGGCCGAAGTGGATGGTCGCGGGCAGGGTCCGCGTCAGCTCGGCGACGGTCCCTTCCCGGTGGAAGGCGCCCTGGTGCATCAGCCCGATGCGGTCGGCGCGCTGCTGGGCCTCTTCGAGGTAGTGCGTGGTGAGCACGACGGTGGCGCCGTCCTCGCGCAGCCGGTCGACCGCGTCCCACAGCGCGTCCCGCGACTGGATGTCGAGGCCGGTGGTCGGCTCGTCGAGGAAGACCAGCTCGGGCGTGCCGAACACGGCGGTGGCGAAGTCCAGCCGTCGCTTCTCGCCGCCGGAAAGCTGCCCGACCTTGGTGGTGGCCTTCGGGCTGAGGCCGACCACGCCGAGCACGCGCCCGGCGTCGTCGGCGCGTTCGGTGAGCCGCCCGATCAGCCGGACGGTCTCGCGCACGGTCAGATCCGGCGAGAACCCGCTCTCCTGCAGCATGATCCCCATCCGCGGCCGGACGGCGGCGCGGTCGCGCGGGTCCTTCCCGAACACGCGCACGGCCCCCGACGTCGGCGCGCGGTGGCCTTCGACGGTTTCCAGGGTCGAGGTCTTGCCGGCGCCGTTGGTGCCGAGCAGCGCGTACAGCTCGCCGCGTTCCACTTGGAACGAGAGGTCCTGCACGGCGGTGAAGCCGCCGTAGGTGAGGGTCAGGCGGTCGACGTCGATGACGGGTGTCGTGGACATGCTCCGATTCCAGCGGGACCGGCCCGCGCCCGGCAGTGTGCCGGCGTCACTCCGACATGTGACGCGGTGTCACTGGTGCGGCCCGGCGGGGCCGATACGCTCGGACCCGTGGAGGTACCGGCGATCGCGCGCAGGAGTTCCTGGACCGGCGGGGCGGTCCAGGAACGGCTGCGCCGGCTCAACCTGATCACGACGGTCCCGCCGCTCGCGATCGTGGGCGTGCTGCTGCTCCTGCTGACCGCCCGGACCTGGTGGCACGTCGTCATCCAGGTCGTCGGGCTGGTCGCGGCGCTGGCGACCGCCGAACGCTGGACGGCGGGGGACTACCTGCGCGTCGCACGGCCGGCCTTCGCCGTCGCCGCGGTGGTCTGGCTGGCCGGGGCGCTGACCGACGACCCGTCCGCGTTCTTCGGCGTGTCCGTGGTGGGCTCGTTCCTCATCCCGCCGCTGCCGCGCCGCCGGCTCGCGGCGCTGGCCGGGTTCACCGCGCTGGTCGCCGTCCTGGGTGCGGCGAACGTGCTGGTGCACGACGACCGCGTCGGCCCCCGGCTGGTCCAGTTCGCCGCCATCCCCGCGGTCGCGGTGCTGGTCTCGACCGGGTTCATGTTCGTCAGCCAGCGGTTCTTCGACCTGATCGCCGAGCTGGAGCAGTCGCGCGAGCGGGAGGCGGAGCTGGCCGTGACGCGGGAACGCGTGCGGTTCGCCGGCGACCTGCACGACATCCAGGGGCACACCCTGCACGTGGTGAAGCTGAAGGTCGCGCTGGCCGAGAAGCTGCTGGACAGCGACGTCGAGCGGGCGCGCGCGGAGCTGGGGGAGGTGCGCAGCCTGGTCGGCGACACGATCGTCCAGACCAAGGAGCTCGCCCACGCCCAGCGGCGGCTGAACCTGTCGGCCGAGCTGGAGAACGCGAAGAACCTGTTCGAAGCGGCGGGCATCCACGTCCGCGTCGAACGGGAGTCCGAAGTGGACGCCCGCGCGGGCGAGCTGCTCGGGCAGGTCCTGCGCGAGACGACGACCAACATCCTGCGCCACGCCCAGGCGCGTCAGGTGCGGATCACCCTGTCGCGCTCGGGCATCGCGATCCTGAACGACGGCGTGGCCGAGGACGGCGAGCCCGAGCTGAGCGGGCTTTCGGCGTTGCGCCACCGCCTGGCCGAGCACAGCGGCGAGCTGCAGGTGTCGCGCACGGACGGCCGCTTCCGGACGGCGGCGGCGTTCCCCGCGTGGCGGACCCGGGAGGACGGCCGATGACCACCGTGGTGCTCGCCGACGACGAAGCCCTGCTCCGCAAGGCACTGGCGGCGCTGCTGCCGCTCGAGGGCGAGATCACCGTGCTCGCCGAGGCCGAGGACGGCGAGCAGGCGGTGGCCGCCACCCTGCGGCACCGCCCGGACGTGCTCGTCATCGACCTCGAAATGCCCACTGTGGACGGTCTGGGCGCGGTGGCCGAGATCCGGCGCGCCCGGCCGGAGCAGGTGATCCTGATGCTGACCCGGCACGCCCGGCCGGGCGTGCTGCGGAAGGCGCTGAAGCTGGGTGTGCAGGGGTTCGTCAGCAAGGCGGCGGAGCCGGCGCACATCACGTCGGTGATCCGGGCGCTGCACGCGGGCAAGCGCTGGATCGACCCGGACGTCTCGGCGCTGGCGGTCGTGGACGACTGCCCGCTGACCGACCGCGAGGTCGACGTCCTGCGCGCGACGCGGGAGGGGTTTTCGGTGGCGGAGATCGCGGGCCGGCTGCACCTGGCCGAGGGCACGGTCCGGAACTACCTGTCCAACGCGATGCAGAAGACCCAGACCCGCACCCGCCACGAAGCCGCCCGCTACGCCCGCGAACACGACTGGCTCTAGCCGACCGGGAACTTGACCCCGGTCAGTTCTTCGGAAACCGTCCACAGGCGACGCTGGATCCCGGCGTCGTACGACTGCGGCGTGGAGGCCACCACCCGCGGGCGCCCGCGGTAGCCGCCCGGGCCGGCCGGGCCGTAGTACTGGCCGCCGAGGGCCGCCGGGTCCGTCGCCGCGCGCAGGATCGGGAGCGCGCCGGCCTCCGAGCTCTGCGTGAACAGCGGGGCCACCAGCGGGAAGAGGGCGCGGGCGACGGCGGGGGAGTTGCGCATCAGCTCCGTGCGGGCCACCCCGGGGTGGGCGGCGAGCGACGCCGTCGTGCCGTGCGCGGCGAGCCGGCGCTGCAGCTCGTAGGCGAACATGAGGTTGGCCAGCTTGGCCTGCCCGTAGGCCGCGACGCGGTCGTAGGAGTTCTCCCACTGCAGGTCGTCGAAGTGGATCGCCGCGCGGATCCGGTGGGCGATGCTGGCGACCGTCACCACGCGCGAGCCCTCGACCGGCAGCAGCAGGTCCAGCAGCAGGCCGGTGAACGCGAAGTGCCCGAGGTGGTTGGTGCCGAACTGCAGCTCGAAGCCGTCGCGGGTGCTCTGGCGCGGCGGGTACATCACGCCGGCGTTGTTGATCAGCAGGTCGATCTTCGGCAGCGAGCCGTGCAGGTCGGCCGCGGCCGCGCGGACGGACTCCAGGGAGGAGAGGTCCAGTTCCTGCACGGTGACGTCGGCGGTGGAGCCGAGCCGGGCGGCGGCCTGCTTGCCCTTCTCGACGTCGCGCACGGCCAGCACCACCGTCGCGCCCTTCTCGGCCAGCGTCTTCGCGGTGTCGAACCCGAGCCCGGTGTTGGCGCCGGTGATGACGGCGACCCGGCCCTGCTGGCTCGGCACGTCGCGGGCGGTCCAGTTCTCGGCCATGGTGGTTCCCTTCGTGGCGGCCCTTGCGGACCGGCGGTCTGTTATGTCCTCGACGCTAAGGAACCGTCGGTCTGTTGTCAAGAGACTGCCGGTCTTCAATTTCGCGCGCCGGGCGTTACGCTGGGTGGCATGACGTTCCAGCGAGCCCGCAGTGCCGAGCAGCGGGAGGAGCGGCGCCGGACGATCCTCGACACGGCGCTGGCGATGCTCGACGAGATGCCGGTGGCCGACGTGAGCCTCAACGAGCTCAGCCGCCGGGTGGGCTTGGCGAAGTCGAACGTGTTGCGCTACTTCGAATCCCGCGAAGCCGTCCTGCTCGAACTGCTCGACCGGGCGCTGCGCGACTGGCTGGCCGAAGTGGCGGGCGAACTCGCCGAGGGCGTCGACCGGGAGCTGCCCGCGGGGGAGCGGGGTGAGCGGTTCTCCGCCGTGGTCGCCCACTCGCTGGCCCGGCGCACGGTGCTGTGCGACCTCATCGGCGCGCAGGCGGGTGTCCTGGAGCGCAACGTGTCGACCGGCGCGGTCGTGCGTTTCAAGCGCTCCGCCCTCGCCGGGCTGGACGCGATGGCCGAGCTGATGCGCGGGTACGTCCCGGAGGTCGGCGACCAGGCGGGGCCGATCTGCATGCTGGCGATGATCCTGACCGGCGGGCTGTGGACGCACTGCCGTCCGTCGCCGAGCGCCCTCGCGGCGTACGAGGCGGACCCGGCGTTGCGGGCGCTCCACCTGGATCTGGCGCCGGCGCTGGCGCACGGGTTGACGTTGCTGATCGCCGGAGCGATGGCGACCGCTTGAGCCGGCCGCTGCCGCCGGGACCGTCTCGATGACGTTCCCGTGCCGATGTGTGGGAGCTCATATGTTCATTTGCTAGCATGTGGGCATGCCAGCCGACGCCAAGCGGCAGTTCAGCGTCTACCTGCCGCCCGATCTCATCCGGCGGGTGAAGCACGCCTCCGTCGACGCCGACGAGTCCCTCTCCGCCTACGTCGAACGCGTCCTCGAAGACCACCTGAGCCGAACCCGACCCGAGGAGCGCCCATGATGCGCGTGCTGCCCATCCGCTACACCTCGGACGTCGAAGCCGTGACGCGCTTCTACGCCACCCTCGGCCTGGAACGCGGTCCCGTCTCCCGGCCCGGCGGCTGGGTCGAGCTCCCCGCCGGCGGCGGCACCCTGGCCGTCCACAAAGGACAGGACGTCGGCCGCTGCGAGCTCGCTTTCGAAACCGACGAACCGCTCGAAGACGTCCGGGAACGCCTGCGAGCCGCCGGGTACGAACCAGGACCCGTGATCGACGAGGGCTATGGCCGGTCCCTCCGCGTCCAGGACCCCGACGGCGTCCCCGTGCAGATCAACGCCTACGACCGAGACCTCTACACGTGACCCTGGCCGGGCCGCGGTCCCTCGCCGCCGGGATCGTCGCGCTCGAGTTCGCCGCCGCCGTCACCAGCTTCGTCGCCGCCACGCTGCTGCCCCTCGTCGCCCACGACCTGAACGCCGGGAACCGGCTCGGCCTGCTCATCGCCGGCTCGACCCTCGGGTTGTTCGTCGCCCTGCCGCTGGCGAGCCGGGTGCTGGCGAAGCTGGGCACGCGCGGCACCCTGGCCGCCGGGATGCTCGCCTACGTCGGCGGGCTCGTGCTGGCGGCCACTTCGGGCACCGCCTGGACGTTCGCGCTGGGCCAGCTCGCCACCGGGCTGGCCAGTGGGCTGCTCGCGGTGTTCGGCGTGAGTTCCGCGATCCGCGGTCTCGACGACCGGCTGCGCGTCAAGGTGGTCGCGGCGTCGTCGGCGATGTGGATCCTGCCCGCCCTCGCCGGCCCCGCCGCGACGCTCGGCCTCGCGCACCTCGTCGGCTGGCGCTGGACGCTGCTGCTGCCCGTTCCGTTCGTCCTCTTCGGACGGTCGCTCGTCGTGCGGGCCGCCGGTGACGAGCCGGAGACCTCCCCGCGCCCGCTCGGCCGGACCTTGCTGGTGCCCCTCGGCGCGGCCGGTGTCGTGGTGAGCGAGGGGTGGTGGCCGGCCGCGCTCGCCGGTGCGGCCGTCGCCGTGGCGGGGATGGTCGCGATCCTGCCGGCGGGCACCGCGCGGCTGCGACGGGGGACGCCCGCCGCGCTCGCCGCGATGGTGCTGTTCGCGGTCGGCTACTTCGGCGCCGACAGCCTGATCACCGTGCTGCTGACGACGGGCTTCCACATCGGCCTCGGCCCGGCGGCGATCGTCCTGAGCGCCGCGCCGCTCGCCTGGGCGGTGACGAGCCTCCTGGCCCGGCGGCACTTCCCGGCGACGGGTTTGGGCCTGACCGCGCTCGGTACGGCCGTCCTCGCGATCGGCGGCCCGTTCCCGGTGGTGCTCGCCGCGTGGACGCTGGCCGGGATCGGCGTCGGGCTGGCCTACCCCGCCCTCTACCTCCGGGCGAGCACCGCCGGGACGAGCGGGCTCACCGCGACGGAGCTGGCCACCGCGGTCATCACCGCCGAGTGCGTCGGGCAGCTGCTCGGCCGCGCCGTCGGCGGCGCGCTGAGTTCCGCGGGCGGGTTGTCCGCCTCCTACGCGGTGTTCGCGGTCGCGCTGGCCGCCGCGGCCGCGGTCAGCCGGAGGTGACCGGCCGGGCCGCACCCTCTTCCCTGGTGCCGGGCGAGCCACGGGGGTACAACCTATAAGCATGGCCGGGCACGCCGCGGTGGAGCGGGACGTACTGGTGCGGTACCTCGACGCGTGGACGGCGAAGGCACTGCGGTCCCAGCGCGGCGGCACGTACGTCGAGTGCGGCGCCTTCGCGGCCGACGCGGTCCGGGTGTTCGGCGAGTTCGCCGACCGGCTCGACGGGCACCACCTGGAGCTGGTGGTCGTCGGTTCGCCCGCGCCGTCCGGGGCGCCGGCGGGGCTTGCCGTGCGGGAGGTTCCCGCGCTCGGCGAGCCGGCGCCGGCGGGACCGGTGCTGACCCATTTGGACGGTCCGGAAGCGTGGCCGCTGTTCGCTTCGATGGCCCGGGGCAAGGGGCACGAGGTGGTGGTGACGGCGCCGGTCCCGGCGGAGGACCACCGGGTCTCGCCGGGGTGCGCGGTCGAACTGGTCGCCGAAGACGGTGCGGCGCGCCTGCTGCTCTTCGCGACGGCGGACGTCAAGCACCTGGCGATGTTCAAGAGCGAGCTGTGGGCGGTCGACGAGTTCGCGGGCATCCGCTACCGCGACCCGCGCGACCCGGAGCGGACGCTGGTCGACATTTCCCTGACGCCGCAGCTGCTGCCGCTGCGCCGGGCGCTGGCGGCGGAGCTGGGCCGGCGGGGGCGGTGTTCGGTGGCGGAGCTGCAGCGGTTCACGTTGCTGGAGACGATCTACCGCCCGGAAGACGCGATCGGGGCACTCGGCTCGGCGGTGACCGCGGGGGAGGTGGTGCGGGAGCCGGAGAAGGGGCGGCTGACCCCGCGAGTCGTGGTGGGGCTTCCGTAGCGGCCCGGCCCGTCACTCGTCGACAGCGGCGTCGCGCAGCGCCGCGGCGACGCGGGCGGCCGAGTCGGGCAGCGGCCGCGGCAGGTGCGCGAGCAGGACGCGCCGCTGTTCTCCGGGCCCGCCGCGCACGGCCAGCACGCGCACCCCGGGCGGCGCCACAGCGCCGAGCGAGCCCGGCACGGTCGTGATCCCGCAGCCGGCCGCCACCAGCCGCAGCTTCGCCAGCCAGTCGCGGGCCGTGTGGGCGATCTCGGGCCGTTCGTCCAGGCCGGGCCACACGCCCAGCACGCGGTCGTCGCCCGAGCCGGCGATCCAGCGCTGGCCCCGCAGGTCGGCGACGTCGATGTAGTCCCGGCGCGCGAGCGGGTGGGCCGCGGGCACGGCCACGCGCAGGCTGCGCTCGGCGAGCACCCGCACGGCCAGCGCGGGCGTTTCGGTGTCCGGCGGGCGGAACGGCGGCGCCGAGGCGACCAGCGCGAGGTCGAGGGTGCCGGCGCGCAGGGCGCGGACCAGTGCCGGCGTCCCGCCTTCCCGGCTGAGCACGGTGATGGCCGGATGCGTCCGGCGCAGGGCCGCCAGTGCCCGGGGCACCAGGTCGGTGCCGGCGGTCGGGAACCAGCCCAGCCGGACGGTGCCCTGCTCGCCGGGCAGCCCGGCCAGCTCGCGCGCGGTGGCGTCGAGCGCGTCGATCACCCCGGCGGCCCGGCGCACGACGATCTGCCCGGCCGAGGTGAGCCGCACGCCGTCGTGGCGCCGCTCCAGCAACGGCGTACCCGCGGCGCGTTCCAGCGACGCGATCTGCCGCGAGACCGCGGACTGGGTGTAGCCGAGCGCGGCGGCCGCGGCGGTGAGCGTGCCCCGCTCGGCCACCTCGCGGAAGACCCGCAGGGCGGTCAGGGACGCGTCGGAGAAAGCCATGACTTTCATGCATACCAGGTCTGCGGTTCTTTCGCTTTCCGCATGGCCTCGGCCGACCTAGCTTGGAGTCGTGAACTTGATCCGAACCTCCTTCGGATCGGCGGCCGCTACTCCGTCGACCGCAACGAGACCATGACCGTCCTGCTCGCCGAAGGAATCGCATGACCCCGAAGATCGCTCTCGTCACCGGTGCCACGCAGGGCCTCGGCCTCGCGCTCGTCGAAGGTCTCGCGGCCCGGCTGTCCACTGCGGACACCGTCTACCTGACCGGCCGCGACGCCGGGCGCGTCGCCCAGGCCGTCGAAGCCATGCCCGCGGGCGGTGCCGAAGTCCGCGGCGAGGTCCTCGACGTCGCCGACCCCGCGGCGCCCGGCCGCCTCGCCGCGAAACTGGCCGAGCGGCACGGTGGGGTCGACGTCGTCATCGGCAACGCCGTCATGCGCGTCGGCCCGGACGACGACCCCCGCGCGATCGTCCACGACTACGCCGAAGTCAACAACTTCGGTACCACCCGCCTGCTCCGCGCCTTCGCGCCGCTGCTGCGCGACGGTGGCCGGTTCCTCGTCGTCGCCAGCTCGTTCGGCACGCTGCGGCACCTGGCGCCCGCCCTGCACGACCGGTTCGCCGCATTGTCCTCTTTGGACGAGGTGGACAAGCAGGTGGCGGCCTGGCGCGACGCGGTGGCGGACGGCAGCGCCCGCGCGGGCGACTGGCCGGGCTTCGTCAACATCCCGTCCAAGATCGGCCAGGTCGCGGCCGTGCGCACGCTCGCCGGTCAGCGCCGCGACGACGACCTGGCGCGGGGGATCCTGCTGGCCGCCGTCTGCCCCGGGATGATGAACACCCCGACGTCCGCGCTGTGGTGGGACGTCAGCACCGCACCGAGTCCCGCGCAAGCGGCGGACGCCCTGCTGGAGCTCGTGTTCCGGCCGGTCGACCCGGCGCAGTACGGCGAGCTGGTCCGCGACGGGGCCGTCCTGCCCTGGCGCTGAAGCCTCAGCCGAGCGAGGCGTCCATCGACCGCGTCGGGACGGCGTCCAGCGCGGCGAGGGTGTCCGCGTCCAGCGCGAGGTCGCCGACGGCGATGTTGGCCTCGAGGTGGTCGGCGCTGGCCGTGCCGGGAATGAGGTGGATGTTCGGCGCGTGGTGCAGCAGCCACGCCAGGCCGATCTGCGCCGGCGTGCGGCCGAGGTCCCGTGCGGCCGCTCGGACCGCGGGCTCGTCGGTCACCTTCGGCAGGCCGGGGAAGGCGCCACCGAGCGGGAAGAACGGCACCCACGCGATGTCCTCGGCGACGCAGAGCCCGACCATGTCCTCGTCGTCGCGCCCGACCAGGCTGTAGGCGTTCTGGACGCACGCGATGCCGGCCGGGAGCGCCCGGCGCAGGGTGTCGGGAGTGACGCTGCTGAGCCCGATCGCGCCGATCTTGCCCTCGTCGCGCAGGGCCGTCATGACGGCGAGCTGGTCGTCGAGGTCGACCACCTGGTCGCCCTCGGCGAGCAAGCCGGGCCGCCGGTCCGCGCGGCGCAGGTTCACCAGCGGAATCCGGTCGAGCCCAAGCGACCGGAGGTTGTCCTCGACGCTCGCGCGCAGCTGTTCGGGGCGCTGCGCGAGGCGCAGCGGGACCGGGGCACCGGGGTCGGGGTCGGCGCCGACCTTGCTGACGACCAGGACGTCGTCGCCCGGCCGGACGGCCTTGCGGATGACTTCGTTGACGAAGCCGTTGCCGTAGAACTCGGCGGTGTCGACGTGGTCGACGCCCAGGTCGAACGCGCGCCGCAGGAGTGCGACGGCCTGGTCGGGGTCGGCGTGGAGGCGCTCGAGCTGCATCGCGCCGTAGCCGACGCGGGAGACGGTGCGGCCGGCGAGCCCGGCCTTGGTCGTGGAAGGCATGCGTGATCCTGTCCTCGTGCGATGATGGTGAAGCGGAGGAACCTCCGCTAAACCGACCGTAGCACAACCGGAGGTGCCTCCGCTTTGTCTTCGCCCGACCCTGACCGGCCGGTGCGCTCCGACGCGCGCCGCAACCGGGAGAAACTCGTCGCGGTTGCGCGGGCCGCGTTCGCCGACGGCACCGTCGCGCTGGAGGCGATCGCCCGCGAGGCCGGCGTCGGGATCGGCACGCTCTACCGCCACTTCCCGACCCGCGAGGCGCTCGTCGAAGCCGTCTACGCGGCCGAGCTGGACGACGTCACCGCGAGCGCCCCGGCGTTGCTCGCGGAGCTGCCGCCCGAGCCGGCGCTGCGCGCGTGGATGGACCGGTACGCGGCGTTCATCGAGACCAAACGCGGGATGGGCGACGTCCTGCGCGCGAGCCTGGCGTCCGGCCGGATCACCACGCCGGTGACGCGGCGGCGCATCACCGGGGCGATCGGCACGATCCTCGCCGCCGGGGCGCGGGACGGGGTGTTCCGGGCCGGGGTCGACCCCGAAGACGTCACGCTGATGGTGCTCGGCGTGTTCCTGTCGACGTCGGCCGACCAGGACGCGGAGCGGGTCGGCCGGCTGCTCGACCTGATCGTCGACGCGCTCCGGCCGCAGTAACACGTGCTACATTTCTCGGTGTGACGAACGCTCGCTGGTCGGTGCTCGTGGTGCGGGTCCCCGCCGAGCCGAGCCGCCACCGCGTCGCCGTGTGGCGCGAGCTGCGGCGGGCCGGAGCGCTGTCGCTGGGGCAGGGCGTCTGGGCCGTGCCGGACGCGCCGGTGTTCGCCGACGGCGTCGCGCGCGTGACCGAGCTGGCCGGGCGCGGCGACGGCGAAGTGCTGGTGCTGGACGCCGCGGGCCGGTCGGAGCCGGACGGCGCCCGGCTGGAAGCGTTGTTCACGGCCGAGCGCGCCGAAGAGTGGGCGGAGTTCCTGGCCGACTGCGGCAAGTTCGACGCCGAGATCGACAAGGAGATCCGCGTCGGCAAGTTCACGATGGCCGAGCTCGAAGAGGAGGAGCAGAGCCTGGAACGCCTGCGGCGCTGGCACCGGGACATCAAGGCCCGCGACGTCTTCGGCGCTCCGGCCGCGGCCGACGCCGGCGAGCGGCTGGCGCACTGCGCCGACCGGCTGGCCGAGTACACGGACCGGGTTTTCCGTGCCCTGCACCAGATGTGACGCCGGATGACCAGACAGCTGGCCCCGGTGTACGCGGCGGGGTTCGTCACGGCGTTCGGTGCCCACAGCATCGCCGCCGGGCTGGGTGGCTACACCGAAGCCGAACACGCGTCGCTGCTGACGCTGGGCCTGCTGCTGGCGGTCTACGACGGCGCCGAAGTCGTGCTGAAGCCGGTCTTCGGCGCGCTGGCCGACCGCGTCGGCCCGCGTCCGGTGCTGCTGGGCGGGTTGGTGGCGTTCGCCGTGGCATCGGCGGCGTTCGTGCTCGCGGGCGACCCGGCGCTGGTCGGCCTGGCCCGGTTCGGCCAGGGTGCGGCGGCGGCCGCGTTCTCCCCGGCCGCGGGAGCGCTGGTGGCCCGGTTGACGCCGAAAACGGGCCACGGCCGCGCGTTCGGCGGCTACGGCGCGTGGAAGGGCCTGGGCTACACGCTGGGTCCGGTCCTGGGCGGCGTCTTGATCACTTTCGGGGGCTACGCGCTGCTGTTCGCGACGCTCGGCGGGCTGGCACTGACGGTCGCCGGCTGGGCGACGGCGGTCGTCCCGGCCGCGCCGCCGTTGCCCCGCACCCGCCAGACGGTCCTGGATCTGGCCCGCCGCTTGACGAGCGCCGGTTTCCTGCGCCCGACGGCAACCTTGGCGGCGGCAACGGCGGCGGTGGCGGTAGGTGTGGGCTTCCTCCCGGTGGCCGGTGCGGACCTGGGGGCACTGGCGACGGGAGCGGTGGTGTCGGTGCTGGCGGCGACGGGAGCGCTGGTACAGCCCTGGGCGGGCCGAGCCCACGACGCGAACCGCATCGGCGCGGCCCCGGGCATGGCGGCGGGACTGGCGGCCGCGGCGGCAGGCCTGACGGCGGCGGCTGTGGTACCGGGAATCACCGGACTGCTGCTGGCTGCGGTGGCAATCGGAGCGGGAACGGGCTTGGCAACCCCGATCGCGTTCGCCCACCTGGCGGCATCGACCCCGAAGGAGAGGTTGGGCCAGACGATGGGAGCGGCCGAGGTAGGCCGCGAACTGGGCGACGCGGGAGGCCCGGTGTCGGCCGGAGCCTTGGCGGCGGCCGGATCGCTCGGTCTCGGTCTCGGTGGGCTGGCGGCCGCGTTGGCGGTTTTTGCCGTGGCCGGGGGAGTCACCGCGCGCCGGTAAAGCGCACCGCAGTCCCGATTGAAGCTGACGGACAAGGGGAACCGGCGGCCTTCCGAGAACGCACAGTATTCGGACCGGCGGGATTGATCCGCCATGCGGACGGTCACAAAACCGGTTTGTTGTTGCATGATGATTACTCCCCCCGACCGCGGGGCTCGTCGTGAGGGAGGACCTGACATGGCACAGGCGCGAGGCGAAGTCACCACCAGGATGGTCGATCTGTCCGCCGTTTCCCTGGCGGATCTGCGCCTGAGCGACGACCCAGCGCTCCACGACTCGCTCCGCCTGCTCGCCGGGCGGGCCGAGTGCAGCCGTACCGGCGTTCTCCAGAACCAGGCGCCGGACGCGCGTTGAGCGGGGGTTAGGGAACTCGCGACCTGATGCTGGACACCCACCGGGTGTCATTGACCAACCTCGACGCGATGGCCGCGGGCCGTAGTGACGCGGCCGTCGTGGCGCAACTCGGGCAGGCCGATCGCAGCCGGCGGCTGACGCTGCTGCGCGCGGTCCTCGATGCCGCAGTCAAGCTGAAGCCCGCGATGTCCCCGTTGCCGCCGCTCGACGACGCGTGGACATTGCTGATCGAGGCGCAGCAACGCGATCCAGCCGCGACCGATCGCGTCCTCGCACACTCGCAGACAGGACTGTGGGCGGCGAATGTCCTGCAGCGGCTGACGAGAGGCGGATCCGACGACCCGCCGCTGTGGACCGATCTCGGCGGCCTCCACCGGCTGGCCACCGCCGCGGCGATACGAGCCGGACACGACTTCCGGTCCCGGGTACCGGTGTGGCGCGGCCTGCTGATGCTGCCGACGCTCGGTCTCGCGGACGTCCGCAGCCGCCGGGACTGGGATTTCGCTCAGGTGCACGCCGAACGCGGGCACGTCCTTGTTCGGGGTCCGTTCGGCAGCGTGCAGCTGCCCGAAGACTATGCGGCCGAAGGCCCGGGCTGGTTTCCCCTACGTTCACTGCCCATCGGCGACGGCGAGGTGTTCCTCGACGACATCGATCCGTACCGCGAGTTCGATGGACCGCTTCCGCCGCAGCGGCTCGAGCCCGGTGAAGTTGCGCAGTGGTCGGAAATCCTGAACGCCACTTGGCAGCTGCTGACCGAGCATCACCCGGCGATCGCGGCGGAGCTCGCCGAGGGGCTCACGACGTTGGTGCCGAGGGCGGCGGTCGACCGCTTCACTCCCTACAGCGCCTCGCACAACGACGTCTTCGGCTCCTTGGTGCTGTCGCGGCCGCCGGACGCGACGACGTTCGCCGCCACCCTCGTGCACGAGTTCCAGCACAGCAAGCTGGGCGTGCTGCTGGTGCTGGTCGACCTGCTCGATCCGGCCGGGGACAACGACTCCGCCCGGCTGTACGCCCCCTGGCGCGACGACCCGCGCCCCGCGGCCGGACTCCTGCACGGCGCATATTCGTTCCTCGGCGTGACCGCGTTCTACCGCGGGCACTACCCGGTGGCGGAGGGGCTGGCGGCCCGGGCCGCGCAGTTCGAATTCGCCTACCGGCGTGAGCAGACGGCACACGCCGTAAGCACGTTGCTCTCCGACGCGGTGCCGTCGGCGCTGGGGCGCCGGTTTCTCGCCACGGCGCAGGAGAGGTTGCGTGAATGGGGGGCCGAGCCACTGCCGGCCGACATCACGCACGCGGCCGGGCGGGCGAACCTCGACCACCGCCTGTCCTGGCGGCTGCGGCACCTGCGGGTCGCGGACCGGATCGTGGCGGAGCTGACTGAGGCCTGGCTGCGGAACCGGCCCTGCCCGGTCGTCCCGGCCGCCCCGCCGAACCTGGTGCCGGCAACGGGTTCTGCCGAGCACGCGCGGCTGACCCTCACCCGGACGTGGCTGACCGACCCGAACCTGTACGACGTCTACCGCACCGAGCCGGAACTCGCGATGGCCGAAATCGCGGGGATGTCCGCCGCGGACCTGGCACTCGTGGACGGCGACACGGCGACCGCGGCCGACCGCTACCGGCATCAGCTGACGATCACGCCTGATTCGCCCACAGCCTGGTCCGGACTCGCGCTGGCCACTCGCCATCCGGCGCTGCTGAGCCGCCCGGAACTGGTCGCGGCGGTGCACCGCGAAGTCCGGCGGCAGCGCGGGGTGGCGCCGAACCCGGACCGGCTGGCGCGCTGGCTCGGGCTGATCGTGCGAAAGCACAAAGCCTCCGGCGGGTTTCCGGCCGGAGGCTTCGTGCGGTGACTCGTGGGATCAGATCTGCATCGGGTCGATGTCGCAATTGGCGCGGTGGTTGAACTGAGCGTCCGCGGTCGCCGGGTGCTGCGAACCGAGAACCTGACCCAGCCGCTTGACGGCGTTCAGCTGGAGGCTGTCCGCCTCCTCGCCACGGCCGAGCCCTCGCAGGTCTAGCGCCTGGTTGACCAGCAGGGCCAGCGTCGACGGGTGGTCGTCACCGAGTACTCGCTTGGAGCGTTCGAGCGTCGCCACGTCGAGCGCGTACGCGGCTTCGTAGTCACCCGATTCGGCGAGGTCGCTCGCGTGGTTCGTCGCGCATACCAAGGTGAACGGATGGTCCTCGCCCAGCGCCTCGGTCATGTCGGCCAACGCGCGTTCGCCCAGTTCCCGCGCCTGCTCGACCGAACCGAGCAGACGCAGCGTGACCGCGAGGTTGGTCGCGGCGGCCACGCTGAACGGGTGCTTCTCGCCCCAGCTCGCTTCGTAGAGACTCTTGACGTGATCGCCCAGGCGCCGGGCTTCGGCGAGATTGCCATCCTGGCGATGCTCGATCGACAGGTCCATGGTCGCGGACATCGCGTCGGGGTGCGATTCCCCGTACTTGGTGACCAGCCCGTCGGTGGCCTCCATGGCCAGCGTGAGCGCCTTCTTGTCGCGGTGCAGACCCGCCTTGCGGTACGCGATCGCGAGATTCTTGATGGCCGACAGGGTCATCGGGTGCCGGCCGCCGAGCTGCGCCCGCATGCGGCGGACGGTGTCCTCCTGCTCGGTCCGCGCCTGCAGGTAGTCGCCCGTTTCGCGCAGGTCGACCGACCAGTTGTCCAGCGTCAGCAGCGTATGCCGGTGATCCGGGCCCAGGACGGTCTGCTTGCGCTGCGCCGTCCGCTCGTCCAGATCGCGCGCCCCGGCGAAGTCGCCGACCAACCGCAGGCTGAGCGCGTAATTGTTGGCCGCGGCGAGGGTGTCCGGGTCTTCGTCGCCGAACCGGTCCAGTGCGCTGAGATAAGCGAACTCGTTCATCTGGCGAGCTCGTTCGAAATCGCCCTTCGCCCGCAGGTCGGAAGCGACGCCGTGCATCGTGAGCAGCGTTTCTTCGTGCGTTTCGCCGAGCGTTTCCTGCATCAGCGCGAGTGTCCGCTCCGCGACGACGCGGCCTTCCTCGAACCGGCCGAGCGCCCGGAGCATGCGGCCCCACCAGCGTGAAACGACGAGCGTGTCGGCGTGTTTCTCGCCGAGCTTTTCGTTCCAGAACTGCGCGTAGTCCTGAGCCATCTCGAGAGCGCCCGCGGGGTCGCCGAAAGCGAAGAGGTAGTTGACCGCGTTGATCGCCATCCGGCGCACCCAGCGGTCGGTGCAGTTGCGGGCGTCCACGGCGCGGATGTGCGGCAGCATTTCCGCGTAGCGCGACCAGTAGTCGACCGAGTCAGGCTGCTTGGGGTCACGGTTGGCGAGCAGCAGGTGCGCGGTGTGGCGCACCCGCTCCTGGTCTTCCGGCCCGAGTTTGTTGCGCAGCACCAGCTGTACGAGCCGGTGCAGCTGGAGTGTGTCGCTGCGGTGGTCGATCTTGGCGAGGCTGTAGCGGTTGATCTCGCGGATCGCGCGGCTCAGCTGGATGGGGTCGCCGAGGGTCTGCTCGAGCGCTTCCGACGTCGGGACGTTGCGGACACCGCTGAACATCGCGCGGGGAATCGGCTCCGGGGAGAAGAACGCGCAAACTTCGAGCAGTTCCAGCGCGCCAGGGTTCTCCTCGCGCAGCCGGTCCAGCGAAACGTTCCACGCCGCTTCGACGGCGACGTCGTAGTCCGCGGGCGGGCGCGACTGGAGCAGTTCCGTGCGCTTGTTCTCGAACAGTTCCAGGTACTCGTCGGTCGCCATGCCGGTCTCGGCGCGCCACGCCGCGGCCTGCTCGACCGCCAGGGGCAGGTCGCCCAGCACGGTGGCCAGCCGGTCGGCGTCCTCGTCGGCGAGGTCGTGGTTGCGGCGCTGGAGCAGTTCGCGGCTTTCCGACCGGCGGAAGACGTCGACTTCGACCGCCTGGGAGACCTCGGACCACTGCGGGTTCCGGGAGGTCACGAGGATATGGCCCTCACCGCGCCGCGGCCAGAACTTGCGGACGTCCTCGGGCCGGTCGGCGTTGTCGAACACCAGCAGCCAGCGACGGTACGGTTCGCCGCTGCCGAGTGCCTCGAGCACGGCGGGCACAGCGGTGTCGACGGACTGCTCCACCGGAAGATCGAGCCGCTTCGCCAGTTTCACCAGCGACGCCTGGATTTCCGACTGGTTCTCCGAGGGGATCCACCAGATCAGATCGTATTCTTCGGCGTGGCGGTAGACATACTCCACCGCGATCTGGGATTTGCCGATGCCGCCCATCCCGTGCAGCGCGCCGGGCAGTACGGCTGTACGGGTTGATTTGGAAAGTTCACCGTGCAATGCCCGCAGGATGTCCCCGCGCCCGATGAAGTTGACATTACGCAGCGGAACGCCGCCCCAGACGGCTGGCTGCTGGCCGGAGTGGCGGACCTCGGCGCCCGGCTCCGATCTCGTGGTAGTCACTGAGATCCCTCGAGGGTTGATCGGTTCAGCTTGCGGGTCGGACCCTACCGGATGTTGGCCTGAAGGTGCCCCTAGGCCTTCCGACGTCCTAGTCGCGCGTGCGCCGCCATCGTTACGGGACCCCCTAAACCGTTCCAAGGCATCACCCAATCGGTTAGCTCGACGTGTATAAGGCCCCGACAGTGCTCTTAGAACGTCACGTTGGACAGTCAACAACGGTTCAGTGTGCGACGTAACCACCGGTAGAGTGGCGTCGTCGGGCGCCTCGAGAGCATTGCGCAGATTCGCGACCGCGGGCTCCTGCGGACCGAGGACGTCCTGGACCACTCGCTGGACCCGCGCGGTGTCCGCGCGCGACACCAGTGCGAGCAGCCGGCGGCGCAGTCCCGGCGCGAAGTCGTACTCGACCGGGCTTTCCCCGTCCGCCGGTACGCGGTGCAGCAATCGGCCGAGCTGGATTTCGGCCAGGTGCGCGGGGCGTGCCTGGGGCATCAAGGTACCGTGCACCGCTTGCATGACGCGCAAGGTAAGCGGCGCCGCCGCGAGCAGCCCGGCCAGCCGGATGGCGGGCGAGGTGCCCGTGGCGAGGAACTGGTCGAGCCGTTCGGTGGGCGACGGCGGTTCTTCGGTCTGTTCCGCGTCGTCCGCAAGGTTTTCCTCCGCCGGGGGAACCAGCACCGGGAGCCGCACGGCGGGCGTACCGGAGATCAGTTCGGCCCAGCGGCGCACGTGCCGGGGTTCCAGTTCCAGCACCGGGATCGGGTTCGCGGAGCCGGGGCGGACGCCGCGCAAAGTCCGCGACACCACGCTTACGCCGGTCCAGCTCCAGCGTTCGGCAGGCAAGAGGTGGAACAGGCTGACCTGACACGTCCTGGCCCACAACGACAGCAGATCGAACATCGACCCGCTGCGCCAAGCGGAGCCGACGCAGTCGCTGAGCACGACGACGACGCGCCGCCCGGTCGGGTCGGCCAGCTGTGCCGGTTCGCAGCCGGCTCCCGGTGCGGTTTCCACAAAACGCACGACCGGCTCGTCGGTATCCACCGAAACCGTCTTGACGTCGGAAAACGCTCCCTGCCTTTCCAGCAGGGCGCGAAAAGCGCGGGAAGTGCGTTGCCAGAACACCATCGAGGAACCGCGATCGACGACCAGGACGATCTCGAACGGGTGGCCTTGCGAGGCCCTGTGCACCGGCAGCCACACCTTCGTCTCGGCCGCGGCGACCGCCGTTTCTTCTTCATCCAATTCGGTCCTGTGCTTCAGGCGGACGAGGCGGTTCAACGGCCGTAGCGCTTTCGCCAGGCCTTGGGGCAGGCTCGGTGGCACCGTGCGGACCGGACGCGCCGCCGCGGGCTTGCGCGCTCGCGGCGGGACCGGGATCGGTTCGAGGAGACGGGGAGGCAGTTCCGGGTGATCGCCCGGCCGGGCCGGGTCCGGGCGGCCCGGCGGCAGGTGGTCGACGCGGGACTCCGCCGCCGGCGCCGGCTCGGGTTCCGGTTCCGGCGGGGGTGGTGGCGGCGGAGGAACGGGACGTGGAGCCGCGCGCGCGGGCGATTCGCTCGCCGCGATTCGGGCGGCGAGCCAGACCGCGTCGGCGATCTCGTCCGCGTTGAGCGCCTCGGTGGCGAGGCGGTCGACCGGGTCGGGCATCGGCTCAGTCCGTTCCCAGGACGTTGAGCCGTCGCCACAAGGTGCCGCGCAGCACCTCCCAGTTCGCGTCGTGCTGGTGCGCGCCCGACGTCGTCAAGTGCAGGGCGTTGAGCAGCTGGTCGTTGGCGAGACCGCCTTCCTGCCCGCTGTTGGCGAGAAATTCGTGGATCAGATCGTCACTGCGGGCCGGCACGTCGCGGAAGTGCGCCGCGACCATGCTCACGAGCTGCTCGAAACCGGGCTGCGGCATGTCGAGCCGCAGGCAGCGGCGCAGGAAAGCGGGCGGGAAGTCCCGTTCGCCGTTGCTCGTCACCACGACGACGGGGAACGCGCGGCATTGCACGTGCCCGTCACGCACGACCGCCCGGCCGCCGCGATCGTGCGTGAAGACGGTGACCTCGGGCTGGGTGGCGGCGATCCGAGCCAGCGGCTGGATGTCGAAGTCGCCGTCCTCGAACACCGCCAGCAGGTCGTTGGGCAGGTCGATGTCCGACTTGTCCAGCTCGTCGATCAGGAGCACCCGCGGCCGGTCGTAGGGCAGGAGCGCGGTGCCGAGCGGGCCCAGGCGGACGAACCCGCCGATGTCCGCGCCCTCCTCGGTCGCGGCGGCCTGGACCCGGCCGATGGCGTCGTAGGTGTACATCCCGTCGCGGGAGATCGTTCGGCTGCTGATCGGCCAGCGCAGCACCGGGCCGAGGCCCAGTTCTCGCGCGATCTTGTAGGCCAGGCTGGATTTTCCGGTGCCGGGGTTGCCGGTGATCAGCAGCGGGCGCCGCAGGTACAGCGCTGCGTTCACGGTCAGCACCTCTTCGAGCATCGCGTCGCGCGCGGACGCCACGGCCGGCACGCCGAGCCGGCGGACGAACTCGGCGTCGGACGCCGTCGGGACCGGCAGCGCCGGCCCGCCGTCGAACGTCCGCCAGCTGGGCGGTGCGGGTAGCTCGGGGGCGTCCTTGCCTGCGGGCGGCGGCAGCCCGTGACCGTGGTAGACGCACCAGGGCGGGATCTCGGCACCGCTCATCGTGCGGGCACCTCCTCGATCGGGGCTGCGGGGGGATCCTGCGGCTCGACGGGCCTGTCCGGGTCGTCCCACAGCAGCGAAACCCGGCTCCCGACGTGAGAGTCGGGACGGGTGGCCTGGCGGGCCCGGCTGCGCAGGAGGCGTAGGTGTTCGACGAGCTCGGGCAGGAAGTCGCGAAGGGATTTGATTTCCGCTTCGAACGCTGATCGGGCGGCCTCGGTGCGGTGCCAGATCATCACCGGAATGCCGGTCCGGACCCCGACGAGCACTTCGCCGGGGTCCGCGCTGTCCGGCACCGACCGCAGGACCAGCGACAGGACTTTCTTCTGCGCTGCCAGTTTCGCGTCGAGCGCGGTCAGGTGCCGCCGTTTCGAGCCGTCGCTCCAGAGCCAGTGCTCTTCCGGCGTGGTCAGGCCGGCGGGCACCTTCTTGAGCAGGTCCCAGCGCCGTCGCCATTCCCGGTGCCAGCGCGGCGCCCGCGCGCGGTCGAGGCTGCGTACGACCACCTGGTAGTGCAGGCCGAGCGGGCGCGGCAGCGAGCTGCCCGCTTCCAGATCCCACTGGTCGACGGGTAGGTTCAGCAGCGAATAGGGGAGCAGGAACTCGATCCGGATCGCCGTTGCGTTCTGCGCCCAGCCGGTTTCGGCTTCGGCGACCAGCGCGGCGACGTGCGCGCGGACGGCGTCGAGATCGCCGGTGAACGGCTCGCTCCGCCGCGGCCGCCACCCGGTCGGGTCGTTGTGCCGCCAGTGCACGACGACGTACAGCCCGGTGTCGAGCAGGTCCGGCTCGATGCGTACGACGAGGAAGGCGACGACCTCTTCGGGCGTGGCGGGTTCGGTGGCCCGCGCCAGCCGGACTGCGTTGATCTGCTCGGTGACGCCCAGCCGCGCGGCTTGCCGGTCGTTCCAGCCACGCAACGCTTCGGCGCGCTCGTCGTCGGCGGAGGCGGCGAGGTACTCGACGAACAGCAGCAGGGGCGGGACGCCGTCGGGCTGTGCGTTCATCCGTTCCAGCGTGGCGAGCGCGTCTGCCGGCCGGTGATCGGCCGAGGTCAGCTCGGCCGCGGGCCCGGCGGCCGCCCGCACGAGCTCGGCAAGCCGGCTGCTCGGGTTTTCGCCCAGCAGGTGCAGCAGCTCCTGTCGGTCGTATTCGGTGACCAGGTCTAGTGCGGCCATGTCCTCGACGGCGGACCGTGCCCGCTGCACCGGAATGGAGCCGGGCTCCATCTGTTCGATGGCATCGACGAAGGCGGCGAGCGCCCGCGGGTGCTGCCGCCGGCAGGCCTGCACGATGCCGATCAGGTTGGCCCGGGTGGTGGGTAACTCCTCGACGACTAGCGGCATGCCGAGGTGGTCGGCCAGCAGTTCCAGGCAGAGGCGCCGGCTCCCGGGATCGCGCAGGGTCGGGATCTGCTCCAGGCAGTCGATGAGGAACCCCAGGGAACTGGGGTAGTCAGAGCCGTTCCACGACGTCACCCCGCCCCTCCCTCGCCCTCCGGAGTTAAGGGGATATCCCAGCATGACCCACTTGGACAACCGCTGAGCTGCTATCTCAACCGGACGGCCTATTGGGGGCGCCCGGACGCGCCGGGGGCAGCCGGACGGGAATCGATGACGGTGTTCGGTCCTGACCTTACGTTTTCAGACCGCGAACCCGGTGTCGACGTGGACGTGCACACGGGTGAACGCGCCCAGATCGTCCCAGGTGTTGAGTTCGAATGCGCGGCATTCCCCTTGCACGAGATCGTCGACGGCGCCACGGGCCGAACCGATGATCCTGTTTCCCGCGTAGAAGGTGGCCTTGAGGATCAGTGTCAGTACTGCCTCGTGATGGTTCGTCACCTCCCCGTGGACGATCAACGGTGATCTTTTTTCGGGATTGACGTCGAAGCTGCCGATTTCGATCGACCACTTGCCGGGGTTGCTGGTGAACTCCAGTTCGCTGGAGGCGGGAAGTGGAGACAGGGCCGTTGTGGTCTCCGGTCGTGGCGATGTCGGTGCTGTAGTCGGTGGGGTGAGGTCACCAGCCGTGATCCAGTCCGAACCGCTGAGGTCGACTTCGCAGCCGATCGAACGCAGTCGTTGGGCGAGCTTGTTGCGGCTCTCGGCGGAATTGTCGAGCCGGACCCGGTATCGGCCGTCCAGATCGGTGAAC
Source organism: Amycolatopsis sp. NPDC003865 (assembly GCF_053605345.1). NCBI lineage: Bacteria > Bacillati > Actinomycetota > Actinomycetes > Pseudonocardiales > Pseudonocardiaceae > Amycolatopsis > Amycolatopsis sp. NPDC003865. The sequence goes on along the minus strand of NZ_JBSGJA010000001.1, from coordinate 218,152 downwards.
CTGCGAACCCTCCCGAACTCGACCACGACCGTGTGCTCCGGAAATCGGCCGAATGCCATGCCGGCCTCGAAGAGAACGTTCGGTCGTGCCTGCCCGGTGGGCTGGGCGTCTGGGTCGGCTGCATCGTCGGCGTGTTCCGGTTTCAAGTACGTGACGTCGTCCGGAGTGAGCAGTACGATGATCGCCCGTCGGGGGCCGATCGCCTTGTCCAGTGCATCGCTGATCAGTGGCGCGCCACCAGTGGCCTCGGCGAGTGCGTCCGACCACTCAATCGGGTGCAACCCGATCGAGCGGAGGAACGAGTAGAACTGTCGCCGGGCGTTCCGGTCACGCCCGTGAATCACGCAGACTCGCCGTTCGAGGCTCATGGCCGGGGATGATGTCATACGGTTGCTGACTCGATGGATACAGTCCCCGTCTCGTATTCGACAGGTATTCGACAGTCTTCGCCGGTCTGTCCGTCGGCGAGTAGTGTGCGTCGAACGCGTCACGACGGTCGGGCTCGACGGGTGAGTGGCGGCTGTCCGACGGGCACGCAGAAGGGTATCGGCTTGGCTGGGGACGCGGCGAGGTTCACGGAGGTCGCGGTGGTCTCCTGCGACATTCTCGGTCATTCGGCCGCGAACGGAAGCGATCAGATCCGCCGCGTGGACGCGATCAACGCGATCGTGGCCGCGGCGATCTGCCGGCTGGCTCCCGGTCGGATCATTTGGTCTTCGGGTGGCGACGGCGGCCACGTCATCTTTTTCGGCGATGATTGGCAGCAGGACGCAGTACGGCTTATGAGACGACTCTACCGCTGGTCACGCGCCGAAGGGGTTGTCCTTCGCGTTACGGGCCACGTCGGCGAGGTGACCACGTCGGCCGGGGCCGACGGGCGCACGCAGGCCGTCGGGCCCGGCATCAACTTTGCTGGGTGGCTGATCCGTAAGGCCACTGGAAGCGGCATCGTCGTGTCCGACTCGTTCCGCCGGGGTGTCGGTTCCTCGCCGGTCGCTGCCGAAGTCACTTTCCACGGTGAACGACTCCAGGTGGATCGTAGTTCCACACGGCAACTTCTCCACCTGATGTCGTTGGACGGTGTCCGTTCGGAATGGGCCGGCCCGGAACCTGACGACTACGAGTCGCTGAATGTGAGCCTCGATGAGGGTAATGGTTGGGAGGCGCTCTACTTCGCGAAGCGCATATCCCAGATCAACGCCAAGGATCCCGGCATCGACAGGGCGCTCGAACGGATCTCGCGCATCTTGAAGTCGGGAACGACGGGCAACGGCAGCTTCCTCGAGCCGCTTCGATCGGACGAACTCACGGAGATGCTGAAGCTGGGCCATTTGGTCGAGCGGACACCCGGTGACGTGATATGCCGAGTGGACGATCCCGGTGACTCCCTCTTCGTGATCCTGCACGGCGAGGTCGGGGTCTACAACCTGGAGGGCAAGGGGTTCGGTGGGAGCGCAGAACCCAAACACACCCACCACGCGGGCGAAGTGGTCGGTGAGCTGGCGACGGCATTGAAGCGCAATCGCACGGCGGACCTGGTCGCGATGACCGACGTCGCCTTGCTCTCCTTCATCGGTGAAGAGGTGAGCGAGAAGCTGAAGAGCGTCGACACACCGGCCGGTCGGGAAGCGGCACTGCAGTGGGACTTGTTCCTCCGTAGCCGAGTTCTGGAGCACACCGTTCAGGTCGCGCCCTACCTGCTTGGACCCAGCAGGCAGGGGCCGCTCGGTCTGCCTGACGCGCGGCGCCACTCCAGGGTCAGCGCCGAGGAAACATGGGAGCAGACCGTGCGTGACCTGGTGAAGCACGCAGAATTGATCACCGTGGACGATGGGGAGCTCAGTCTCGAGATCGACCAGGTGACGCGGAAAGTAGGCCAGAAGAGCGCGGATGAGGGACTGTTCGTTCTCGTGTCCGGAAGAGTCCGGTCGCCGTCGCCGGCGGGAGCGGTCCTCTTCGAGACGCAATGCCCGCTGCTGTGGGTCAACTTGCCCAAACTCTTCGTCGAGGAGCCGCGCACGTACACTCGAGTCAAAGAACCGGTCAAGGTGTTGTGGATAAGCGCGAGTGGAATCGGCCAGCTGTCCCTCGAGCAGCGAACGGAGTTGCAGCGTTCTCTCCAGAACACGGTAGGTGGCGTCCCGTCCGAATACGAGTACGACGTGTATCTGTGCCACTCGAGCGAGGACAAGGCTGTGGTCATCCGGATCAAGGACCGGCTGTGGCGGGAGTACGGCATCCGGTCCTGGTACGACGACGTGGAGCTCAGACCGGGGGACGTGACACGCAAGAAGATCGAGAAAGGGCTACGCGCGAGTCGGTTCCTGCTGCTCTGCGCGAGCGCAAGCCTCAAATCCTCGGAGTGGGCGAACCGTGAGATCGACTCGGTGCTGCACCTCGATGTCAAGCGGCGCGACGGTGCGGCCAAGGTGCTCGTGCTCAAGCTGTACGAGCACGAAACCAACGACGAGGCCATTCCCGTGGTCCTCAGAGGAATCAAACGTCAGCATCTTGAGCGTGTCGGCGACTTCGAACGACTCGCCGCGCACATTCTGGCAGCGGGGCGGCGAGGCAGGGGAGAAGACAGCTCGTGAGTTGGCTCGACGTATCCCGTCCTCCGGACTAGTAAGTCACTTCTTCGCACTGAAGCTCGAGAATCCAGTTGTGGACCTTCTCGGCGACTGCGAGAACGTGAGGCTCGACGCTTCCGGGAAACCGTACCGCTGACTCTTCGAGGCCGTCCCTGGAATCCTCCGCGATGGCGACAGCTACTTCAACCCGCCCGTCGTGCCGGTTCGCTGCGACCAAGGCGTGAGCCAGGATTATCTTCGCGCTCAGAGTCAGTGGGTGGTCCGGACCGTGCGTGGCGTACTTCTCCTCGAGATTGCCGGACTTGTCCTTCCGGAGGAAGCCGTCGTGCAAGTCCCACATGGTTTAGCTGCGGCCGTGGAAACGCTTGTTGGTCGGCAACGGACGCGGGTACCACTCCGGTCTCGGGAGGGCCGGTGCATCGCCGAACCGCCGGTCGTCTGCGGCCTTGATCCGCGCCACTTTCGCCGCGATGAGCTCGGCTGTGCGCTGACCTCGTACTGCTCTCGGGAGATCAGCCTCGCGCTCTTGAGTTGGGACGGGCGTAGAGCGCTGGGCCGGACCCGCCAGGTCACCGGCATGACCCGCCCCGTGTTCCGTTGCCGAGCCGGTATGCGTGGTTCAAAGTCGTGAGCAGCTCGAAGCGGCAGGTGGCGCTTTCGTGGAACTTCGGGCCGATGAGAGGAATCAGCATGCGTGAACGGAGTAACGCGTCCTGAAGGTGGGGCGCCAAAGTGTCTCCGACAGGGACGTCCGCGTCATCTTTGAACACCGTTATGCCCAGACGACGCTTTTCCATGTACAGTGCGTCGGCCCAGTTGTAGCAGGGGAAGACATCGAACACCGGCAGAACACTACGACAGCCAATGTCTCGCAGCACCCCCTCCGAACCGGTACGCCGCGGAACCGGGCTTACTGGAGGGCGGCCAGCTCGGCGGCGATCCACTCGGCCTCGGGGGAACCAAGTTCCCGATAGAGGTCTTCGGCGATTCGCCACCAACGGCGCGCAGCGCCGGCCTCGCCGGCCTCGATGCCGAGCGTGCCGAGCCGGTGAGCGGCGCGCGCTTCTTCGTACCGGCTGCTGCACTTCCGGCTGAAATCGATCGCCTGACGTAGGGCGATTTCGGCCAGGGCTGCCTCACTGGCGCGGTGGTATGCAAGTCCGAGCACGTTGTACGCCTGCGCGATGTCGAGATCTTGGCCGAGGCCGAGCGCTGTATCGACTGCCTCGTCGGCACAGCGCACAGCGACTTCGAATCGGCCGGCGTCCACGTGGACCCTCGCCATGCTCCGGAGGGTGATTCCGGTGTTTCGTTTCGCCCCGCTCAGCTCGTAATGCGCGAGCGCGCGGCTCAGGTTGCTGATCGCCTCGTCGTACCTTCCCTGGCGTCGGAACACTGCCGCCTGGTTCGCCAAGGCGTTGCTGAGGCCGTGTTGGTCGTCTTCGGCGGAGAAGAGGAGGCCCGCTCGCTGGTAGTGGTTCAGTGCTTCTTCCAGCCGGCCGTCGGCAACGAGGGCCATGCCCAGGTTGTTGCGCGTCAAGGCTTCGCCACGGCGGTTTCCGGAGCGCAGGCACGCAGCCAGGGCGCTGGTGTGCGTGTCCACCCACGCATCGAGTTGCTTGGTGAGGTAGAAGTAGCCGCGCAGGATGAAGGCAAGCTGCCACCGCCGTCCGTCAAATAGGGGGTCGTCGATCCGGCACAGGGCGACCAGATTGTCCAGTTCACGGTCGAACCACGCTCGGCCGGCGGCAGCGCCTTCGATGGGGAGTGCGCGACTCGGGTCCCCGTCCAGCGGGATGCGGAACCTGTGCGGCGTCAGAGCCCGGTCGGCGTGCTCGGAGGTGTGGAGGTAGTGGTCGAACAGTCGCTCGAGGTTGCCGCGGCGCTCCTCAGGACTTTGAACTGCGACTTCCCCGGCGTATACGCGCAGCAGGTCGTGCATCGAGTATCGTCCGGAACCGAGATCGGTGACCAGGTTCGACTCCGTCAGGGTCTTCATCGCATCGTGCACCTCGAGGCTTGATCGCCGAGTCGCCGCGAGCACGGCGCGTGTGTCGAAGGTGTGGCCGGGATGGACTCCGAGCACCCGGAACGTGCCGGCGCCGGGCTCGTCGAGCCCTTGGTACGACCACGCGAAGACGGTCCGCACCGCCGAGTAAGGATCACCGGAGTCCAGTGCGCTGAGCCGGGTCCGTTCGTCCGTCAGGTTCTCGACGAGAGCTCGCAAGAGGAGTTCCGGCCGGCTCGCCGCCGGCTCGGCCGCGATCCGGAGGGCCAGCGGAAGGTTCGCGCACAGTGCTGCCAGCGACCTGGCCGCGTCTGGCTCGGCGTCCACCCGGTTTCCGATGATTGTGCGCAGTAGGCTCACCGCGTCATCGGAAGTCAGGGGTGAGAGGGGAACGCGTCGGACGGCGTGGTGCACAGCGAGCCCACCAAGGCGGTGCCTGCTGGTGATCAGGACGGCGGAAGCCCCTCCGCCGGGCAGCAGCGGTCTCACCTGCTCGACACTGCGCGCATTGTCGAGCACCACGAGAACCTTTCGCCGGTTCAGCAGGCTGCGGTACCGCGCCGCGCGATCTTCGACATGCCCGATCAGTTCCGGGCGTTCGACACCCAGCGAACGGAGAAGGTGAGCGAGCGCCTCAGCCGCCGACAGCGGAGACTCGGTCCCGTACCCGTGCAAGTCGAGGTAAACCTCCCCGTCGGGGAAGTGCTCCGCGGAGACGTGGCTCCAGTGGACGGCGATCGCTGTTTTCCCCACTCCGGCGGCGCCGGAGACGACCGCGACCCTGGCTCCTCCCAGTTCGGCTTCGGTGACCAGGGTGTTCAGTTGAACCAATTCTTGCTCTCGGCCGATGAGGCGGCCACAGCCGGCGGGGATCTGTCGGGGCACGAGGAGGCCGTCAGCTTGTGAAGCGTCCGGCACGAAGTCCATCACCCGCTCGGCGAGCAGGCGGAGGTCCGCGGCGAAGTGCCGGTGCCTGACCTGCATGGTCTGGTGGTGGACCAGGCGACGGATATCCACCGGAAGAAGCTTTGCATCGGGCAGGGCGGCGCCGTCGAGCAACACGGGCACAATGGGAATGCCACGGATCAGGGCGCGACGAATTTCGTAGCGAACCCAGTCGTGCTCACGAGCTATGGTCAGTCCCGATCCTGTCGGACCGGCGTTCAGCCAGGCTGGGCCGATGAGCACGAGCAGCAGCCGTGCCGACTCCAGGGCCGTGCGCAGGAGACGCGGGTAATCGTCCCCGGGAGCGAGCGACTGGTTGTCGAGGAACACCCGGTCCTTGCCCAGCCGCTCGGCGAGGAACTCGTAGGTGGCGGCTGCGCCGAACGCTGTGTCGGCATTGCGGTAGTTGATAAAGACGTCGAATCCCACCGGCAGCCTCCTGGCAGAGCGTTTCTCCTTTTCTCTCTACCCGAAGTTACCGTTCGGCGAAACGAACGGGCCCGGCCGAAGATCGGCCGGGCCCGTCAGCAGAAAAGGATCAGACCAGGTCGAACCGGTCCAGTTCCATGACCTTCGTCCACGCCGCCACGAAGTCCGACACGAACTTCTCGCGTGCGTCGTCGCTGGCGTACACCTCGGCCAACGCCCGCAGCTGGGAGTTCGCGCCGAAGACCAGGTCGACCGCCGTGGCCGTCCACTTCAGCTTTTCCGTTGTCACGTCCAGGATCTCGTACACGTTCTCCTCGGACTCCGACGCCTTCCACTTCGTGCCCGGGGCGAGCAGGTTGGCGAAGAAGTCGTTGGTCAGCACGCCCGGCCGGTCGGTCAGGACGCCGTGGCCGCCGTCGGAGAGGGCTCGCATCCCGCCGACCAGGACCGTCATCTCCGGGGCCGTCAGGTTCAGCATGTACGCGCGGTCGACCAGGAGCGTCTCCGGCTGGAGCTTCTCGCCCGCCCGCAGGTAGTTGCGGAACCCGTCGGCGCGGGGCTCCAGCACCTTGAACGAGTCGACGTCCGTCTGCTCCTGCGTGGCGTCCGTGCGGCCCGGGTGGAACGGCACCGTGGTCTCGACGCCGGCGTCGCGCGCCGCCTTCTCGACCGCCGCCGAGCCCGCCAGCACGATCAGGTCGGCCAGCGAAATCCGCGCGCCGCCCGCCTCGTTGAACTCGCGCTGGATGCCCTCCAAGGCGGAGAGCACCGGCTCGACGCCCTCGTTGACCGCCCAGCTGCGCTGCGGCTCCAGGCGGATGCGGGCGCCGTTCGCGCCGCCGCGCTTGTCGGTGGAGCGGAAGGTCGCCGCCGACGCCCACGCGGTCGAAACCAGCTGCGAGACCGAAAGACCGGACTCCAGCACCTTCGCCTTCAGCGCGGTGATGTCGGCGTCACCGACGAGCTCGCCTTCGACGGCGGGCACCGGGTCCTGCCACAGCTGCGGCTCGGCCACCCACGGGCCCAGGTAGCGGCTGACCGGGCCCATGTCGCGGTGCAGCAGCTTGTACCAGGCCTTGGCGAACGCCAGCGCGAACTCGTCCGGGTTCTCCAGGAACCGGCGCGAGATCGGGCCGTACACCGGGTCGAAGCGCAGCGACAGGTCCGTCGTCAGCATCGTCGGCTTGTGCTTCTTGTTCGGGTCGAACGGGTCCGGGATGATCTCCGGCGCGTCCTTGGCGACGTACTGCTTGCCGCCACCCGGGCTCGTCGTGAGCTCCCACTCGTAGCCGAAGAGGATCTCGAAGAAGCGGTTGCTCCACTCGGTCGGCTTGTCGGTCCAGGTCACCTCGAGGCCACTGGTGATCTGGTCCGGGCCCTTGCCGCTGCCGAGCGTGTTCAGCCAGCCGAGGCCCTGGGCCTCCAGCGGCGCGCCCTCCGGCTCGGGGCCGACGTGGTCGTCGGCGACGCCGGCGCCGTGGGTCTTGCCGAAGGTGTGGCCGCCGGCGATGAGGGCGACGGTCTCCTCGTCGTTCATCGCCATCCGGGCGAAGGTCTCGCGGATGAAGTGCGCCGCCGCCTCGAAGTCCGCGCTGCCGCGGGGACCCTCGGGGTTGACGTAGATGAGGCCCATCTCGGTGGCGCCGAGCTCGGGCACCATCTCGGTGTCGCTGGCGTAACGCTCGTCGCCCAGCCAGTCGTCCTCCGGGCCCCAGAAGATCTCTTCCGGCTCCCAGGTGTCGACGCGGCCGAAGCCGAAGCCGAAGGTCTTGAAGCCCATCGACTCCAGGGCCACGTTGCCGGCCAGCACCAGCAGGTCGGCCCACGAGATCTTCTGGCCGTACTTCTGCTTGACCGGCCACAGCAGGCGGCGCGCCTTGTCGAGGTTGGCGTTGTCCGGCCAGCTGTTCAGCGGGGCGAAGCGCTGCCCGCCGTCACCGGCGCCGCCGCGGCCGTCGTGGATGCGGTAGGTGCCCGCGGCGTGCCAGCTCATCCGGATCATCAGGCCGCCGTAGTGGCCGAAGTCCGCCGGCCACCAGTCCTGCGAGGTGGTCAGGACCTCGGTGATGTCCCGCTTGAGGGCGTCGACGTCGAGCTTCGCGAACTCCTTGGCGTAGGCGAAGTTCTCGCCCAGCGGGTTGCTCTTCGACGAGTGCGCGTGCAGCACCGTCAGGTCGAGCTGGTTGGGCCACCAGTCCTTGTTGGTGCGCGGACGGCCACCCGTCTTCGACGTCGGCGAGCCGATCGCCGGGTTCTCGCTCTCGCTGCCGTGCGAGGTCACCGAGTCGTGCGCGACCGGGCAGCCGGCTGCCGCCTTCTGGTCCACACCCTGTGCGCTCGAGGGGGTGTTGTCCTGGGTGTTGCTCATCTACTTCCTTCCGGAGCCGGCGATCATTCGGGAGTTCGGGCGGCCGCGCAGTCGGGGCAGGTGCCCCAGTACACGACCTCCGCCTGGTCGATCACGAAACCGTGGTCGTCCGAGGCGGTCAGGCACGGGGTGTGGCCGACGGCGCAGTCGACGTCCGCGATCGCACCGCAGGTGCGGCACACGACGTGGTGGTGGTTGTCCCCGACCCGGGACTCGTACCGGGCGGTCGCGCCCGCGGGTTGGATGCGCCGCACCAGGCCGGTGTCGGTGAGCGCCCGCAGGACGTCGTAGATCGTCTGGTGCGACACCGTCGGGTGCTCGGCCCGCACCAGCTCGATCACCGTCTCGGTGTCCACGTGCGGGTGGTCCCGCAACGCGGTGAGCACGGCCAGCCTCGGCCGCGTCACCCGCAACGAGACCGCTCGCAGCTGCGCCTCGAAGTCGGTCATCACGTCGGCCACCCTAGGGGCCTTCTCTGGAATGAGTCAAGTTATGACGGGATGAATTTTCATGATCGTGTCACCCAGGGTGACGTGATCGACGGGGACCGTCACCGGGACGGGGTACTGTACCGCGAGCCCGAGTGGTCCGCACGGCGGCTCCGGGTCCCGCGAGGGAATGGGGCAGACCCCGATGCCCCGATGGGCAACACGCGCGCATATCCGCCGGAACCGTCGTACTTTCGAGGTGGAAGATCTTTTTCGATTTCCTGGAAAGGGAAACACAATGGCGGGCAAATGGACCAGAACAGCCATCACGACGGCGGCCGCGGCGGCGAGCGTGGGCCTGCTCGGTGCCGTTCCGGCGGTGGCCGCGACGACCACCCGGCACTGCGTGCTGAACTCCGAAACCGGCGTGCAGAAATGCAGCACGGGCACCACCCGCGCGGCGCTGGAGACGCAGGAAGCCGGCCAGGTCGTGCAGGGCACGTTCTTCGACGGCCCCGACTACACCGGGAACTCTCTGACCATCACCGGACCCGAACTGTGCAAGAAGGACGGCTGGGTCAACTGGCAGTTCGACCTGGGCGACGACTGGAAGAACAAGATCTCGTCCGTGCAGCCGTGGGGCGACTGCTGGGTCTGGCTCTACCCGGAGCCGAACCTCGGCGGGGACCGGGACGGCCCGTTCAAGGAGAACACCGGCAACGTCGGGTCCTTCATGGACAACCGCACGCAGTCCATCGGGTTCAGCTGAGCGAAGGAGTGACCATGACGACCAAGCGAAACGCGTGGACGGCGGCGGGCCTGGGCCTGCTGACCGCCGCCGGCCTCGTGCTCACGGCGCCCGGCGCGTCGGCCGACGGCGGGCCGACCGCCCGGGAGCTGCTCGACAAGTGCGACAACGGCACCGATTCCTGCGTGTTCCACCCGGCCGGCCCGCCGGAGGAGCACACCGGGGCCGGCCACCAGGTCGGCGAGGCGGCCTACAACTGCACCGGCGATCTGCAGCGCAGCACGGTGAACTGGTCCGACACGACGGGGGAGTCGAACAGCTTCGGCGTTTCCCTTTCGGCCGAATACGGTTTCTCGGAAGTGTTCAAGGTGTCGATCGAAACGTCCTACCAGCACACGTGGGAGTCTTCGCACACCGAAGGGCAGGCGACCAACGTCGACGTCCGGCCCGGCGAAAAGGGCTGGGTGGAACGCGCGCCGAAGATGCAGAAGGTGCACGGCACCTACGAAATGCATTTCCCGGACAAGTTCTACGACCACTACATCTGGTACCAGGACTTCGACGCGGACGGTCCCGTGCCCGGCTCGACCGGGGACATCACGCAGCACACCGCGCCGATGACCGACCAGGAGAAGGCCGAGCACTGCGGCTGAGCGCCCCGGCTGCCGCCGCGCTCGGGGTGCGGCGGCGGCCGGCCCGCTCACACCGGGAATCATCCGCGCCGCCCGGACGCTGAACAGGGTGTGAAAAAGATCGGCTTCCTCTCGTTCGGCCACTGGTCGCCGAGCCCGCACTCCGAGACGCGCTCCGCCGCCGACTTCCTGCACCAGTCGATCGACCTGGCGGTCGCGGCCGAGGAGCTCGGGGTCGACGGCGCGTACTTCCGCGTGCACCACTTCGCGCGGCAGGCGGCGAGCCCGTTCCCGCTGCTGTCGGCGATCGGCGCGCGCACGTCGAAGATCGAGATCGGCACGGGCGTGATCGACATGCGCTACGAGAACCCGCTGTACATGGTCGAGGACGCGGGCGCGGCCGACCTGATCTCCGGGGGCAGGCTCCAGCTCGGCATCAGCCGGGGATCCCCCGAGCAGGTCGTCGACGGCTGGCGCTACTTCGGGTACGCCCCGGCCGACGGCGAGACCGACGCCGACATGGCCCGGCAGCACACCGAGGTGTTCCTCAAGCTGCTCGACGGCGAGGGCTTCGCGCAGCCGAACCCGCGGCCGATGTTCGCCAACCCGCCCGGCCTGCTGCGGCTCGAGCCGCACTCCGCGGGGCTGCGCGACCGCATCTGGTGGGGCTCCGGCTCGAACGCGACGAGCGTCTGGGCCGCCAAGCTGGGCATGAACCTGCAGAGCTCGACGCTCAAGGACGACGAGACGGGCGAGCCGCTGCACGTCCAGCAGCGCAAGCAGATCGAGGCCTACCGCGAGGCGTGGAAGGAGGCCGGCCACGAGCGCGAGCCGCGCGTGTCGGTCAGCCGCAGCATCTTCGCCCTGACGAACGACACGGACCGCGCGTACTTCGGCCGCGACCGCGGCTCGCGCGACCAGGTCGGCATGATCGACGAAAACACCCGGGCGATCTTCGGCCGGTCGTACGCCGCCGAGCCGGACGAGCTGGTGCGGGAGCTGAAGGAGGACGAGGCGATCCAGGCCGCGGACACCCTGCTGCTGACCATCCCGAACCAGCTGGGCGTCGACTACAACGCGCACGTGCTGGAGAGCATCCTCACCCACGTCGCCCCGGAGCTCGGCTGGCGGTGACGGTGAACCGGTCCGGTGGTGGCGGCCACCGGACCGGACGGCGTCAGCCGTGGGAAACGGTCAACCCGTAGAACGCGACCCGCGCGCCGTTCGTCGTGCTGTTCGACGAGGACTGGTTGTACGAGCCCGCCTTGAAGTACTGCTTGTACGCCTTGAACGACGACGGGATCGAGTAGTGCGTGGTGCTGCCGTTGACCGTCAGGTCGATCGTGTTCCCGCCGGAGATCCCGATCGTGTAGGTCCACGTCTTGCCGATCGACACGTGGCCCACTGTGTGCGGCGTCTGGCCGCCGTCGGGGGAGTTCTCGGTGCCCAGCACGATGTCGCCGTTCGAGTGGTAGTACAGCTCCAGCAACGGTTTCGTCGACGAGCCGCCGGTGCCGAGGTGGACCTGGCCGACGCACACGTTCTTCGTCACCGACACCACGCGCAGGGTCGCGCTCAGCTTGTGCGACCCGCTCAGCGACCAGTTCGCCGCCGACCCGTCGCGGTTCATCTCGCGCAGCTCCGACCGCGCGTAGTTCGAATTCGGGGTGGTGACGCCCTTTTCCGGCGCCCAGAAGGTCATCGCGCCGTCGCGGGTGTCGGTGTAGAAGTAGCTGTCCTGGAAGCCGTTCGGGCCCTGGAGCCGGGACGAGGAGATCGTGGTCGGCGAGCCGGGGGAGCCGACCGGCTCCTGCAGCTGCCAGATCCCCAGGTCGAAGTTGCCGCCCGGGGCCACGGCCGGGTCGGCCGCCGACGCGGGTGAGGCGGTGGCGACCAGCGCCGGCACCGCCAGCAGGACGAGCAGGGAACGCACGCGCATCGAGTGTCCTCTCATGACGATAAATGGTCTGGACAACCCGGCGGCGTGAGAAAAACGGTAGGAGCCCGTTGGTGTCCTGTCAAGGATTGACCCGGGAGCTACCGTGTCTCGTGATTCCCCGCCACTCAAGTCGGACAAAAACCAACCATCGTCGCCGATGTGTCAGGAAGCGACTTTCGTAGCTAACCGTGACCACGGCCCGTCTGGTCTGCTCCCGGGTACCACTTCCAGGTCCCCGAAGGGAGATGTTCATGCAGGTAGACGGACGTTCCGTGGTCCGGCGAGCCGCACTGGTCCTCGCCACGGCAGCAGCCTTCGCCGTCGTCGCCGCGCCCGGTGCGTCGGCCGGTGACCCGCGGATCGTGGGCGGTACGCCGACCACGATCGAGGAGTTCCCGGCCACCGTGATCTTCAACGTCAACGGCGCGCAGCACTGCGCCGGCACCCTGGTCGCGAAGAACAAGGTGCTCACCGCCGCGCACTGCACCGACGGCGTCGAGGCGGCGCAGATGGAGATCATCGGCGGGCAGACGAAGTTCAGCGACACCTCCGGCACGAAGGCCGGCGTCAGCGACGTCTGGCAGAACCCGGGCTTCGACATGAGCGGGATGCAGCACGACAACGCCGTGCTGACGCTGGACAAGGACCTGCCGTACGAGCCGGCCACCCTGGTGCAGTCCGCGGACGACGCGGCCTACCAGGCGGGCAAGGACGTCACCGTGGTCGGCTGGGGCACCACTTCCGAAGGCGGGGCCGTCTCCGACACGCTGCTGAAGGTGTCGGTTCCGGTCGTGGACAACGACACGTGCGCCGAGAAGTACAGCACCGGCGGGGCGAAGTACGACAAGGCCTCGATGTTCTGCGCGGGCGTCCCGGAAGGCGGCAAGGACTCCTGCCAGGGCGATTCGGGCGGCCCGGCCTACGTCGACGGCAAGCTCGCCGGGATCGTCTCGTGGGGCGAAGGCTGTGCCCGCAAGGACTTCCCCGGTGTGTACACCAACGTCGGCAACGACTACTCGGTGATCAGCTCGCACCTCGGCTGAGCCGGACCGGGCGGCGGTGGTTCAGGCCGGGCAGCTGAAGTCGTGGTGGGGTGTCTTCAGCGTCAGCAGGTACTGGTCCACCGCCGCCAAGGTGCACCCGGTGCGCCGGTAGGCCCCGTGCCCCGAACCTTCGTAGGTGAGCAGCGTGGTGTTCGCCGGCGCCTGCCGGTGTGCGTTCACGGCCCAGGCGTACGGCGTCGTCGGGTCGTAGCGGCTGCTGAGCAGCAGGATCCGCGGCGCTTTCGAGATGTTCAGCCGGTGCGGCGGGTTCGCGGGCGGACCGGGCACGCCGAGACAGGCGATCGCTTCGTCGTGGCCGATCGTGCTGCCGCGCATGATCGGCGACCGGCGCAGCTCTTCGGCGTACATCGCCGAATACCGCGCGAACGACGGCATCCGCAGGTCGAAGTCCTGGCAGACGACGGCCAGGCGGACCGAGTCGTAGTTGGGCTCGAACCGCGCCCGGACCGGCGCGCCGCCGTCCGCGGTTTCGGCGATCACCCGCCCCACGTCGTCCCAGTCCGGGACCCGCATGTCCTCGTACACCCGGTCGCGCAGCCAGTTGTGCGGGAACGGCAGCGCGTCCGCGGCGACCTGCGCCCGCCGCCAGGTCGCCAGGACGTCGCGGCCGTGCAGCGCGCAGGTCTCCGTCCGCTCGCACCAGGCGGTGAACTGCTCGAACACCTCGTCCACCGCGGCGGCGCGATCACCCACGAAATGCGCGAGATCGACGCTGTGGTCGATGATCCCGTCCAGCACCATCGCGCGGACGTGGCCGCCGTACCGCTCGGCATACTCCTGGCCCAGCAGCGTGCCGTAGGACGCGCCGTGGAAGCTGATCCGGTCCTCGCCCAGCGCGCGGCGGACGGCGTCCAGGTCGCGGGCGTTGGTGGCGGTGTCGGCGTGGTCGAAGACGGGCAGGTTCCGGGCGCGGCAGTCCGCGACCACCTGCCGGTGGTAGGCGCGCAGCGCCGCGAACTCCGCCGGGTCGCCGGGCTCGTCGCCGGGCGCGGGGCCCCGCTCGGCGCAGCGGATGTACCCGCTGTCGCCGGTTCCGCGCAGGTCGAAGCCCACGATGTCGAACCGGGCCCGCAACTGCGGCCCGAAGTACCCGGCGGACAGCGGGATCTGCGCGCCGGACGTGCCGGGGCCACCGGCATCGGCCAGCAGGACGCCGAGGCGGCGGGCGGGGTCGGTGGCGCGGTGCCGGGCCACGGCGAGCGCGATCGACGGGCCCCGCGGATGATCCCAGTCCAGCGGCACCCGGAGCGTGCCGCATTCGCCGTCGGGGACATCCGGGATGTCCGGGTCGTCCGGGCAGGTCGTCCACGCGATCGGGGACGGCGACCACGTCGCGTCCGCGAGTGCGGGAGTCGCGCCGGTCAGCAGGAAAGCGCTTGCCAGGACAGCTCCGAACGCCCGCACGGCGCCCCCTCCACGTGTCGGCCCGCAGCCGACCGTAGGCCGCTTTGCCCGCGACCACAAGCGTTTCCGGGCGGGAAAAACCAACCGGCCGGGCGAGTCGATCGTGCTTATGCTGACGGCCTTCGTTCTCTCGCGAAAGGGTCCCCGCCATGGAACAGCCCGAGAGCCACGCAGCCACTTCGCCCGCCGACGGAGTCAACCGGCGCAGTCTGCTCGCCGGCGTCGGCGGTCTCCTCGCCGCCGGGGGAGTCGCTTCGGCGCTCGCTCCGCCCGCGGCCGCGGACCCCGTCGCCCGGCCCGAACGGAACCCGCGGGTCGAGGACCTGCTCGGGAAGATGACCCTCGCCGAGAAGCTGGGGCAGCTGCAGCTGGTCGGCACCGAGGACCTCGCGCGGACGGCGCTCGCGACCGGGCAGCTGGGCGGGGTCTTCTCCGTCGTGGGCGCCGCGAAGCTCAACGCGCTGCAGAAGATCGCCCTCGAACGGACCCGGCTGCGGATCCCGCTGATCTTCGGCTTGGACGTGATCCACGGCTACACCACGAACTTCCCGATCCCGCTGGCCCAGGGCGCGAGCTTCGACCCCGGCGTGCCGGCCGCGGACGCGACCGTGTCGGCGAAGGAAGCCCGGCGCAGCGGCATCCACTGGACGTACGCGCCGATGATGGACGTCACCCACGAGCCGCGCTGGGGGCGCATCGCCGAGGGCAACGGCGAAGACCCCTACCTCGTTTCCCGCATGGCCGCGGCGAAGGTCCGCGGCTACCAGGGCGACGACTACGCCTCGCCCGACCGCCTTGCCGCCTGCGCCAAGCACTTCGTCGCCTACGGCGGCGCGGAAGGCGGCCGCGACTACAACACCGTCGACGTTTCCCTGCAGCGGCTGCACAACCTCTACCTGCCGCCGTTCAAGGCCAGCGTCGAAGCCGGCGTGGCGACCGTGATGGCCAGTTTCAACACCATCAGCGGCGTCCCGGCGCACGGCAACGGCTACGTCCTGCACGACGTCCTCAAGGGCGCCTACGGCTTCCGCGGGTTCGTGGTCAGCGACTACACCGGCATCGAAGAGCTGATCAACCACGGCCTCGCCGGCGACGGCGCGGACGCCGCGGCGGCGGCGCTGCCCGCCGGCGTCGACATGGAAATGGTCAGCACCAACTACGTGAAGTTCGGCGAGCAGCTGCTGGCCCAGCGCCGGATCACCCGCGACCAGCTCAACGACGCCGTCCGCCGGATCCTGCTGGTCAAGGTCGAGCTGGGCCTCTTCGAACGGCCCTACGTCGACGAAGCCGGCGAGGTCAAGGCACCGTCGCCGGCCGCGCTGGCCGCGTCGCGGCAGGCCGCCGGGCGGTGCATGGTGCTGCTCAAGAACGACGGGCCGGTGCTGCCGCTGGCGAAGTCCGTGGGCTCGGTGGCCGTCGTCGGCCCGCTCGGCGCGGCGACCTACGACCTCAACGGCACCTGGGCGGGCCTGGGCACCGGCGCGGGCACGACCCCGCCGGTGACCGTCGTGGACGGGATCAAGGCCGCCGCACCCGGCGCGAAGGTCACCTACACCGCCGGCTGCACCGTCGACGGACCCGACACCGGCGGGTTCGCCGCCGCGCAGCAGGCCGCCCGCGCGGCCGACGTCACCGTCGTCGTGGTCGGCGAAACCGCCGCGATGAGCGGTGAAGCGGCCGCGCGCAGCAGCATCGACCTGCCCGGCGTGCAACAGCAGCTCGTCGCCGCCATCAAGGAGACCGGCAAGCCGTTCGTCGTGGTGCTGGTCAACGGCCGGCCGCTGACGATCCCCTACCTCCACGACAACGCGCCGGCGATCCTCGAGGCGTGGGCGCCGGGCGTGCAAGGCGGCCACGCGGTCGCGGACGTCCTGTTCGGCGCGGTCAACCCGGGCGGCAAGCTGCCGGTGAGCTTCCCGCGCGCGGTCGGGCAGATCCCGATCTACTACAACCACGAGAACACGGGCCGCCCGGCCGATCCGGCCAACAAGTACACGTCGAAGTACCTCGACCTGGAGACCGGCCCGCTCTACGAGTTCGGCTTCGGCCTGTCCTACACGACCTTCCGGGTCGACGGCCTGCGCCTGTCGGGCACCCGGCTCCCGATCCGCGGCGGCCGCCTCCAGGTGACCGCGACGGTGACCAACACCGGCTCCCGCGCGGGCGACGAGGTCGTTCAGCTGTACTTGCGCGACCCCGTCGCGAGCATCGTGCAGCCGGTCCGGCGGCTGCGCGGGTTCGAGCGCGTGACGCTGGCCGCGGGCGCGTCGCGGACCGTGTCGTTCACGCTCACCCCGGACGACGTCGGCTTCTACGACAACGCCGCGAAGTTCCGGGTGGAGCCGGGCGAGATCGAGGTCTACGTCGGCACCAGCTCGGCGGCCACGCTCACCGCGAGCTTCACCGTGGGGTGACGGCCACGCCCGCGCGCTTCACGGTTTCGGTGATCGGCGCCGTCTCCACCGCGGTCAGCCCGGGCAGGCTCGCGACCGGCCCGGTCAGGTAGCGGTGCAGGTCGCGGTTTCCGGTGCAGTTGACCGCGGCGTAGAGGTTCGTCGGGCCGGTGGTGGCGGCCGCGAACGACACCTCGGGGTGACCGGCCAGCGCCCGGCCGGCCTCGGTCAGACCGGCCGGGCCGACGCCGATCCACAGCATCGCGAGCTTGGTCCGGCCGAGCAGCCGGGGATCGTGGTCGACGTCGAAGTAGAGCACGCCGTGGCGGCGCAGCTCGGTCAGCCGCCGCTGGGCGGTCGAGACCGAGCACCCGGCCGCCCGGGCCAGCTCCGGGTACCCGGCCCGGCCGTCCCGGGCGAGCACGGCCGTCAGCGCGCGGTCGATCGCGGTGAGCGGGCCGCCGCCGGTGCCGGCGGGGATCCGCAGCGCGGCGACCTGGGCGTCGTCCAGCGGACCGGTCTTCGTGACGACGCTGAACTCGCCGCCGTAGAAGGTGTGCAGGAGGCAGTGCGCGCTGATCCCCGTCACCCGCGGCGTGTTCGGCAGCGCCCGCAGCAGGCTCGGCCCGGCCTCGGTACCGGCGCGGGCGACGCACATGATCTCCGTGCCGCCGGAGGCGACGTGGACCCACGACGTTTCGGCGTGCCGGGCGAGTGCCCGCGCGAGCGACCCCGTGCGGTCCGGGGCGCAGCGGACGCGCACGAGCCACTCCTCGTCGCCGACGGCTTCGGGCCGGACCTGGCCGACGACCCGAAGCCCGGCCTCGGCGCGCAGCCGGCTGTAGCGGCGGTGCACGGTCTGCGGGGAGACGCCCAGTACTTCGGCGACGCGCTGGAACGGCGCCCGGCCGTCGACCATCAGCGCGTGGAGGATCTTCCGGTCCACGACGTCGAAGTCATCGGAATCGGTCACCAGAGAGCCGCCACAGGAGGATCTTCCCATTCCCCGCCCGGGAGTGGTCCACCGAGCGGTGTGCGCCCGATCGTGGAGCCATGACGCATTCCCTGATCATCCGCAGGGCGCGGGTCCTCACGATGGCACGCGGCCACGACGCCCCGGAACGCGCCGACATCCTGGTCGAAGCCGGCCGGATCGCCGCGATCGGCCCGGATCTCGAAACCACCGCGCCGGAGCTCGACGGGGCGGGCTGCCTCGCGGTGCCCGGCTTCGCCGACACCCACCGGCACATGTGGCAGGCGGCCCTGCGCGGCAGCGCGCCGCACCACACGCTGGCCGAGTACTTCGCCACCGTTCTCGAACGCGTCGGCCCGGCCCTGACGCCCGACGATCTCTACCTCGGCAACCTGCTCTCCGCCTACGCGGCGCTGGACGCGGGCATCACGACCGTGCGCGACATCTCCAACATCCAGGACAGCCCGGCCGCGACCGACGCACTCGTCCAGGCGCTCGAGGACAGCGGCATCCGCGCGGTTTTCGCCTACGGCACCAGCTTTCCCCGCGCGAAGAGCCACGGCGCCGCGCTCGGCGACGACGTCCGCCGGGTCCGGGCCGAGCTCCTCCCGGACGACGACGCACTGGTCACCCTCGCGCTGGTCACCGAGCCCGGGGACGAAGACGCCGAACGCCACAACGCCCGCCTGGCCGAGGACCTCGGGCTCCGCACGGCCCGGCACGTCGTCCAGCGCCGCCACGGCGAACAGCCGATCTCCCGGCTGCGCGCGCTCGGCGTGCTGCGGGCGGGCACCACGTTCATCCACGGCACCGGCCTCGACGACGGCGAGCTGCGCCTGATCGCCGACAGCGGTGGCTCGCTGTCGATCGCGCCGGCGGTCGAACTCGTGATGGGCCACGGGCACCCGCCGTTCGCCGCCGCCGCACGCGCCGGGGTTCCGGTGAGCCTCAGCACCGACGTCGAAGTCACCGTGGCCGCGGACATGTTCACCCAGATGCGGGCCGCCTACCAGGTGGCGCGCCACGACCAGCACGCCGCGGGCGGCCCGGCGACGACCGTGCGGGACGTGCTGCGCGCCGCCACCGACGGCGGGACGCTCGCCACGGGCCGGCCTGCCGACGTCGTGCTGCTGCGGGCCGACGGCGTCGGCGTCGCGCCGGTGTTCGACCCCTACAGCACGGTGACGCAGCAGATGGACCGCGCGCACGTCGACACGGTCCTGGTCGCGGGCCGGGTCGTGAAGCGCCACGGCCGGCTGCTCGCCGACGTCTCCGAGCCGTTGGCGGCCGCCGAGCGCCTGCGCGAGCGCCTGGTCAGCGCGGGTTGACGCCGAGGACGCAGGCGACCGGCGGATCGAGGTCGAGCGTCTCCACCCGCAGTTCGGTGAACCCCGCCGCGGTGAGCAGGTCCCGCAGCTCCCGGGCAGCCCGCGCCGTGGTGCCCCGGCCGGCGCCGGGACACCGCGGCTGGGACGCGAGTGCGATCCGGCCGCCCGGGCGCAGCAGGCGCCGCAGTTCGCGGAGCCGTTCCGGCGGGTCGGGCCAGAAACCCGCGTTGTTGACGGCGAGGACGGCGTCGAGCGGTTCGCCGAACGACGGCAGCCGGTCGACCGGCGCGTGCACCAGCTCGACCCGGTCCGCCGCCGTCCGGGTGCGCCGGGCCGCCCGCGCCACCATGACCGCCGAGTGGTCGGCGCCGTAGACGCGGCCCCGGGTCGCGCGGGCGGCCAGCTCGCCGAGCGCGATCCCGGGGCCGAAGCCGATTTCGAGCACCCGGTCCGCCGGCCCGACGTCCAGGAGGGAGACCACCCAGACGTTGCGCCGCCGGTTGGAGCTCCGGTGCGCCATCACCCACCCGGCCACCCGCCCGCCGAGGCCGCGCGGGTGGTGGAACTGCCGGATCATCCGCTGCTTGAGACCTGTCTTCGCCATGCCGCGAGTGAAGGGCTTCAAGTACGCTCGAAGTCAAATGGCCGAGGAGCAGCTGACGATCGGCGAGCTGGCCCGCCGCACCGGCGTGGCCACCTCGGCCCTGCGCTACTGGGAGGACCAGGGCGTGCTCACCGCGCCCGAGCGGGTCGCCGGCCAGCGGCGCTATCCGCTGTCGGCCGTCGCGCAGGTGGGAGAAATCCTGATCCTGCGCGATGTGGGGTTCACCGTCCGCGAACTCAAGACGCTGATCGCCCTGCGGACGTCGGCCGCGCCGGCCTGGCGCGAACTGCAGCAGCGCAAGCTCGCCGAACTGGACGCCCGGATCGCCCGCGCCCAGGCCGCCCGCACGGCGATCGCGCACGGCCTGGACTGCCCGCACGAGGACGTCCACGACTGCCCGAACTTCCGCCGCGGCGTCGCGGCCCGCCTGGCCGGGGCGACGCTGGAAGAAGCCCACTCACACTGAGCTCGTGGTCCCGGCGCCCAGCGCACGGGCGAACGACTCCGGGATCCGGACGTCGTCGCGGGTCAGACTGCCCGAACTTCCGCCGCGGCGTCGCGGCCCGCCTGGCCGGGGCGACGCTGGAAGAAGCCCACTCACACTGAGCTCGTGGTCCCGGCGCCCAGCGCACGGGCGAACGACTCCGGGATCCGGACGTCGTCGCGGGTCAGGTCGTGGACGCTGCGGTGGCCGAGCGCCAGCAGCGTCGAGTCGATGCCGTTGCGCAACACGTCGAGGACGTTTTCCACACCGGCTTGGCCGTTCGCCGCCAGGCCCCACAGGTACGCGCGGCCGATGAGGACCGCCGTGGCGCCGAGGGCGAGCGCCTTGACGACGTCGCTGCCGCGGCGGATGCCGCCGTCCAGCAGGACTTCCACTTGGTCGCCGACGGCGTCGGCGATCGCGGGGAGCGCCCGGATCGTGGCCGGGGTGCCGTCGAGGTTGTTGCCGCCGTGGTTGGACACGGAGATGGCGCTGACCCCGGCGTCGACGGCGCGCCGGGCCTCGTCGACCCGGATGACGCCCTTGAGCAGGAACGGCCCGTCCCACTGCGAGCGCAGCCAGGCCACGTCGTCCCACGACGGCGGGGGCGTCTGCATCCACTGGCCGTAGGCGCCGAAGAAGGTCGGGACCGGGGTGCCCGGCTCGGCCATGTTGGGGACGCCGAGGTCGGGCAGCCGGCGGGTGCGCGCGTAGTCCAGCAGCCAGCGCGGGCGGGCCAGGCCTTCGGGGGCGAAGCGCAGGAGCTCGCGGAAGGTGAGTTTCTCCGGGATGTGCGGGCTGCCCCAGTCGCGGCTGTGGGAGAACGACCAGTCGAGCGTCAGGATGAGCCCCGCGGCCCCGGCGCGCCGCGCGCGGTCGAGCCTGCCGAGGATGTCGTCGCGGCCGCCGGTCCAGTAGACCTGGAAGAACGTGGCCGGGTTGGCGGCCACGACGTCCTCGATCGGCTTGCTCGCGAAGGAACTCAGGCCGATCGCGGTGCCGCGGGCGGCGGCCGCGCGGGCGACGGCGACTTCGCCGTCCGGGTGGACGGCCTGCACGCCGGTGGGGGAGATGACCACCGGCAGCGCGATTTCGCGGCCGAGGACGGTGGTGGCGAGCGCGCGCTCGCCGGACTGCCCGGCGGTGCGCGGCGCGAAGGTCAGCTCGTCGAACGCGTCGAGGTTGTCCTTGAGCGTCAGCCCCTTTTCGGAGCCGGCGATCAGGGCCGCGTAGACGGACGCGGGCAGGCGTTTCTTCGCGCGCCGCTGCGCTTCGGCGATCGATTCGAACCAGGCGTTGCTCATGCGGGGCCTCGCTTTTCCTTGCTGTCGACGCGCAACGGGCGCCAGGCGATCTCGGGCAGCACCGGCGCGGCGGTCCGGTGGGTCAGGCAGCCGGCCCAGACGCCGGCGCCGTAGGCGATGTCGTCGGCGAGGGCGGCGGCGGTGTAGCGGACGGGGCCCAGGCCGGGCCGGTCGGCGAACCACCGGGTCAGCGGCGGCCCGAGCAGCAGTGACGCGACCGCGGCACGCCGTCCCCACCCGCGGGGGACCAGCAGCGCGGCGAGGACGGGCGCGGCGAACTGCGTCCCGTAGCGGCCGGCGCCGAGCCAGGTCTGGTGGACGGCGGTGCCCATCGCGCGGACGACGCCTTCGGCGGGGATGTCGTTCTCGCGCAACGTCTTGAGCATGCTCAGGACCGCACCGCCGAAGCCGCCGGCCGCGAGCAGGGGCCGCCGGGCGAGCAGCGCGGCGACCGTCGAGGCCGGCCACGGGTGCAGCACGAGCGGCGCGAGGGCGCCGGGGTGGCGCCGGGCGAGCGGGGCGGCGGACGTGCCGTACCGCGCCCGGCGGCCGAGCAGTTCCCGCCAGGTGCCGGGTTCGTGGTGGCCGACGTGGACCCCGGGGGCGTACCGGACGCGGTGGCCGGCGGTGTGCAGCCGCCAGCCGAGGTCGACGTCTTCGCCGACGCGGAGCGCGGGGTCGAACCCGCCGATCCCGGTGAGCGCGGCCCGGCGGGCGACCAGCGCGGCGGTGGGGACGTAGGCGGTCCGGGTCCGGGGCGCGACGCGCGCGGGCCGGTCACCGAGGTCGAGGCTGCCGGCGGCCTTCGTGTACCGGCCGGCCGCGGTGTCCTCCGCCAGCGCGCGGACGCGGGGGGCGATCGCGGCGAGCAGGGGGTCGGCGAAGTGGGCCGCGAGCCGGTCGGCCCAGTCGCCCGGCGCGGCGCAGTCACTGTCCACAAAGGCCACCAGCTCGGTTCCGGCGTGCTCCAGCGCGGTGTTCCGGGCGGCGCCGGGGCCGCCGTTTCCGGTGCGCCGGACGAGTTCCGCTCCGTGCGCGGCGGCGGTCCTCGCGATGGCTTCGGGGTCTGGCGAGCCGTCGTCGACGACGAGCACGGGGTGGCGGCCGTCGAGGGAGGCCAGACAGCGGGCGAGGGAGCCGGGCCGGCCGAAAACGGGGACGACGAAGGTGAGATCGGCGGTGCCGGCGGGTTCGGGCGGCACGGGGTGGGCGAACCCGGCGTCGGTGAGCCGCCGCGCGAGCGCGCCGGCGGCGGGGGAGGCGACGGGCCCGTCGGCGAGTTCCCGCCAGGCTTTCCGGCCGGCCGGGGTGAGCCGCAGGACACGGGCGGGCGAGCCGCCGAACCAGAGGTCGTCGCGCAGCTGCTTGGTGTCCGGGTCGAGGACGACCCGGAAGCCGGCGGGCAGGGGAGCGGTCACAGCGCCAGGCCTCCGTCCACCGGTACCACCGCACCGGTCGTCGCGCCGCTTTCCGGATCGGCCAGGAACGTCAGCACCCGCGCGATCTCGGCCGGCTCCAGCAATCTCGCCACCGGCTGCTGGGCGGCGAAGTCCGGTGCTCCCGCCAGGCCGTACAGCCGGGCGCTCTCGGCGAGGATCGGCGTGTCGGTCGAGCCGGGGCTGACCGCGTTGGCGGTGACGCCCGTGCCGCCCAGCTCGGCACCCAGCGCGCGCACCAGTCCCGCCACCCCCGCCTTCGCCGCGCAGTAGGCGGCCAGCATCGGCAGACCCCGCGTCGCGGCGGCGGAGGCGACCGCCAGGAACCGGCCCGACCTCGGCGCCGGGCGGCGCAGCAGGGCCGGGATCGCCGCTCGCGCGAGGTTGAGCACCCCGCGCAGGTCCACGTCGAGCACCGCGTCTTCCTGCTCCGGCGGTACTTCCCACTGCGGAAGGCCGCCGGCGATGACTCCCGCGGCGGCGATCGCCACGTCGAGACCGCCCCAGCGCCGCTCGGCATCGGCCACTGCGGCGGCCAGTGCCCCGGGATCCCGGACGTCGGCCACGAACGCCGCCACGCCCGGCTTCGCGGCGAGGGCCGCCAGGTCCGCCTCGGTCCCCAGCGCGTACGGCAGCGCGGGATCGTCGGCGGCGACGTCGACCGCGAGCACGGCGTACCCCCGCTCCGCCAGCTGCCGCACGGTCGCGGCCCCGATTCCCCGTGCCGCGCCGGTGACGAGCGCGGTCCTCATGCCCATCCGTCCACATAGGACACGAGTTGTGCGGTCAGCTCGTCCAGCAACGCCCGGCCCTCCGCCGCGGTCGCGGTGGTCGGGTCGCCGAGCACGCCGGTCGGGCTCACCGCGCGGACCCCGCCGTCTCGCAGCAGGGGCAGGACCTCCCCGAGGGGACGCCGATCGCCCGCGACCGCCCGGTCCATCCGGACGCCGCCGGGCCGCACCGCCAGCTGCAGCGCGGTTTCCGGGCGTCCGGCGTGCGGGTCGCCGTCCCAGTGCGGCTGGAACACCCCGACCGCGCGCGACTCTGCCCGCAGCCGCGCGACGGCCCGGGCGACCGGTGCCGCGTTCCCGCCGTGCGCGGAGACGAACAGCAGCCGCGAGAACGTCTCCGCCGCCGACCGGCCCAGTTCCAGCAGGAGCAGTTCGGTCGCCTCCTGGCCGATCGAGAGCGTCCCGGCGAACCCGGCGTGCTCGCCGCTGGACCCGAAGGCCACGGCCGGTGCCACCAGGACGTCCGGGCGCTCTTCCGCCAGCCGGTCGCACAGCGCGAGCGCGATGTCGGTGTCGGTCGAGAGCGGCAGGTGCGGGCCGTGCTGCTCGGTCGCGCCGACCGGCACGGCGAGGATCGCACCCGCCGCCCGCGCGGCGACGTCCGGCCAGGGGAGGTCCGCGAGCCGCACGGTCAGCGCCGGAACCCGGATAGGGGGTTCTCGTCGCACGCGCGCTCCGGCGGGCGGCGCATCCCGATGGTGACCGGCACCGGCTCGCGCGTCCGGTGGGAGTGGTCGAGCGAGGGCTTCGGGACGCTCGTGACGCCGGCCAGGGCGAGTTCGCCGTGGCCACGGACGCATTCCGGGTCGGGGCCGTCGAGGGGCAGGCCGGTGAAGAACTTCGCGGCCATGCAGCCGCCGCGGCAGGCGTCGAACGCCGAACACGACGCGCAGGCACCCCCGCTCTGCGGCGAACGCAGCGACGTGAACAGTTCCGATTCCCGCCAGACGGACGTGAAGCCGCCGTCGCCGCGGACGTTGCCGGCCAGGAACGTGTCGTGGATGGCGAACGGGCAGGCGTAGACGTCGCCGACCGGGTCGACCAGGCACACGACCCGACCGGCGCCGCACAGGTTCAGTCCGGGCAGGCCGCCGTCGCCGTAGCCGGCGAGGTGGAAGAACGAGTCCCCGGTGAGGACGCGCTCGCCGTGGGCCACGAGCCAGTCGTAGAGCTCCCGTTGCTGCCCGGCGGTCGGGTGCAGCTCGTCCCAGGTGTCGGCGCCGCGGCCGGACGGGCGCAGCCGGGTGATCCGCAGCTGGGCTCGGTAGCGGTCGGCGATCGCCTTGAACCCATCCAGCTGCCCGACGTTGTGGCGGGTCGTCACCACGGAGATCTTGAAGTCCTCGAAGCCCGCGTCGGAAAGGTGTTCCATGGCCCGGATCGCGGTGGCGTAGGAGCCGGGGCCGCGGACGTGGTCGTTGACCTCGGCGGTGGCGCCGTCCAGGGAGATCTGCACGTCGACGTAGTCGCTCGCGGCCAGGCGGCGGGCCACCTCGGGGGTGATCTTGACGCCGTTGGTGGAGAACTTGACGCCGACGTGGTGCTCGGTGGCGTAGTCGACGAGCTCCCAGAAGTCCGGGCGGACGGTGGGTTCGCCGCCGCCGATGTTGACGTAGAAGACCTGCATGCGCTCGAACTCGTCGATCAGCGCCGTGCACTCCGCCGTGGACAGTTCGCGCGGGTCCCGCCGCCCGGAGGAGGACAGGCAGTGCACGCAGGAGAGGTTGCAGGCGTAGGTCAGTTCCCAGGTGAGGCAGATGGGGGCGGCGAGCCCGTACTGGAATTCGTCCACAAGGGACATCAGCGCCTCCTCGGCTGGATCATCTGCGAGCCGGCGAGCGCGGCGAGCGCCGCGCGGTACCGCGGCAGCTCGCCGGGCCCGACGCCGGCTTCGGCGCACGCGGCCCTGGCGTCCGGGTGCGTGGCGAGGCCGCGGACGACGGCCAGGAGCGTCGGGCTCTTCAGGAAGGAAAGCCGGCGGGTGCCGAAGTGGTACAGCAGGGCGCCGAACCGCTCGGGCCGGATGGCGACCCGGTGGTCCAGCCGCCACGCGGCGTCGAGGTCGAAACCCGCCGGCGTGTCCTCAGTAGACACCGCACATGCCGTCGATGGAGACCTCTTCGACCAGCAGTTCCTCGGTGAGGGGCTCGTCGGTTTCGGGAGTGGTCCGGTCCTCGTTCATCCTGGCTCCTTCGGCAGAGATGATTTTCGGCACTCAGTGACGAATAGTGGGGAGAGTAATGTCACCGCGTGTCGATAATCAAGGCTCACGACGGAACGGCACCCGGATGACCGATGACGTGCTCGCCCGCCCCGCGAACCGCCGCGGCCGCCCGCCGGGCACGAGCGCCCGCGAACTCGAGCTCGCCGCGCTGCGCTTGTTCGGCGAGCAGGGCTTCCACGAGACGACGGTCGACCAGATCGCCGCGGCGGCGGGGGTCAGCAGGCGGACGTTCTTCCGCTACTACGACGCGAAGGCCGACGTCCTCTGGAACGAGTTCGACACCGAGGTCCAGACGATCAGGTCGTTGCTCGCGGAGACGCCGGCGGACCTGCCGGTGCTGGACGCGGTGCGCCGGGCGGTGCTGGCGGCCAACCACTACCGCGCGGCCGACGTCCCGGAACTGCGCCGCCGGATGACGCTGCTGAGCACGGTGCCGGAGCTGGCCGCGAGCGCGGCGGTCCACTACGACGCGTGGGAGCGGGCGATCAGCGCGTTCGTCGCCCGCCGCTCGGGTCAGCCGGAGGAGTCGCTGTACCCGCTGGTGGTGGGGCGAGCGGTCCTGGCGGCCTGCCGCGCGGCGTACGACCGCTGGTCGGCCCGCGCGGACGCGGACTTGACGGTGTACCTGGACGCGGCGTTGCGCGCCCTGGCGGCGGGGCTGACCGACGACGTGCTGGGGGCGGAGCCGGACCCGGTGGCGGAGTAGCGGTCGGCAGGTACTGTCCGGCCGAAGTCCGCCTGCTTGGCAGCCGTGCTGGGTTGTTCTAGTATCTGTAGAACAATGCTGGTTCGACTGGACGACCGTGACACCGCGCCGCTGCACGAAAAGATCGCCGCGGGGTTGCGGCGCGCTCTCGCGGCCGGGGAGGTCGCCGTCGGGGAGCGGCTGCCCGCCGCGCGCGAGCTGGGAGCTGCCCTCGGCGTCAACATGCACACCGTGCTGCGCGCCTACGCCCGGCTCGCCGACGAAGGCCTGGTCGCCATGCGGCGCGGGCGCGGGGTGACCGTGCTGGCCGCGGGGCCGGACCGGGCGGAACTGCACCACCGGATCCGCGCGCTGGTCGACGAGGCGCGGCGGCTCGGGATCGAGCACGAGGAGCTGGTCGCCATGATCGAGGAGGCCCGATGAGGTCCGCTGTCCTGCGGTACGGGATACCGGCCGTGGTCCTGCTCGGCATCGTCGTGCCGGCGCTCGTCCTCGCGCCGCGGCTGCCCGACCCGATCGCCGTGCACTGGTCGTGGACCGGTGTCCCCAACGGCCACGCCCCGTGGTGGGCGGTGACCGCGGGCGCGGCCGCGTTCTGGTGCGCGGCGTGGGCGGCCGTGGCCCGGACGACGTCGGCGGCACCTGGTGTCTACGGCCTCGGCGGCATCCTGGTGGCCGCGCATTCGGCGGGGCTGTGGGCGAACGCCGGTGTGCCGTCGTGGGCGCAGGCCCGGCCGGTGAACTGGGCGGTCGCGTCCGGCATCCTCGGCGTCGGCTTGGTGGCGATCGCGGCCGGCTGGGTCCTGGCGCCCGCGAAACCGGCCGAGGCGGCTGCGTCGGGCCCGCCGCCGTCGGCCGGTCTCGGGGCGAACGAGCAAGCGGTCTGGTCGGGAACCGCGCACAACCGCGCCCTGATCGCCGTCGCGCCGCTCGCGGCCGCCCTCGCCGCGGTGCTGGGGAGCTCGCACGTGTGGCTCGCCGGGCTGCTGGTCGCGGTGGTGGCGCTGGTGTTTTCGTCGGTGCGGGTGCTCGTCGGGCCGGCCGGGGTCCGCGTGCGGATCGGGGTGCTCGGCCGGCCGCGCCGGTCGCTGACGTACGACGAGATCGCCGAAGCGCGTGCCGAGCGGATCGTGCCGCTGGCCTACGGCGGCTGGGGCTGGCGGCGGCGGCCCGGCCGGTCCGCGGTCGTGATCCGGGCCGGCGACGGCTTGGTGCTGCGCCTGCGTTCCGGGGGCGCGTTCGTCGTCACCGTCGACGGGGCGCACACGGCCGCGGGGCTGGTCAACGACTACGTCGCCCGGCACCGCTCGCCGGCCGCCTGAGCGCTACCAGCCGCGGTCGGCCAGGACGTCCGGCAGGCCGTCGGAGAGCATCCGGCGCCGCACCCGGTGCAGCAGGCGGGCCATGAAGAACCCGCCGACACCGCGGAACCCCGTGTGCCGGTAGGTGAGGCGGGTGCCGCCGGGGGTCTCGTCGAGGTGGAACGTCACGGTGCTCGGCGCGTCGGACTCCTGGTTGCGCCAGCTGAAGCTCAGCAGCTCGGGCGCGTCGGCGGCGAGGACCTCGCACCGGACGACGCCGTCCCAGCCGGGCACCGGCCGCCCGACGAACCGGAACCGCGTGCCGACCTCGGGCGCGAACCCCTCGGGACGGCCGCCCCGGCCGGTCGACGTCCACCGCGGGACGAGGGCCGGATCGGTGAGGGCGCGCCAGACGCGGGACCGGGGCTGCGGGTAGTCGCGGACGATCTCGAACTCGCTCATGGGTTCTCTCCGTTCGTTACAGTCACTGTAAATAGTACTCCTGCTGTAGCCTGAGCCGGTGACGGAGACGCTGCGGGACCGGCGCAAGCGCGAGCTGCGAAGCCGGCTGTCGGACACCGCGACCCGGATGTTCCTGGAGCGGGGGTTCGACGCGGTCCGCGTCGCGGATGTCGCGCGGGCGTGCGGTGTCACGGAGAAGACGGTCTTCAACCACTTCGGCAGCAAGGAAGCGCTGCTGGCCGACCGCTGGGACACGCAGCTGGAGGCCCTGCGCGCGCGGCTCGCGGACGCGCCGCCCGTGGACGCGGCGCTCGAGGTGCTGGGGGAGGAGCTGGACTTCCTGGTGGCCGCGGCGCGCCGGCACGGCTGGGCGGAGATCCGGCGGTTCGGCGAGCTGGTCCGGACGACCCCGGCACTGGTGGCGCACCACCGCGAGGCGCGTGACCGGTTGACGGAGGCGGTGGCGGCGGAACTGGCGGCGCGCGCGGGCGTGCCGCCGAGCGACCCGGTCCCGCACGTCACGGCGGCGGCGGTGGCCGGGCTGTGGACGGTGTACGCGCTCGGCCTCGAGCGGCATCAGGCGAAGGGAGCGAGCCGGGCGGCTCGCGAGGTCCGCGCCGACCTGGCGCGCGCGGCCGAGGCGCTCCGCCGGGGGCTGTGACCGGCCAGGGGCGCGGAAGCCGTCAGTGGCGGAGCGGTCCCGTGAACTGCTGCTCCGAAGTCACCTGCCAGGTGCACACCGCGGCCCGCTTGCCCGCCGCCCATGCCTTGCCGTCCGGGTAGAACACCCCCACCGAGGCCGCGACCGGTGGCGCGTACCCCGGCCCGAACACCGCCGCCCGCTGGGCCTCGCACCCCGGCTTCGCCTGCGTCTCCAGCGTGTCCTCGCCCGGGTACTCGCCCTCCAGGTACCCCTTCAGCGGCACCGTCGCGAACGCTTCGCCGTCGTGCGGCGCCGTGCACGGGACCTTCGTCGCGTCCAGGCTGTACGCCGGCGGGCTCGTGTAGCACTCGCCCGGCCGCAACGCCACGATCGCCGGTGTCGAGCCCAGCAGCTCCGCGCGCTTGACCACCGCGATCACCCCGACCGTCAGCCCGCCCAGCCACAGCAGGCTGAGCACGATCCCGGCGATCGCCATGCCGCGGCCGCGCTGGTCGGTGCGGCCGATCTGCACCAGCGCGACGACGCCGAAGATCAAGCCCAGTACCAGCGAAAACCCGCAGAGGCCGAGAATCCCCATGACCAGCGACACGACCGCGAAGGTGTTGCGCCCCGGCGGCTTGGGCGGTCCCGGTGCCACCGCCATCCACTGCGGTGGGTTCAGCGGGTGCTGCTCGGACATCGGCCCCCCTCGTCCGGGCGCCGCCGGACGGACGCCCGGCCCGAGCATAGTGGCGGATCGTGACCCGATGTCACACTTGGCCGCTTGTCGCTCGACGGGGTGACCGTTGCGCTCCGAGGCGGCGACGCTATACCGTGAGCAAACTAGAACAGGTTATAGTTTGTGGCGGGCGGGACCGAGGAGCGGACATGGCGAACAGGGCGCCGCGCGGCGACGAAGCCGATTACGTCGTCGTCGGGTCGGGGAGCTCGGGGGCGGCGATCGCGGGCCGGCTGGCCCAGTCCGGGGCCAGCGTGATCGTCCTCGAAGCCGGGAAGACCGACGAACGGCTGCTGATCAAGAAACCGGGCCTGGTCGGCCCGATGCACGCCGTGCCGCAACTCAAGAAGCCCTTCGACTGGGGCTTCTACGGCGTTCCGCAGAAACACGTTCTCGATCGCCGGATGCCGGTGCCGCGCGGCAAGGTCGTCGGCGGCTCCAGCTCCATCAACGGCATGGTCTACGTCCGCGGCAACCGCGCCAACTTCGACTCCTGGGCCGCCGAGGGCAACACGGGCTGGGACGCCGACAGCGTCAACGCCGCCTACAAGCGGATGGAGGACTTCGAAGACGGCGAGAACGCGTTCCGCGGCGCCGGCGGCCCGATCCGGGTCACCCGCGCCAAGAACCCCCAGGAGGGCTCGCTGCAGTTCGTCGACGCCACCGCCGACGCGCTCGGGTGCGAGATCCTCGACGACTACAACGCCGAATCCCAGGAGGGCGTCAGCCGGATGCAGCAGAACGCTGCCGACGGCCTCCGCTACAGCGCCTCCCGCGGCTACCTCCACCACCTCGCCCCGCCGACGCTGCAGCTGCAGTCCGGGGTGCTCGTCAAGAAGGTCCTCTTCGACAACGGCCGCGCGACCGGCGTCGAGGTCGCCGACGGCCGAGGGAGCCGCGTCGTCCGCGCCGGCAGGGAGGTCATCCTCTCGGCCGGGTTCGCCGGCTCCGCGCAGCTGCTCATGCTGTCCGGGATCGGCCACGCCGAGCACCTCAAGGAACACGGCATCGACGTGCTCGCCGACCTGCCCGTCGGCGACAACATGCACGACCACATGTTCCACGCGCTGACGTTCCACGTGTCCTCCAGCAAGAACAAGGGCTCCGCGCCGTACTTCGCCCGCGGCCTCGCCCGCGAACTGCTGAAGCCCGGCACGACGTTCCTGGCCAACTCGGTCTTCGAGGCGGTCGCGTTCCTCAAGACCTCCCAGGCCGGCGCCGTCCCGGACCTGCAGCTGCACCTCCTGCCGTGGGCGTACGTCTCGCCCAACCAGGACGCGCCGATCCGCCACGACGTCGACAAGCGCCCGGCGCTCACGGTGCTGTCGACGCTGATCTACCCGAAGAGCCGCGGCACGCTGCGCCTGGCCTCGGCCGATCCCACGGCCGCGCCGCTGATCGACTTCCAGTACCTCTCCGACCCGGCCGACCTCGAAGTGCTCGCCGAAGGCTCGGAGATGGTCCGCGAGATCTTCGCGTCGAAGGCGTTCAAGGGCGCGGTCAAGGAGGAGATCCACCCGGGTACGAACCTGCGCGGCCAGGAACTGCGGGACGCGATCCTCAACCGCGCGACGTCGGTCTACCACGGCGTCGGCACCTGCCGGATGGGCGTCGACGAGCTCGCCGTCGTCGGCCCCGACCTCAAGGTGCGCGGCGTCGACGGACTGCGGGTCTGCGACGCCTCGATCATGCCGTCCATCACCGGCGGCAACACCAACGCGCCCGCCATCATGATCGGCGAAATGGGCGCGCAACTCGTTCTCGGGAGCGCCTCGTGACCGTGACCCCGCTGCAGCTGACCCGCCCGGCGTCGGTGACCGACGAGTTCCTGCGGCAGCTGGTCGCCCGGGTCCCGGGGTCGGCCGGCGAGACCTGGAAACTGACCGAGGTCTACACCGGCGAGCCGCTGGTCGACCTGCCGCAGTCGACGCCCGCGGACATCGAGCAGGCGTTCGCCACCGCCCGTGCGGCGCAACGGAAGTGGGCCGCCACCCCGCTCAAGCAGCGGCTCGCGGTCTTCAAGCGGGCGCACGCGCTGTTCGTCGACCGCGCGCGGGACGTCGCCGACCTCATCCAGGTCGAGAGCGGCAAGAACCGGCGGATGGCGATCGAAGAGACCTGCGACCCCGCGATGGTGATGAGCCACTACCTGCGGCGGGCGGCCAAGCTGCTCGCGCCGGTGAAGCGCGGCGGGCCGGTGCCGCTGCTGACGACCTCGACCGAGGTCCGGCAGCCCAAGGGGGTCGTCGGGATCATCGCGCCGTGGAACTTCCCGTTCGCCACCGGCATCTCCGACGCGATCCCGGCGCTGATGGCCGGCAACGCGGTCGTCCTGAAGCCGGACAACAAGACCGCGCTCTCACCGCTCTACGGCATCCGGATGCTGGAGGAAGCCGGTCTGCCCGAAGGGCTGTTCCAGGTCGTCTGCGGCGAAGGCCCGGACGTCGGACCGACGCTCATCGACCAGGCCGACTACGTGATGTTCACCGGCTCCACGGCCACCGGCCGGGTGATCGGCGAACGGGCCGGGCGCAACCTCATCGGCTGCTGCCTGGAGCTCGGCGGCAAGAACCCGATGATCGTGCTCGAGGACGCCGACATCGCCGAAGCGGTGCGGGGCGCGATCTTCGGCGCGTTCGGCAACACCGGCCAGATCTGCATGCACATCGAGCGGATCTACCTGCCGGAGTCCCGCTACGCCGAGTTCAAGGACGCGTTCGTGAAAGCCACGAGCGCACTGGACGTCCGCGCGGCCTACGACTTCGGGCCCGACATGGGTTCGCTCGTCTCGCCCGACCACCTGCGCCGGGTCAAGGAGCACGTCGACGACGCCGTCGCGAAGGGCGCGACCGTCCTGTGCGGCGGCAAGCCGCGCCCCGACCTCGGGCCGGCGTTCTTCGAGCCGACGATCCTCGAAGGTGTCACCAAGGACATGCTCTGCGGTGTCACCGAAACCTTCGGCCCGGTGATCGCGCTGCACCGCTACGGCACGGTCGACGAAGCCGTCGAGCTGGCCAACGACACCGACTACGGCCTCAACGCCTCGGTGTGGAGCCGTGACGTCGGGGCCGCGCGCGCCGTGGCCGCCCGGCTGGAATCGGGCAACGTCAACATCAACGACATCCTCGCGACGGCGTTCGCCGCCAAGGGGACGCCCTCCGGCGGCGTGAAGAGCTCCGGGGTCGGCGCCCGGCACGGCGACCAGGGCCTGCTCAAGTACACCGACGGGCAGAACCTGGCCGTGCTGAAGAAGCAGGTCATGGGCCCGCGGCCCGGACAGGGCTACGAGAAGTACGTCGAAAGCATGCTGTCCGGGCTCAAGCTCATGCGGAAGCTGCGGATCCGCTAGGTCAGTTCAGCTTTCGGGTGTCGGCGGGCAGGCCGCCGCCGGCGTAGACGTCTTCGGCGAGCTTGGCCAGCGCGGTCAGGGCGACGTTCTGGCTCCACGGCCCGTAGGACACGCGCGAGACGCCGAGTTCCTGCGCGCGCTTCAGCGGGATCGAGCCGGGGATGCCGATGAGGTTGACCTTGCGTTCGCCCAACTCTTCAACGAGCCGCGAGACCTGGTTCTCGTCGAGCTTGCCGGGCACGAAGAAGTTGGACGCGCCCGCGTCGAGGTAGGCGCGGCCGCGGGTGATCGCCTCTTCCAGCGCAGTCTCGGGGTCGGTCTTGAGGAAGGCGTCGGTGCGGGCGTTGAGCACGAAGTCGACGCCGGCCGCCTCCGCGGCCGCGACGGCGGCTTCAACGGCCTTGACGGCCTCGCCCAGCGGCTTCATCTGGTCCTCGAGGTTGGCGCCGACCGCGCCGACCTCGATCGCCCGGGCGATGGTGCCGCCGGGATCGCCGTAGCCGGCTTCGAGGTCGGCGGTGACGGGCAGGTCGCCCGCCGTCCGCACGATCAGCGCGACCTCGGCGATCATCTCGTCCCGCGGGATCTTCTCGCCGTCCGGGTAGCCGCGCGAGGCCGCGATGCCGTGGCTGGGTGTCGCGAGGGCCTGCGTGCCGGGCGTCTCGGCGACGACCTTGGCGGTGATGGCGTCCCAGACGTTGACGACGAGCAGCAGCTCGGGCGCGGCGTGCAGCTCCTGCAGCCGGGTGGCCTTCTCGGCGGTGGAAGTCATGCCGCCCAATCTAGAGCGGCTCGGCGATCTCCGCTTCAGCCGTCGACGAGCAGTCCACGCAGTGGTCCCTGCAGCCGGCCCGCCCGCCGGGAGACGCCGGGGAGCAGCACCAGCCGGTGCGTGCGGTGCTCGCCCCGGCGCTCCCGCTCCGCCTGCTCCTGCGCCAGCGGCCGCCAGAGGTGGTCGACGACGTCCGCCGGGTCGCCGTCCACCTCCGCCACGTCCCGGCCGAGGTGCTCGGCCCACAGGCGCAGCCGCGTCGCGCGGACGACGTCGCGGTCGTCGGTCGCGATGTTGACCTCGGTGTCGTTGAACAGCGAGTGCTCGTTGAGGTTCGCGGACCCGACGGTCAGCCACTCGTCGTCGACGATGCCGAGCTTCGCGTGCACGTAGACCGGCGCGGCCGACTCGCCGTCGTGCGCGCTGATCGTCGTCGCGAGCAGGCGGCGGTTCCCGTCGTCGGCGTCGAGCAGCCGGCCCAGCTGGCCGCGGGTGGTGTCGGAGCCGTTGCTCGGCTTGCGCGGCAGCAGCAGGACGACGCGGAAGCGGTCGTCCGGCGGGTTTCTCAGCTTGTCGAGCAGCACCTCGGCGATCTCCGGCGACCACAGGAACTGGTTCTCCAGGTAGACCAGCCGCCGCGCGGACCGCAGGGCGCGCAGGTAGCCGTCGAGGATCGTGAACTCGCCCTTCGGGGCGAAGTCGTACGTCGAATTCGGGATCGTGCGCAGCAGCTGGGCACGGGTTCCGCCCACCGGACCCGGCACCTTCGGCGGCGGCAGGTATTCGGCCGCGACCTCCGTCCACCGCCGCACGAAGTGGTCCGCGACGTCGGCGACGACCGGCCCTTCGAGCCGGGAGGCCAGGTCGTGCCAGCCGATCGGCCGCGGCGGGTGGTCCGGGCTGTCGTGCCGGTCGCCCTCCAGCGCCGTGAAGTCGACGCCGCCGACGAACGCGACCTCGTCGTCCACGACCACGATCTTTTCGTGGTGGCAGTGCATGGTCCGTTCGCGGGAGTCCAGCACGCACTGCACGGCCGAGCCGTCGGTGAACTTCCGCTGCTCGCTCCGGGCGAGGCCGCGCGTCGGCTGGAACGCGGGCACCGGCGGCCCGGCCCACAGCAGCACGCGCACCCCGACACCCCGGTCGGCGGTCTCGGCGAGCAGCTCCCGCAGGGTGAGGGCGCCGGGCCCGCGCGTCAGCCGGAAGTCCGCGCTCGCGTGCCAGTTCGCGATGTGCACGTGGGACTTCGCGCCCCGGATGGCGGCTTCGACGGCCGGCAGCGTCTCCTCGCCGTCGATCAGCACCTCGACGCGGTTGCCCTCGCGCACCGCGGCCCGGCCGCCGAGGCGGTCGCCGCCCGGCTCGAGCACGTCCCGCCACCCGAGCCGGCGCAACCGCCGCCGGTGGTGGGCGCACAGGACGTGCTCGAGCCCGTCGCCGATCCGTTCATCCACCTTGTCCACGAAAGAGTGAAAAGTGCTCACCCGTCCTATGTGACTACAGATCGGCCCGGTTCGCCGATCAGCGGCTGCCGCGCAGCGTGGCCCGGCCGGCGTAGCGCGCCTCCGCGCCCAGCTCCTCCTCGATGCGGATGAGCTGGTTGTACTTCGCGGTGCGGTCGGACCGCGACAGCGAGCCCGTCTTGATCTGGCCGCAGCCGGTCGCGACGGCGAGGTCGGCGATCGTGGTGTCCTCGGTTTCCCCGGAGCGGTGGGACATCACCGCCGAGTAGCCGGCCTTGTGCGCGGTGTCGACGGTCAGCAGCGTTTCGGTCAGCGTGCCGATCTGGTTGACCTTGATCAGGATCGAGTTCCCGATCCCGCGGTCGATCCCGTCCTGCAGCAGCTTGACGTTGGTGCAGAAGACGTCATCGCCGACGAGCTGCACCCGGTCGCCGATCCGGTCGGTCAGCTGCTTCCAGCCGGCGTAGTCGTCCTGCGCGAGCCCGTCCTCGATCGAGACGATCGGGAACCGCGTGGTCAGCTCGTCGAGGTAGGCGACGTGCTCCTCGACGCTGCGCTTGACGCCCTCGCCGCGGTAGTCGTAGACGCCGTTGTCGTAGAACTCCGACGCGGCCGGGTCGAGCAGCAGCGCGATGTCCTCGCCGGGGGTGTAGCCGCTCTCCTCGATCGCGCGGACCACGAACTCCAGGGCTTCGTCGGCCGAAGCGAGGTTGGGCGCGAAGCCGCCTTCGTCGCCGACGTTGGTGCCGTGCCCGGCCTTCTTCAGCGACGCGCGCAGGGTGTGGAACACCTCCGAGCCCATCCGCACGGCCTCGGCGAAGGTCTCGGCGCCGACCGGGCCGATCATGAACTCCTGGAAGTCGATCGGGTTGTCGGCGTGCGCGCCGCCGTTGACGATGTTCATCATCGGCATGGGCAGCTGGTGGGCGAAGACCCCGCCGACGTACCGGTACAGCGGCAGCGTGTTCGCCGCCGCGGCCGCCTTCGCGACGGCCAGGGAGATCCCGAGCGTCGCGTTCGCGCCGACGCGGGCCTTGTTCGGCGTCCCGTCCGCGGCGATCAGCGCGGCGTCGACCTGGGACTGGGCTTCGGCGTCGAGCCCGACGACCGCCTCGGCCAGCTCGGTGTTGACCGCGGTCACGGCCTTGCGGACGCCCTTGCCGTGGTAGCGCGCCTTGTCCCCGTCGCGCAGCTCCACGGCCTCCCGCGTGCCGGTCGAGGCACCCGAGGGAACCGCGGCGCGGCCCACCGAGCCGTCCTCCAGCACGACGTCGACCTCGACGGTCGGGTTGCCCCGGCTGTCGAGCACCTCACGACCACGGACACGGGCGATTGCCGTCATTCCATCTCCTCGGAGTCGGTCCCCAGGGCGCCGGCCGGAGCCGTCCCGCGACGCAGGCTAGCAGAGGACCTCTGAATCGATAAGGGGCTCTTCACCAGGGTGAGCACGAGGACGAGCACCAGTACGCCCGCGCCGGCCCACATCGACTGCCGCCATCCGTCCACAAAGGACTCGCGCGCCGCGCCCGCCACCGCCGGACCGGCAGCGACGGCGTTCGCGACGCCCCGCCGCGCGAGCTCGGCCGGCACTCCGGCCAGCCGCGCGTCGACGGCCGCGCGGTAGCCGGCGGTCAGGATCGCGCCGAGCAGCGCGACGCCGAGCGCCGTGCCCAGCTCCCGGGTGACGTCGTTGAGCGCGGACGCCACGCCCTGCTGTTCCCGGGGCAGCGAGCCGGTGATGGCTTCGGTGGCCGGGGTCATCGTCAGGCCCATGCCCAGCCCCATCAGCAGCATCCCGGGCAGGATCGCGAGGTAGCCGCCGTCGACGGACACGAACGCGGCCATCAGCCCCAGGCCGGTCGCGCTCACGACGAGCCCCGCCGCCATCGCCGGGCGGCCGCCGACCCGGGCGGCCACCTTCGGCGCGAGGCCGGCCGCGGCCATCATCAGCAGCGCCGTCGGCATCAGGGCCAGGGTGGCGCGGAACCCGGACCAGCCGAGCACGGCCTGCAGGTAGGGGAAGAGGACCACGAAGATCCCCGCCTGCACGCCGAAGACGGCCAGCAGGGTCCCGGCGCCGCCGCCCAGGCCGCGCCCGCGGAAGAGCCGGACGTCGAGCAGTGGCGCGGGGTGGCGCAGTTCCCACTCCACGAACCCGGCGACGCCGAGGACCCCGGCGGCCAGGCTCAGCAGCGTCACCGGCGCGGTCCACCCGCGATCCGGCCCTTCGTGCAGGACGAAGACCCAGCCGACGACGGCGACCGACGACAGTCCCGCGCCGACGGCGTCGAACCGGTGCCGGTTGTCCGAGCGGGAGTCCGGTACCGACCGCAGGGTCACGACGGCGGCCGCTCCGGCGAGCGCGATCGGCAGCACGAACAGCCACCGCCAGCCGGCGGCGTCGACCAGGACCGCGGACAGGAACATCCCGAGGATCCCGCCCCCGCCGGCGACGCCGGTCCAGACGCCGATCGCCCGGGACCGGTCTTCGGCCGGGAACGTCGAGGTGATGACCGCGAGCGTCACCGGCATGATCATCGCCGCGCTCGCCCCGGCCAGGAGCCGGGCCGCCAGCAGCGTTCCGGCGGACGGGGCCAGGGCCGCCGCGAGGTTCGCGATCCCGAACAGCGTCAACCCGGTGAGCAGCACGGATTTCCGGCCGAGGCGGTCGCCGGCCGCGCCGAGCGGCAGGAGCAGCGCGGCCAGGGTGACGGCGTAGCCGTTGACGATCCAGAGGACGCCGGCCTGCGACGCGCCGAGCTCGACCGCGAGCTGCGGCTGGGCGACGTTCAGCCCGGAAACGGACGCGACCACCGCCATCAGCGCGAGGCAGACGCCGAGCAGGATCGCGCGGCGCCGGCGCCGGTCTTCGACGATCGCGTTCACGCTGCCCTCCTGGCCCGCACGACGACGTCGTGGCCGTGGTCGCCGGCGGTGACGATCTCCCAGCCGGGCAGCAGTGCGGTGATGTCGCCGGCCGAGGCCGACGCTTCGGCGACGTGGTGTCCCCGCGCGTGGCCGACGACGAGCAGCGTGCCGCCGGGGGCGACCCATTCGGCGATGCGCTCGTAGAAGGCGAGCTGCGGCATCGCCGGGTGGGCGTAGTGGGTGGTGACCAGGTCGAACCGCGTGCCGGGTGTCCAGGTCGTCAGGTCGGCCCGGACCCAGGCCACGGTGTTCGCGCCCGCTTGGTTGAGGGCTTCGATCGAGATGTCCACCGCCGTGACGGCCCAGCCGCGGGCGGCGAGCCAGCCGGCTTCGGCGCCCCGGCCGCAGCCGGCGTCGAGAGCGGTGCCCGGCGCGAGGCCGGCGACCTCGCGGACGAGGTGGGGGTTGGGTGCGGTGCCGTGGTCGCGGGCGTGCCGCCAGTGCTGGTCCCAGTAGGGCTGGTCGAAGTCGTTCACGAGGGCACTGTGCTCGCCCCTTCGCCGGATTGGCAAAGCTTCTTGCCGATCGGCAAAATGGTGGCATGGACGACTCGATCGACCGGGCCCTCGACGCCGTCGGGCCGCGGCTCAAGCGCCTCCGGCAGCAGCGGGAAACGACGCTCACGGCGCTGGCCGAGCAGACCGGGATCTCGGCCAGCACGCTGTCGCGGCTCGAGGCGGGCCTGCGCCGTCCGACGCTGGAGCAGCTCCTGCCGCTCGCCCGCGCCTACGGCGTGACGCTGGACGAACTGGTCGACGCGCCGCCGACCGGCGACCCGCGCGTCACCCTCCGGCCGCTGGCCTGCCGGGACGGCTCCACGATCATCCCGCTGACCCGCCGGCCGGGCGGGATCCAGGCGTACAAGTTCGTGCTGCCGGCCGGGGAGGGCGAGCCCGAGCCGCGCACGCACGAGGGGCACGACTGGGTGTACGTGCTGAACGGGACGCTGCGCCTGGTGCTCGGCGAGCACGACCTGGTCCTGCGGCCGGGGGAGGCGGCGGAGTTCGACACGCGCACGCCGCACTGGTTCGGGGCCACGAGCGCGGGTCCGGTCGAGTTCCTCAGCCTGATCGGGCGGCAGGGCGAACGGGCGCACGTCCGCGTGACAAGTAGTCCAGAATCATGATAGTCATTTATCTGGACCAAATGAAGGGGAGCGCATGGCCGTCATCGAGCTGACCACGTTCACCGTCCGGCCCGAGCGGACCTCGGCGATGCTCGCGGCGCGACCGGGGATGCTGGCCGCGTTCCGCGAGGGGCGGCGCGGCTTCGTCTCCGCGAAGCTGGTGCGCCTGGACGCGGAAACGTGGCTGGACGTCGTCGAGTGGATCGACGACACGGCGTGGGACGAGTCGAAGGCCAAGGGCGGCGACGACCCGCGGATCGCGGAGTTCTTCGCCACGATCGACGCGCTGGTGAGCTCGCGCCGCGGCGCGCGTTACGACGATCCGCCGGGCCCGGTGCGCACGGTCGCGTACGGCCCGCACCCGGCGCAGGTGGGGGAGCTCTACGTGCCGGCGGGCGAAGGGCCGTTCCCGGTGGTGGTGCTGCTGCACGGCGGCTACTGGACGGCGATGTTCGACCGCCGCACGGCCACCCCGCCGGCCGACGACCTCCTCGCCCGCGGCTACGCGGTGTGGAACGTGGACTACCGCCGCCTCGGCGACGGCGGCGGCTGGCCGTCGACGTTCGAAGACGTCGCGACGGCGGTCGACGCGGTAGCGGACCTGGACCCGGCCCTCGATCCCGCGCGGGTCGCGGTGATCGGCCACTCGGCGGGCGGCCACCTGGCGGCGTGGGCGGCGCACCGGCCGGTGCTGGCCGCGGGTGCGGTGGGCGCGAACCCGAAGGTGGTGCCGGTGGCGGCGGTCTCGCTGGCCGGGGTGCTGGACCTGGTGGCGGCCGACCGGACGGGGTTCGGCACGGTACTGGCCGAGGGGCAGGCCGCGCGGCCGGCGGGGGCGCCGGAACCGGCGTACCCGGAGTTCTGGCCGTCGGTCGCGGAGGGGGTCGGGGAGGGCGTGGTGAACCTGCTGCTGGGCGGGCACGTGGCCGACGTGCCCGACCGGTACGCGACGACGTCGCCGGCCGAGCTGACCGGCAAGGGGGTGCCGGTGCTGGCGCTGCACGGCGACGCCGACGACGTGGTCCCGCCGGAGTTCAGCCGGACGTACGCCGCACGGGTGGCGGAGGGGGAGTACGTCGAAGTGCCGGGCACGGACCACTTCCAGGTGATCGACCCGGCCCACGAAAGCTGGCACCGGGTGGTCGAGTGGCTGGCCCCGCGGCTGTCGTGAGTGGAGATCCGGGCCGGAACACTGGTTCTCACTCACGACCCGCCGCGGCGGACCCGGGAACGGGGATCAGTCGTTGCCGAGCTGGTTGCGCTGGTGTTCCGTGATGTCCGCCAGCGTGCGCTTGAACCGCTCGTAGTCCTCGCGCCCCAGGCGGTCGGCGTGGCGGCGCTGGATGGCCGCCATGATCTCGTCCGCCGCGCGCATCTGCGCCAGCCCGCGCTCGGTCGGGCAGATCAGCTTCGCCCGCCGGTCACTCGGGTCCGGGCGCCGCTCGACGTACCCCAGCGCGGCCAGTTCGTCGATCAGCGTGCCGATGATCTGCTTGTACTGCCCCGAAAGCCGGGACAGCTCGGTCGCCCGCACACCGCCCGGGTCGAGGTAGGCCAGCACCGCGCCGTGGCGGTGCTTCAGGTCGTCGAACCCCTGCGCCGCCAGCGTCGCGAAGAGCTCGCGCTGCACCGCGAACAGCAGCCGTCCCGAAAGGACACCCAGATCCGGGTCCGTCGCGTTCCGCTCCGCGCGGGTGACCATCGGCCGCTCTCCTCACCGTCGGTCCTCTACCTTAACCAGCGGTGGGCAGGAACGCGGGGGCCCGGCGCGCCGGGGCGGCCCGCTCGAACGCCGCGGCGAACGCGAGCACGCGGGCGTCGGCCCAGCGGCCGGCGAAGAACGACACCCCGATCGGCAGCGGGCCCGCGAAGCCCGCCGGGACCGACACGTTCGGGTAGCCCGCGACGGCCGCCGGGGTCGACGAGCCGAGGACGAACGCGTCGCCCGCCGCGTAGTCCGTCTTCCACGCCGGGCTGTTGGTCGGCGCCACGATCGCGTCCAGGTGCAGCCGGGACAGGGTTTCGTCGATCGACCGCTGCGCCAGCGAAGTCGCCGTCGCCCGCTGCTGCCGGTAGGTCGGATCGCTCGGCGCGGGCGCGGCGGCCGCCTGCTCGAACAGCTCCTGCCCGAACTTCGACAGCTCCACCGGGTCCCGCTGGTTGAACGCGATCAGCTCGTCGAGCGTCGCGGGGTGCCCGGGCCGGTGCTTCAGGTAGGCGTTGAGGTCGCGCTTGAACTCGGTCAGCAGCGCCGGCGTCTCCGCGGCCCCGATCCGGTCCTGGTAGGGCAGATCGACGTCGACGACCGTCGCGCCGCGCGCGGTCAGCGTCCGCACGGCGTCGCCGACGACCCGGTCGACGTCGGCGTCCAGCCCGGCCAGCCGCCAGACGCCGATCCGCGCGCCGCGCAAGGCGTCCGGACGCAGCAGCGCCGCGTAGTCCCGCGGCTGGCCCGCGGGGATCGCCGCCGTCGCCGGGTCGGCCGGGTCGCGGCCCTGCAATACCGACAGCGTGACGGCCGCGTCGACGACGTGACGCGCCATCGGCCCGGCGGTGTCCTGCTCCGCGGAGATCGGCACGACGCCGGTCCGGCTGACCAGCCCGAGCGTCGGCTTCTCGCCGACGACGTCGTTGGCCCCGGCCGGGCAGACGATCGAGCCGTCGGTCTCGGTGCCGATCGCGACCTGCGCCAGCGTGGCCGCGACGGCGGCGCCCGAGCCCGACGACGAGCCGCACGGGTTGCGGTCGAGGACGTACGGGTTGTTCGTCTGCCCGCCGACCGCGGACCACCCCGAAGTCGAATGCGTCGACCGGAAGTTGGCCCACTCCGACAGGTTCGTCTTGCCGAGGATCACGGCGCCACCACGCCGCAGCCGGTCCACGAGCGCCGCGTCGGCGGCCGGCCGGCTGCGCGGCAACGCCCGCGACCCGGCGGTCGCCGGCTGCGCGCGCGTGTCGATGTTGTCCTTGAGCAGCACCGGGATCCCGTCCAGCTGCCCGAGCGTGCGGCCCGCGCGGCGGCGGGCGTCGCTGGCGGCGGCCGCCCGGAGGGCACCCGGGTCGACGGCGACCACCGAACGGACCTTGCCGTCGACGGCTTCGATGCGGTGGAGGTAGGCGGCGGTCAGCCGCACGGCGGTGAGGCCGCCGTGGTCCATCCGCTGCTGCAGTTCGGGGATGGTGGCCGCGTCGAGGTCGAACCCCAGCGCGGGCGCGGCGGTGGCGGGGGCCGGGACCAGGAGGGAACCGGCGAGGGCGGCGAGCACGGCGGCCGAGCGCAGACGATTCACGGCGTCCATGCCACTCCGGAACGGCGCCTCGGTCAACCCTCCGATGGTCGGGCGCCGCGTCCGTCCACAAGGGACTCGATGCCGGGTGGGAGGTTCGCCCGGTCGGCCACGAACCCGACGAGCGCCGCGCGCAGCGCGCGGACGGCCCGGGTCGGCTCGACTTCCTTGCGGTGGGCCAGCTGCACGATCCGCGTCATGCCCGCTTCCGGCGCGAAGCGCGTCATCCGGAACCGCTCGCCCGCCACGGTGCTCGGCACCACCGCGGACCCGACGCCGGCGCGCACCAGCTCCAGCACGGCGTCCATCTCGCCGCCCTCGATGGCGAACGACGGCTCGAACCCGGCCGCGCGGCAGGCGTTGACCGTCGCTTCCCGGACGTCGTAGCCGCGGCGGAACATCACCAGCGGGACGTCGGCCAGCTCGCGGACGTCGAGCCGGGTGCCGCGCACCGGCGCGTCCGCGGGGGAGATGACGACCAGTTCCTCCAGCAGCAACGGCGTCGCCGCCAGGTGCGGGTCGGTCGGCGCGGCCGCCAGCAAGGCCAGGTCCAGCGCGCCTTCGGACAACCGCTGACGCAGGTCGCGCGAGCCGCTTTCCTGCAGTTCCAGCTGGATGCCCGGGTAGCGGCGGCGGAACGCCGACAGCATGGCGGGCAGCAGGCCCGTGCACAGGCTGGGTGTCGCGCCGAGCCGGACGCGGCCGCGGTCGAGTTCGTCGAGCTCCCGGATCGCGAGCCGCGCGCTTTCGGTCTCCGCCAGGATCCGCCGCGCGATCGGC
Organism: Amycolatopsis sp. NPDC003865; assembly: GCF_053605345.1. Classification (NCBI taxonomy): domain Bacteria; kingdom Bacillati; phylum Actinomycetota; class Actinomycetes; order Pseudonocardiales; family Pseudonocardiaceae; genus Amycolatopsis; species Amycolatopsis sp. NPDC003865. Next base: position 174,503 of record NZ_JBSGJA010000001.1, on the reverse strand, counting down.
AGCAGCACTTCGCCGGCCTCGGTGAGGGAGACGTTCCCGCGGATGCGGTGGAACAGCGGCGCGCCGAGGTCGTGTTCCAGCGCCCGGACCTGCTGGGACAGCGAGGGCTGGGCGACCCGCATCCGCTCGGCGGCGCGGGTGAAGTGGCGGTCTTCGGCGACGGCGACGAAGTAGGCGAGCTGCTGGAACTGCATAGCCACAGCCTATCGATTGTAGAGCTATCATGTCTTTGACCTCTGGTCGACGCGCTCCTACCGTCGATCGGGTGGTGAACGACCTCGCGACCCGGCGCCCCGTCCGGCAGTTCTGGGCCTCGACGATCGGCAAGAAGATCGTCATGGCGGTGACCGGCGCGCTGCTGCTCGCCTTCGGCTTCGCGCACATGGCCGGCAACCTGAAGACGTTCCTCGGTGCCGACGACCTCAACCACTACGCCCACTGGCTGCGGACGATCGGCGAGCCGGTGCTGCCGTACGCGTGGTTCCTCTGGATCCAGCGCGTGGTCCTGCTCGTGGCGGTGGTCCTGCACGTCACGGCGGCGGTCCAGCTGGTGCGCCGCGACCGGAAAGCGCGGCCGGTCCCGTACGTCCACCGGCGGCCGGCGCGCGCGACCTTCGCCGTGCGCACGATGCGCTGGGGCGGGGCGACGCTGGCGCTGTTCGTCGTCTGGCACATCCTCGACTTCACCGTCGGCGCGGTGAACCGCGACTTCGTGCCGGGCGACCCGTACCACAACCTCGTGGCGGACTTCCGGGTCTGGTGGGTGAACCTGATCTACCTCGCCGCCCTGGCCATGCTCGGCCTGCACATCCAGCACGGCTTCGCCAGCGCCGCGCGCACGCTGGGCGTCACCAGCGCGCGGCGGGAACGGGCGATCAAGCTCTTCGGCAACGCGACGGCGATCGTGATCGCGGGCGGCTACGCGCTCGTCCCGGTCGCGATCATGACGGGACTGGTGGACTGATGGGCGACTACCGGACCGGCGACCCGATCGCCGACACCAAGACCCCGGCGGTCCCGCTGGAACAGCGCTGGGACGAACGGAAGTTCGCCGCGAAGCTGATGAACCCGGCGAACCGGCGCAAGCACCGCGTGATCGTGGTGGGCACCGGGCTGGCCGGCGGTTCGGCCGGGGCCACCCTGGCCGAACAGGGCTACCACGTCGTCCAGTTCTGCTTCCAGGACTCGCCCCGGCGGGCGCACTCGGTCGCCGCGCAGGGCGGGATCAACGCGGCCAAGAACTACCGCAACGACGGCGATTCGGTGTACCGGCTGTTCTACGACACGGTCAAGGGCGGCGACTTCCGCTCCCGGGAGTCCAACGTGTACCGGCTAGCGCAGGTGTCGGCGCAGATCATCGACCAGGCCGTCGCGCAGGGCGTGCCGTTCGCCCGCGAGTACGGCGGCCTGCTCGACACCCGCTCGTTCGGCGGGGTGCAGGTGCAGCGGACGTTCTACGCGCGCGGCCAGACCGGCCAGCAGCTGCTGATCGGCGCCTACCAGGCGCTGTCGCGGCAGATCGACGCCGGGAACGTCGAGCTGCACCCGCGGACCGAGATGCTCGACCTGGTCGTCGTCGGCGGCCGGGCCCGCGGCATCGTCGCCCGCGACCTGGTCACCGGCGAGATCGAGACGCACCTGGCCGACGCCGTCGTCCTGGCGACCGGCGGCTACGGCAACGTCTTCTACCTGTCCACCAACGCCAAGGGTTCCAACGCGACGGCGATCTGGCGGGCGCACAAGCGCGGTGCGTACTTCGCGAATCCGTGCTTCACCCAGATCCACCCGACCTGCATCCCGCGGTCGGGGGAGCACCAGTCGAAGCTGACGCTGATGAGCGAGTCACTGCGCAACGACGGCCGGATCTGGGTGCCGAAGCGCAAGGGCGACACCCGCCCGCCGCGGGAGATCCCCGAGGCCGAGCGCGACTACTACCTCGAACGGCTGTACCCGAGCTTCGGCAACCTGGTGCCGCGCGACATCGCGTCGCGGGCGGCGAAGAACGTCTGCGACGCCGGGCTGGGCGTCGGCCCCGGCGGGCTGGGCGTCTACCTCGACTTCGCCGACGCGATCGAGCGCATGGGCCGCCCGGCGATCGAGGCCCGATACGGGAACCTGTTCGAGATGTACGAGCGGATCACGGCGGAGAACCCGTACGAGGTGCCGATGCGGATCTACCCGGCCATCCACTACACGATGGGCGGGCTGTGGGTCGACTACGACCTGCAGAGCACGATTCCCGGGCTGTTCGTCATCGGCGAGGCCAACTTCTCCGACCACGGCGCCAACCGGCTCGGCGCGTCGGCGTTGATGCAGGGCCTCGCCGACGGCTACTTCGTGCTCCCGGCCACCTTGAACGACTACCTCGCCGGAAACCGCTTCGGCGACGTCCCGCGGGACGCGGTCACGCAGGGGGAAACCGAAGTGCGCGAACGGATCGCGAAGCTGATGGCGGTCAAGGGCACGCGGTCGGTCGACTCGTTCCACCGCGAGCTGGGCCTGCTCATGTGGGACCACTGCGGCATGTCCCGCAGCCGCGAGGGCTTGCGCAAGGCCCTCGACCGCGTCCCGGAGCTGCGCGCGGAGTTCTGGCGGGACGTCCGCATCCCCGGCGACGCGGCCACGCTGAACCAGGAGCTGGAGAAGGCTGGGCGCGTGGCGGACTTCCTGGAGCTCGCCGAGCTGCTGCTGATCGACGCTCTCGCCCGGGAGGAGTCCTGCGGCGGCCACTTCCGCGAAGAACACCAAACCCCCGAAGGCGAGGCCCGGCGCGACGACGAACGGTTCTCGTACGTCGCCGCGTGGGAGTACGGCGGACCGGACGGCCCGCCGGTGCTGCACCGCGAGGACCTCACCTTCGAGCACGTCCACCCCACCCAGCGGAGCTACACATGAACCTCACCGTCCGCGTCTGGCGGCAGGCCGGCCCGGCCGCCGAGGGCGAGCTGGTGTCCTACCCGGTCGACGGCGTCAGCCCCGACATGTCCTTCCTCGAACTGCTCGACGTCCTCAACCAGGAGCTGATCGAGAACGGCGGGGAACCGATCGCCTTCGACCACGACTGCCGCGAGGGCATCTGCGGCTCCTGCGGCGTCGTGATCAACGGGCAGGCGCACGGACCGGAGCGCACGACCTCGTGCCAGCTGCACCTGCGCTCGTTCCGCGACGGCGAGGTCATCGACGTCGAACCCTGGCGCGCCAGGGGTTTCCCGGTGATCAAGGACCTGGTCGTCGACCGTTCGGCGCTGGACCGGATCGTCCAGGCCGGCGGCTACGTCAGCGCCCCGACCGGCAGCGCGCCGGATGCCCACGCGACCCCCGTCCCGAAGCCGGACGCGGACCTCGCCTTCGACAACGCCACGTGCATCGGCTGCGGCGCCTGCGTGGCGGCGTGCCCCAACGGCTCGGCGACGCTGTTCACCGCCGCGAAGGTGACGCACCTTTCGCTGCTCCCGCAAGGACAACCGGAGCGGGCGCAGCGCGTGCTGGACATGGTGGACACGATGGACGCCGAGGGCTTCGGCGGCTGCACCAACACCGGGGAATGCGTCGCGGCCTGCCCGAAGGGGATCCCGTTCGCGAGCATCGCCAGCCTGAACCGGGAGTTCCGGAAGGCGAGCCGCTCGGGCCGCCGTTAGCGCTTCAGCTTGGCGTACACGATCACGTTGTCGAGGTAGTTCCGGTTCGCCGCGTCGTACTTGCCGCCGCAGGTGATCAGCCGCAGCTCGGGGTCGGTGGTGTTGCCGTACACGGCTTCCGTGGGGAACTCCTTCTTCGCGATCTGGTCGACCTTCGTCACCTCGAAGGTCAGCTTGCCGCCGTCGGCGCGGTCGACGTGCACCGGGTCGCCCGGCTTCAGCTCGTGCAGCCGCCAGAAGATGCCCTTGCGGTGGTCGCCGTCGATGTGGCCGAGGATCACCGCCGGCCCGACCTCGCCGGGCGTCGGGCCGTACTCGTACCAGCCGGCCTGCAGCGGCTGGTCGACCGGCGGCACCTCGACCGTGCGGTCGGCGTTCAGCCCGAGGGACACCAGCGTCGACTTCGCGTCGATGGCGGGGACGTCGAGCGCGGTCGGCAGGGACCGCGTCGGTGCCGCGGCGGCGGCCGGAGCGGGCGGCGGGGCGGCGGCCGGGGTCGTCGTCGCGCCGCAGCCGGCGAGCAGCAGCGCGGTGACGGCGACGAGGAGTGCGCGACGCAGCATCGGCTCAGCCCTCGGCCAGGCTGCCGTCGCCGGTCTGCGGCGCGCCGGCGGGGACGACGACGACCTGCCCCGGCCCGCGCGGCGGCGCTTCGGGCGCGCGTTCCTTCGACGGCCCGCACGTCACGGACGCGAGCTTGACGTCCCCGCTGCCCAGGGCGCCGGTGGTCTTGCCGCCGAGCAGCTTGATGTGCAGGGCTGTCACTTCGAGGGCGCCGTCGTACCGCTGGAGCTGTTCGTTGACGATCACTTCGGCGACGCCGGGGATGCCGAGCTTCTGGTTCGGTGACGTGGCGGCGGGGAGCGTGCCGAGCCGGCCGAGGTTGACGCCGGCGAGGTCGCTGCTGCCGGTGACGTGCCCGTCGGCGGACCCGCAGCGGGCGCTGATCAGCCGGATCGACGGGACGCGCCCGGCGGCCGCGGCGAGCAGCGGCAGCGTGACCTCGGCGACGCTCGCCTTGGCGGCCACGGTGCCGGCGCCGCCGACGACGGAACTGCTGATGGCCTTGGCGGTCACGAGCCCTTCGAGCGGCGCGTCGGCGACGCTCGCCTCGGCCGGGCCGCCGCTGCTCGACGCGGCCAGCTGTCCGGTGTCGACGGTGCCGCCCTTGCCGCCGGTGAGCACCCCGGGCAGCAGCGAAACGCTCGCCGAGGCGCCGTAGGCGGAGCCGGTGACGGTGTCGTCCGCGGTGGCGACGCCGGCGGCCCCGGCGAGGACGGCGACGGTCACCCCGGCCAGGCTCCCGGCTCGGAGCAGGGTCGTGCGCATGAGGAAAGTCCTTTCGCCGCAAGGGAAACGAGGAGAAGCCGCGACGGGGTCGTGCCCCGGCGGCGAGGGAAGCCCGGCCACGCTATCAAAATCGCTACGCGGGGCAAGGATCCGTTGCGGCGCAGCCGATCCCGGCGGATCGCGAAAAGTGATCACCGGCCGCACGGGCAACTCGAAGCGGTCATGCGCGAATGAGGAAATCCGCGATGGGGGGACGGGGAGTAGCGCGCATTGCGGCATTCGGGGCGGTCTGCCGCCCGATCGCCCACGGAAGAGTGATTACCTGGACGGGCGGCGGCGAACACGCAGCGTCATGTGACCGCCACGGCCGTTTCAAGCACGGTAGGGCCCGCGGTTCCCGAGGTCCGGGCTCACGCGCGGTTCCGGGCCGCCCTGTCCCGGAACGGGGGTGACGGCCGGCTGCTCCACCGCCGCCTCCGGCACCGGCTGGACGTACACCTCGGACGGCCGCTCGGTCTCCTGGAGGTGCGTCTCCACGATGGTGTCCTGCCGGCGGCGGCCCAGCACCGCCAGGGTCGAGGCGTGGGCCACCGCGAGCAGCAGGAGGAACACGCCCAGCCTGCCGACGAGGGCGGCCGTCGAGCCCGACCAGCCCGGGCCCACCACCGACAGCAGCGCCAGCACCCCGAACGCGACCAGGTGGAACACCGTCACCACCATCCACGCCATCGATCCGGTGCCGTCGCCACCGTCCGGGCCGCCGAGGTAGCGGCGGCCGCCGCGGTAGAGGATCTGGCCGTCGGCGAGCACGAAGATCAGGCCGATGATCAGGAACCCCGGGAGTTCGTTGTCGGGCATCGTCTCCTCCTCCTTTCCGGCGGGGTACCCCGGGGCGGGCGGCACGACGAGGTGCTTCACCGGATCGAGCGATCGGCATTCGGGCCGCCACCTGGAGGAACTCCGGGTTTACGATCACGATCATGCGATTCGCCATCAAGACCTCGCCCCAGAACACGGCTTGGGCGGACATGCTCGCGGTGTGGCAGGCCGCCGACGAGATCGAGCTGTTCGAGTCCGGCTGGACCTTCGACCACTTCTACCCGATCTTCTCCGACTCGAGCGGCCCGTGCCTCGAAGGCTGGGTCACCCTCACCGCGCTCGCGCAGGCCACCCGGCGGCTGCGCGTGGGCACGCTGGTCAGCGGCATCCACTACCGCCACCCGGCGCTGCTCGCGAACATGGCCGCGACCCTCGACATCGTCTCCGGCGGCAGGCTGGAGATCGGCATCGGCGCCGGCTGGAACGAGGAGGAGTCCGGCGCGTACGGCATGCGGCTCGGTCCGGTCAAGGAGCGCAGTGACCGCTTCGAAGAAGCCTGCGAGGTGCTCGTCGGCCTGCTGACGCAGGAGACGACGACGTTCCGAGGGGAGCACTACCAGCTGACCGACGCCCGCTGCGAACCGAAGGCCGTGCAGACGCCGCACCCGCCGATCTGCATCGGCGGCAGCGGCGAGAAGCGCACCCTGCGCACCGCCGCGAAGTACGCCCAGCACTGGAACTTCGTCGGCGGCGCGCCGGAGGAGTTCGCCCACAAGCGCGACGTCCTGCACCGCCACTGCGCGGACATCGGCCGCGACCCGGCCGAGATCACGCTGTCTTCGCACGTCCGGCTGAGCCCGGACGGCGACTACGCCAAGGTCGCCGCCGAAGCGGAGGCGCTCGGCGAAGCCGGTCTCGACCTCGCGATCGTCTACCTGCCGCCGCCGCACACCCCGGCCGTGCTGGAGCCGCTGGCGAAGGCGCTCGAACCGTTGCGCTGACGCGGCTTCCGTTCACCCGGCCGGGTTGCCGCGAATTGCGCGGCCCCGGACCCGGTGGGAGCGTCGGAACACCGAACTGCTTTCCCACCACGGATCCAGGAGCCGCGCATGACCACCACCGAAATGCCCGCCGTGCACGAATGCACCGTCAGCGGTTGTTCCTACAACCACGACGGCTGCCACGCCTTCGCGATCACCGTCGGGGGCGACAACGGGTCCGCGGACTGCGGCACGTTCGTCCCGCTGAACACCAAGGGTGGCCTCGACCGTGTCGTGGCCCAGGTCGGCGCCTGCTCCCGGGCCGACTGCCGGCACAACTCGGCGCTGGAGTGCACGGCGTCGAGCGTGCGCGTCGGCCCGGGCGAAGGCGGTCACTCCGCCAACTGCCTCACCTTCACGAAGTAGCCGGCGCCGCCGTGGCGCGCCGCCGGGCGAAGTGCAGCCCGGCGGCCGCCGCGGCACCGGCCGCGGCGACGACCCCGGTCGCCACGGGACTCAACGACTTCGACAGGCTCGGCGCCGTGCCCGGCCCGAGCAGCCCGCCGGCCAGCGGGACGACGTAGGCCGTCGCCATCAGCGCGCCCCACCAGCGGGCCGCGGGCGAACGCAGCGTGCGCGCCAGCACGATCACGGCCGGGATCCCGGCCAGCAACGCGAACTGGCCGAGCACCATGACGGGAAACACCCACGCGGCAACGAGAACGCCGCGCGTCGGGCGAACGGGTGCGGTCATCGTCTTCTCCCTTCGCGAGCGGGTCAGCACGCGGCTTCGGCCGCGGTCTTGAGGTCGGCCAGCCAGCGGTCGAGGCCCGGCGCGAGGTATTTGACGGCCGTCGCGGGGTCGGCCTCGATCTGCGCGCCCGTCCAGCTCTCCTCCGTGCGGACGACGACGCCGCCCCGGACCGGCGTGAACGTCCAGACGTGGACACCCCGGTCGATGCGCAGGCCTTCGCCGATCGCGGGGCCGCTCCAGCGGACGCAGTGGTCGCGCTGGACCTGGTGGACCGTGGACGTGATGACGAGCGTGGTGGCGGGGGAGGACGGCGTTGCCGGGGCGGGCGTCGTCCAGCGGAACCGCGAGCCGGGGTGCAGGGGGCCGGGATCGAGCCGCTTCGCGCTGGTGACCGCGGACTGCCACGCCGGCCACCCTTCGACGTCCGTCTGCGTCTTCCAGACGGTGTCCGGCGGCGCCTTCACGAACGTTTCGGCGCCGTAGTGCAGCTGTGCCGCGGGGTCGATGCCCTGACCGCGGCAGGTCAGCGGGCGTGCGGCGGCCGCGTCGGCCGGTGCGGCCGCGAAGAGGGCCGTGGCGGCCAGTGGGACGGCGAACAAGGCGTTGATCATGATGGTTCCCCTCGAAGTGTTAGTGGCTCTTGCTGTAGTTAGAAGCTATAACTTACCTGTGCTTAGTGTCAATAAGAAAAGTGATAACCTCTAACCCGTCAGGAAGGGGCCGCCATGACGGACGCAGGACCGACTTCGCGCGAGCGGTACCGGGCGCAGGTGCGCGCGGAGATCAAGCAGCACGCGTGGGAGCAGATCGCGACGGCGGGCGTGCCGGCGTTGTCGCTGAACGCGATCGCCAAGCAGCTGGGCATGAGCGGCCCGGCGCTCTACCGGTACTTCGCGAGCCGGGACGAACTGATCACCGCGCTCATCCGGGACGCCTACCGGAGCATCGCCGACACGGTCCGGGCGGCCTACGACGACGGCGCGGACCTGGCCGGGCTGGCGCGCGTCATCCGCGACTGGGCCCGCGGCGACCCGCAGCGGTACTTCCTGATCTACGGCACGCCCGTCCCCGGCTACCACGCGCCCGAGGACACGACGGCGATCTCGTTCGAGGTGATGGCCGTGCTCATCGAAGCGTGCGGCGCGCTGGGCGAAGGCGGGCCGGCGACGCCGTTCGACGCTCACCTCGACGGCCACCGGGCGTGGGCGGGTGGCCATCCCGCGCCGGCGGCCGTGCTGCACCGGGCGCTGGCGTTCTGGACGCGCCTGCACGGCGTGCTCTCGCTGGAGCTGGCCGGGCACTTCACGGGGATGCTGTTCGACACCGACCCGCTGATCGACGAGGAGATCGCCGGTTTGGCGCCCCGCGCCGAGGGGTAGCCGAGCGGGCATGCCCGGACGCGAAGACTTGCCCAGCACGCTGTTGCGCTCCCCGCGCGAGGCCCAGGACACGTGGGTGGCGGCCCATGATTCGGCGCTGGAGACCTACGGCCCCGGCCGCCGCGCCCAGCAGACGGCGTACTCGGCGGTGAAGCACTCGTTCGAAAAGGTCGGCGACCACTGGGAGCCGAAGCCCGAACGCGGACCGTCGGACGAGCAGGCGGCCCGCGGCGCGGGGCAGCCGGCCAAGCCGACGCGCGGGGGAGTGAACGCGACGGCGAGCCGGCAGCACCTGTACGAGCGGGCCAAGCAGCTCGGCATCCCCGGCCGGTCCCGGATGTCCAAAGAGGACTTGGTGGCCGCGCTGGAGAAGGAGAACCGGCGCCGCACCGACCGCGCTCGCCGAGGGAAGTGAAGCCGGGCCGCCGGAATCCGGTGGCTCAGCGGCGGGCCGGCTGCTTCGCGGGGCTCAGCTCGTACAGCGCGTAGGCCTTCCGGATCACCGGCTGGGCCACGTTGCGCACCCGCACCCCGCCCGGCGTCACGCCTTGCTCGCAGCCGAAGTGGGCGTGCCCGTGCAGCGCCAGGTCCGCGCCGGCCTCGTCGATCGGCTCGCACAGCAGGTACGACCCCAGGAACGGGTGGATCTCCGGCGGCTCACCGTGCAGCGTCCCCGGGATCGGCGCGTAGTGCGTCAACGCCACGACCACGTCCGTCTCCAGCGACGCCAGCGCCGAGCGCAGCGAGTCCGCCGACGCGATCGTCGTCTCGACGAACGCCTTCATCTCCCGCTCGCCGAACCGGCTGGCGCACTTGCCCGCGAAGCCACCGCCGAACCCCTTCACGCCGGCGACGCCCAGGGACCCGTCCGGCAGGTCGAACCGCGCGGCGGTGCCCTCGAGCACCACCACGCCGGCCTCGCCGAGCAGCTCCGCGATCCCCTCCGCCTCGTCGCTGTGGTGGTCGTGGTTGCCGAGCACCGCGGCGACCGGCACGCCCAGCCCGGCGACCTCGTCGGCCACCACGCGGGCCTCCGCGCACGTGCCGTGCCGGGTGAGGTCGCCGGCCAGCAGCAGGACGTCCGCGGTGCCGGCCAGGTGGTCCAGCGCGGGGCGCAGCAGCCCCCGCGAATCCTCTCCGAGGTGCACGTCCCCGACGGCGGCGATCCTCATCGGCTGATCTCCTCCGCGCTCGCCGGTTCCCGGACGTCGGCGACCCGGACGTCGTTGTGCACCAGCTCCCCGGTCAGGTACTCGGCGACGACGGCGTCCACCTCCGCCTTCCGCGCCGGGCAGGTGACCTCCCCGGTCAGGTGGACGTGCTCGCCGCGCACGGTCACGTGCACGCCGAGTTCGGCGGTGCGGGTGTCTTCGGCCAGCGCCCGGCTCAGGCGGGCGACGAGGTACTGCGGCGGTTCGGGCACGAGAGCCTCCTTCGGGTCGATCACGGACAGGTCGCCGAGCAGGCCCAGGAACGCCCGCGCGTACGGCGAAGCCGACACCTGGACGGCGACCTCGGTCCAGTTCACCTGCTCGCGCAGATCGCGCGCGATCCGCAGCAGCGGCTCGAAGTCGCAGCGGTGCGGGTCGAGCACGAGCAGCTTGTCCACGAGCAGGTCGGTGCCGGACAGGACCGGCGCGGCGGTCGGGCCCACGCGCATCAGCGCGGCGCGGTCGAGCAGCTCGTCGGTCACCGGCCGGTGGTTGGGCCGGTGGATCAGGTCGACGAGGACGTCGCCGTCGTAGACCTTCGTGAGCCAGTCCTCGGGCGGGTGCTCCCGCCGCAGCCCCGCCGCGGTCAGCACTTCGGCGGCCAGCTCGGTGTCGCCGGGCTTGAGGAAGAGGTCGACGTCGTGGTCGGACGGCGGCCCGCCGCGGGCGTACACGGCCAGCCCGCCCGCGACGGCGAACCGGAGACCGGTCCCGTCCAAGGCGGTCACCACGCGCGTCAGGCTCTGGAGCAGGGCATCCGGTCCCATGGGGGACGATTACCCGCTGCGCCGCGGCTCAACCCGCGGGGCTCACCGGGCGAAGCAGCTCAGCGGGGGCAGGGTGCCGGTCTCGCTGCCGGACAGCTCCACGAGCCAGACGAGCAGGTGGATCACGACGCCGACGACCTCGTCCGGCGCGCCGCGGGCGGCCAGCTCCAGCTGGATGTCGCGGCTCTCGTCGTCCTCGCCGAGATCGGCCAGCAGGGCGCGCAGGGCCGCCAGCGGCCCGGGTGGCAGCCGGTCCACCTCGACCGGCCGGGCTTCCTCGTCGGTCACGGCCACGGTGAAGACCGCCCCGGGATCGGCCGGGTGGCGGGCGCGGACCACCGCCGTGCAGTGGCCGACCAGCTCGGCGGCGACCTCGCCGGGGACCCGGGACGACCCCGCGCGGGCGAGGATCCCCAGTGCGTCGGCGACCACGTCGTACGCGCCGTCCCTCGCCGCGTCGGCCAGCTCGGCGGTGAACTGCCGGACCGAAGCGCCGGCGTCTCGGTTCTCCGTCATCCCGGCCAGGTACCCGGCCCGCCCGCGCCTAACCGGGGCCGGCGGCGTGTGCGGTGGCCGGCCGGTCGGGGGGCGTGCCGCCCGGCCACCGCGACGACCATCGAGAGGGCTCTCCGGCCCGGCTGTGACGGCCGGGCCGGGAGTTCACCGGTTCGGGTGACGCGTCAGCCCGCGGCCAGCCAGTCGAGGTTGATCGCGCCGGTGTCGCCCGGTGCGTAGGAGAGCGTGACCACCGGGTCCCGGCCGGTGAGCGGGACGTCGCCGAAGGTCACCGTGCCCCAGGCGTCCCAGCTGTCGGAGACCTTCGGGAAGCTCACCTGCCGCAGCCGCCGCCCGTCGACCGACAGCGTCATCGTGCGGGTGTCGCTGTTGGCGTTGGCGTACCGCACGGTGAGCGCGGTCGTCGCCGGGTCGCCGGTCGCGCGGTGCAGGGTGAACGTCGACGCCGCGCCCTGCGCCCACAGCCCGTCGAGGAACGCACGGCCCGAGTAGCCGGTGTGGTTCACGTTCGTCTTCACGCCGCCGGTGTTGAGCGCGTCCTCCGCTTCGAGGTGGTCCGGGGCGGGGCAGCCGCTCACCGTTCCCGCGGTGTCGGCGCAGCGGTCGGCCGCGTCGGGCACGCCGTCGCCGTCGCGGTCGCCGGCGGCCGCGCCGGTCAGCGTGATCGCGATGGTGTGGTCGCCGGTCACCGTGGCCGGCACGGTGGCGCCGGGCGCGGGACGGCCGTCGATCGTGACCGAGCCGACCCGGGTGCCCGCGCCGCGCAGCTCGATCGTGAGGGAAGCGTTGCGGTAGCGGAGGTTCCGGAGGGTGACGTCACCCCAGCCGGCCGGGAGGTCGGGCGCGAACACCAGGCCGCGGTCGGTGAACCTCAGCCCGAACAGGCCGGTGTGGACCATGTCGAGGAACGCTGTGGCCGACCAGGTCTGGTCGGGTTCGGAGCCCCAGTGGAACTTCACGGTGTCGCCGAGCCGCTGGTAGCCGCCGTCCACGACCCCGGTGGTGCCGTTGTAGATCTCCCAGTACCCGCTGTTGCCGCCCGCCAGTTCGGCCAGCCGCGCCACCTCCGACGCGAAGGCGCTTTGGTTCCCCTGCCCGGCCAGTGCTTTCGCCCACAGGCCCTGGACCAGCGGCCAGACGATCGCGTTGTGCCGTCCCGGCTGCGCGTCCGAGTAGCGGGTCCAGTTCGGGAACGTGTCGGGCATGCCCCACGTCATCTCCCGCGCGTTGGCCACGATCGACCTGGCCTGCGCCGGGTTCGCGACGCCGAAGAGCAGGGCGAAGGCCAGCCCGGTGCCTTCCTGGTAGGCACCGCGGGAGCCGTCGGCGAGCAGCTGGTAGTCGTAGAGTCCGGTCTTCGCGTTCCAGAAGTGCTCGTTGATCGCGGACTTCAGCGCGTTCGCCTTCGTCCGGTAACCGGCGACCTCCGCACCCGGGCGCCGCAGCTGCTCCGCCATGTTCGCGGCGTTGACGTAGGCGGCGTAGTAGATCTCGTTGGTGCTGAGGTACATCCCGCTCGCGACGCCCGGCCACGGCATGCTGCCGGTGCTGACCGACTCGGTGGCGTCGGCGGGTGGCACGGGGTAGCCGGCGATGCCGTCGTTGAAGAACGACGCGCCGGTGAACAGGCCGTACTCGGCGTCGAACCCGGCCGTGGTGGCGTGTTCGCGGATGCTCAGCGTGTTCGCCGTCGTGCGGTAGGCGTCGGCGAGGAAGCCGGTGTCGCCGGTCACCAGGTAGTGGTGCCACGCCGCCGTCGCCCAGACGACCTGGTCCCACTGCTGGTCGTCCTGCTGGACGCGCAGCGCGCCGCCGGAGTCCTTGTCGACGACCGCCCACAGCGTGTTCCGGGCGAGCGCGGGGGAGAGCAGGCTCGTCGCGTTCCAGCTGTTGACCGACGCGTCGCGCGTCCACGGCTGGTCGTACCCACCGCCCGCGCGGACGATGCCGGTGGCCGGGTCGAGCAGGCCGCTCTTGTCGTACTTCGCGTCGTAGCCGATGGTGTTGGTGCGCAGCAGGTTGTCCAGCGCTTCCTGGTAGGCCGTGCCGAACAGGGCCTGGCTGCCGGGGTTCGCGAACTCGAGCGCCGGTGGCGCCGCGCTCGCGGCCGCCGGGGTGGCGATCACGCCGCACGCGACCACCGTCGCGAAGAGTGCCGAACGGACCCGTTTCCTCATGCGCGTACCTCTTCCGGCGCCGGGGGACCGGGGACAGTCCACCACGGAATGCGGGTTTTTCCCGCCGGCCGCGGGGATTCTGTCCGTTCTTGTCGGGCCGTCACGGTCCGGTAACCGTCGTTGTGCCTGGTAGCACCGTGTGATCAGGTGTCGGGACCGGTGATCGCGTTCGGTGAGGAGGACCGGTGTCGTTCTTCCTTTCGCGGCTGTTCGCGCGCTGGGTCCTCCCGCGCGGCTGGATCCTGCCGGTCGCGGTCGTGGTGGTCGTGTTCGCGACGAGCTGGCCGCTGATGGCGCTGGCCGAGCCGGCCGGCAGCGAGCTGGTCCGGCCCGGAAACTACTGGTGGTACTTCGTCGTCACGACGACCACGGTCGGTTACGGCGACTATTCGCCCGAGACCGCCGCCGGGCACGTCGTGGGCGCGTACGTCATCGCCGGCGGGCTCGCCACGCTGACGACGGTGTTCACGAAGCTCGCGGCGCTGCTGGAACAGGCGAAGGGACGGCGGATGCAGGGGACGGAAGCGGTGCGCCTGAGCGGGCACACGGTGCTGCTCGGGTACGCGGCGGGGCGGACCGAGCGGATCGTGGCCCAGCTGCTGGCCGACGGCGTGCGCGGGCTGGTGCTCTGCGCGCAGGTGCCGGTGCACCCGATGCCGGGGCAGCCGGTGCAGTTCGTCCGCGGGGAGCCGACGGCCGCGGACGTCCTGGCGCTCGCCGGAACCGTGCGCGCGGCCGCCGTCCTGGTCGACGTGGCCGACGACAACGAGGCGCTGGCGGTCGCGGTGACGGTCGACCACGCCAGCCCGGCGGCGCACGTGGTCGTCACCCTGCGCGACCTGGAACGGGCCGAGCTGCTGCGGTACGTGAACCCGCGGCTCCGCTGCGTCCAGTGGCACACGCCGCGGATGGTGACGGAGGAGCTGACGTCCCCGGGGATCGCGGAGGTGTACGCGGAGCTGATGACGGCCGGGGGAGCGGACACGTTCTCGGTGACGCTCCCGGAGTCCCTGGGCCGGCTGCCGGCGTCGCGCTGCCACGTGGCGCTGGGGCGCGCGTACGGGGCGACGGTGCTGGCGGCCCGCACCGGGGAGGGCCTGGTGGTGAACCCGCCGTGGGACGCGGAGCTGGCGGCCGGGGCGGTCCTGTACTACGTCGGCCCACGCCGCCTGACGGGCACTGAGGTCGAGATCGCCCTGCGCGATCCTGCGTGATCGGTCGCTTTGTCCGCTTTTTTGGCGCCGGAAGGTGGCCGCGCCGCGCCGCGGGTTGCATACTGCGACCATGGCGCGAGGGAAAGCGGAGGTCGCGCGGTGAGTCCCCGGGAGGGGTCCTCCCGCCCGAAGTTCGGCAGGATCGACCCGTACTGCCTGATGGCGGTGCTGCCGGTGCTGCTGGTGGCCGGCATCATCGGGTCGCTGGTCAACGTGGCCCTGGGGCTGGGCTGCGCGGTGTTCGCGGGCTTGATCCTGCTGTTCGATTCGTGGGCGAACCGGCCGTCCCGGGCACCGGAGGAGAGCAGCCCGCGGCGTCCGGCGCCGGAGCGTGAACCGGTGCGCCGGGTGGCGCCCCCGCCGGGGCAACGGACGCAGGTAGCGCGGACCCAGGCACCCCGGACCCAGGCACCCCGGGCTCAGGCACCGCGGGCGCAGCAGGTGCCGCGCGGGCAGGTCCCGCCGCGGGGGCAGGTGCCGCCGCGCGGGCAAGTGCCGCGGCCGCAGGCTCCGCGGGTACGGCAAGCGCCGGGTGGAGCGCCTTACCGCTGAGTGCGGTGCGGTGCGATGCCGCGACCGGGTGGGCTTTGCTCCCCGGGCTTTCGTGCCGGGCGATCTCCGGCGATCAGTGGCGACCCGCCGGTGGGCTGCGGCCCTGGCGCGTCCGGCCGCGGATCAGTCCGAAGTGGTCACCTCACACCGTCCCCATGTCCAGCGACAGCCAGTGTTCCGGCCGCAGGTACACGACGATGTGCTCCCCGACCCGGCTCCGCTCGAACTCCAGGTAGCCGTCCACCTTCTCCTCGGGCAAGTACCGGCGCGCCATCTCCCGGGCCAGCGACGGGCTGTCCGGTTCCGTGCGGACGACCGGCCCCTCCACCGACACGTACCGGACCGTCGGGGAGGTCCGCTGCGCCAGCAGGCTGAACCGCCCGGCGGCCGAGATCGCCTTCATCTTGCGGGACTCCGGCAGCGTCCGCACCCACAGCTCGCCGCCCGGGGTGTACTGGTACCACAGCGGTACCGTCAGCGGGGCCCGGTCCGGTCGTTCCACCACCGACAACGCGCCGATGTTGGGTTCGGCCAAAAACTTCTCGCGTTCCTCCGTCGAAAGAGCCATGCGCCCGACGCTACCGGCACCCACCGACAGAAGATCACGTGCCGGGCAGCGCGAAGACCTCCTCGATCGCCCACTGGCGCGACGAAAGTCCCTGCTCGTGGTGGTAGCGCAAATAAGTCTCCAAGGTCGCACGATTGGCTGAAATCCCGTACGGCCACCAATCCGCGCCGAACTCGGCTTCGACGCGCTCGACCAGCGCGTTCATCCACGGCACCATCGTCGGCACCTGGTAAAGCCGCCGATCGCGCCGGTAGCTGTCGGCGGCCGCCGACGCCGCCTCCGAAAACAGCCGGTAGACCTCCTCGGCGGCGTCCAGCAGCTCGCGGCGGATCACCACGACGTGCATGATCGGGAAGATCCCGGTGCGCCGGTGGTAGTCGCGCTCGAGCGGCTCGAAGTCGGGGAACAAGCGGACCACGTCGGGGGCGCCGTCCAGCACGCACTGCGGGACGTTCGCCGAGAACAGCGCGTCGATCTCGCCCGCCGCCAGCAAGTCGCCGAGCGCCCGGTCGGACGTCGTCACCGAGACGTCCTCCGGGTGCGGGTGCGGGATGAACCCGAACGGCGCGGCCGGCCGCTCCAGCCCGCCGATCACCCACCGGTTGCGCGCCGGCTCGAAGCCGTAGTCGTCCGCGAGGATTCCCTTGGCCCACACGCCGGAGTCCTGCCCGTACGTGCCGAACTCGCCGATCGTCCGGTCCACGAGGCCGGCCGGCCCGGTGATCCCGGAGCGCGTGTTGACGAAGACGCACGAGTGCCGGAACACGCGGTTGGGGAAGATCGGCAGCGCGACGTACGGCAGCCCGGATTCCAGCAGCCGCAAGTAGAACGTCAGGCCCAGCTCGGCCACGTCGAACTCGTGGTCGCGGACCGTCCGCTCGAAGATCTCCGGCAGCGTGGCGGCCGTCTGCACGGTGACGTCGGTGCGGTCGAACAGCGCCCGGGTCGTGTCGTAGCGGTAGCACCCGATCGTGAGAGTCATACCGGAATCGTTCGCCGCGGAGGCGCCGGACGTCCAAGTCCGGCTCGGTGCACCCGATACCGTGTGGGTATCGTGACGCCGTGGACCTGCGCGCGCTCCGCTACTTCGTCGCGGTCGCCGACGAGCGGCACGTCGGCCGGGCCGCGAGCCGGCTGCACATGACGCAACCGCCGCTGAGCCGGGCGATCCGGCAGCTGGAGGACGAGCTCGGGGCCGCCCTGTTCGAGCGCACCCCCCAGGGCGTCACCCTGACCCCCGCCGGCTCGGTGCTCTACACCGAAGCGGACGCGCTCCTCAACCACGCCGGCCGGATCCCCAGCCGGGTCACCGCCGCCGCGGGCGCGGCCGGCCTGACCGTCGGCACCCTGGCCGACGCGGCCGGACACGTCAGTACCCGGCTGGTCCCGCTGTTCCGGGAGCGCCACCCGCACGTCGACGTCCGCGTCCACGAAACCGACCTCGGCGACCCGGCGGCGGGCCTGCGCACCGGCCTCGTCGACGTCGCGCTGACGCGGACTCCGTTCGACACCGCGGGAATCGGCACGCACGTGCTGCGCTCGGTGCCGGTCGGGGTGGTGGTACGCGACGAAGACCCGCTCGCCAGGCGGCCGTCCGTGCCGGCCGGCGACCTGGCGGGCCGCCGGTGGGTCCGCCTGCCCGACGGAGCCGATCCACTGTGGACCGCCTTCTGGACCGGCGGTGCGCCGGACGGGGACGCGCCGGTGCTGCGGACCGTCCAGGAATGCCTGCAGGCCGTGCTGTGGAACGGAACCGCGGCGCTCGCCCCGGTCGACCAGCCGCTCCCGCCCGGCCTGGTCGTCGTGCCGCTGGCGGACCGGCCGCCGAGCGACCTCGTGGTGGCCTGGCCGAAAGCCGGCCGCAGCCCGCTCGTCCGCGGCTTCGTCCAGGTGGCCGCGGCGGTCCACCGGGAGTGACGGTCCCCGGCGCGGAGCTTGCCGCACCGGGGACGCCGGCTCACTGGCAGGCTTCGCAGTCCGGGTCGTCGATGCGGCAGGCCGCACCGTCGGTGAGGTCGAAGTCGAAGTCGTCGAGCACCGGGACCACCGGGGTGGTCGAGGCGTCGGCCGGCGTGGTGGTGGCGGACATGGCCCTCCTTGGGTTCGGTCGGTTCCTACCCCTGTTCAGCGCCCAAGATCGACGCGCATTCCGTGACGCGGAGCACATCCGGTGTGCTAGCTTCCCGGCATGCGCCTCGTCTTCGCCCGGACGCTCGCGGTCATCGCATCCCTTCTCCTGTTTTCCCTGGTCACCCCGGCCGCGAACGCGTCGCCGCCGTCCGCGTGCGAGTGCGCGACGCCGTCGATCGACCGGCTGCAGCAGTGGCTCGCCAGTGGTGAGGGCACCACCGTCCCGGCCACCGGGAACCTTCTCGTCCCCGAAGGACGCGGGTACACCGCGAAGATCGACTTCCTGAACGCCGAGTGGCACGTGGCCGTCGTGTGGCTCGGGAACCGGTTCGAGGCGCAGGCCGATCTCTCCCGTTCGGCCGGCTTCTGGCTGACCTACCGCGCCACCGACGACCTCTACGTCCAGTTGCGCCCGGCCTCGCACTGGAGCGGTGGCGACAAGTGGCTCACCCTCGTGCCGTCGACGCGCGGGAAGCTCGTCACGAAGTTCTTCGGCTTCAAGCCCCGCGCGTGGACGTCACTGCCGGAGCTGGGGACGCCGGCCTACTCGTTCGCCTCGGCGCTCACCGAAGCCCGCGGCCTGGTCTTCGTCGGCAAGACCCCGAACCGGCTGGAGTTCCGGGGCCTGCGCGTCGACGGCTACCGGCCGCCCTGCCTCTGACGGATGGCCTCTTCGGCCGTCGGGTAGGTCGGGAAGAAGTCCGACAGCCCCGTCAGCGCGAACGTCCTGGTGAGCCGGGCCGGAACGGCGACCAGGGCGATCGAGGCCCCGGCCGCCTCGGCGGCGTTGCGTGCCGCGATCAACGCCGAGATCCCGCTGGAGTCGCAGAACGTCACCCCGGCCAGGTCGACGACGAGCAGCTGCCCGGTCGCCAGCACCAGCTCCCCGATCCGGGTGCGCAGCCGGGGCGCGGTGGCGACGTCGAGCTCACCCCGGACGGTCAGGATCGGGCCCGATTCCGCGGGGTCCGTCGAGGTCGAGAACGGGCTCGTCATGGCTGATCGCCTCCGGTCGGGGGAATGCCGAACGCCAGCAGGGCGGTGTCGTCCTCGACACCGTCGCCGAAGCCGGCCAGCAGGGCGGTGACCGCCTCGACGACCGCGGGCGCGGTCGCCGGGGCCAGGCCGGTCAGGTCCTCGCGAAGCCGCTCTTCGCTGTAGCGGGTGCGGCCGTTCGTGCGGGCTTCGGTCAGCCCGTCGGTGTAGAGCAGCAGCGTGTCGCCGGGCGCCAGGCGCACGTCGGCCGAGACGAACCGGGCGCCGGGCAGGGCGCCGACGAGCTGGCCGCCCCGCAGGGGCAGGAACCGCGCGGTCCCGTCGGCGGTGATCAGCAACGCCGGCGGGTGGCCGCCGCCGGCCAGGGTGACGGTCGCGTGGCCGCCGTCCGGCCGGATCCGGCCGTTGACGACCGTGCAGTAGCGCGGGTCGCTGCTGTGGAAATGCTGGTGCAGCACCGTGTTGAGGGTGCCGAGCGCCACGGCGGGGTCCGGGTCGTGGACCGCCGCCGCCCGCAGCGTGTAGCGCGCCAGCGACGTCACCACCGCGGCCGGCGCGCCCTTGCCCGAGACGTCGCCGAGGAAGAACCCCCACGTGTCGCCGGTGATCGGGAACAGGTCGTAGAAGTCGCCGCCGACCTGGTCGGCCGACGCCGGGTGGTAGTACGCCGCCACCTGCATGCCGGGCACTTCGGCGGGCGCCGGCGGCAGCAGCGTCTGCTGGAGGGTTCTCGCCAGCCGCTGCACGCGGTCGCGTTCTCGTTCGGCTTCGTCGCGCGCCCGCAGCAGTTCCTGCTCGTAGGCGCGGCGGTCGCGCGCGTCGAACACCGTGGTGCGGATGAGCTGGGCCTCGCCGTCGAGGCCGGTCTTGACCGTCGAGGTCACCAGCACCGGCAGCCGGCCGCCGCTCGCCGTCTTCAGCTCGAAGGCCACGCCGCCGAGCTCGCCCTGCATGCGCAGCAGCGGTGCGAAGTGCGTCTCGTGGTATAGCCGGCCACCGACGGTCAGCAGGTCGGCGAACCGCCGTCGCCCTACGATCTCGTCGCGGTCGTGGCCGAGCCAGCTCAGCAGCGTCGCGTTGATCTTCGCGATGGTGCCGTCCAGCAGCGTCGAGAGGTAGCCGCAGGGGGCGTTCTCGTAGAGGTCCTCCGCGCTGTCCTCCAGCAGCGCGGAAAACGCCGGGTCCGCGTTCTCCCGGCCGCCCGCGCCGGCCTCGCACATCATGGGCCGCTCACGAAGGCCGTGATCGCGGCGGCGGTGGCTTCGGGCGCGCTGAGCTGCGGGCAGTGCCCGATCGCGTCGAGCGTCACCAGGTGGCTGCCGGCGATCCGGTCGTGGGTGAACCGCCCGACCTCGGGCGGCGCGATGGCGTCCTGCGCGCACTGGACGACCAGCGTCGGCACGGAGACCTTCGCCAGGTCGTCGCGGTTGTCGGAAAGGAAGGTGGCGCGCGCGAAGACCCGTGCGATCGCGGGATCGGTGCGGCAGAAGCTGTTCGTCAGCTCCTCGCCCAGTTCCGGGCGGTCCGGGTTGCCCATGATCACCGGCGCCATCGCCGCCGACCAGCCGAGGTAGTTCGACTCGAGCGCTTCGAGCAGCTCGTCGATGTCCTCGCGGCTGAAGCCGCCGCGGTAGCCGTCGTCGTCGAGGTAGCACGGCGACGGCGTGAGCAGCACCAGCTTCGCGAACCGGTCCGGCTCGCGGTTGGCGGCCAGGACGGCGATCATCGCGCTGACGGAGTGCCCGACGAGCACGACGTCGGTCAGGCCGAGTTCGTGGCACAGGGCGAGGACGTCGTCGGCGTAGCCGTCGAGGGTGCCGTAGCGCTCCGGGGTCCAGGCGGACAGGTCCGAACGCCCGGCGCCGGTGTGGTCGAACAGCACGACGCGGTACCGCTCGGCGAGGGCGGGGACGACCAGGCGCCACAGGTTCTGGTCGCAGCCGAAGCCGTGGGCCAGCAGCACGACGGGCCCGTCTTCGCGCCCGGTCTCGACGACGTTGTTCCTGGTCCGCATGCTCACCGGCCACATCCTGCCACCCACGCCCGGCGTGGCGGAGGCCGAGCCGGGCTTGTTTGAGATCGCCGGTGAGTGGGTACTGGAGGAGGCTCTGCTGCGGCGGGACACGCGGCGCGCGGCCGGCGCCGAGGCGTGGTTGTCGCAAGTGGACGGTCGAGGGCACCGCGGCCGGAGCGTGGTCCGCCTTCGCTGCCCGGTTGCTGTGCGGGAGCGAGCGTGCGTCCGATATGCCCGGTACCTATCTTTTGTCCTGTACGACGAAAGTCGGTACCGCGGGCCCGGGCCACGGGATCACCCTCGGGCGGAGCGGATCACCGGATCCCCACCGCGACCGGCGCGGCCATCCCTCGTGCCGGTTTCTCCCCGAGAAAGCGAGTACCGGCATGCGCACAAGACACCTGCTCGCCCGCACCGCCACCGCGCTGGCAGCCACCGCCGCGGTCGCCGGCTTCCTGACGAGCCCGGCCGGCGCGGTCACCATCGACGGCTACGCCCCCGACGTCCAGCGCGACGCCGTCGCGTCCCTCGCCGCGGAGGCCGGGATCGGCGAGTCCGCCGCGGTCGCGCTGCTGCGGACGCAGGCCGCGAGCGTCGAGACCCTGCACCGGGTCACGGCCGACCTGGGCGCCCGCGCGGTCGACGGCTACCTCGACGCCGCGGCGAAGCCCGTGGTGAACGTGCTCGACCGGGAAGCCGCCGACCGGGTGACCGCGGCCGGCGCGCAGGCCCGGCTCGTCAAGTATTCGAGCGCGGCGCTCGCGGGCGCGCAGAACGCCCTGCGGGCGCTGCCGGCGGTCGCGCACACGTCGATCGGGCTCGACCCGAAGACCAACCAGGTCGTGCTGACGGTCGCGGACGCGGCCAAGGGCACCGACACCCTGCTGAACGCCGCGGCGTCGCTCGGCGACCGCGTCCGCGTCGAGCGGGTCGCGGGGGAGATGCACACGGCGATCTACAACGGCGAGGCCATCACCGGCGGCGGCACGCGCTGCTCGGTCGGCTTCAACACCAACCGCGGCGGCCAGAACTACATCCTGGACGCCGGCCACTGCACGCGCGCGGTGTCGCAGTGGAACGTCGGCCCGTCGCAGGGGTCGAGCTTCCCGGGCAACGACTACGGCCTGATCCGCAACACCACGGGCAGCGCCCCCGGCGCGGTCACCCTGTGGAACGGCTCGACGCAGCGGATCAGCTCGGCCGGCACGGCGACGGTCGGCCAGCGGATCAGCAAGAGCGGCAGCACGACGCACCTGACGTCGGGCTCGGTCACGCGGACGAACGTGACGGTGAACTACGCCGAGGGCTCGGTGTCCCAGCTGATCCAGACCAACGCGCTGGTCAACCCGGGAGACTCGGGCGGCTGCCTGTTCGCGGGCAGCGTCGGCCTCGGCATCACGTCCGGCAAGGGGTCGGGAACGTCGTTCTTCCAGCCGGTCGGCGAGGCGATGAGCGCCTACGGCGTGAGCCTGAACTAGGTCTCGGCTAGTCGCGGCGGCTGCGGCCGAAGACCATCCGGTAGAGGACGAGGATGATCAGCGCGCCGAGGATCGCCAGGCCCCACGTGCGGAGATCGAAGAACGTGCCGAGATCCGTGTGGAACAGGGTCTTGCCGACCCAGCCGCCGACGAACGCGCCGCCGATGCCGAGCAGGATCGTGATGATGCAGCCGCCCGGGTCCTTGCCCGGCATGAGGGCCTTCGCGATCAAGCCCGCGATGAGCCCGAGCACGATCCAGCTGATGACGCCCACGGGTGCCTCCGTCCGCCTGTCTTCCTGATCGCCAGAGGATGGCAGGCGGACGGCCGCCCGGCGCGGTGAGCCACGCCGACGTGATCGGATTCTCAGCCGGAGAGCGCCCGGTAGCCGGAGCAGAGGACGCGCAGCCAGCCGATTTCTCCGTTTTGCGCCGTGTAGTACGCCTGCTGCTCGACGAGGTGGTCGGCGCCGTCGCGCCCGACCCGCAGCCGGTAGGTGACGTGCTCGCAGTCCGCGACCCGGCCGGTGGTTACCGAGCACAGTTCGTGGATGGTCCGGCCGGGACCGAACCAGCGGCCCAGGATCACGTCGTCGACGATCTCCGCGGGATCGGTGGCGCTCCAGTGGCGGCCCGGAGTGAGCGCGGCGAAGTCGACTTCGCCGGCCAGCACCGCGTGCAGCCCGGCGGAGTCACGAGCCGCGAGAGCGTGGGCGAACTTCTCGCCTGCGGTGGTCATGGCGTCAGTAGCTGAACGTCGTGACGGGCTCGTCGCCGATCCACTCCCACATCGGCACGGTGCCGCCGAGGGACGCGTTGGCGACCAGGCCGTCGTCGGCGAGGTGGCGGGCATTGAAGCAGATCGGGCAGACCAGGAACCGGCCGCCGGCGGCTTCGTAGCGCTTGACCAGGTCGGCCAGCGGCGGGCAGCCCTCGCAGGCGGTCGCCTGGGCGAACCCGTCGAGGGCGAGGCGGACCGCCTCCTTGGTGAGGAACATCAGCGTCGCTCGGTGCTGTTCGGCGGCGCCGACCGCGACGAGGAACGCGACGGTGACCTTCTCGGGGTCTTCGAGACCGGTGGTGAGGCTGATGACGGCGCGGGTGGGCATGGCGGGCTCCTTACGGTTCGCCTCAGCCTCGTGCTCACCCGCCCGCCCGCGCATGGGGCGGATGCCTCATCTTCCGGGCAGGCCCGCGATGCCGTGTTCGAGCGCGAACAGCCCGGCGCCGGTCCGGTTGGACACGCCGGCCTTGGCGTAGATGTGCTCGACGTGGTTGCGGACCGTCTTCTCGCTGATCGACAGCTCGCGCGCGATCTCCCGGTTCGAGCCGCCGCCGGCGAGCAGCCGCAGCACCTCGACCTCGCGCCCGGTCAGCCCCGCGGGGTGCGCCGTCCGGCGGCGCGCGTGCCCGGCCGCGAGCAGCACGGCGTCGACGGCGTGGGCGTCCAACCGGGACTCCCGCGCCTGCTGCCGCAGGATCTCGGCCGCGTCCACGGCGTCGCGCGCCGGGCGGTGCGGCCGCGGTTCGCGCAGCGCGTGGTAGACGTCGGCGGCGGCGAGCAGCCGCGCGTGCGGGGCCAGCGCCGCGCCGGCCACGCCGAGCGGGTAGCCGGAGCCGTCGAGCCGTTCGTGGTGGGCGGCCGCGACGACCGCGACCTGCTCCAGGCCCTTGACCCGGCGCAGGATCCGGCCGGTCAGGTAGGGGTGCAGCCGGACACGTTCGCGCTCGGCTTCCGTCAGCGGGCCGGGCTTTTCCCAGATGCTGTTGGGCACGCCCATCCGGCCGAGGTCGTGCACGAGCCCGGCCCGCCGGACGAGCCGGACGTCCGGTTCGGACAGTCCACTGTGGCGCGCGGCTTCGGCGGCGAGGCCGGCGACCCCCCGTGAGTGCCCGATCGCGAACGGGCACTTGAGGTCGGCGAAGTCGCCGATGGCGGTGAGCAGGTCGTCGAGTTCGTCGTCGGTGAGGGTCCGGTCGCGGTCGGGGGCCTGGTCGAGGGCGGCCGTCCAGACGTCGGCGTCGAGCAGGCCGTCGAGGATTTCGCCTGCCGCGCCGGTGAACGCGGCGACGACGGCGGGGTCGAACTGGCGGCCGCTGCGCGCTTCGGCCATCGCCTTGGCGGCGGCCACCCCGCCGCGACGCAGGTGCACCTCGGCGACCTCGGCGAGGTGCACGACCCGTACCTCGATCGGGAGCCGGTCGCCGCGGGCGCCGGCGGGCAGGCCGCTGCCGTCCCAGCGTTCGAAGGTGCCGGCCAGCGCGCGGCCGACCGTCTCGCCGAGTCCCAGCCGGTCGGCGA
The DNA here is from genome assembly GCF_053605345.1 of Amycolatopsis sp. NPDC003865. NCBI lineage: Bacteria > Bacillati > Actinomycetota > Actinomycetes > Pseudonocardiales > Pseudonocardiaceae > Amycolatopsis > Amycolatopsis sp. NPDC003865. The sequence goes on along the minus strand of NZ_JBSGJA010000001.1, from coordinate 149,719 downwards.
GCCGTCCGGCCGAGGAGCAGTGGGAGTGGATCAGCTCGGCGAGCCGGCCGCGGGCCCGCAGGAGGAAGGCGGCCGCGACGACACCCCGCGCGACCGGGGCTCGGTCCCGGCCGGCGTGGGTGGCGAGCAGGCGCAGGAAGGGCAGGCCGGCCCAGTCGACGCGGTAGGTGGCGGAGCGGAAGGCGATGTCGTCGCCGAACCACGCGGCCAGTTCGTGGGAGTCGGCGTGACAGCCGATCCAGGCGACGAGGGTGGCGTAGAAGGTGGTGCCGCGCTGGTCGTCGTCGAGCCCGAGCCGCTCGGCGAGCCGGGTGGCGATCAGCGCCGAGCGCAGCATGTGCTCCATGGGCTGCCCGAGCCCGAGGTCGATGGCGAGCGAAAGAGCGGCGAGCACCTCGGCGCGCCGCGGCCCGTCCGGCTGGATCGCCATGGGCACCGCCTTTCGTCGGGGAGAAGCGTGCCACCCGGACGGCCCGCTGACCAAGCTGCTCCGTCCGGGTGACCATCCGTAACGGCCCGGTAGCTCTCGGAGACTGACCTTGCGGTGACCCCGATGTAGAGGAGCCGTGGATGAAGATCGACCTGTTCAACGAGATCCAGAACCCGCGGCCCTGGCCCGAAGGGCACGAACAGCTGCGGTTCCGGCAGGCGATCGAACAGGCCGTCCTCGCCGACGAACTCGGCTACGGGTGCTGGTGGCAGGTCGAGCACCACGGCGCGGGGGAGTTCAGCCTCTCGTCCGCACCGGAGCTGATGCTCGCGGCGCTTTCGCAGCGCACCAGCCGGATCCGGCTCGGGCACTCCGCGGTGCTCGCGCCGGGGCGGTTCAACCACCCGATCCGCGTCGCCGAGCGGGCGGCGACGCTCGACCACCTCAGCGGCGGGCGCGTCGAGCTGGGGCTGACCCGCTCGACGATCCCCGAGTGGCGCCTGTTCGGCATCGAACCGGACGACGCCCGCGCGCAGACCCAGCAGGCGTTCGAGATGGTGCCGAAGATGTGGACCTCCGAGCGGTTCTCCTACGAGAGCGACGCCTACCGCGTCGACGGCGTCGCGATCGGGCCGAAACCGCTGCAGAAGCCGCACCCGCCGCTGTGGCAGGCGGCCGCGAGCCCGGCGTCGTTCGAGGAGGCGGGCCGGCGCGGGGTGGGCGTGCTGGGCACGACGATGTGGGAGTCCCTCGAACGCGCGGGCCGCCTGGTCGACCTATACCGCGCGGCGGCCGCGCGGTGCACCGATCCGGTCGGGGCGTTCGTCAACGACCAGGTCGGCTTCTTCACGTTCGTCCACTGCGCGGACACCGACGAGGAGGCCATGCGGGACGGCGCGGCGGCCGCGGCGGCGTGGTACACGGTGACGGCGCTGACGTTCTTCGAAGCGGCCACGGAGTTCGTGCGCGCCAACGCCCGCAACGAGGAGCTGGTGAAGGCCCCGGGCCTGACGGGCGACTTCCTGCGCGGCGAGGCTTCGAACGCACCTTCGGAGGCGAACCTCCTGATCGCCCGGATCCTGCAGGGCGAGCAGGTCCCGGACGAGGAGGTGTTCGAGGTGCTGAGCGCGCAGGACTCGCTGATCGTGGGCAGCCCCGAGACGTGCCGCAAGAAGCTGCGCGCGTACGCGGAGCTGGGCATCGACCGGATGATGTGCCTCCAGCAGATCGGCGGCATCCCGCACGAAAAGGTGCTGAAGAGCATCCGGCTGATCGGCGAGCTGATCCCCGACCTGGCGTGACTACGCCGTGAAGCCGCCGTCGACCGGGACCACCACTCCGCTCAAGTGACTCGCCCGGTCGCTCAGCAAGAACGCCGCCGTCGAGCCCACTTCCGTGCCCGTTCCCGCCTTCCGCAACGGCGTTGCCGCGATCCGGGCCTCCACGCCGCCCGGGATCGTGCGGCGCAGCTCGTCCAGCATCGGTGTCTCCGTCGGGCCCGGCGCCAGCACGTTGACGCGGATGCCCAGCGGGCCGAAGTCGTGGGCGGCCGTGCGGGTCAAGCCGATCACCGCGTGCTTCGTCGCCTGGTACGCGCCCATGCCCGGGCTGCCGCGCAGGCCGCCGATGCTGCTCACGTTCACGATCGAGCCCGCGCCCTGCCGCTCCATCACCGCGGCCTCCGCCCGCAGGCACAGCCACGTGCCCTTGACGTTCACCGCCATGATCCGGTCGAAGTCCGCTTCGGACACCTGGTCGAGGCGCCCGCCGCCGCCCATCGCCGCGTTGTTGAACGCGCCGTCGAGCCGGCCGAAGCGGGACACCGTCGCCGCCACGAACGCGTCCACATCGGACGCCGACGACACGTCGCCCGTCGTGTAGGCGACGTCGTAGTCCGACAGCTCCGCCGCCAGCTTGGACAACGGCTCTTCGTGCCGGGCCACCAGCATCACCGAAGCACCGTCCGAAGCGAACACCCGCGCGGCGTCCGCGCCGATGCCCGAACTGGCCCCGACCACCAGAACCACTTTCCCCGTCAGCAAACTCATGCCGCTCCTCCTCGCAGTGCCAGCATCGCGCGCGCGTCGGCCGGCGTGGCGATCGGTTTCCCGAGATCCTCCACGACCGCCCGGATCTTCCGGACCTGCTGGGCGTTGCTCTCCGCGAGCCGCCCCTTGCCGATCCACAGGCTGTCCTCCAGGCCGACCCGCACGTGCCCGCCGAGCCACGCGCTGTGCGTGCCGAAGCTCAGCTGGTCGCGCCCGGCGGCAAACGCCGAAAAGCAGTAGTCGTCGCCGAAGAGCTTGTCCGCGATCCGCACCATGTGCTCCAGGTTCGCGTGGTCGGCGCCGATCCCGCCGAGGACGCCGAACACGCCCTGGATCAGCAACGGCGGTTTCGCCAGGCCCAGTTCGACGAAGTACGCCAGCGAGTACAGGTGCCCGATGTCGTAGCACTCGTACTCGAACCGCGTCCCGGACTCCCCGAGCGCCCGCAACGTGTGCTCGATCTTGTCGAAGGTGTTCACGAACGGGTGTGAGTACGTGTTGAGCACGTATGGCTTTTCCCAGTCGTGCTTCCACTCCGTCACCTTGTCGGCGATGCCCGAGTAGACGAAGTTCATCGACCCCATGTTCATCGACGCGAGTTCCGGCCGCAGCCGGTAGGCGGCCGCGAGCCGTTCGTCCATCGTCATCGACGACGCGCCGCCGGTGGTGATGTTGATGACGGCGTCGGACTCCGCCGTGATCCTTCCGACGATCTTCTCGAAGACGTCGGGATCGGGCGTCGGCCGCCCGTCCGGCTCGCGGGCGTGCAGGTGCACGACGGCCGAGCCCGCTTGGATGGCCTCCAGCGCGGCGTCGGCGACTTCGTCGGCGGACAAGGGCAGGTACGGGCTCTGCGACGGGATGTTCACCGAGCCGGTGATCGCGGTGGTGATGATGACTTTTTCGGCCGTGCGCATCAATCCTCCTGGGGCGCGAGCGCCCGGTAGGCGTCGAGCTTCGCGTCGTCGAGCGGGCCGGCCAGCGTCAGCGCCACCTGGGTGGCGCCGGCTTCGTACTGCGCTCGCACCGCCTCGCGCACCTGGTCGGGGGTGCCGCAGGCGACGAGCGCGTCGACGAGCCGGTTGGACCCCGGCGGCGCGAGGTCGGCGTCGGTGAAGCCGAGCCGCTTCAGTTTGGCGAGCTGGTGGGGGAGCGTCAGGTAGTAGGCGAGCCGGTCCCGGGCGACCTCGCGGGCGGCGGCACGCGACCGGCCCACCACCGCCCACTGGACCACCGACAGGAACAGGTCCGGGCCGACCGTCTCGCGCGCCCAGCGGGTGTGATCCGGCGTGACGAGGAAGGTGATCAGCCCGTCGGCGCGCTCGGCCGCCAGCCGGGTGATCCCGGCCGAGTACGCCCCGAGCACCTTCGGTACTCCAGGCGCCACCTTGTCGACGCCGTCGAGGTACTCCCGCAGGAAGGGGAGCGGTCCGACCCCGCGTTCACGGACCGCTCCGCTCACCCCGAGGCCGAGCACGTACCGCCCGGGGTACCCGGCGGCGAGGTCCCGGGCCGCCGAGCCCGCCGACTTCGGCACGCGCTCCAGCGCCCGGGCGACGCCGTTGCCGACGATCACCCGCTCGGTGGCGGAAAGGACCAGCGCCGCCGTCGTGAACGCCTCGCGCCCGTTCACCTCGGGGATCCAGACCGTCCGGTGGCCGAAGTCCTCGAGCGCGCGCACGAACCGGAGGACGCCGTCGTGGTCCAGGTGGTCCAGTTCGCCGAGCGACAACGCCGCGCGGGGCAGCGAAAGCGTCATGCGGTCGCGTCCCGGAAGGCCGTGACCAGGCCGCGGGCGGCTTCGGCCAGCATCGTCGTGTCGTTGCTGAGCAGCACGAAGTCGCAGCCGTCCCGGACCGCCCGCGCGGCTTTCCCCGGAACCCCGCCGAACGCGAGCCCGCACTTCTTCCCCGCGTCGTGCGCGGCCGAGATCGCCGAAGCGATCAGGTCGAGCACGTCGGGGGACGCGGGCGTCGAGCCCATCGACATCGACAGGTCCGCCGCCCCGACGAACACCGCGTCCACGGTGTCCAGCGCGAGCATCTCCGGCGCGGCCTTGATCGCCTCGACGCTTTCCAGCTGCGGGATGCACAGCACGTCGTCGTTCCCGGTGGCCAGGTACTCGGTGGCCGGCTTCAGTCCCCACGAGCCCGCCCGGCTGGTGCCCCCGGCGCCGCGGACACCGTGCGGCGGGAACCGGCACGCCCGCCCGACCGCCGCCGCTTCTTCGACCGTGTCGACGTGCGGCACGAGGATGCCCCTCGCCCCTGCGTCGAGGATCTTCTGGATCGTCGACGGCGTCTTGTCCGGCACCCGCACGATCGGCGTCATGCCGAGCGCGGCGGCGGTGTTGATGAGCCGGTACGCCGTCACCAGGTCCAGGGGCGCGTGTTCGAGGTCGACGACGACGAAGTCGAACCCGGCGAACGCCATGATCTCGGCCGGCTCGGTCGAGGCGATCTTCAGCCAGGTGCCGACGGGAGTGTGCGGGAGGGAGAACAGCCCGCCTCCGGTCCGGCCGCTCACGGCATCGGGTAATCGTCGGCGTTCAGGACCCAGCCGGGCTTCTCCGAGAAGTCCACCCGCGGCGGGCTGAAGATGTCGATCAGCTGGTTGACGCCCGGGTCGCTCGCTGCGGAGGTGTGCACGGTCGGCGGCGGGATGATCGTCACCGACGGGCTGCCGATCCGCACGTGCTCGTCCTCGCGCCAGGTCGTGCTGTCGGGCAGCCACGGCGTGCGGATGTGGTGGACGTATTCCCCTTGCACGGCCAGGGAAAGCTGCTCGAAGTCGTCGTGGTGGTGCGGCGAGAGCTTGCGCGGGTCGCGCGGGCCGTCCTGCAGCGGCAGGAAGTTCACCATGAACGACCGAGTGCGGAAGATCCGGCCGAACCGCTTCGGGTCGTCCGGCACCTCCGAGAGCGGGTAGCAGCGGACGCGCTCTTCGGCGGGTGCCGGCCAGCGTTCCAGCAGCGCGACACGTGGGTGGTCGTGCGCGTAAGCGTCCGCGTTGGCCGCGCGGTCCCGCCACGCGGGTTCGGTGGCCTCGACCAGCCGCACCAGCGGGCCGTCGCCGTGCACGCTGATCCGGGACGCGCCGGGCGGGACCACGACGAGCCCCGGCGAGTCCACTTTGGTCGCACCGTCGGCGGTCAGCACGGTGAACGCGGGGGAGGCGCCGGTGACGACGATCGCCAGCTCGCCTTCGAGCGTGCCGTTGTCGAGGTCGTCGCCGTCACGGGCGTCGGTGTGGATGAGGATGACGTTCTGGGCTCGCACGACCGGGTTCTCGCGCAGGTCGAGGTACTGCGCCGCGGCGATCGCGTCGCCGCTGTCGGGCCGGGCCGCGGTGGCCAGGCCGGCGCGGGGATCGTCCTTTTCGTACACGAGCGGGTCCTTTCAGGCGTCGAGGTTCAGCAGGTACGTCGGGTTGTCGCGGACCATCCGCCGCAGGTCCTTCTCCGGCAGGCCGAGGTCGAGCAGCGCCTCGCTCACCCGCAGCCACGCGTCGACCGGCTTCGGGTTGGCCTTCTGGCCGAAGTCCGACGCCAGCACCGTGTGCTCCGGGCCGAGCGCCTCGATCCAGGTCAGCAGGTTCTTCGGGTCCCACTTCTGGGTGCCCTCGGGGTCGTACATGCCGACCTCGTGCTCGATGAACGCGCCGAGCTCGATCAGCTCGCGGCACAGGGCCGGGTCGGCGCCGATGACGAAGTCGGGGTGGCTGACGACCATCCGCTTCATGCCGCGTTCGTGGGCCTCCTGGAAGAGCGTCTTGATGTACTCGGGGTACATGTGCCCGCCGTTGAGGACGGCCTGCTGCTCCTTGATCTCGTCGAGGATCTCGAGCGCCTCGGGCTTGAGCGCCCCTGCGCCGTCGACGATGTCGATGCGCTCGAGCGTCAGCGGGACAGTGGTGGTCGGGAAGGCGCCGTCCTCGGGGTGGCAGTCGATGTGCCGGCCGGAGGAGATGGTCGGGAACCAGACGACCTTGCCGCCCATGCGCAGGGTCATCCGCACGGCGTGGACGTTGAGGCCGCCGACCGTGCTGTTCAGCGCGATCCCGCCGAAGGCCTGCGCCTTGACGCCTTCGAGCCGGCCCTTCATCGCGAGGATGTCCATCTGGGTGTTGTGGTGGTGGGACTTCGCGACCATGGCGCGCATCCCGATCCGGGCGCCGTCCTGCGCGGCCTCCACGTGGTCGAAGCGCCGGGGGAACGGGCTCGGGCCGGAGTGGACGTGCATGTCGACCAGGCCGTCCAGGACGGCGGCGATGGCGGGGCTCATCAGCGTGCCTCTCGTTCGCATTATGAAGTCAAAGTTCACTATAAGACCGGCTGTCAACCCTGTGACCGCTCTTGTGTTCACGCTTGGCGGTATTTAGAGTGTCTGACGTTCGCTTCGTGAACACTAGGTTCGAAAACGGAGGACACCGATGTCCACACCGCCCGACGCCGCGGAGGCGGCCGTCCGCCCCGGCGCCCCGCACGGCCCGGACCCCGCGAAGGTGCGCGCCGCGGTCCGCGGCGGGACGCTCGCCTACTTCGTCGACCAGTTCGACATCTACCTGCCGATCGTCGTGCTGGCGCCGGCGACCGCGTACTTCCAGGCCGCGAACCTCAGCGCGAGCACGACGGCCCTGCTGGCGTCCCTGGTGTTCGCCTCGACGCTGATCGGCCGCCCGCTCGGCGCGGTCATCTTCGGCCACTTCGCCGACACGGTCGGCCGCAAGCGCACGACGCTGGTCGCGGTCGGCGGGTTCGGCACCATCACGCTGCTGACCGCGTGCCTGCCCGGCCACGAGACGATCGGGATGTGGTCGGTCGGCATCCTCATCGCCCTGCGGTTCGTCGACGGGATCTTCCTCGGCGGCGAGTACACGACCGCGGTGCCGCTGGCGATGGAGTGGAGCCCGAAGCACAAGCGCGGCCTCTACGCCTCGATCATCACGTCGACCTCGCCCGCCGCGTACGCGGTGATCGCCGCGATCACGCTGCTGATGCTGCAGCTGCTGCCCGCCGCCGGCCTGCACAGCGCCTACGTGCAGTGGGGCTGGCGGATCCCGTTCTTCGTCGGCGCGCTGCTGGCCGCGGTGCTCTTCCGCTACTACCTCAAGCAGGTCCACGAACCCCCGGCCCAGCTGACCGGCGAAAAGCACAAGCTCCCGTTCGTCCGGCTGCTGAAGAAGTACCCGCGGGCGCTGGGCCAGGTCTTCATCCTGATGACCGGCACGTGGCTGGCGACCAACATGGAAGCGGCCGTGACACCCGCGCAGCTGAAGGCGCACCTGGAGCTGTCCAGCAAAGAAGTCACGCTGACGATGCTGGTGATCAACGCGTCCGCCGCGCTGTCCTACCCGCTGTTCGGCATGCTCTCCCAGCGCATCGGGCGCCGGCCGTTCTACATCGGCTACGGCCTGGCGATGGTCGTGCTCGGCGCGGGTTCGTACACGCTGCTGATGGCTTCGGACGGCGGCTTCGGCGCGGCGCTCGGCTTCGGCGTGCTCATCGGCGTGTTCACCGTCGGCACGTTCGGCCCGATCGCGGCCTACCTGACCGAGCGGTTCCCGGCGAGCATCCGGTCGACCGGCTACGGCGTCGGCTACAGCCTCGCGCTGATCGCCCCGGCGTTCTACCAGTTCTACCTGCAGCGGTTCGACGGGTTCATGCCGGCGCACCTGGCACCCGGCGTCCTGATCGTCGTCGCCGGCCTGCTGATCAGCCTGGGTGGCTTCCTCGGCCCGGAGACCAAGGACGTCGACATGGCCGACGACAGCACGATCCCGAAACTGTCCTGAGTGGACGGTGTGGAAGTCGGGGGACTGGCGGCCGCCAACCCGGTGTGGGTCGGTTCTTCGGAGCTGACCATGACCCTCGAGGGGATCACCGCGTGCGTCGACGCGGGCGCCGGGGCGGTGGTGGCCAAGTCGGTGAACGAAAGCGCGGCGGCCCGGGAGCAGCTGGCCATCGCCGACTACGCCTTCGTTTCCGCCGACGGCGAGGTGCGGCCGCCGGGCGCGGGCCGGCCGGGCGACGGCCTGCTCAACCGGTCCGGGCTCGCGGCCGTACCCCTCGGCGACTGGCTGGCGATGCTGGCTTCCGCCGGTTCCCACGGCGCGGCGAAGGGGTGCCCGGTGATCGGCAGCATCACCCTGGGCGACCCGGCCGCGGCCGCGCGGATCGGCCGTGCGCTGGCTTCGGTGGTCCCGGCGGTCGAGCTGAACATCGGCGCCCCGCACGGCCGCGAGGCGCACGCGGTGCGGCAACTGACCGAAGCGGACGGGGTGGCCGAGGCGGTGCGGACCGTGCGGGCGGCCGTCGACGTGCCGCTGTTCGTGAAGCTGCCGGGCCAGGCATCGGACGTCGTCGCACTGGCCCGGGCGGCCCGCTCGGCCGGCGCCGACGCGGTCGGGCTGGTCGGCCGCTACCCGGGCTTCCTGCCCGATCTCGACGGCGGTTCGGTGCTCGGGTCCTGGGGCGCGTGGAGCTCACCGGGGTGCCTGCCGATGAGCCTTTACTGGATCAGCAAGGCTTTCCGGCAGCTCGACGTGCCCCTGATCGGGACCAACGGCGCCCGTACGGCCGCCGATGTCCTGCGGTTCCTCGCTTCCGGTGCCCGCGCGGTCGAAGTCGTGACGGCGTTGTGGACCGGCGGCCCCGCGGTGCTCCGGGAGCTGGTCGACGGCGTTTCCGGGGTCGGCGAGGACTTCGTCGGCAGCGCACTGGCCGGGACGCGCGAGTACGCGGACGTCGCGCCGCTGCCGTCACCGGCGTGGCTGCCCTACACGGCGCGCTGGAGGTCGTCGGGCCGGTAGTGCCCGCCCAGTTCGAGGGTCAGTTCGCGCGCGGTGTCGACCACGACCCGCAGCTCGGGCGTGTCGTCGCCCATCGACAGCGTGTTGTCCGGGCCCACGATCGCGATCGTGGCGCAGATGCCGTACTCGTCGAAGACCGGCGCCGCCACGGCCACTATCCCGGGCGTGCTCATCGCCGAGCAGTGCCCGACCTCGCGGACCCGGTCGACGTCGGCGCGCAGCTCGTCGCGCGCGGTGCCGGACAGGTTGCCGATCAGCCGTTCCATCGACAGCTGGTCGGCGTGGTAGGCGAGGAAGACCTTGCTCTGCGCGGTGTCCAGCGGCAGGTGGCTGCCCACCCGCACGGAGACGATGACGATCGTCGAGGCGTTCTCCTCGACCCGCGACACGACCGGGCCGGTGAGGCCCCACAGGCTGAGCACGACGCTGGTCTGCGTGGCGCGGGAGAGCGCCTGCATGTGCCGCGGCGCGAGGTTGACCACGCGGCGGTGCCCGATGGCGAACGCGCCGAGCTGCAGCAGCAGCCCACCGGGCACGTAGCCGCCGTCGTTGCTGCGCTCGAGCAGCCCGGCCGCGACCAGCGACGTGCAGTACCGGTACGCCGTCGTGCGGTTGAGACCGAGCCGCTCGGCGACCTCGGTGGCGGTGACTTCGGGCGTCGCGGGCTCGAACAGCGACAGGATCTGGCTGACCCGGCTCACCGCCTGGATGTCCGCCTGGTCCGCGCGGGCGTCCGGGGACCGCGTCGGTTTGGTCACGGGGGCCTCCGCCCGGAGTTGGTACGGCTGTTCACTTCGTGAACACAGGCTACCGGACCGGACGGAGGCCGACCCGGGTCAGCCGGCGAACCCCACGTACAGAAACGCCAGCACCGAACCGGGCCCGACGAGCAGGCAGATGCCCAGCCCGCCGAGCAGCGGCTCGTCGTCCCGGTACATCTTCACCATCAACCCGGCGGAAACCGCGATCGCGGCGACGAGCAGAGCCAATACGACAACCGACACCATCGAAAATCCTTCGCGCGCAGCAGTGGGCACGACGCCGGGCGCGGCGCCGTGGAACGGGTTCAGCTCGCGAAGGCAGGCGGAGCGCGGGTCGAGCGCGAAGTGGGGAGGGCGACGGCCCGGAGGACCGGACCGGGGGATTCGGCACGCCACCACGTCGGGACCGGAGCGGCGGTGGAGGTGGCCGGCGTGAGCGCCCACGGGACCGGGGTGGTGACCGGGCCGCGCGGGACGGCGGGCCGGACCGAGACGAGGTCGTGCGCCGGCGCGGTGGCCACCGCCGGGCCGCCGGGCGAGGACGACCACGGCTGGAGCGCCGGCGTCCCGCCGAAGAACAGCAGGACGGCAAGCAGCAACCCGAGGCGGCGGTACCGCCCCGGGTTGCTGTGCTGTCCGAATCGTCCGATGTGGTCAGGCTACCTCAGCCACCGCCGTAGGTGGCCTGCGTGACCGCGAAGACGTTGCGGTTGCCCGCGCCCTCCTGCAGCGACCACAGCAGGTCGGCGGCGGTGTCGTCCTCCCAGTAGGACAGGCTCTCGCCGCTGCCCACCCACGCGAACGTCGACGAGCCCGCCGAAGGCGTCCAGTAGTACAGCTGCTTCGAGCCGGACGAGTTGAACCACCAGCGCCCGTTGTGCGACGCCACGCCGTTCAGCTTGTACCACGGCAGCTGCAACGCCTGGCTCGCCGTCGTCGTGGCCGCGAACACGCCCGAGGAGTCGAACGGGTAGCGGATCGCCCGCGGCGCGCGGTTCGGGTAGTCCGTGCAGCCGGACGAGCAGGTGTACTCCGTCATCACGATCGACTTGCTCACCCGGTCCAGCGAAATCGACGACCACGCGAGGTTCGTGCCGGAGGTCGTCTTCGACGTGATCGTGCCCACCTGCGGCAGGACGTACGCGTAGTTGTGGGCGTAGTACGTGCTGCCGCTCTCGTGCCCGATCTGGTCGGCGGTGCCGCCGGTGTCGGTCTTGAGGATCTTCCGCATGTCGAAGACCCGCATGCCCTTGCCGGTGTCGGCGACGTAGAGGTAGTCGCCGTACCAGGAGACGCCGCCGGCGTGGATCGGGATGTCCTTGAAGTCCGGGGCCGCCGCCGTGCCGGTCGGCTCGACCAGCAGCACCTTGCGGTACTTGTTCGGGTAGGTGGCGTCCCAGTCGACCAGGGTGATCCGGCTGCGGGTCTGGCCGCCGTCGCAGCCGTCCTTGGTGTACCAGCTGACCACGACGAGCTGGTGCCCGTCGTAGTTGCCGCTGTTGGCCGTGCCGACCGCGTCCCGGCTGGTGGTGATGCCCTGCGGGTAGTTCGTGCAGTCGGAGTTGTCGCCGCTGTCGAACCGGAACCCGGTCGAGAGCCCGGCGACGGAGAACGACGACGGCAGCGCCGTGCGGTCGTGGTTGGCGTTGTCCATGACCGTGTGGACGGCCGCGGTGCCCAGCGTCGAGACGAGCGCCGAGTTGACCGCGTCGAACTGGTTGTAGTTCGCGGTCAGGGTGTACTGCGAGGCGGGCAGCGTGGTCGGCCCGGCCGCGGCGACGGCCGCGGGCGGCGCGGCGACCAGGCCCGCGAGGACGCCCGCCCCGACGGCGGCGTTCAGCAATCGGTGGCGCAATGACATGAGACCCCCAGTAGTCCGATCAATGCCCGGAACACGGTAGAACCGGGCGAGGTGAATGGGCAACAGCTTCTCGGTGAAAAGGGCAAGATCTTTTCGCGACGTCTCACATTGAGACCTGCGGGACCCGGGCGCCGTGCTGTGATCGCAGCCATGGAGCCCGAACCCGAACCCGGACCCGGCGAGCACCGCGTCTGCTTCGAGCGCGCGCTGGTGCCCGCCGGGTGGCAGATCGATTTCGAGGACGACGGCGCTACCAGCTCGACGGCACGTAAGCCCAGCCGAGGTAGTCGGAGCGCTGCGCGTACGTGCTCGTCTGGTACACCGTCGGGCCGGTGCTGATCGCGACGCCGCCGCCGAGCGCGAGCATGATGTGCCCGTTGCTGGTCGTGCTGGTGAAGAACACCGCCGCGCCGGCCGGGGCGACCGAACCGGTGTGGATGCGGCCGTTGTTCTTCTGCCACTGGTAGTGCGTGGTGGCCGAAGCGAACCGGCCGCTGGTGCCGAAGGCGCGTTCGACGAACAGCTCGCACTGGTTGTTCCAGTCGGTGTGGCCCAGGCGCGCCTTGGCGAACGCGATCGCGCTGTCGGCGCGCGGGTCCGCCGGGTACGCCGTGCCACCCGCCTTGAGGCCGTCGGTGTCGCAGTGCGGGACGCCGCTGACGAAGCCCTCGGTCCCGGTCTTGACGAACTCGTCCGGCACCCACAGGTTGTCGCTGGTGAAGTCCCAGATCTCGTCCGAGGCGGTGGCCTGGCAGACCACCGGCACCGAGGCGCCGGCCGGGTACTTGTCCGCCACGCTGCCCGCCGCGTCCGCCGCGTCGCCCTTGTGCGCGCGGCCGTTGAGGTCGGCCTTGGCCGGGTACGAGTGCGGGGTGGTGCACTGCGGGGCGACCATCGCCGTCGAGCCGGTCTTGACGTAGGCGTCCGGCACCCACAGGCCGTCGGTGGTCAGGTCCCAGATGCTGCTGCCGCCGTATTCCGGACCGGTGTCCTGGCACGCCAGCGTCACCGAGGTGCCCGCCGGGTACATGTTCGCGATACGCTGCTTGCCCACCGCGACGTCCGGGTCCTTGACGGTCCGACCGTCCACTGTGGTCGTGACGGGGTAGGCCGACGCGGCCTGGGCCGCGGGCGCGGCCAATCCGGTCAGTGCGACGCCAAGGCCGATCGTGGCCACCGCCGCCTTGAGTGTGGTTCTCACGTTTCCTCCATCGGGATGTCCGGTGGATCCTGGGCGCACGCCGTACAAGAGCCGTACAAGCCCGCTCGGCGGCCTAGTACTTTCCGCCTATCCCGGACTCCCCGAAGATCGGATGTGCGGGCGCGCGCGATCGGCGATCTTGGGTGCGGAACACCGACGTGAGGAGAATCCCATGCACCCGGCCGCCCTGATCGAAGGCCACGAACAGACCTGGTCGTGGCTGCTGCTCGGCCTGACCGGCGCCGTCCTGCTGGCCTTCGCCGTGCTGTTCCTGGCCGCGCTGGTCAGCATCCTCGGCTCGCGCCTCTCCGGCGGTATGAAGCTCGTCTGGGTGATCTTCGCCTTCTGCGCGCCGTTCCTGGGCAGCCTGCTGTGGTTCGCGATCGGCCGTCGCGACGCCCACGTCCCGGCGCGCCGGTGATCGTCGCGGAGGGGCTCGCGAAGACCTACCGCGGCGGCGCCGGTGTCGAGGACCTGTCCTTCACCGTCCGGCCCGGTGTGGTGACCGGCTTCCTGGGGCCCAACGGCGCCGGAAAGTCGACGACCATCCGGCTGATGCTCGGCCTGACCCGCGGCCGCGGCCGGACCACGTTCGGCGGCCGGGTCTACGCGGACGTCCCCGGTCCACTTCGGACGGTCGGCGTGCTCGCCGACGCCGCCGCCGTGCACCCGGCCCGGACGGCCGCCGCGCACCTGCGGATGGTCGCCGCGGGCGGTGGCGTGGGCGCCCGGCGCGTGCGGGAGGTCCTCGCGACCGTCGGCCTCGAGTCCGTCGCGGAGAAGCCCGCCGGCCGGTTCAGCCTCGGCATGAAGCAGCGGCTCGGCCTGGCCGCGGCGCTGCTCGGCGACCCGGAGTACCTGATCCTCGACGAGCCGGCCACCGGACTCGACCCCGAAGGCGTGCGGTGGATCCGCGACCTGCTGCGGCGGCTGGCGGGGGAGGGGCGGACGATCCTCGCGTCGTCGCACCTGCTGGCGGAGATGTCGCCGCTCGCCGACGACCTGATCGTCATCGGCGCGGGCCGGCTGGTCTCGGCCGGGCCGCTGGAAGAGTTCGTCCGGCGGCACGCCCGCGCCGACGTCGTGGTGCGCGCCGACCGGCCCAGCGCGCTGCTGGTCGCGCTGGCCCGCGACGGGCTGTGCGTGCGGCAGGAGGCCGCCGACCTGGTCGTCGAGACCGCCGATCCCGAGCGGGTGGCGGCGGTCGCCGGCCGGGCGGGTGTCGCGGTGCGGGAGCTGTACGTGCGGCGCAGCGGGCTCGAGGACGCCTTCCTCGCCGCGACCGCGGCCGCCGTCCGGCACCGGGGGGAGCTGCCGTGAAGCACGCGCTGGCCTACGAATGGGCGCGGGCCCGCTCGCTGCGGTCGACGTGGCTGCTGCTCGCGGGTGCGGGGGTGCTGCAGTTCGCGTCGGGGCTGTACTGGGGCCGCAACCGCGACCTCGGCACGCTCGACGCGTTCACCTCGGCGTTCGGGCTGGTCGACCGGCTCGGCGCGCTGCTGGTCGCGGCCGTCGGGATCGCCGCGTTCGGGCTCGACCACCAGCACGGCACCCTCGCGGCCACCCGGCTGGTGCTGCGCTCGCCGTCCCGCATCGTCGCCGCGCGGGCCCTGGTCACCGCCGGGCTCGCGCTGCTGGGCGGGGTGCTGATGGTGGTGCTGACCGCCGCCGGCGTGCTGGCCGGCGGAGGCGCCCTGCCTGCCGGCGCGGGGGCGGCAGGCAGGGCGGCGGCACCGGTGCTGCCGCTGACCGTCCTTTCCGGACTCGCCGGGGTCGCGCTCGGCGGGCTGCTGCGGCACACCGGGCTCGCCGTCGGCGTGTTCGCGGTGTGGACGTTCGTCGTGGAGACGACGCTGTCCGCGCTCGGCGACGTGCCGGTGACCGCGCTGCCCTTCGTCGGCACGGCCTTGTTCGCGCTGCCGGGGACGGCCGTGTTCGGCGGCCTGGTCCTCTTCGCGCTGGGCGCGACGACGTTCACCCTGGCTCGCCGTGACGGGTGATCCGGCGCGCCCTAACCTGTACGCGATGAAGCGATGGCTGAGCTGGTGGGACGGCCGCGTCGTCCTGCTCGCGCTCGACGTCGCGGTGGCGGCGGGCACGATCGCGTTCAGCCTGGCCGGCGGCGACCCGCGCGACCCGCACCCGGCGCTCTACGTCCCCGCGGTGGTCGTTTCCGGACTGGCGCTGCTGGCCCGGCGTCGGTGGCCGTTCCCGGTGCTGGTGGTCGCCGCGCTGTGCCTGCTGGCCGACGTGACGCTGCTGCCGGTAACCATCGCGACGTACTCGGTCGCGGCCCGGCACGGCGTCAGCTGGTGGACCGGTGCCGCGGCCGTCGTCGCCGGCGTGACCGGCAACGCCTTAGGCCTGCTGCGGCAGCCGGCCGACCTCATGATGGTCACCCTTGTACTGGGGTTCTTCGTGCTGGGCCCGGTGCTGGCCGGGCTGTGGATGCACCAGCGCGCGGCGCTGCTGGCCGTGCTGCGCGACCGCGCGGAGGAGGCCGAGCGGACCCGGACGCTGCTGGCCGACCAAGCCGTTTTCGCCGAGCGGCGGCGGATCGCGCGCGAGATGCACGACGTCGTCGCCCACCGCGTGACCGCGGTCGCGCTGCAGGCGGGCGCGCTGTCGCTGCGGGCGCCGGACGAAAAGACGGAGCAGGCCGCCGAGACGATCCGGGCCACCAGCGCGACCGCGCTCGACGAACTGCGCGGCATCCTGCGCGTGCTGCGCGACGACGCCCCGTCCCCGGACACGGGGCCGGGCGTGCTCGCCTCGCTCGAAGATCTCGTGGCGGAGGTCGCCGCGACCGGGGCGCGGGTCGAGCTGACGCTGCCGGACCCGCTGCCCGCGGTGCCCGACCAGATCGGCCGGGCCGTCTACCGGGTGGTGCAGGAGTCGTTGACCAACGCGGGGAAGCACGCGCCGCACGCGGCCGTCGACGTCCGGCTCGCCGTCACCGGGGAGCGGCTGGCGGTCGAGGTGACCAACCGGCTGACCCCGCACGGCAGCGCCGTGCTTGGGTCCGGCTACGGGCTGGTGGGCATGCGCGAACGCGTCGAGCTGGCCGGGGGCGACCTGCGCACCGGCCCGACGGGCGACGGCCGGTTCCGGGTGTCGGCGGGGTTCCCGGTCGGGGAGGGCGTGTGACGGTCAAGGTCGTGCTGCTGGAGGACGAGGAACTGGTCCGCAGCGGGATCCGGATGATCCTCGAGTCGGCCGACGACGTCGAGGTCGTCGCCGAGGACACCAACGGCGCCCGCGCGGTCGAGCTGACCGACCGGCACCGGCCGGACGTGGTGCTGACCGACGTCCAGATGCCGAAGGTGGACGGCATCGAGGTGGTGCGCCGGCTCGCGGCGCACCCGGCGGCGCCGGCGGTGGTGGTGCTGACGACGTTCGACGTCGACGAGTACGTCTACGCGGCACTGCGCCACGGCGCGGCGGGTTTCCTGCTGAAGGACACCCCACCGCGGGAGCTGGTCAACGCGGTCCGCGTGGCGGCCCGCGGCGAAGCGATGCTGTCGCCGAAGATCACGAAGCGGTTGTTGACGGATTTCGCCTCCGGGGGCGGGAGTGCGCGCGCCCGCGCGCGGCTGGCGGTGCTGACGCCCCGGGAGCACGACGTGGCCGTCCACATCGGACGCGGGTTGAGCAACGCGGAGATCGCTCGTTCGCTGGTGGTGAGCGAGTCGACGGTGAAGGTCCACATCGGACACATCATGGCCAAGCTGGAGGCGGCCAACCGCACCCAGGTGGCGCTGCTGGTCCACGACGCCGGCTTGACCTAGCGCGTCGCCCGGCGCTCGAGGATCTTCAGCGACTGCTCGCACCAGCGGAGGTTCTCCCGCTCGAAGGCCAGCCCGCGCATCAGCGTCAGGTACGGCCCCACCCGCTCGGCCCCGGCCAGGTAGTCGCCCTCGAAGCGGCCGTCCAGCAGGCCCGCCCGCAGCCGCTCGTACCGGGCGATCTTCGTCTCCGCGCGCGTCATCCGCTCGTCCAGCGCGCGGCGGACCGCCGCCACGTCGCCGTCGTCGACCGCTTGCACCTGGACGAGCAGCTCGTCACGGATCACGCCCGGGCGCGGGGCCCGCGCGGTGAACTCGCGCAGGGCCTGCCGTCCGGCCTCCGTCAGCGCGTAGAGGCGCTTGTCCGGACGCTTCTCCTGGTGGACCACGCGGGCGCGGACCAGGCCGTCCGCCGCCATCGCGTCCAGTTCGCGGTAGAGCTGCTGGGGTGTCGCGGGCCAGAAGTTCGCCACCGACGCGTCGAACACCTTCGCCAGGTCGTAGCCCGAGGCCTCGCCCTCCAGCAGCGCCGCCATCAGCGCGTGGCGCAGCGACCTACTCACTTAGTTGAGTGCTTCGCGCTGGATCTGATCGAACTGCGCGGCCATCGCTGCGGACAACGCCTGCGCGGCCGACAGCGGCCGGACCATCACCGTGAACTCGTCGATCAGCCCGTCGGCGTCGAAGTGCAGGAAGTCGCAGCCTTCGACGCGGGTGTCCCCGATCCGGGCCTCGAAGACGAGCGCGTGGTCCCGGCCTTCGCCGCCGCTGAGCTCGCGCACGTACCGGAAGTCCTCGAACACCCGCAGCACGCCGCGCAGGATGGCGGCCGTGATCGCCTTGCCGGGGTAGGGCTTGAACGCCACCGGGCTGCGGAACACGACGTTCTCCGCCAGCGTCGCGGCCATGGCCTCGGGGTCACGGGCCTCGACGGCCTTCCGGAAGCTGCTCATGCCTCACCTCATCTAATCAATTAGTTGAGTAAAGGCTACTACGGTCGCGCGGGTGGCGCCGGGCCACCCGCGCGACCGCCGTCACGACCGGGCCAGCCAGTCGGCCAGCTTCGTCTCCGCGAGCCGCGCGCCCGGCCCGGGCAGGAGGTCCTCCGCGCCCGGTACCGCGCCGAAGTACGGCGCCCGCGGGTCGCTGACCACCTCGCGGGGGTCCTGGCGGGCCGCCAGCACGGTGCGGACCCACTCGTCGAGGCCGAAGACCTCCGGGCCGGCGATCTCGGCGATGCCGCCGGCCGGCTGCCCGGCCGCGGTCCGGGCGACCGCCGCGGACACCTCGGCCGCCGCCATCGGCTGGACGCCCGCGCCCGGCAGGCGCACCACGCCGTCGGTCGTCGACGTATCCGCGATCCCGCCCGCGAACTCGAAGAACTGCGTCGCGCGCACGATCGAGTACGGCAGGCCCGATTCCCCGATCAGCCGCTCCTGGGCGACCTTCGCGCGGAAGTAGCCGACGCCCGGTTGCCGGTCGGTGCCCACCACCGACAGCGCGACGTAGTGCGTGACACCCGCTTCCCGCGCCGCGGCGACGAGATTCCCCGTCGAGCTGCGGAAGAAGCGCAGCACGTCGTCGTCGGCGAACGACGGCGAGTTCGACACGTCGATCACGGTGTCCGCGCCCTGCAGCACCTCCTTCAGCCCTTCGCCGGTCACGGTGTCCACACCGGTGCTGGGGGCGGCGGCGACCGCCTCGTGGCCGTGCTCGGCCAGCCGGGTGACCACGTTCGTGCCGATCAGGCCGGTTCCGCCGATGACGACGACCTTCATGTCCGTTCCCTCCGCTCGGCGCCCGCCCGGACGGCCCGGGGGAGGTGCGCACCAGTCAAGACAAGACAGCGCTCTCGTTCGTGACAACCGGCGGTGGATACGCTGCGGGAGCCGAGCGGACGGGAGGCCCGCGCATGGGAGAGCTCGACGACGCGGCCGCCGTCTTCGCGGACGTCCGGCCGCGCCTGTTCGGCATCGCCTACCGCATGCTGGGCAGCGTCCTCGACGCGGAAGACCTGCTCCAGGACGTGTGGCTGCGCTGGCAGGCCAGTGACCGGGCCGCGGTGCGCACCCCGGCGGCCTACCTCGCGACGACGACCACGCGCCTGGCGATCAACGCGACCAAGACGGCCCACGCGCGCCGCGAGACCTACGCCGGCCCGTGGCTGCCGGAGCCCGTCGACACCTCGGCCGACCCGCAGCTGGGTGCGGAGCGGGGTGCCGCGCTGGAGCTCGCGGTGCTGCTCCTGCTGGAGAAGCTGACGCCCACCGAGCGCGCGGCGTACGTGCTGCGCGAAGCGTTCGGCTACCCGTACGGCGAGATCGCCGAGATCGTGCGGACGAGCGAGGCGGCGGCCCGCCAGCTGGTCAGCCGCGCGCGCAAGCACCTCGCGGCGGACCGGCGCACCCCGGCCGCTCCTGCCGAGCAGCGGCGGCTCCTCACGGCGTTCGTCACCGCCGCCCGGGAAGGTGACTTGTCGACACTGGAGGAGCTGTTCGCGGCCGACGTGATCAGCTACGCCGACGGCGGTGGCGTGGCACGCGCGTCGCGCATCCCGGTCCGCGGCGCGACGACGGTGGCGAAGTACGTCCGCGCGTTCAAGGACCGCTTCTGGGCCGGCGTCACGGTGACCCCGGCGTCCGTCAACGGCGCGCACGCGGTGCTGCTGTCCCGCGACGGCGAGGTGTTCACGGTGCTGACGGTGACCGCCTCGGCCGAGGGCATCGACCAGGTGCTGTGGATGATGAACCCCGGCAAGCTCACGGCGGTCGCCGCCGTATAACGCCCTACACGCTCGCGCGCCGCGGCTCGTACTTCGCCCGCAACGCCTTCTTGTCCGGCTTCCCGAGCCCGGTCATCGGCAGCGACTCGGCGATGATCACCTGCTTCGGCACGTGCACGGGTCCCTTCCGCTCCCGCACCGACGCCTGGATCTCGGCCGTCAGCCGCTCGACCGCGGCGTCGTCGGCGGCCGCGTCCGAGCGCAGCACGACCACGGCCGTCACCGCTTCGCCCCACTTCTCGTCCGGGGTGCCGATCACGCCCACCTGCGCGATCGCCGGGTGCTCGGCGACGACGTCCTCCACCTCGCGGGGGAACACGTTGAACCCGCCCGTCACGATCATGTCCTTGACGCGGTCGACGATGAACCAGAAGCCGTCTTCGTCCTCGCGGGCGACGTCGCCCGTGTGCAGCCAGCCGTCGCGGAACGTCTCCGCCGTCACCTCCGGCAGGTTCCAGTACCCGGCCGCCAGCAGCGGGCCGGCCACGCAGATCTCGCCGGGTTCGCCGGGCGCCACCGGGTTGCCGTCGGCGTCGAGCAACGCCGTGCGCAGGAACGCCGACGGACGCCCGCACGAGGACAGCCGCGCGTCGTCGTGGTCGCCCTTGGCGAGGTAGCTGATCGCCATCGGGGCCTCGGACTGGCCGTAGTACTGCGCGAAGATCGGCCCGAACCGGTCGATCGCCTCGCGCAGGCGCACCGGGTTGATCGACGCGGCGCCGTAGTACACCGTCTGCAGCGACGACAGGTCGCGCGTGCGCGAGTCGGGGTGGTCCATCAGGGCGTAGAGCATCGTCGGCACCAGCATGGTGGCCGTGATCCGCTCCTCCTCGATGATCCGCAGGACGTCGGCGGGGTCGAACTTCGGCACGACGACCAGTGAGCCGCCCTTCAGCAGCGTCGGCGCGAAGAACGCCGCGCCCGCGTGGGAAAGCGGGGTGCAGATGAGGAACTTCGGTGCCTCCGGCCACTCCCACTCGGCGAGCTGGATCTGGGTCATGGTCGCCATCGCCTGCGCCGTGCCCATGACGCCCTTGGGCTTGCCGGTCGTCCCGCCGGTGTAGGTGATCGACACGACCTGGTCCGGCGGCAGCGCGGCGGGCTCGAGCGGGCCCGGCTCGAACTTCGCGGCGGTCGCGGTGAGGTCGTGCCCGACGTGGGCCAGTGGCTCGGGCACCGGCCCGATGGTCAGCACCCGCGTGAGGCCGGGGACCTTCTCGAGCAGGCCGACCGCCCGCTCGACGAACATCGGCACCGGGTCGATGATCAGCGTGGTGATACCGGCGTCGCCGAGGATGTAGGCGTGGTCGTCGAGCGAGCCCAGCGGGTGCAGCGCGGTCCGCCGCGAGCCCTGCAGCTGGCCGGCCGCGATGATCAGCAGGACCTCGGGGCGGTTCAGCGACAGCAGGGCCACCGCCGCGCCCGTGCCGGCCCCGAGCTCCTCGAAGGCCTGGGCGTACTGGCTGACCTGCTCGGCGGTCCCGGCCCCGGTCATCGTCGTCTCGCCCAGCGTCATCACCGGCGCGTCCCGGTGGCGCTTCAGGGCGGAGACGACCAGATGCCCGAGGTGGTTCGGATACCGCATCGTCGATTCGCCCATCGGAGTCCCTTCCCCGCCGCCTGACTAGAACACGTTATAGTTCTATGCGCTGAACCGAGTTGACGCAAGTGCTTGTGCGCGACGCGGGGAAGGGAACAAGTTTCACCGCCTGGCCGTGGATCATCGGGCCGTCGTAGACCCGCGCATCGGTTGTACAGCGTTCGCATATGTCGTCGGCCGCAACGCGGACCGAGCTGCTCGTGGACAACGACCGTCCACAGTGGACAAGGGCAACGGCCGCCCGGCGGGCCGGGACGAAACGGCGCCGGAGTGCTCAGTCGCCTGACAAGACGGGGGTGCGGGACACTCACCGCGGAAGAAAATGGGCTTTCGGTGCCGAAACCTTGCGCCGGGCCTCTCGTTGGACGACTATCGCGTGACGTTCTGCACGTGCAAGCGCACGGGCGAAGGGGGTGTTGGTGACCGAGGTGGCACCGGCGGTGGCCGGGACGGCGGACGTCCCGAGCGACGCGGTCTTGATCCAGGCGGTGCGCGGCGGGGACCTCGCCGCGTACGGCAGGCTCTACGACCGGCACCTGGTCGCGGCCCGCCGGGTGGCGGCCGCGATCGCGTCCGGCGAAGCCGAACGGGAAGACCTCATCGCCGAAGGATTCACCCGCGTGCTGCGGATTCTGCGCGCGGGGGAGGGGCCGGACGAAGAATTCCGGCCCTATCTGCTGACGACGATCCGGAACACGATGATCAGCTGGCGCCGGCGCGACTCGGCGGTCTCACTGGTCGCCGAGGTTCCGGACGTGCTGCCGAGTGCGGGCAGCGACGAGCCCGTGGACAGCCGGCTGCACGGCAGCGTCGCCGCGGGCGCGTTCGCGAGCCTGCCGGAGCGGTGGCGGACCGTGCTGTGGCGCACGGAGATCGAGGGCGAGTCGCCCGCCCGGATCGCCCAGGACCTCGGCATGACGCCCAACAGCGTCGCGGCCCTGGCCTACCGCGCCCGGGAGGGGCTGCGGCAGGCCTACCTGGACCAGCACGTGCCCGAGGCCCGGCGCCGCACCTGCAAGGTCGTCTCCGGCCAGCTCGCCCGGTGGGTGCGCGACGGCGTCGGGGACCACAAGGGCCACCGGATCGCGCTGCACCTGGACCGCTGCGCGGACTGCCGGAAGCTGGCCACCGGGCTCAAGGAGCTCAACGCGGAGCTGCCCGCCACCGTCGCCCCGCTCATCCTCGGCATCCCGGTCGTGACGCACTGGCTGACCACCGGCGGAACCGTCGCCTCGTCCGGCGTCGCCGCCGGCACGGGTGCCTCCGCCCTGTCGTGGGCCACCGCGGCGAAGATAGCCGCCGCGAGCGCGGCGCTGGTGACGACGGTGACGATCGGCGCGGGCACGTCCAGCGAGGCGCCGCACGCGGTGCCCGGCGGCGAGGGCACGACCGCCCAGCAGACCGGCACGCCGGGCGCCGCGCGGACCCCGGTCCCGGCCGGGGCGCCGTCCGGCGAGGCCCCGCCGGCTTCGGGCTCGCCGACGACCTCCATGTCGGCCACCCCGGGTGCCTCCGGTGCCGAGACGACCGGCGAGCAGCAGCCCGGCAAGTCCGGGCAGGCGGGCACCCCGGCGAGCCCCTCGAAACCCGCGGTGGCGGCAGACCCCGAGAAGGGCAAGCCGACGACGCAGGCGGGCAAGCGCCAGAACGAGTCGAAGACCCACCCGGCGAAGCCGGAGAAGACGAAGGAGCCCCAGGGCTGACCCGGCCCCGCGCGGGGCCGGGTCAGCCGCTCAGCAGGGCTGCAGCAGCCAGCAGAGCCGGTACTTCGCCTGGTAGGTGGCGGAAGTCGCCGGGGCGACGATGTTCTGCGTCCGCGCCCCGCCGTGCGCCCAGCTCGAGAAGGCGTACTTGAGGTTGAGCGGCGGCAGGTTCTGCGGGCTGTCCGCGCTGATCGAGTTCGTCGAACCGGCGATCACCGTGCGGGAGAACGGTGTCCGCTGCTGCGTCCCGCCGACCGTCAGCAGGGCCTGGTCGGGGCTGGACGTGAAGTTCAGCGTCACCGTCTTCGGCTGCAGGTCGATCGTCTTCGTCCCGGTGCGGCCCGTCGAGTCCGTCGCCGTCACCGAGAGCTGCAGGTAGGACGGGTACTCGTGGTCCGGCGCGACGAACGTGCCCGACGCGACGCCCGGGAAGTCCTGGACGTTGTGCGTGTGGCAGGTGCCGTTGGCCGCGCAGTGCCGGATCGCGAGCCGCCACGACAGCGCCGAAGCCGGCAGCTCGCCGTCCTGCGCGTCGATCGCGCGGCCGGAGAACGCGATGGTCTGCCCCACCGACCAGGTCAGCGACGCGGCGGGCGTGTCGATGACCGGGACCGGGTCCAGCCCGGCCGGGGTTCCGACGGTCACGCGGACCGTCGTGGTGGCCGTGGCGCCGTGGGAGTCGGTCACCCGCAGCCCGGCGTCGACCGCGGCGGCCGTCGTGTAGGTCCACGCCGGCCGGGCGGCCGCCGAGTCGTCGTAGGCGCCGTCGGCGTCGAGGTCCCAGGCGTAGGACAGCACGTCCCCGGCGTCCGGATCGGTGGACCCGGTGCCGTCGAACTGCACGGTCAGCGGGGCGGGCCCGCTCGACGGCGTCGCCGTGGCGGCGGCGACCGGCGGCCGGTTGGTACCGCCCGGGTAGCTCACGCGACGCAGCTCGCCGCTGCCCAGCGCGACGTAGAACAGGTCACCGCCGGGTCCGGTGAGCACCTGCACCGGCGTGCTCGCGCCGGTCACGAACGGCACCAGCAGGCTCGGGCTCGGCTGGCCGTTCGCCGTCTGCATCGCCCAGATGCACCCGCGCGACGAGTCGGCGAAGAACAGCGCGCCGGCGTACGCGGCGGGGTAGTTGCTGCCCGACTCGAACGCGATGCCGCTGATCGACGAACCGCCGGTCGGGCACGGGTCGCTCGCGACGACCTTGGCGTTGTGGTTGTAGGCGTAGAACGGCGCGGTCTGCCCGCCGGCGGCGTACAGCGATTCGCAGCGGTCGAGGTTGGCGCCGTCGTAGCCGGCTTGGCGCGCGGTGCCTTCGAAGCACGGCCAGCCGAAGTTCTCCGCCACCGCGTCGCCGGCGTTCGCCACGCGGTTGATCTCTTCCCAGGTGTTCCAGCCGACGTCGCCGGCCCACAGCTCGCCGGTCCCCGGCCGGAACCCGAACCGGAACTGGTTGCGCGCGCCGTAGGCGATCACGCGCCGGGCG
This sequence comes from Amycolatopsis sp. NPDC003865, assembly GCF_053605345.1. Taxonomy (NCBI): domain Bacteria; kingdom Bacillati; phylum Actinomycetota; class Actinomycetes; order Pseudonocardiales; family Pseudonocardiaceae; genus Amycolatopsis; species Amycolatopsis sp. NPDC003865. The sequence goes on along the minus strand of NZ_JBSGJA010000001.1, from coordinate 125,258 downwards.
TTGGCGTCGGAGCTGCTCGCGAAGGGGTTGCCGGGCAAGCCGTCGCCGGTGTCGGGGTCGATGCGCAGCAGCGTGCCGTTGAGCAGCACGGGTTGCCCGGCCGCGCGGCGCGGGGACTGCGACCGCAGCGCGCCGCCTTCGGCGTTCGGCGGGGTCAGGTTGGTCCCGGCGGGGGAGGGCGGATCGGCGCAGGCGTTCCCGGTCTGGCCGTAGTCGGCGTAGTTGAAGCTGGCGCCGTCGCCGCCGCCCGCGTACAGGGCGCCGTCCGGGCCGAAGGCCAGCGCGCCCACCGAGTGGCTGGGGAACTGCTGGCACCAGCCGGTGACGAGCGGCTTTTCGCTGACGGCGGTGCCGTCCGGGCCCATGGTGAGCCGGGAGACCCGGCCGGTGACCACGCAGCCCTGGTCGGTCGCGCCGGGCGGCGTCGGGCACGTGTCGCCCCACCGCGGCGCGGTGCCGCCGGGGACGGCGTCGAGGGTGTAGGAGACGTAGACGTACGGCCGGGCGGGGAACGCCGGGTCGACGGCGAGCCCGAGCAGGCCGCGGTCCCAGAAGTCCTGGGTCGGCGTCCGCAGGTCGGCGAACACCGTCGCCGTCGGGTCGGCGAGGGAGTCGAAAACCTTGACCAGGCCGCTCTTCTCCGCGACGAACACGCGGCCGTCGGGGGCGAACGCCGCGGCGGTCGGCGAGGTCAGGCCGCCGATCGCGACGGTGTCGGCGAAGCCGGTGGGCACGGCGGCGGCGGGTGCCGCGACGGCCACCGCCAGTGCGCCGGCGAGCGGGACGACGACCGCCGCGGCGAGGGTGCGGCGCGATCTTCGGGGGAACCTGAAAGGCATCACGAGGACTCCTGGTGCGCGGGGACCGGACCGTCCCCTATGGCGCCGGAAGCCGGATAGTTGTTACATCGCGACGGAAAATGCACACGAACCGCTCAGCCGCGGTCGAGCCACTCCTGCAAGAGGGCGCGCTCCGCGGCGGTGAGCGTCGGCGGCTCCGGCGGGATGGCGGGCGGGGCCGGTGCGCCGGTCAGGATCCGGGCGGCCACGGCGTCGTACATCGCGTCGGCGAGGCCTTCGGCGGGGCGGGCCAGCAGCGTGAGCACCGCGCCCGTGCCGGCCGCGTGGATCAGCTCGACGGCGAGGGGCTCGGGGACGCGGAGCCGGCCGGCTTCGGCGACCCGGCGTACCCGGGCGCGCAGCACCGCGAGGCCCGCCTCGGCCGCCGGGGACTCCCGGCCCGGCGTCACGAGCAGGCCGAACAGGGCCGGGTTGGCGAGGCCGAAGCCGATGTGCGCGGCCCAGCCCGTCCGGAGGTCTTCGACCGGATCGCTGTCTTCGTTGGGCTTCTTCTCGCTGACGTACGCGGCGAGAACGTGCTCGGCGACGGCGTCGAGCAGTGCGTCCTTGTCCTCGAAGAACCGGTAGAGCGCGGGCGCCTGCAGGCCGGCGGCCCGCGCGACCGCGCGGATGGTGAGCGCGGCCGCGCCTTCGTCGTGCAGGAGCCGCGCGGCGGTGTCGAGGATGCGCGTCCGCGTCTCGCTCCGGTCCTTCGCCATGGTTCCGATGATAACTCATAGTTGCTATCACTGGTGCTAACGTGGTTAATATCGATGGTAACCAATCGAAGGGTCGGACCATGATCGTGATCACCGGGGGAACCGGCAAGCTGGGTTCCCGGATCGTCGAGGAGCTGCTCCGGCGCGTGCCGGCCGAGCGGGTCGGCGTCAGTGTGCGGGAGCCCGGCCGGGCTGCCGGTCTCGCCGGACGCGGGGTGCGGGTCCGGCGTGGCGACTTCGCCGATCCGGAGTCGCTTGCCCACGCGTTCGAAGGCGCTTCCCAGGTGCTCGTCGTCTCGACGGACGAAACGGGGGAAGCGGCCTTGGGGCACCATGTCGCGGCGATCGACGCCGCGCGGGACGCGGGTGCCGAGCGCGTGCTCTACACGAGCCACCAGGCGGCGGCCGAAGACTCGCTGTTCGCGCCGATGCCCGACCACGCCGCGACCGAGCGGCACCTGGCGGCGGGGCCGTACACGGCGCTGCGCAACGGGTTCTACGCGAGCACTGTGCCGTTGCTGGTGGGGCAGGCGCGGGAGACCGGTGAGCTGGTCGCGCCCGCCGACGGGCCCGTGTCGTGGACCGCGCACGCCGATCTCGCCGAAGCCGCGGCGGTCGTCCTGGCCGACGAAGGGCGGTTCGACGGCGCGACGCCGCCGCTGACCGCGCCGGTCGCGTACGACCTGTCGGAGGTGGCGGAGATGCTGGGCGACCTCACCGGCCGCACGATCCGCCGGGTGGTCGTGGACGACGACGAGTGGGTGGCCGGCCTGGTCGGGCACGGCGTCCCGGAAGACCGGGCCGCGTTGCTGCTCGGCATGTTCCGCGCCGCCCGTCGCGGCGAGTTCGCCGTCACCGGTCCGGACCTCGAAGACCTGCTCGGACGGCCCGCCACGCCACTGCGAACCCTGATCGGGTGATCACTATGCACTCCGGCTATACACGTCGTGTACAGTTCGGCCCATGTCGATCGGACACACCCTGCTCGGGTTGCTGGAGAACGGGCCGCGCCACGGCTACGACCTGAAGCGCGCCTACGACGACCGGTTCGGGCACGACCGGCGCGTCCACTACGGCCAGGTCTATTCGACCTTGGCCCGGCTGCTGAAGCAGGGACTCGTCGAGGCCGACGGCACCGAGGCGGGCGGCGGGCCGGAGCGGAAGCGGTACGCGATCACCGAGGCCGGGGTCGCCGACGTCGGCACGTGGCTGGCGACCCCGGAGAAACCCGAGGCGTACCTGCAGAACACGCTGTACACGAAGGTGGTGCTCGCGCTGCTGTCCGGCCGCCCGGCCGCCGACGTCCTCGACGTCCAGCGCACGGCCCACCTCGACGCGATGCGCGAGCTGACCCGCCGCAAGACCGGCGGCGACCTGGTCGACCAGCTGGTCTGCGACCACGCGCTGTTCCACCTGGAGGCCGACCTCCGCTGGCTGGAGCTGACCACCGCCCGGCTCGACCAGCTGGCGGAGGAGGTCGCGTGAGCACCGTGCTGCTGGAGGCGGCCGGCGTCCGGAAGGCGTACGGGCCCACGGACGCGTTGACGGCGGCGAGCCTGCGGGTGTGCGCCGGCGAGGTCGTGGCGCTGATGGGGCCGTCCGGGGCGGGCAAGTCGACGCTGCTGCACTGCCTGGCCGGGATCGTCCGGCCGGACGAGGGCACGGTCCGCTACCAGGGCGAGGACCTCGCGGCGCTGACGGACCGCGCGCGGTCGGCGTTGCGCCGCACCGACTTCGGGTTCGTGTTCCAGTTCGGCCAGCTCGTCCCCGAGCTGACGTGCCTCGAGAACGTGGCCCTGCCACTGCGGTTGAACGGGGAGCGCGGCCGGGCGTCGGCCCGCCGGGCGCGCGAGATGCTGGCCGAGCTCGGGCTGGAGGGCATCGCCGGCCGCAGCCCGGGCGAGGTGTCGGGCGGGCAGGGCCAGCGTGTCGCGGTAGCGCGGGCTCTGGTGACGGGCCCGCGGGTGGTGTTCGCCGACGAGCCGACGGGAGCACTGGATTCCCTGAACGGCGAGCAGGTGATGCAGCTGCTGACCACGGCGGCCCGCGAGCGCGAAGCGGCGGTGGTGCTGGTAACGCACGAACCCCGGGTCGCGGCGTATTCGGACCGCGAAGTCGTGGTGCGGGACGGGCGTACCCGCGAGCTGGAGGTGATCCGGTGACGGGGTCACAAGGCCTGGAAGAGGCCGGCCGGGGCCGGGGTGAGGTGGCCGTGCCGCGGCAGTTCGGCGGTGGTGGCGGGGTGCGGGGTGCGGCGGTGGTGTCGCGGGTGCCCGGCGGTGGTGGCGGGGTGCGGGGTGCGGCGGTGGTGTCGCGGGTGCCC